>CANQVS010000006.1 GCA_947627345.1 uncultured Clostridia bacterium
ATGCAGTCCCTCCTTGATGTTAATATCCCCAAGCGTTATATGCTTTATTTCACTTTGGATATAACATAAAAGTTATGTAGCGCTTTGTTTAGCATATGCAGTCCCTTTTTGACGTTAATATCCCAGACGTTTTATGCTCTATTTCACTTAAAATATAAAAATAACATAAATGGCTTTATATAATGTTTGGAGAGAAATTTTATATTGTTTTTACGCCTTAAAACTAAAAATAAAAATAAATCGGGAAGATAGAATTTCAATCTATCTTCCCGATACTTTTAAAGTAATTAATGCTCGTGTTCCTCAATTTTACCGACAATTGGTTCGGGGTCAATGCCCTGTTTTCTGTAGTAATCGGAAACGGCGGATTTAATAGCCTCCTCCGCAAGTACGGAACAGTGAACCTTTACCGGCGGAAGTCCGTCGAGGGCCTCCATAACCGCTTTGTTGGTAAGCTTTAGGGCTTCGTCAATTGTTTTGCCCTTTATAAGCTCCGTTGCCATACTGCTTGTAGCGATAGCCGCGCCGCAGCCGAAGGTTTTGAATTTAACATCGGAGATAGTGTTTCCGTCAACCTTTAAATACATTTTCATAATATCTCCGCATTTGGAGTTTCCTACCTCCCCGACACCGTCTGCGTTTTCTATTTCTCCGACATTTCGCGGATTAGCGAAGTGGTCCATTACTTTTTCGGAATATGTGAATGCCATAACAATTCTCCTTTTACTTTATAAATTTAGCGTCGTTTTTTTCGCCTTTAATTATACTTTCCCAAAGAGGGGACATATCTCTCAGGGTTTTTACAATTTCAGGAACAACGGAAAGAATATAATCAATATCCTCCTCGGTTGTTGTGTCGTCAAACGTCATTCTGGTGCTTCCGTGAGCAATTTCGTGCGGAAGTCCGATTGCAAGAAGAACGTGGCTCGGGTCAAGACTGCCCGAAGTACACGCCGAACCTGACGAGGCGGAAATTCCCTTGAATTCAAGGCGAAGAAGTAAGCTTTCGCCCTCAATTCCCTCAAAGCACATATTGACATTGTTGGGAAGTCTGTGCTTTCTGTCGCCGTTAATACGGCTTCTGGGAATTTTTAAAAGTCCGTCAATCAATTTGTCACGGAGTTTTTCAAGCTTTTTATTTCTTTCGTCCATAGTATCTACCGCAATTTGTAAAGCGGCGTCAAGTCCTACTATGCCTGCAATATTTTCTGTTCCCGCGCGTTTGTTTCTCTCCTGTGCGCCTCCCTCGATAAGATTGTCTATTAAAATTCCTTTTCTCACATAAAGAAGTCCGCATCCCTTGGGACCGTGAATTTTATGCGCGGTCATCGAGAGGAGGTCGATATTTTGCTTTGAAACATTAATCCTGCAATAACCCGCCGCCTGAACCGCGTCGGTGTGAAAGAGAACCTTTTTTTCTCTGCATATTTTTCCGATTTCCTCTATCGGCTGGATTGTACCTATTTCGTTGTTTGCGTACATAATTGTAACCATAGCGGTTTCGGGTCTTATTGCCTTTTCAACGTCCTCGGGGTGGACGATACCGTTTTCATACACATCGAGATACGTTACCTCAAAACCCTCTTTTTCCAAGGCTTTACAGGTGTGTAAAATTGCGTGGTGTTCAAATTTTGAGGTTATAATATGATTCTTGCCTCTCTTTTTAAGACGGCGGCAAACTCCTTTAAGCGCCCAGTTATCTGACTCGGAACCTCCCGAGGTAAAATAAATTTCACTCGGATTAGCCGCGCCGATATTTTTCGCTATGTTTGCTCTTGCGTCCTCAACCGCTTTTTTAGCGGTCTGACCGATACCGTAAAGACTCGACGGGTTTCCGTAAACCTCGGTCAAATAGGGCATCATTTTTTCAAGAACAACGGGGGACAGCTTAGTTGTCGCGGCGTTGTCGGCATATATTTCTCTCATTTAATCATACCTTTCTAATATGAATGTCTATTAATATCTATATTAAACAAATTTTTCGGCGGCATTAACGGCAAGTCTGTCGCAACGCTCATTTTCGGGGTGGCCTGCGTGGCCCTTTATCCAGTTGACGTCTATTTGATGTACGTCATAGAGGTTTAACAGCTTGTCCCAAAGTTCAGGGTTAAGCGCTTTTTCATTTTTGTTTCTCATCCAGCCGTTAGCTTTCCATTTTTTTGCCCAGCCTTTAGTTAAAGCGTTTGCAATGTATTGGCTGTCGGTATAAAGCGAAACCTGACAAGGTTCTTTTAAAAGCTCTAACGCTTCTATTACGGCGGTAAGCTCCATACGGTTGTTGGTGGTGTATTTTTCTCCCCCCGAGATTTCCTTTTCGACTTCTTTATACCGCAGGATTGCGCCCCAGCCTCCCGCGCCGGGATTGCCCTTACAGGCTCCGTCGGTAAAAATCTCAACCTTTTTCACGTTGCATCCCTCAATTAGTATTAAAGTGCTGTTTTCACAGGCTACTAATTACCTATTATAATACTATAGTTAGTCAAATGCAACTCATTTTTAAAATTCTTTGTAATTTTTAATATTTACGTATTGTTTAGTATTAAATTTTAAACAGCCGTCTATAATATTATCAAAATGTACATCCATTTTATTCCAATATCACTTGACATAATAATGTTAAATAAGTTAAAATATAGTGAAAATTTATAATCGGATAATAGGCAAATAGCGCAATTTGCCTTAAACGGAAGCAGGTTTCGGAATTATTCTGCGTTCCATATACAAAAATCAAGAAAACGGAGGTAAATTTGTGGCAGATAACAAAGACAACAAGCGCTTTACAGGAAAGCGAAATTCCTATTCAAATTCTGCGAAAAATTATTCGGGCAGTAAAAATCACAGTAAAAGTTATTATAAAAAGCCAAACAAGCCCGAAAAGACCAAGCCGTCAATAAAGATAGCTTTTTTAGGCGGTCTGAATGAAATCGGAAAAAATATTACTATGTTCGAGTGTGAGGGAGATATTGTACTTCTTGACTGCGGTATGGCATTTCCTGACGGAGATATGCTCGGCGTAGACCTTGTAATTCCCGATTTCACTTATATTGAGCAAAATATAGACAGAGTAAAAGGTATGGTGGTTACTCACGGACACGAGGACCATATAGGCGGAATACCGTTTTTGCTTTCAAAAATGAACATTCCCATTTACGGAACTCCTCTGACAATAGGACTTTTAAGTAACAAGCTTAAAGAGCACAGCCTTTTTAATTCGGCAAAGCTTAATGTTGTAAACGTGGGGAAAAAGGTAAAGCTCGGATGTTTTGAGGCGGAGTTTATCCACGTTAACCATTCAATACCCGACTCCTGTGCAATCGCCCTGCACACTCCCGCGGGTGTTGTTGTTCATTCGGGCGACTTTAAAATCGACTGTACGCCTTTTGTCGGCGATATGATTGACCTTCACTCGTTTGCAAGATTAGGCCATCACGGGGTTCTGGCGTTTTTGTGCGAGAGTACAAATGCGGAGCGTCCCGGCTATACGGCGACGGAGCAGACAGTAACCGCGAGCCTGGACAGCCTTTTCAGACAGGCGCGCAACAGCAGGATTATTATAGCTACCTTTGCGTCAAACGTTAACCGTGTTCAGCAGATTATAGACTGCGCTGAAAAATACGACCGAAAGGTTGCGTTTTCGGGACGTTCGATGGTTAACTATATGAAAGTTGCGGAGGAACTCGGTTACCTTAAAGTACCCGAAAATATGATTATAGATATTGATATGCTTTCGCGTTATACCCCCGAACAGATTGTTTTAATTACAACGGGAAGCCAGGGCGAGCCTATGTCGGCGCTTTCGAGAATGGCGTATTCGGACCACAGAAAAGTCGTAGTGGGCGAGGGCGATTTCATTATCATTTCTGCAAACCCGATTCCGGGAAATGAAAAAACCGTCGGAAATGTAGTTGACGAACTTTTAAAAAGAGGCTGTAAGGTTATATACGAGGGTATGTACGACGTTCATGTTTCGGGTCACGCGTGTCAGGAGGAGCTGAAAATTGTTCAAAAGCTTGTAAACCCGAAATATTTTATACCTGTTCACGGGGAGCAAAAGCACCTCAGAAAAAACGCGGAACTTGCGCAGTCGCTTGGTATTGATAAGAAAAACATTTTTATAGGCGATATAGGAAGTCATATTGAAATTAATGAAAAGTATATGAAAGAGCTTGCTCCCGTCCCCGCGGGCAAGGTTTTCGTGGACGGACTCGGAGTAGGCGATGTGGGTTCTATCGTTCTGCGCGACAGAAAGCATCTCGCACAGGACGGACTTATTATAATAGTCGCTTCGCTCGACGTTTACGATGGCCACGTTATCAGCGGTCCCGACATAGTGTCAAGAGGCTTTGTGTATGTTCGTGAGAGCGAAGAACTGCTTGATGAAATCCGTGAACACGCTCTTAGTATTCTTGAGGACTGCGCCGACAGAAATATCAAGGAATGGGGTACTATCAAAAACAGAATCAAGGACGACGTTTCCAAAATGATTGGTCAGAAAACACGCCGTTTCCCAATGATACTGCCGATTTTACAGGAAGTTTAATTTTTTAATCTCTTTATTATTCGGGTAAATTATATGAGAAAAAAAGTTTGGACTACAGGTCCGTGGTTTTTAATATTTTCCGCGTTGCTTTTGGCAATGTCGGCGGCAACATTACAATACAACTTTATTCTTTTTATTATTGAGGTTGCTGTTTCCTTGGCGTCTATACTTATCGTAATTATATCAAGAATACGCTTTAAAAAATATATTGAAAAAACCGTTGTAAGTACAATTTCAAATATATCGGACATAAATCAAGCTTATCTCGAAAGGTTTAAAATGCCCGTGGTAGTTGTCGGAAAATTCGGTGATATACTTTGGAGCAATTCCCGTTTTAAAAAACAGCTTTGCCTTGGAAGAAATCCTGTAAACGAGAATATTTCTGCCTACCTTAACTCGCGTAATATAGATGATGTTGCAGACAGCGACGCTTTTGAAACCGATTTTGACGGGCATCATTACGCCGTGTTTTTTACGAGCGCAGATGAGGGCTATATTGGATTATTCATTGATAACACCCACTACAACAGTATTTTAAAAAAATATAACGAAACGAAAAAATCTGTTGCGCTGATTGTTTTTGATAACCGTGAGGAGTTCTCTAACGACAGCGAGGAGGACAGCGTTGGTGTAATAATGGAGCTTGAAAACAAGCTTCTCCGCTTCGCAACAGATAACAACGCTCTTTATAAACGGCTTCCGTCAAACAAATATATGATTATTTTCGACAAAATTCATCTTGATAAGCTGATTTCCGATAAATTTCCCATACTAAAAGAAATACGCTCAATTAAATATAATAACCGCGAGGCGACCATTTCGGTCGGAATTGGCTCGGATTGCGATAATCTTATCGAAAGCGAGCAAAAAGCGAGAAAGGCGCTTGATATGGCTCTCGGCAGAGGAGGAGACCAGGTAGCCGTTATGAAAGACGGAAATTATGAGTTTTTCGGCGGAGTTTCCTCGGGAATTGAAAAGCTGAGCAAGGTTCGTACGAGAGTAATTGCAACTTCTATTTCGAGAGTAATCTCGGAGGCGGACCGTGTGTTTATTATGGGACACCGTTTTTCCGATCTCGACTGCGTGGGTGCGGCGGCAGGACTTCAGCCTGTTGTAGAAAAAGGATTCAAAAAGCACTGTCGTATTGTTATAAATAAAGAAACTTCTATGGCTGACAGCCTTATAGAATATGTTGAAAGGGAAAACGGCTCGGTATTTATTACTCCCGGCGAGGCGATAAAATCAATTACTCAAAGAACACTTTTGATAATTGTGGATACTCATATTCCCGATGTTGTTGAAAGTCCCGAAATTCTTCAAAAAGTTAAGCGGACTATTGTAATTGACCACCACAGAAAAATGGTTAATTACATAAAAGATGCAATTGTATTTTACCACGAGCCTACTTCTTCGTCAGCATCGGAAATGGTTGCTGAGCTGATTACATATCTCGGAGAAAATTATTGCTCAAAACTTCAGGCGGAGGCTTTGCTATCGGGAATTATGCTCGATACGAAAAGCTTTGTTATCCGTACTGGTGTACGCACATTTGAGGCGGCGGCTTTTCTCAGAAAAAAAGGCGCTGATACTGTAGAAACAAAACGTCTTTTTTCAAGTACGCTTGATACTCATAAGGAAAAATATAAAATAGTAAACAGCGCTGAAATTAAGAATGGATGTGCCGTTGCGGTTACGGACAGCGAGGATGAAAATATACGTCTTATCTGTGCGCAGGCGGCTGATGAACTTCTTTCTGTTGAGGGAGTGGACGCGGGTTTTGTATTGTTTAAATCAAAGGACAAAACAGTAAATATTTCAGCCAGAAGTTACGGCAAGCTGAATGTTCAGATTGTTATGGAGGCTCTCGGCGGAGGAGGTCACCAGAATATGGCGGCGGCTCAGCTCGGCAGGATTACCTTGAGAGAGGCTAAGGATAATCTGATGACCGCTATTGCTAATATATACACAAAATAATTAACATAGAAAGGAAATCAATATGAAGGTTATACTTTTACAGGACGTAAAACCTCTCGGAAAAAAGGGAGAGCTTGTAAACGCTTCCGACGGTTATGCACGTAATTTTCTTTTTCCTAAAAAGCTTGCCCGCGAGGCTAACGCGCAGGCAATGAACGAGTATAAAAACGCGGAGGACAGTAAGAATTATAAAATCGCTACCCAAAAGGCGCAGGCTAATCATTACAAGAGCCAGCTTGAGGGGAAAACTCTCGTTATGAAGGCTAAGGGCAGCGGCGACAAGCTTTTCGGAAGCGTTACCGCTAAGGATATTGCTAATGAAATTAAGCAGAATTATCAGATTAACGTAGATAAGCGAAAGGTTGTTCTTTCAAACGATATTAAATCTTTCGGAAAATATACTGCTGAAGTAAAGCTCTATACGGGAATTTCCGCTAAAGTTAATATTGAGGTAGTTGACGTTGATAAATAATTATACATAGAAATACATAGAGGAAAATCAAATGCCTGATACAAATTTTCAAACAGGATATGACGGACTGAACCTGCCCTATAGCCCCGAGGCGGAGCAGGCGGTGCTTGGCGCGATAATTCTTGATAACCGAGTTCTTGACGATGTTGTTGAGGCGTTGGGCGACGCTAAGTACTTTTATGTTGCAACGCACAGGGTAATCTATTCTGCGATACTTGACCTGTTTAATACGGGAAAGAGCGTGGATTTTGTAACTCTGCTTGAAACGCTTAAAAGGGACAGGCAGTTTGACGATACAACGGGTAAAACCTACCTTATGGATTTGGCGCAGAACTGTCCGTCAATTTCAAACGCCAAGGAATACGCGAAAATTATTCGTGAGAAATACGATGTTCGCAGACTTATAAACGCGTCAAGAGATATTATTGATGAGGCGTCAGCGGGAGAAAACGAACCGCAGGTACTTATTGATTCAGCCGAACAGAAAATTTTTGATATAAGACGCGATAATACACAGGGACTTGAAATTCTTTCCAAGGTTATTCTTAAAGAATTTGACCGTCTTGACGCGCTTAACAGCAACTCTGACGACCTTTTAAAACCTATTCCGTCAGGTATCGGCGACCTCGACAGAGTAATAACGGGTCTTAACCGTTCCGACCTTATTTTGCTTGCGGCGCGTCCCGGTATGGGTAAAACGAGCTTTGCCCTGAATATCGCGAGGTATGTCGCCTCAACCGCCAAGAAAACGGTTGCTTTCTTTTCGCTCGAAATGACCAAGGAACAGCTTGCCTCGCGTCTTATGTCGAGCGAGGCGCTCGTTCAGGGTACTAAACTGCGCACGGGTAAGCTTTCGGACGAAGAATGGGGCAGACTTGTTGCCGCGGGCGACGTGCTTTCCAAATGTGAATTTTATCTTGACGATACTCCGGGTATTACCGTTGCAGAGATTAAATCAAAGCTGAGACGGCTTAGAAATATAGATATGGTTGTTATAGACTACCTTCAGCTTATGACAAGCGGACGGCGTATTGAAAACCGTGTGCAGGAGGTTTCGGAGATTACCCGTAATCTTAAAATTTTAGCTAAAGAAATGAATGTACCTGTAATCTGTCTTTCACAGCTCAACCGTGCCGCGGAAGCGCGTCAGGACCACCGTCCTATGCTTTCGGATTTGCGCGAGTCGGGTTCAATCGAGCAGGACGCGGATATTATTCTCTTTCTTTACCGAGAGGGATACTACGCAAAACGCGACGGCGGTGAGGAGGAAGCCTCCGCGCCCGTCGCTGACGAGAACAGCGGAGAATGTATTGTCGCTAAAAACCGCCACGGCGAAACGACTACCGTAAAACTTCATTGGCAGGGCGAGTTTATGCGCTTTACTTCTGTGGAGAGAAATTATGAGCAAAATTAACGGCTCCGTTATTAAGGCTGTCAACGATTACAATATGCTCGAAAACGGCGATACCGTAATAGTGGCGCTTTCGGGAGGGGCTGACTCCGTTTCCCTTTTAAATATACTTATTTCTCTGAAAGAAAATTATTCGGTTTCGTTAAAGGCGGCTCATCTGAATCATAATCTTCGCGGAGAAGAATCCCTGCGAGACGAAAACTTTGTGAAAAAAATATGTAAGGAAAAAGATGTCGAACTTTTTGTGAAAAGCCTTAATATAAATGAAATTGCAAAACAGGAGAAAATCTCAACCGAACTTGCGGGAAGAAACGAGCGGTATAAATTTTTTGAGGAGTTATCCGAAAAATACGGCGCAAAGATAGCTACGGCTCACACCGCCGACGACAATGCCGAAACCGTGATTTTCAATCTAATGAGGGGAACGGGCTTAAACGGAATTTGCGGTATAAAACCCGTTAGGGGTAATATTATCCGACCGCTGATTTATTTAAGTCGGGAAGAAATAGAAGAATTTTGCAGAGAAAATTCTCTTGAGTACGTTACGGACAGCACAAATCTGTCCGATGATTATACAAGAAATAAAATACGCCATTCGATTATTCCGCTTATGAGGAATTTTAACCCGAATTTTATTTCCGCAATAACCGATGAAACAAAGATATTCAATAGTATTAATTCCTATATAGAATTAAAAGCTAAAGAGGCAATTAAAAGTTGTGCCTGTGAAAACGGCTACGACTGTAAAGCTTTAAAATCCCTGCCCGACGGTATTAAGCCGAGCGTAATTTATACCTTATGCCGTGAGAATAACGTGCAACCCGAATATAAACATATTTCGCTTATTTTATCAATCCTTGATTTCGGAGCGGTTGATTTAAACGGAAATATAAGGGCTGTTTCAAAGCAGGGAACACTGCGTTTTGTAAACACTGAAAATGAGAATGATGATTTTTCCGAAATAGAATTAAAATTGCCTATGGCTTTCAACTTTAACGGTAAAAAATATTCTGTTAAAGAAATAAAAAATAAGAAAATAAAAAATAGTATAAAGCTTTCCCTGATTGAAAAAAATCCTGTTTTCAGAACAAGACGAGCCAAAGATACATTTACTCTGCCGAAAAGGCAGGTGACCAAATCGTTGAAAAAGCTGTTCAACGAGTTTAAAATTCCCGAGGAAAAACGAAATAAAATTCTATTGTTGGCTGACGGTCAAGAAATTTTATGGATTGAGGGGATAGGTGTCTCGGAAAAAGCCTTATCAAAAGGAAATACCGGGTTTGTAATTGAAATTGAAAATTAAAAAGGGGGAAGTTATGCACAAGGACGTAGAAAAAATTTTAGTAAGCGAAGAAGAGCTTAAAGAAATTGTCAAAAATCTGGCTAAACAAATTGATAAAGATTATTCCCAAAAAGAATTAATTATGGTAGGCGTTTTAAAGGGAAGCGCTTTATTTATGGCTGACCTTATCAGGGCTTTGGAAAATGATTTCAAGATTGATTTTGTGGTTGTTTCTTCTTATGCTAACGCGAGTGAAAGCTCGGGCAGAGTCAATTTAATTAAAGATGTTTCACAGTCAGTTAAAGGAAAGGACGTCTTAATTGTTGAGGATATAATAGACTCGGGAAACACTTTGAATTTCCTTGTTAAATATTTTTACACAAAAAATGCTAATTCGGTTAAAATTGTAACTTTGTTTGACAAGCCCGACAGAAGACAGGTAGAAGTACCCGTGCAATACGTCGGAAAAGTTATACCCGATGTGTTTATTGTCGGCTATGGTCTTGACTATGCGGAAAATTACCGCACGCTTCCGTATGTCGGAATTTTAAAACCTGAAATTTATTCATAATAAATTTATATTAAAATACAATACTATATGAAGGAGTGACTAAGTATTGGATAATAAAAACAAAACACGAAGTCTGATAATGTACATCGGTATTCCGATTGTTGTTATACTTCTCGTAACTTTACTGTTTAATTCTCAGCATAGAGCGGAGACGACAAAAACCTCTCAAATAGTGGGTTATTTTCAAAAGGGCAAGGTTGCGGATTACCAGCTTAATTACGGTACAGGCGCAATAAAAATAACTCTTAATGATAAGAAAAAAACAGTAGTTAACGGCACTATCGCTAATCCCGAGGAGTTTAGGGCTGATATTAAGGAGTACGAAAGCAGAAATAAGGGTATGACGTACGACCTTATCAGAAAGACCGACAACTCCTTTTTGATGAATATTCTGCCGACGATTATTCTTTTTGTTCTTATAATAGTTTTCTGGTTCTTTATAATGAAACGTATGGGAGCAGGAGGCCTCGGCGGTAAGGAAATGAGCTTCGGCAAGGCGAAAATAAAAAATACCAATGACGAAAAACGCAAAACGACATTCGAGGACGTTGCAGGCGCGGACGAAGAAAAAGAAGAGCTTGAGGAAATCGTTGAGTTCCTAAAATCCCCCGAAAAGTTTAATACACTCGGAGCGCGTATTCCGAAAGGAGTTCTCCTTATAGGCCCTCCGGGAACGGGTAAAACTTTGCTTGCGCGTGCGGTTGCAGGTGAAGCGGGAGTTCCGTTCTTCTCAATTTCGGGTTCCGACTTTGTTGAGATGTTTGTAGGCGTCGGCGCTTCGCGTGTTAGAGATTTGTTTGACCAGGCCAAGAAAAATTCTCCTTGTATAGTATTTATAGATGAAATAGACGCCGTAGGACGCCAAAGAGGAACGGGCCTCGGCGGAGGACACGACGAACGCGAGCAGACTTTGAACCAGCTCCTTGTTGAGATGGACGGTTTCGGAGCTAACGAGGGTGTAATTATGATTGCCGCGACAAACCGCCCCGATATTCTCGACCCTGCTCTTATGCGTCCGGGAAGATTTGACCGTCAGGTTACCGTAAGCTATCCCGATATTAACGGGCGTGAGGCTATCTTAAAAGTTCACGCAAGAAAGAAACCGCTTGCCCCCGACGTTAAGCTTAGAGTTATTGCAAAGACTACCGCCGGATTTACGGGCGCGGACCTTGAAAATCTTCTTAACGAGGCGGCATTGCTCGCAGCGCGCTCAAATAAAAAAGCAATTACAATGAAAGAAATCGAGGAGGCGACAATTAAGGTTGTCGCAGGCGCGGAGAAAAAGAGCAAGGTTATGTCCGATAAGGAAAAAAGACTTACAGCGTATCACGAGGCGGGTCACGCGATTTTATTCCACGTTTGCGAAACGCAGGACCCCGTTCACGAAATTTCAATTATTCCGAGGGGAATGGCAGGGGGATATACAATGCCCCTGCCGACTGAGGATAAATCTTATATGTCGCGTAACGAGATGTTTGAGGATATTATTGTTGCTCTGGGCGGACGTGTCGCGGAGGCGCTTATTCTTGACGATATATCCACAGGCGCGTCAAACGATATTGAAAGAGCGACAAAAACGGCTCGCAGTATGGTTACAAAATACGGTATGACAGACGAGCTCGGACCGATTGCCTACGGTCAGGACAGCGGTGAAGTGTTCCTCGGAAAGAATATGGGACACGTTAAGGATTATTCCGAAGAAACAGCGTCAAAGATTGACTCTATCGTTCTTAAAATAGTCAAAGACGCATACGCGAAAGCTGAAAGCCTGCTCACAGATAATATAGATAAGCTTCATCAAATCGCGAAATATCTTATTAAAAATGAGAAAATGCACAGTGATGATTTTGAAAAGGTAATGAACGGTACCTTTGAGTGGGAGGAAGAAAACGAGCCTTCCGAAGACGAATAACAGTATATAGAAACAATCGGCAGCCTCGGCTGCCGATTGTTTTTTGTAATCTTAATCGGAGGATTAAATTGTAAATTAAAAGGTCTTGTAATTTTCCGCACAAATGTTTATAATATACTCATATGTCAGTATTGGAGATTAAATATGTCACAGGATAAAATTATTGTAAAGGGTGCGCGCCAGCACAATTTAAAAAATATAAACGTAAGTATTCCGCGCGACAAGCTTGTTGTGATTACGGGACTTTCCGGTTCGGGAAAAAGCTCGCTTGCCTTTGATACGATATACGCGGAGGGTCAACGCCGTTATGTAGAGAGTTTAAGCTCATACGCGAGGATGTTTTTAGGTCAGAGCAATAAGCCCGATGTGGACGAAATTCAGGGACTTTCGCCCGCAATATCAATTGACCAGAAAACCACATCGCACAATCCGCGCTCAACTGTAGGTACAGTTACCGAAATTTATGATTATTTGAGACTTCTGTTTGCGAGAATCGGTATTCCTCACTGTCCTGTCTGCGGACGTGAAATTTCCCAGCAGTCAGTTGACCAAATTGTTGACAGTGTTCTTTCGCTTGAAAACGGTACGAAAATTCAGATTATGGCTCCCGTTGTAAAGGGGAGAAAGGGTACGCAGGCAAAAGAATTTGATAAAGCCAGAAAGGCGGGATTTGTCCGCGTCCGCGCTGACGGAGAAATTTATGACCTTTCCGATAAGATTGAACTTGAAAAGAATAAAAAACACAGCATTGATATTATTGTTGACCGTCTTGTTGTAAAGGACGGTATTCGTTCACGGCTTGCGGATTCTATTGAAACTGCCTCAAAGCTGACGGGCGGTCTTATTACGGTCAGCGTTGTAGGCGGAGAGGATTTGTCATTTTCTCAAAACTACGCCTGTCCAGAACACGGAGTGAGCGTTGACGAGTTGACCCCGAGAATGTTCTCATTTAATAATCCCTTCGGCGCCTGTCCGAAATGTACGGGTCTTGGAGTTTTTCTAAAGGTTGACCCTCAGCTTGTAATTCCGAATCCCGATTTAAGTATAGCGCAGGGAGGACTTAAAGGAAGCGGTTGGGCAATGGAGGGAAACTCAATCGCCGAGATGTATTTTAAGGCGCTTGCGGATAAGTATAAATTTAAACTGACAACGCCGATTAAAAATCTTCCCGATGAAATTGTGGATATTCTTCTTTACGGAACAAAGGGAGAAATGCTTACCCTGCACCGCAAAATGCCGTTCGGCGATGAGAAAATTCTGCATAGAAGCTTTGAGGGAGTTGTAAATAACCTCGAACGCCGTTTCAGAGAAACCTCAAGCGCTTGGATAAAAGATGAAATTCAAGGTTTTATGGCTGAAATTCCCTGCGATGAGTGCGGAGGAAGAAGGCTTTCAAAGGAGAGCCTCGGAGTAACTGTCGGCGGACTTAATATTTCGGAATTTTGTGATATGCAGGTAGTCGAGGCGCTTGATTTTATAAAAACCTCCAAGCTTTCGGAGCGCGACAGATTTATCGGAAAAGCTGTTTTTAAGGAAGTCAAAGACAGGCTTAATTTCTTAAACAGCGTAGGGTTAGGTTATCTTACTCTTTCGCGTTCGAGCGGAACTCTCTCGGGCGGAGAGAGCCAGCGTATTCGTCTTGCTACCCAAATTGGTTCATCGCTTATGGGGGTTATGTATGTTTTGGACGAGCCAAGTATCGGACTTCATCAACGCGACAACGAGAAGCTCCTAAATACCCTTAAGCACCTGCGCGACGTCGGAAATACCGTTATCGTTGTAGAGCACGATGAGGAAACGATGTACGCGGCGGATTATATTATTGATATCGGGCCGGGAGCGGGAGTTCACGGCGGTGAAATTGTCGCAACGGGAAATGTTGATGAGATAAAGGAATGTGAAAAATCCATAACAGGTCAATATCTGAAAGGCGTGCGTTCAATTCCAGTTCCCGCAAAAAGACGAAAGGGAAACGGTAAATTTCTTGAGGTTAAAGGCGCCTCGCAGAATAATCTGAAGAACATAGACGTGAAATTTCCGCTTGGAAAATTTATTTGTGTAACGGGCGTATCGGGCTCAGGCAAAAGCTCGCTTGTCAATGAAATTGTTTACAAAAAACTCGCCTCGGAGCTGAACCGTGCGAAGATACGCTCGGGAAAGCATAAGAGCATAAAAGGACTTGAACACCTTGACAAGGTTATAAACATAAATCAAAGCCCGATCGGAAGAACTCCGCGGAGCAATCCCGCTACATACACGGGAGTTTTTACCGATATACGAAGTCTTTTTGCCGACACATCACAGGCGAAAATGCGCGGGTATACTCAAAGCCGTTTTTCATTTAACGTGAAAGGCGGACGATGTGAATCCTGTCAGGGAGACGGTATAATTAAGATTGAAATGCACTTTTTACCCGACGTTTACGTTCCGTGTGACGTATGCAAGGGCAGACGTTATAATCGGGAAACCTTAGAGGTTAAGTATAAGGGTAAATCAATTCACGATGTGCTTGAAATGACAGTTGAGGAGGGCTTGGAGTTTTTTGGCTCGATACCTAAAATTCAGCGGAAACTGCAAACTCTGTATGACGTCGGACTCGGATATATAAAAATCGGCCAGCCTGCGACAACGCTGTCGGGCGGTGAGGCGCAGAGGGTTAAACTCGCCACGGAACTTACAAAACGCAGTACGGGCAGGACGGTGTATATTTTGGACGAGCCTACTACGGGACTGCACATAGCTGATGTTCACAAGCTTATTGAGGTTTTAAACAAGCTTGTTGACAGCGGAAATACGGTAATTGTAATAGAGCATAATCTTGACCTTATAAAAGTTTGCGACCACATTATTGACCTCGGCCCTGAGGGCGGAAATTATGGAGGAGAAATTGTCGCGCAGGGTACACCCGAAAAGGTTTCGGAAAATGAGAAATCTTATACAGGACAGTATCTAAAGCGTGTACTCAATAAAAAGCAATGAAAATTTAAATATTTGTCGGACAGGGGGATGTTTTTTAAGCCTTCCTGTCCGATTTTTTTAGTTTTTAACTTTTCTAACTGTAATTTGGAATGGTATATAAAATATTCTTTATTACATTAAGCGTTACACAGAATATTTATATTTTAAATGCGTTGTGCGCCTGCTTTTCCGTATTGATTTTTATATATGTTTATGATACAATTAACTGGAATAGATTTTTGTAAAAAAAGGGGATTATAATGGAACCGAAGGTTACTCTTTTAGCGTACACTCCTGACGCGGAGCAGGTTGTCGCAATGGCGGCTAAGCTTTGTTATTCCGCTTCGGATATAGAACATATAAGAGAAGGACTTGACGAGGAGAATACCTCGCGATTTATAAATATGCTTTCGGATATGGGACACGGAAGTCCCTTTGAACACGCTTCCTTTACGTTTGGAATAGAGGGGATAAGCCGTGCTTGCTCCCATCAGCTCGTACGCCATAGAATAGCGTCGTATTCACAACAGTCGCAGAGATATGTTGACGGGACAAGGTTCGAGTTTGTAACTCCGCCTGAAATTGAAAAAAATGAAAAAGCCTTTGAGGCTTACAAAAGGGTTATAGATATGCAGTCCGACGCCTATAGGAACATTAGGGACGCTCTTGTTGTCGGATATATTAAGAATATTGCAGGCGATAAATACAAGGGCAGCGATGAAGAGATTATGGAGGCGTTTAAGGCCGATGAAAAGGTTAAATACAACGATTTTGTAAAAAAGGCTAACGAGGACGCGCGTTTTGTTCTTCCTAACGCCTGTACCACGAAAATTGTATGTACATTCAATACCCGCAGTCTTGAAAACTTTTTCGCGCACCGCTGTTGCAACCGAGCGCAGTGGGAAATCCGTATGGTAGCCGAGAAAATGTTGCTTGAATGTTTAAAGGTCGCGCCTCATCTTTTCTCAAAATGCGGTCCCGCGTGCCTTTTCGGACCTTGCCCCGAGGGCAAAATGTCCTGTAAAAAGGCAAAGGAGATGAGGGAGAAATATGGCAGGTAAATTTATTGTCATCGAGGGGCTTGACGGCTCGGGAAAAGCAACCCAGACCGAAATCCTCCGAAAAGCATTTACTTCTAAGGGCAAAAAGGTTAAAAAGCTGACTTTTCCCGATTATGATAATCCGAGTTCAGCTCTTGTTAAAATGTATCTTGACAGGGAGTTTGGAGAAAATCCCGATGATGTAAACGCCTATGCCGCCGCGGCTTTTTATACCGTGGACAGAATCGCAAGTTATTTAAAATTCTGGAAAGAGGATTATGAAAACGGTACCGTTATCCTCGCGGATCGTTACGCAACTTCCAATATTATTTATCAGATGTCAAAACTTCCCCAAAATCAGTGGGACAGTTATATAGATTTTCAGGAAAATTTTGAATACGATAAGATAAAAGTACCCAAGCCCGATATGGTAATTTATCTTGACGTTGAACCCGATGTTTCTCAAAAACTTCTTTCGGGTCGATATTCGGGCGATGAAAGTAAAAAAGATTTACACGAAAAGAACGTTAATTTTCTTTTGCAGTGCAGAAAATCCGCTTTATATGCTGTTCAAAAACTCGGCTGGAAGAAAATTTCCTGCACCGAAAACGGAGAAATGCGTTCTGTTGAAGATATATCAAGGGATATACTAAAGATAATCGAAGGGTAATTATGTTTGATTTTAAAACGCCAGTAAAGAATGATTTGCCCTATATTAGAAAGATTTGCGAAAATTACGGAACAATGGGCTGTGATTTTAATCCGGCAAACATCTTTATATGGAGAAATAAATATAAAATTAAAATTTGTATATACTGCGGTTTTTTAGTTTTAGCATATTTCAGGAATAACAAACCGTGGGGATATTGTTTTCCTGTCGGCGAGGGCGACCCGACGGCTATATTAGCGGAAATTTTTAATGACGCTAAACAGCGAGGAGTTAAAGCGAAATTTGTTATGCTCACCGACGCCCAAAAACAGAAGCTTGTAGAAATCACGGGTTACAAATATTCTTTTGAAGAATTAAGAGGCGACGAGGATTATATTTACCGCAACTATGATTTGACTATCCTCCCCGGACAGAAATATCATTCAAAGAGAAATCATATTTCAAAATTTAACAGGACTTATCCGAATTGGAGATTTTCCATAATTTCAAAGGACAACAGGCTCGACACGCTTAAAGTTGCGGAAAAATGGTGCCGTAATAAAGGTATTGACCCTTTCACAAATGATGAGTACAGAGCAATTTCGGAAACTCTCGATAATTACGAGCTTTTAAAAATGCACGGCGGTTTGCTCTACGTTGACGATGAACCCGTGGCAATGACAATGGGTTGTGATATAAATCGGAGAACCTTTGACGTAATTTTTGAAAAAGGTTTGGTTGAATATGACGGCGTTTATTCAAAGATTAACAATGAATTTGCAAAAACTCTGGTTGGTTTTGAATTTATAAACAGGGAAGAAGATATGGGGATTGAATCGCTTCGGCGCTCTAAACTTTCCTATCACCCTGTTGTGATTTTAAAGCGGTATGCGGGGGTAAGAGATGATAAGGCTTAGAGTTGCCCAAAGCAGTGATATTAATTCCTTAAAAGAATTATTTAGGAATACATTCAGAGAGAACGATGAAGCGCTTGAATTGTTCTTTAAAAGAATATTTAAACCCGAAATTTGTTATATTTGTCTTGACGGTGACGAGCTTATCGCAATGGTGTATATTATTCCTACCACAGTTAACTCAAGAAAGGCGGGTTATCTTTACGCCGCCGCCACAAAGGACGAATTTCGCGGTGCGGGAGTTATGAAAGGACTTATTCATTATGCTCTGTCAATTACTATGCAGGAGCTTTGCGTAACTCTCCCGGCAAGCGATTCTCTTTACGGTTACTATGAAAAACTCGGATTTAAACCGCTTACATCTAATACCGCAGTATTAAAAAGGGAAGAGATTTCAGAGATTTCTAAGCCTTATGAAGTGAGCGAGAATGTCGTTAACGGGTACTGCGGAATAAGAAACAGGGTTTTGAAAGATAATTTTCTTTTCTGGAATAATAATCACATTGATTTTGCGTTTGAATACAATGCTCTTTACGGAGCAAAAATTATAAAGAACAATTACGGCTACGCTATAGCGTTTGACGAGGGAGATTACTGCTACGTTTCGGAATTTATCTGCGATGATAAAAACGCTCCGTATCTGCTTACTGATTTGCTTACGGAATTTAAAAATGAGAATTTTAAATTTCACCTTTCGCCTAATCAGAAATTTATTGACAGCAAACCTGAAAGATTCGCTATGGTAAAATCAATAACAGGCTATAACCCTGAAACGATTTATGCCGGACTTACACTTGACTGAAAGGAAATTTGATATGATTTACATTATGCTTGCAGACGGATTTGAAATTACCGAGGCGCTGACCACAGTTGACGTTTTAAGGAGAGCAAAACTCGATATTCTAACCGTGGGCGTGACGGGAAAGACGGTTACCTCATCTTGTAAGATTAAGGTTGAGGCTGATATTTTATGTGACGAGGTTGAACTTGATAAGCTGGAGGCGGTAATTCTGCCGGGAGGACTTGACGGAACAAGAAATTTGGAAAAATCAGAATTTGTTCAGTCCGTTTTGGATTATGCTGTTGAGAATAACAAGCAGATTTGCGCTATCTGCGCCGCGCCGTCAATCCTCGGACACAAGGGGATTTTAGACGGCAAAAACGCGACCTGTTTCCCCGGCTTTGAGGTAAATGAGAATAAAGTAAATTATACGGGAGAGCCTGCCGTATCTGACGGAAATATAATTACGGGCAAGGGTGCCGGCTGTACGATTCAGTTTGGACTTTTAATTGCAGAAAAAATGGCCTCAAAGGAGATTGCAAGGCACGTTAAGGAGACT
Organism: uncultured Clostridia bacterium; assembly: GCA_947627345.1. Classification (GTDB taxonomy): domain Bacteria; phylum Bacillota; class Clostridia; order Oscillospirales; family Acutalibacteraceae; genus Ruminococcoides. The sequence goes on from CANQVS010000006.1 coordinate 19,064, forward strand.
ATGCAATGTCCTTAAAAAACCTAAAGCAAAGAAAAAACGAGATTCGCTCAAAGTATAAAAAGCTTAGGGAAAATTTTTCTTATGAAAAGAAAACAGAGTTAGATAAAAAAATAACCGAACGGTTTCTCAATCTTGAAGAGTATAAATCGGCAAAAACCGTTTTTGCTTTTGTATCAAAGGATATTGAGGTTAATACAGAGGACATTATTTTAGACGCGTTGAAAAACGGGAAAAAGGTTGCGGTTCCGCTTTGCAATACAAAATCTACCACAATTGATTTTTATTACATAAATTCTTTTGATGACCTGAAAAGGGGATATTACGGACTTTTAGAGCCTGCCCCGGAAAAATGCGTTCGCGCAGATGAAAAGGACGCCGATATAATGATTGTTCCGGGACTTGTTTTTGACCGAAACGGTTACCGTTTAGGTTTCGGAAAAGGTTATTATGACCGCTTTATTTGCGATTACAGCGGACTGACTGTAGGAATTTGCTATTCAAGATGTATTGAGGACGAGCTTCCGCTCGGCTATTACGACAAACCAAGTAATTTAGTGGTTACGGATAAATACACAATAGACACAAGATAAGGGGAGAATTATGGATTTTGAAAATAATTCTTTTGAAGAAAAAGAGATAGAAAAACGCAGACGACAAAAGATTCAGAATTTTCATCTCAATATAGACGATGATAATCTCGCTGTAGGCCAGCGTTACCGCGAACTTGAAAATTTCGACGACGAGAGTCCTAAGACCATAAGTTCATTTTCCGATGAGGACGTCCGCGAGCAAATGGAACGCAACTCAAGACATATGCGAAAGCGTGAAAAGCGCGAGCAGAAAAAACAGCTTAAATATGCAGACCATCAGAATAAGCGCCGTTTCCGTATTATCTGGTGGGTTTCCGTTTTGCTTGTCGGTGTGATGTTCGCTATGTATCTTATGGTGGGTGTTAATGATATGCTTGCGATAAATCGAAGCGAGCAGAATACCGTGACTGTTGAGATTCCCGAAAATCCCACTCTTGACGATGTTTCAAAGGCGCTTTGGGACAAGGGCGTTATTAAGGAAGAGAAATTTTTCAATATGTACGCAACCCTTACTAAAAATGCCAATTTATTCACACAGGGCGTTTATAATATGTCTACAAATATGGACTACGAGGCAATTATAAATTACCTGCAGTCTATGTCGAACCGAACCGATACGATAAAGGTAACTGTTCCTGAGGGTATGAACGTTTTAGAGATTGCGAATATGCTTGTTGAAAAAGATGTTTTACCCGATACGGAGGAATTTTTAAAGCTTTGTAATTCTGATTATTTTGACGAGGACTATGAGTTTATAGCCAATATTAAAAATTACGATAAACGCTATTATAAACTTGAGGGTTATCTTTTCCCCGATACCTATGAGTGTTACCACAATGAGGACCCTAAGCTTACGATTACAAGAATGTTAAACGACTACGAAACAAGGATTTATGAAAATCAAAACGTAGACGGATACAGCAAAGCCGTCAACATTAAAAAGCTTTCCGAGTCAAACGATTATTCTCTGAACCAGATTCTCATTATGGCTTCTATAATTCAGGCGGAGGCGGCGAATAAAAAGGATATGTATAATATAGGCTCTATTCTTCACAACCGTCTTGAATACGACGTTGACTACGGTGTAAGAAAGCTGAGTCTTGACTCAACAAAATACTATCCCTATAGAAGTAAAAAGAATATACCCGAAAATGAGAAAAAAACATTCAAAAGCACATATAACACATATAAAATTAACGGACTTCCGCCTGGACCGATTTGCAATCCCGGAATGGACGCTATTATGGCGGCGATTTATCCGAACGATACTTCATACCTCTATTTCTGCCACGCAAAGGACGGAACACCGTATTATGCGTCAACTCTTTACCAGCAGAATATAAACCTTGCTTCAATAAATTAGGAGTAATATGACTAAACCTGAAATTTTATCACCTGCGGGTGATTTTGAATGTCTTAATTCGGCGGTGAAGTTCGGAGCGGACGCTGTTTTTCTTGCGGGAAAGAATTTTGGAATGCGTACCGCCTCCGCCAATTTTGACAACGAAAGTTTAAAAAAAGCCTGTGATTTTGCACACGAGAATAATGTAAAGGTTCACCTTGCATGCAATACTTTGCCCCGTGTTTATGAAACAGACGAACTTCCTGAATTTTTAAAATTCGCGCAGGACGCGGGTGTTGACGCGTTTATCGTAGCTGATGTCGGCGTTATGGAACTTGCAAAAAAATGCGCGCCTAACGTTGCGCTACACGTTTCCACTCAGGCAGGCGTAACTAACCATTTAACTGCTAATACCCTTTATAATCTGGGCGCGTCAAGGGTTGTTTTGGCGAGAGAGCTTTCCTTGGATGAAATTGCGACTTTACGCGCAAAAACACCGCAGGAGCTTGAAATAGAAACCTTTGTCCACGGAGCGATGTGTGTATCATTCTCGGGACGATGCCTTATTTCAAGTTATATGACGGGGCGTGACGCTAACCGAGGCGACTGCGCCCAGCCCTGCCGTTGGAAATACCACCTTTTTGAAGAGAATCGAGAGGGGCAGTATTTCCCCGTTGAGGAAAACGGGCAGGGAACATTTCTTTATAATTCCCGTGACCTTTGTATGATTGAACATATTCCCGAGCTTGTTAAGGCGGGGATTTCAAGCTTTAAAATAGAAGGGCGGGCTAAATCGAGTTATTATACCGCGGTAATTACAAACGCTTACCGTCACGCCGTGGACGGGTATATGAAAAATCACGGAGATTTTAAACTGCCCCGTTGGATTTTGGAGGAAACCGAAAAAATAAGCCACCGTGAATATAATACAGGATTTTATTTCGGAGGCGAACCCGGTCAGGTTACCGGCAACGGCGGTTATATAAGAAATTATGATGTCGTTGCGTTTTGCGAGAAAAGTAATGGGAATACGGCTGAAATTACCCAGCGCAATAAATTTTCAGTAGGCGATACCTTGGATATTCTTCCGCCTGACGGTATTCCGTTTAATACAGAATGTTTGGAGCTTGAAAATATTTACGGCGAAAAGGTGTCAAGCGCGCCTCACGCTATGGAAAAGCTTAATATGATTTGTACAAAAACGATACCCGCGGAAAGTTTTATCCGCAGGAAACGCGATTAATCAGACGTAAATTTTAAGGAGTATGATAAACTATGCAATGGACAGGTCTTAACGAACTCAGAGAAAAGTTTTTATCCTTTATGGAGAGCAAGGGTTGTCTTCGCCTTGACTCGTTCCCGTTAATTCCGAAAAACGACAACAGCCTCTTGCTTATAAACAGCGGTATGGCTCCTATGAAAAAGTATTTTACAGGGGAAATCACACCGCCTAAATCGAGAGTGACAACTTGCCAAAAATGTATCCGTACGCCTGACATCGAGGAGGTAGGAATTACTGACCGCCACGGCACATATTTTGAGATGCTCGGAAACTTTTCGTTCGGGGATTACTTTAAGAAAGAGGCCACCGCGTGGGCGTGGGAGTTTTTTACTGAGGTTCTTGAAATTCCCGAGGAAAAGCTGTATGTTTCCGTTTATCAGGACGACGATGAGGCGTATGACATTTGGACTAAAAAAATCGGAGTTTCTCCGTCCCATATGGTTCGTTTGGGAAAAGCTGATAATTTTTGGGAGCACGGAAGCGGTCCCTGCGGTCCCTGTTCAGAAATTTATTACGACAGAGGAGAGAAGCACGGCTGTAAAAAGCCGACCTGCAAGGTCGGTTGTGACTGTGACCGTTATATGGAGGTTTGGAATCTCGTGTTTACCCAGTTTGATAACGACGGACACGATAACTATACCCCTTTGGAACACCCGAATATTGATACAGGTATGGGACTTGAACGTCTTGCTTGTGTTATGCAGGGAGTGGACAACCTTTTTCTCGTAGATACTGTTCAAAATATTATGAAACACATAAGCGATATTGTCGGCGTTAAATACGGCGAAAGCCCGAAAACCGATATTTCTTTAAGAGTTATAACCGACCATATCCGTTCAACAACCTTTATGATTTCCGATGGAGTTATGCCGTCAAACGAGGGCAGGGGATATGTATTAAGAAGACTTCTCCGACGTGCATCGCGCCACGGAAGACTTTTAGGATACAAAAAACCTTTCCTTTATAAAATTTGCGAAACGGTTATCAAGGAAAACGAATCAGCGTATCCTGAGCTTAGGGAAAAGCAGGATTTTATTACAAAATTAGTTAAAGTTGAGGAAGAAAATTTTTCTCGTACTATCGACCAGGGCCTTGCGATGCTTAATGAAATTATCGACAGCAGCGTAACTAATGAAATTTCGGGTGAGGACGCGTTTAAATTAAATGACACATTCGGATTTCCTATTGATTTGACCCGTGAAATTGCCTCTGAATCGGGAATCAAGGTTGACGTAAAACGCTTTGGCGAACTCCTCGCGGAGCAGAAAAAGCGCAGTCGTAATGCAAGAAAAAATGCGGGCGCTGACGCTTGGATTTCAGACAGCACGGATTTATCGGATATTCCCTCTACCGAGTTTGTAGGATACACAGATTACTTTGCCGACGCAAAAATCCTTGCCATTGTTCGTGATGGTGAGCGTGTGGAAATGGTTACCGAGGGAGAAAGCGCAATTATCGTAACCGACAAAACGCCTTTCTATGCGGAAAGCGGAGGACAGGTCGGAGATACGGGAACTATTACTTCTCAAAACGCGGAGATAAGCGTTGATAATACCACTAAGGACTCGCAGGGAATTTTCCTGCACAGCGTAACGGTGAACAGCGGTGCTGTAACAGTCGGCGACGATGTTAAGCTTTCTATCGACGACAGGCGCAGAGAAAATATCCGCCGTAATCATTCCGCCGCGCATCTTCTTCAGGCGGCTTTGAGAAAGGTCCTCGGAACTCACGTTGAGCAGGCGGGACAGCTTGTTTCTGACGATTATTTCCGCTTTGATTTCACTCATTTTGAGGCAATGACGGCTAAACAGCTTATAGAGGTTGAACAGCTTATAAATGAAAAGATACTTGAGGGAATTGCTGTTGATACTCTTGAGATGCCTATAGATGAGGCTAAAAAAATGGGTGCTATGGCGCTTTTCGGCGAGAAGTACGGCGATGTTGTACGGGTTGTTAAGGCGGGAGATTTTTCCGTTGAGCTTTGCGGAGGTACCCACGTTGACAATACTGCAAAAATCGGACTGTTTAAAATCAGGCAGGAGTGCTCTGTTGCGGCAGGAGTAAGACGCATTGAGGCGTTAACAGGTTTCGGGGTTCTTGATTACTTGAACAATATGATAGCGACAATAGGCGAGGTTTCGTCTGTATTTAAGCTAAACGACCCGAGAAAGCTTGTTTTGTCCGCGCAGAGGATTTCCGAAGAAATTAAAAATAAGGACAAAGAAATTTCAACTCTCAAAAATAAGCTTGCGTTTTCGCAGATAGACGGAATTTTATCAGGTTCCGTTGACGTAGACGGCGTCAGCGTTGTGACGAGCGAGGTTAGAGACGTTCAGGGCGACCAGCTTAAGGATATGTGTAATATGTGTCTTGACAAAAACCAAAAATCCGTTGTTGTTATATGCGGAATAAACGGAGAAAAGGGAACATTCGCCTGCGCCTGCGGAAAAGACGCGGTTTCTCTCGGACTTAACGCAGGAAAAATTGTAAAAGCCGCAGCTCAGATTACGGGCGGTAACGGCGGAGGAAAACCAGATATGGCTATGGCCGGGGCGAAGGATATTTCTAAAATTTCCGAAGCCTTAAACGCTGTAAAAGATATTGTAAGCGAAAGCTTATAATTCCTTAAAATAATTATTTTATAGAATTAAAACCCGTGCGTTTTCGCACGGGTTTTTTGCGCGTCCAAATCAGATATTTTACTTTCCGTCTAAAAGTCGTTTATCAAAAACGTCTTTTCTTTTTTTATTATTAAAAAATCTGCTACAAATTTAATAATTTTGAAACTTTTTCCTTAAAAGCCTACACTACTATAGTGAAGGATGAAAATTCAGATTGATTTTTAAAATATTACAGGGAGGTTTTGAAGTATGGAAAAGTACACATCTTTCATATTATCTGTTTTGCTTGCCGTCAGTTTTATAATTTCCGTGGCGGCTGATGTATCTGCTCTTGAAATTATTTAAGACAAAGCACTAAACAAACAAAAAGTACATAAATTTCTTGGAGGAAAAATTATGAAAAAATTATTATCTATTCTTTTATCAGCAATTTTAATTTTCAGTATTTTAACAGCATTACCTTTTTCAGCGGGGGCTTATGAGCTGAAAGATTTTAAATACGATTTACTTGCGAACGACACGATTGTTATTACCGATTACAAGGGAAATGACAAGGAAATTACAATTCCCGGTAAAATTGACGGCCATTTGGTCAGCACAATCGGGGAATACAGCTTTGCTTTTAATAAAACTCTTGAGAGCGTTGTTGTTCCAAAGAGTGTTATCTCAATAGGTTTTATGGCGTTTTCCGAAGATGAATCCCTAAGAAAAATTGAAATTCCCGATAGTGTTACGACAATCAGACAAAGAGCTTTTAATGGATGCCATAATCTCGCCGATATAAAACTGCCGTCAAATATTCGCAGTATAGAATACGGACTTTTTACAAATTGTGAAAATCTTAAAAGTATAAACATTCCCAAAAAGGTTATTGAAATAGGTGACGAGGCTTTTGCTAACTGCAGTTCTCTGGAAAGTATAGACATTCCCGATGATGTAAGAAGCTTAGGTTATGACATATTTAATGGGTGTTCCTCGCTGAAAAGCGCAAAGCTCGGTAAAAATATTTCCACGATTCCAAGCAGGACATTTGCTTATAATAAGGCGCTTACAAAAATTTCAATTCATAACAAAATAACAACAATCGGAAACAGCGCGTTTTTTAAATCGGGACTTGAAAAGGTTTTAATAGGAAAGAATATTAAAAAAATAGGAGATAATTCGTTTAATAACTGCGTTAAGCTTAAGTCAATAACAGTCGACAAGAAAAATAAAAACTTTTCCAGCAAAAGCGGCGTGCTGTATAATAAGAAGAAAACAAAGCTCATAACATATCCGGGAGGAAAGACGGATAAAAAATTCACAAGCCTAAAAACCGTTGCGGAAATTTCTAACAGAGCTTTCTGCGGAAACTACAAGTTAAAAACGGTAAAGCTTAACAAGGGACTGAAAACAATAGGAAAATACGCGTTTTATGAGAGCAAGGTTAAGAATGTAAACTTTCCCTCCACACTTAGAAAGATTAAGGAATTTGCATTTATGAAAAACGATAATCTTGAAAGCATAACTATTCCGAAAAACGTGACCTTAATATCAGAAGAAGCGTTCTGTGACTGCAACGGACTTAAAAAGCTTTCATTTAAGGGAAGCGGCAAACTTAATTTGGGTTATAAGGTTTTTTCTGATTGCTCTGCTCTGCAAACAGTAAAATATCCCGTTATGAAAAGCAGTGAAGGATATACTTTCTCTAACTGCGGAAAGCTTAAAAAAGTTATTATATCAAAAAATGTCAGAAAAATATTTAGAAAAGATTTCACGGATTGCCCTAATCTCAATAAAATTACAATTCCGAAAACTGTTAAATCAATCGGAAACCGCGCTTTAGGTTATATTAATGAGTACGATTATCAATACGATAAGAATTATAATCTTATAATTTACGGAGAAAAGAAATCGACCGCTTATAAGTACGCTAAGAAAAACGGCTTTACATTTAAAAAGATAAAAAAATAAGCTTTTTTAATTTAATGTTTTCCCTCGCGAAAGCGCTTTTACAGCGCTGATGTGCGGTTAATATATTTGTTATTTGACTTTTCAGATAACAAAAAAGGCTCTGTCAAAAGACAGAGCCTTGCTTTTGCGGAAAATAAATCAGATAGCGCGTTCAACCTTGCCGGAACGTAAGCATCTTGTACAAGCGTAAACGTGCTTCGGAGAGCCGTCAACAATAGCCTTTACTCGCTGAACATTCGGCTTCCAAGTTCTGTTTGAACGTCTGTGTGAATGAGAAACTTTAATTCCAAAAGTTACACCCTTGCCGCAGTAATCACATTTTGCCATGTGCCTGCACCTCCTTATAAAAATACCAAATTACATAACTAACTATTGTATTATAAATGATATTGACGAAAAATGCAATAGATTTTTTAAAAAAATTACATACTTGTTATTTTTTATGTTATATGATACAATAAAACAGAATGTTAATTAGAATAGGGGAGATATATACTATGCTTCTGTCTTTATTATCGGGAAACCTTGATTTTGCTACCGCGCTTGTTGATATTTTCGCATCCCTGGTTGTAATATTTCTGGTTATGCCGTTTCACGAATGGGCTCACGCGTTTGTTGCATATAAACTTGGAGATACGAGCATAAAGTATCGAAAAAGACTAACCCTTAATCCAATAGAGCATATTGACCCTGTCGGAGCGTTGTTGATTATTTTAATCGGATTCGGTTGGGCAAAGCCCGTTCCGATTAACGACAGAAATTTTAAAAACCCAAAAGTAGGAATGGGTATATCCGCTCTTGCCGGTCCTGTGGCTAATCTTGTAGCCGCAATTTTAGGCGGACTAATTTTAAACGCTCTTTATGTGTTTGCGTTTGATTTTATTATTACGAGCGTAATAGGACCTTATATTTTTATGTTTTTTGAGTATTATGTTCTGCTTAACATCTGTCTTGCGGTTTTTAATCTTATTCCTATTCCTCCGCTTGACGGTTCAAAGGTTCTGTTTATGTTTTTACCTGATAAGTGGGTTTATACTTTCTACAGATATGAGAATATTTTTTTCGGCATAATCATTGTGCTTGTTTGGTTTAATATTTTACCGCTTGATATCATAGAAAACGCTTTGACTGAGTTTATTATGTGGCTGACAAGTCTGCCGTTTATTGCATTTTAGGGTAGTTTATGGACGTTATACCTCAGTTTAACTATAAGCTTGACTGCTATGAGGGTCCGCTTGACCTTCTTTTAAGCTTGATTGCCAAAAATAAAATAAATATTTATGATATTCAGATTTCCGCGCTTTTAGACCAGTATATGGAGCAGATTAAGCTGATGCAGGAAAATCAGATGGATATAGCGAGCGAGTTTCTCGCTATGGCGTCAAGACTTGTCTATATTAAATCCGCAATGCTTCTGCCGAAACACGAGGAAGAAGCCGAGGAACTTAAAAAAGAACTTTCGGGACAGCTTATCGAATATCAGCTTTGTAAAGAAATTGCCGCTAAAATGAGCGGAATTTATGACTTTGATACATTTTATAAAGACGCGTCTCCCGTTAAATTTGACCTTACATATAATCGAAAGCACGACCCGAATGATATTGTAAAGGGATATATTGACGCTGTCGGCAGAGGTAAAAGAAAGCTGCCGCCTCCGCAGTCGGCATTTTCGGGAATTATCGAAAGAAAAATCGTTTCCGTAAATGCGCGTATAATAAGCGTAATGCGCCGTTTGTGGCACGGAAAGCGGGTAAAATATCAGGAACTTTTCACCGCTGTTAACGAAAGGAGCGAGCTCGTGGCTACCTTTTTGGCAGTGCTTGAACTTGTAAAAGGAAAACGGGTGCGTATTGACGGCAACGGTGACGACGCGCAGGTTTATATGTTGGAGGGAAAACTTGAAAACCGAAAAAATTAACAGCGCGATAGAGGCAATTTTGTTTGCAAACGGTTCATCGGTTGAACCCTCAAGAATTGCAACAGCGCTTGAAATTTCAGAAAACGAGGCTAAAGAACACCTTGAATCGCTGAAAAATGAATATGAAAATTCCGACAGGGGAATTACTATTATAAGACTCAAGGACAGCTATCAAATGGTAAGCGTTAAAGAATTTGCTCCCGCCGTGAGAACGGTTATGGATTTAAGAAGAAATACGCCCCTGTCGCAAGCGGCGTTAGAGGTTTTGGCTGTTATAGCATATAATCAGCCCGTGACAAAATCATTCGTCGAACAGGTGAGGGGAGTTGACTGTTCGGGAGTTATCGGTTCTCTTACATCAAAGGATTTAATTGAGGAAAAAGGACGATTAGAACTTCCGGGACGACCGCTTATCTACGGAACTACCGAAAATTTTTTGCGCTGCTTTAATATTTCCTCAATCGAGGAGCTTCCGCCTCTGCCTCAGGACGGTGAAAAGTCCGATAAAGAGGAAGAAGATATTCAGATGACAGTTGAGGAAATTATAAACGAGGCTGCGAGTGATTAAAAGGTGAGTTGCTGTGCTTGCGCTTTATATAATTACAGGCGTGCTTTTACTGCTGTTTTTGCTTACACTGTTTAATATTTATATTTACGCCGACTATAATAACGAGTTGTTTTTAAGCTTAAAGGTTGCGTTTATAAATATTAAACTTCTTCCGCAAAAGCCTAAGAAAAAGGTACAACCTAAAAAGAAAACAAAACCCAAAACTAAAAAGAAAAAACCCGAAAAAAAGGAAAAGCAAAAGTCCTTCGATTTAAAAAAATATGTGAAACAAAAAGGTATTTCGGGGATACTTAACATTGTAAAGAGTATCGCGAATCTTGTATCGGGTACTTTAAAGGATTTATTTTCTAAAATAACTGTAACCGAGTTTATGATAGACATTAAGGTTTCGGGGGACGACGCGGGAGATTCCGCTGTGAAATACGGGCGCGTGTGCGCTGTTTTGTTCCCTGCGTTAAAGCTTATAACGGATGTTGTAAGGGTAGACAGATATGAAGTAAATGTAAATCCCGATTTTTCAGATGAGCCTGAAAACCTTGCGAAAGCAAAGGTTACGGCAAAGATAAGAATTATTTCAATTTTAAAAATTGTATTCTCAAAAGCTTTCAAGGCTTTGAAATTGTATTTAAAAGCAAGACCAAAAAAGAAATAAGGAGAAATAGCTATGGACCATCCTATTAACGGTTTAATGGACACAACGATGGATAAAATTAAACAGATGGTAGATGTCAACACTATTATCGGCGACCCGATTACTTCCCCTGACGGCACTATCATTATTCCCGTGTCAAAGGTGTCATATGGATTTGCTTCCGGCGGTTCTGACTTTCCGACAAAAAAAGATAATAAGGACTGCTTTGGAGGCGGAAGCGGTGCGGGCGTAACTATTCAGCCTGTTGCGTTTCTGACTGTATATCGCGGAGAAGTAAAGCTTATTCCCGTTGATAAATACGACGGCGCAGCTGACAGAGTTGTCGGTATGGTTCCCGAACTTGTCGATAAAGTCAGCGCTTTATTCAAAAGGGATAAAAAAGAAAAGCCGATGAATGAGGATATAAATTCCGAGGCGGCCGAAACGGGCGAGGATATTTTTTAGAATTTTAATAAGTCAATAATATAAAAACGAAACCTGTTTCATATTATTAATGGGTGATAATATGAAACGAGTATTTGCTTTTTTAACTGTCATTGTTTTTGTTTTCGGCTGTTTTGCCTTTAATTGCGGGGCGTTGAGCGTTTCTGCAGGCTCTGCTGTGCTTTACTGTCCTGATAATAACAAGGTTTATTTTTCTAAAAACCAAAATAAACGCTGTAAGCCCGCAAGTACGACAAAAATTATGACGGCGCTTATAACGCTTGAGTACGCTGAAAAATCCAACAAACAGGTTAAGTTTACAAAGGATATGATTGCCGAGGGAAGCAGTATGTATTTAAAGCTCGGCGAGGTGGTAACCTTGCGTGATTTGGCAGTAGGAATACTTCTTTGTTCGGGGAATGACGCGGCGAACGCGGCGGCAATTACAATAGCGGGAAGCAAGGATAAGTTCGGCAAGCTTATGACTGAACGCGCAAAGAAAATAGGTATGAAAAATACAAACTTTGTAACTCCGAGCGGTCTTGATGACAAAAATCATTACACAACTGCTTACGATATGGCCCTTCTTATGGCGGAGGCTATGAAGAACTCGGAATTTCAAAGACTTACTTCGCTCAGGACGGAAACGGTAAGTTTTATTGAGCCTAAAAATAAAATTACTACCTATTCTAACCATAACAGACTTCTCTCAACATATGAGTATTGTATCGGAGGTAAAACAGGCTATACAATGGCGGCGGGACGTTGCCTCGTAACGGCGGCAAAAAAAGACGGCTTAACTCTTATCGCGACAACATTTAACGACCGACGCGATTGGAACGACCATACCTCTATGTATAATTACGGATTTGAAAATTACCGTATGAAGTCGTTAGACGACAGGGATTTTTTTCTCGATGTTGATACTGTAGGGGGAAAGGAAGATAAAACCTCTGTCGGAGGTGAAGATGTTACCAACGTGGTTGTTAAGTCGAGCGATTTTAATAAGGTTAAAAGAGTAATAATGCTGGATAATTTCTTATACGCTCCGCTTAAATCAGGGGAGAATGTAGGCAAAATTGTATACAGCTTAAATGGCAAAAAAATTGCCGAACATAATCTTAGCGTAATAACCGATAACAGTATAGTTAAAGAAAATAAATCTATATGGGATAATATAAAAGGATTTTTTAATAATGCGTTCTAAATTAGAAAGACTGCAAAAATTTATGGCGGAATGCGGTGTGGCGTCACGCCGTAAATCCGAAACACTAATTGAAAACGGAGCCGTTAAGATAAACGGCAGAGTTGCGCGTATCGGCGACAAAGTCAATCCCGATACCGATAAGGTTTACGTTCATAATAAACGTATCGTTATAAAGAAAAAAGGCGGTAAGCGTTACATAATGCTGAACAAGCCGAGGGGTTATGTCACTACTATGAGTGATGAAAGGGGAAGAAAATGCGTTGCTGATTTGGTGAAGGATATTCCCGAACGCATTTATCCCGTCGGACGGCTCGATAAGGATTCCGAGGGAATGTTGCTTATGACGAACGACGGCGACTTTGCAAACATTGTAATGCACCCTAAAAAGCAGATTAATAAGGTGTACCGCGTTACGGTAAAGCCCGATATGCCCGACGACGTTGCAAAAAAAATTATGAAGGGCATTATGATAGACGGAAGAAAAACCGCTCCCTGCGAGGTCAGAGTTATCAGCAGGGGAGATGAGAGGGCTAATGTTGAAATTGTTTTACGCGAGGGAAGAAACCGAGAAATACGAAAGATGTGCGAAAATTTCGATATTGAGGTGTTGCGTCTTAAAAGAATTTCCGTCGGTTCAGTAAAAATGGGTAAGCTTAAAAGAGGAATGTGGAGAGATTTAACCGTTGACGAGGTAAAAAAGCTTTCCGCAAATCCTGCTCCTTCTAAGTATCAGATATAGTTTTTTGCCTTAGTTTTATAATTTTTTACAAATAAAAGGCTATAATAATAAAATTAATATTAAAAGTGTGCAAATTTGGATTTTGCACACTTTTTTCTTGCGATTTTATTTTGTTTGTAATATAATTGTATTGATATGCAAAATGTGGATTTCTTTCTTTATTTTTGTGAAAATATTTAGTGATATATGTAAATCGAAACGTTATAAGTTTTTCATAATTGCAAGTTATATTTTGCAAAGTATAAAAAGTATAAAATAAATATTGTTTTAATAATTGATTATATATTTTAATGTTTCATTATAAGGGACATTTGGTAATAATGAAATGGAGGATTAATATGAGTATTGAGAATATAACTCAGGCTAAAACTGCTATCGAGAGGACTTCTGCCTGCAAAACTCTTACAGCTTTTTTTGACGGCGGAGAGTTTACAAGTGTAGACACTCTTGCAAAATCCAAGGATACTTATGCCGAAGTTGTCGCAGGATACGGCGAGGTTAACGGAAAGTCAGTTTTTGCTTTTGCTCAAAACGGAGATTTTTGCAGTGGGGCTATGAGTAAGGCTCAAGCGGCGAAAATCAAGAAAATTTATGATTTAGCTCTTAAAACAGGCTCAATCGTAGTAGGCTTTTATAACAGCAAGGGCGGTCGTCTTGATGAGGGAAACGCTCTTTTGGCAGGCTACGGCGAGGTGCTTAACAGCGCTTCAAAACTTTCGGGCGTAGTTCCGCAGATTTCCGTTGTACTCGGAGATTGTATCGGTACAGGCGCTTTAAACGCCGTAAGCGCTGATTTTGTTATTGCTGAAAAGGACGCAAGGCTTTCACTTGATACAACGGGAAAGAACTCCGATATTGAATATAACGCGGAGAACGGTATTGTTTCCGTTGTTGCAAAAACAGAAGACGACGCGATTGAAAAGGCGAGAGAGCTTATAAATTATCTTCCTGAAAATAATATTACCGAAACCTATACTTTTGAAGAAACAGCCCCCGAAAGTGACGGCTGTGTTGTTCACAAAACTGCCGACGCAGGTTCTATCTACAAGCTTTCGGTTTCATACGGAAAGTACGCGAGAACAGTTTTCGCGAGAATTAACGGCGAGCCTGTAGGAATTGTGAATACTCTCGGTAAAAAACTGACGTCTGACGACGCAAATAAAATCGCTAAGTTCGTAAGATTTTGCGACGCTTTTTCAATTAAGTTGATTACATTTGTAAACTCGGACGGATTTGAGGATATTAAATCGGCGGTAAAGGTAAGCTCCGCATATGCGGAAGCTACCACAGTCAAAATTTCTGTTGTAACGGGTACTGCCGTAGGCGCGTTGTATATAGCGCTTGCGGGAGAGGGCGCTAACGCCGACGTCGTTTACGCGCTTCCCGAGGCTGTGATAAGTCCTGTTAATCCCGAGGCAGTAGCGCTGATAACGGCTCCCGAAAAGCTTAACGTGCCTGTTTCACAGCAGGCGGACGTTGTAAAACAGTTTGCTTCTGAAAACCTAAGCGCTGAAAAAGCGGCAGAAAACGGCTATGTTGATGATGTTTTGACTTTGGATGAGCTTAGAGGCGCGATTGTAAACGCGGTTTATATGCTTTCGGGCAAGAGAGTTGAAACTCTTTCCAAAAAGCACAGCACAATTTAACTTTACAAAAATCTTTAAAAGAAGGGGTAAATAAAATGAAAAATTTACGCATTACCGTAAACGGTACTTCATATGACGTACAGGTTGAGGAGCTTGGAACTTCATCTGCACCTGTTGCTCCGGCAGCTCCCGCTCCTGCTCCTGCAAAGACAGAAACACCCGCGCCCGCAGTTTCCTCCGCAAGCGCAGGAAATATTTCAATTACCGCGCCTATGCCGGGTACGGTTGTAAGAGTTGAGGTTAAAGAGGGCGACGCAGTAAAGGCAGGACAGGACCTCGTATTTATTGAGGCTATGAAAATGGAAACTCCTGTTAAGGCTGCGCAGGACGGAACAATTGCTTCCGTTGAGGTAAACTCGGGAGAAAGCGTTGAAACCGGTAAGGTGCTCCTTACAATGAACTAATGAGGTAAATTATGGCAAAAAAGATTTTAATTACGGAAACTGCTCTTCGTGACGCCCACCAGTCTTTAATCGCTACAAGAATGAAAACCGAGGAAATGCTGCCCGTACTTCCGCTTCTTGATAAAATCGGTTATTATTCTTTAGAGTGCTGGGGCGGAGCTACGTTTGACAGTTGTCTTAGATTTTTAAACGAGGACCCATGGGAAAGACTGCGCACTATCCGCAGTAATTGCCCGAATACAAAGCTTCAAATGCTTTTCAGAGGTCAGAATATGCTCGGCTACCGTCATTATGCCGATGATGTTCTCGAATATTTCGTGCAGAAAAGCGTTGCAAACGGAATTGATATTATCCGTATATTCGACGCTCTTAACGACATAAAAAATCTTCAGAGTGCTATTAAGGCGGCTAAAAAAGAGGGCGCGCACGCGCAGGTTGCTATAAGCTACACAACGGGTCCTGTATTTACCGAGGATTATTATATTGATTACGCTAAGCGCATAGCTGACGCGGGCGCTGATTCCATCTGTATTAAGGATATGGCGGCTCTTTTAACCCCGTATAAGACATACGACCTTGTTAAGGCGATTAAATCAGAGGTTGACCTCCCTGTTTCGCTTCATACTCACTACACCTCAGGGCTTGGCTCAATGTGTCTTTTAAAGGGAATTGAGGCAGGCGCGGATATTATAGACACCGCTATTTCTCCGCTTTCGCAGGGTACTTCACATTCTCCGACGGAGTCTATGGTTGCGGCTTTACAGGGTACGGAGTATGATACAGGTTTAGACCTTGAGGCGTTTACGGAAATTCGCTCTTACTTTATGGATTTGCGTAAAAAGTATATTGATACGGGACTTCTTGATACAAAAATTCTCACAGCCGATACAAAGGCTCTGTTATATCAGGTTCCAGGCGGAATGCTTTCAAATCTGATTTCACAGCTGAAACAGGCGGGCAAGGAAGACCAACTCGACGAATGTCTGAAAGAGGTTCCGAGAGTGCGTAAGGACGCGGGTTATCCTCCGCTTGTTACCCCAACCTCGCAGATTGTCGGAACGCAGGCTGTATTTAATGTTATCACAGGCGAGCGTTATAAAATGGTTACCAAGGAATTTAAGGGTATTATCGAGGGTAAATACGGTACAACCCCGATGCCGATTGACCCGGAATTTGCTAAGAAAATTATCGGCGACGAAAAGCCGATTACCTGCCGTCCCGCAGATTTACTTGAGCCGGAGCTTGATAAGCTCCGCGCTGAAATCGAGCAGTATATTGAGCAGGACGAGGACGTTCTTTCTTACGCGCAGTTCCCCGAGGTCGCGACTAAATTCTTTGAAAAACGCCGTGAAGAGAAAGCGGGAATTAATTCTGATTTAGGAGATAAATCTAATAAGGTTTATCCTGTTTGATTAAAAATTTCGGTCGGGTATTAAACCCGACCGTTGTTTATTATATATGAAATTGCGATTAGTATATAATAAAAATACCCCCAAATGGGATTGCGCTTTTAGAGCAGATTTTATTTCTTTTTTAGAAAATTCTTTACTTTTTCTGAAATTTCCGTGAGTTCTTCCTTAGATAAATCGGGAAGATTTTCAAGCTTTTCAAAAAATGTAGAAATTGTTTCGTCCTCTTTTGCTCTTAGAAACTCGGTATAGTAGCTGACTATTACACCGGGTACCATTGCTACGACAAGTATACCGAAAAAAGCAATCAAAATTGTTATGATTCTTCCCAAATGAGTTACGGCGACATAGTCCCCGAAACCTATTGTTGTAGAAGATGCAAAGCAAAACCAAAATCCATCCCCTATACTGTTGATGTTCGGCTCAACAATCATTATCAATACCGCAGAAATGCAGAGAGCAATTATGTAGGCTATGAAAATTTTTATAGCGCCCGTCCTTTTTAAAATTCTGTATATTCTTTTAAGTCCTTTCATAATGCCTCCCGTATTTTTAAAATTTCGTTTGTAAAATCCGCTCCGCATTTTGTTATGCTGTCGGTTGCGAGCGAATAAATATCGCTTGCGAGCAAATCTGTATCAAAAATTTTTTTAGCGTTTCCGCTTAAATTTTTATATCCGTTCGCAACATTTGTAATCAGCGGAAGTTTACCGCTTTTTTTTATTTCTCCCAAAAGCTTTTCTCCCTTTTCATTAAAGGCGAGAACGCGTAAATAGGGTACGTTTTGTTTTGACATTCCGGATTTGATATTTAACAATGCGTTTATTAAAATTCGTCTTATCCGAGCGCGTGTGTAACGTTTTGTTTTTATAGAGGCAATTATTTCTTCGAGGGAGTTAAACTCGCGGACAGAATTGAAAATTCTGTTTTCAAGTCCCTCGCTGACGTCCGAAAGATTTGAAAAATCATCAGCCGTCATTGTTCTAAGCTTGTAAATTATTATTTTTTCAAGCTTATTAATATCGGCAGGCGGACATCTGTAGTCAGAGTTTTGTTTTGGAATAAAACGCTCCGCCTTTTCTCCGCTTAATATCAGCTTTCTGATATACCCTGCGCACGCTATATTCTGTTTGCAATCGTTTGAGTCGTGTTCACTGCCTGTCCGCTTAATTATATACGGCTTGATATTTGTGCCTCTTAAGGCTCTTATGTACTCAATCGCGAGTATGTTATTCGGCTTTGTAACAACATTCGCGAGATTTTTTGAGTAATGCTTTTCAAGAGCTTTTTCAACCGCCTGCGGATAGTAGCCTCCGTTTTGCATAAAAAGCCTTACTTCATTATTGAAATCTTTTTCGTCAAGCTTTTTCGATACCTCGATTAATAGCTCTCGGTCGTCCTCTTCAACTGAAAAGCAAAGCTCGTCCGTACAGCCTAAACTGTCAGCTATTTGAACGCCCGCTCTCGCAAAGCTACCCGCGGACGAGCAGGCGTAAACAGTCGGAAGTTCAATAACAAGGTCAATGCCGTTTTCCACAGCGGTTTTCGCCCTTTTGAATTTGTCAAATACGGCAATATCACCGCGTTGTGTGAAATTTCCGCTCATAATCGCGGTTACGGGATTTTTACTATGCTCTTTAATTTTTTCAATCTGATATTTGTGTCCGTTGTGAAACGGATTGTATTCGCAGATAACAGCGTTGGTTTTCATAAACAGCACCTTAATAAAATATAAGCGTTATTTCTTAAAAAACTTGCAAAATAAGTTAATATAGTTTATTATATTATAGTATTATTTTAAAAACTATTCAATATAAAGGGGAAGAAAATAATGAAAATTCTCGTAATTAACGCAGGAAGCTCATCTTTAAAATATCAGCTTATTGATATGGACGGCGAAAAAGTGCTTGCAAAAGGCAACTGCGAGCGTATCGGAGGCGAGGGTTCGCTCATCGGATATAAAACAGACAGCGTAAATATTAAAAAGGAAGTTGAAATGCCCGACCATAAGGTTGCGTTTATGCAGGTTAAGGATATGCTCCTCGACCCCGAAGTCGGAGTTATCAGGGAGCTTTCCGAGGTTAGCGCGGTAGGCCATAGGGCTGTTCAGGGCGGAAGCACTTTCAAAGAGTCCTGCCTTGCAACCCCGGAGGTTATAGAGGGTATTAAGAGTTTATCTCCTCTCGCGCCTTTGCACAATCCCGCAAACGTACTCGGAATTGAAAGCAGTAAAGAGGTTTTCGGAGAAAATGTACCGCAGGTTGTAGTGTTCGATACGGCATTTCACAGCACAATGCCCGAGAAAGCATATATGTACGCTATCCCTTATGAGTATTATGAAAAATACGGTATCCGCCGTTACGGTTTCCACGGAACATCTCACCGTTTCGTAAGCTCGGAGATGGCTAAACGAATGGGCAAGGACATTAAGGATTTAAAGCTAATAACATGCCATATCGGAAACGGTTCTTCAATCACTGCTATTGACGGCGGTAAGGTTATAGACACTACAATGGGACTTACTCCGCTCGACGGATTTATGATGGGAACCCGTTCGGGTTCACTCGACCCCTCTGTTGTAACGTTTATCGAGGAAAAGGAGCATCTCTCTGCGGAGGAAGTTGATACAATTCTTAATAAGAAGTCGGGACTTCTCGGAATTTCGGGTGTGTCGAGCGACGACCGTGATATTACCGAGGCGGAAAAGCAGGGTAATCCGCGCGCAAAGCTTACCCACGAAATGCTTTATTATCAGATAGCTAAGTATATAGGCTCTTTCTATGTAGCTATGGGCGGATGCGACGGCATTGTATTTACTGCAGGTCTTGGTGAAAATCAACCCGTTTTAAGAAAATCTGTCTGCGAGTATCTTAAATGCTTAGGTGTTGAGATTGACGATAAGGCAAACGATGCGTGTATCCGCGGAAACGAGGGCAAGCTATCAACCGATAATTCAAAAATCCGCGTAGAGCTTATTGCGACCAACGAGGAGCTTGTTATCGCAAGAGATACAAAGGATATCGTTTTAGCTAATAAATAATTTAATATTAAAGCAAAAAAGTCGGTCGGGTTTTACCCGACCGAAATTCTTTTTTGATTTTTAAGCGTGTGAATTAACCGATGTATCCTCAACAATTTCATTATCTCTGAAGAGGAGAGAGATACACCATATTGCGGCAAGGCCAACGAGAATATAGATAATACGGCTGACAATTCCTGTCTGACCTCCGCAAATAAACGCAACTAAGTCAAACTGGAATATACCGACTAATCCCCAGTTAAGACCGCCGATAATCGATAAGATTAAAGCAATTTTATCTATCATAGCTAAAGCCTCCTTCATCAACTCTATTGTTGACCGAAAGAGGCTTATTATTCATTTATTTTAAAAAAATTAAAAAATCAATTACAATGAGTACAATTCCGAGTAAAAGTAAAACGGCTCCGATAATTCGTGTTATTTTTATTGCCTTTTTAATTTTCATAGAGCTAATCATATTTTCCACGGGAAAAGGCAAAATCATAACCGTAATCCCTAAAATTGCAAGCGCAAACGACATTAACGAAAACCCGACGTCGTTTCTGAATGAAAATATAAACAAACCGACGGGGATCGCAAAGACGCAGACAGAGTTTATAATTGAGAATATTTTGGTATATTTTTCCTGCATTTCATAATATTTAAGAGCGTTTTTCTGACAGCTTTCATCGCAGTATTGTTCCATATAAGAAATTTCTTTTCCGCAGTAATCGCATTTTTTCATTATATCACCCTATTTAGTGTAGCATTTTTTAATTTTTTATTTTTCTTAATTAGAATTATAATACTGGCGATAATCAGTACGGCGGAAATCCATTGGCTTGTTGAAAGCGTTAAAAAAATTCCGCGGTACTTGTCGTCCCGTAAAAATTCTATAAAAAATCTTGATATTCCGTAAATTATGAGGTAGATGTAAATTAATCTGCCGTTTAAAATTCTTTTTTGGAATAATATTAAAAGTACAATAAATATTAAAAGATTAACCGCGCTTTCCAAAAGCTGAACGGGAAAACGATTTACGTTGTTACAACTATTTATTATCGCGTTTGTGGCTGTAAACCCGAACTCGCTTTCAATTCCGTAACAGCAACCGCTGAAAAAACAGCCGAGCCGTCCAAAACAATGGAAAAGAGGTATTGAAACCGCGAAACAGTCGCTGAAGTTTTCAATATTTATTTTGCGGATTTTGCAGTAAATTAAACCGAAAACAAGTCCTGCAATCAGTCCGCCGTAAAATACCATTCCTCCGAAGTAAATTTTTATAATATCAAAAATACTTCCCGTGTTATAAGTATTTGAAAACAAATTTTCTAAGGCCTTTAAAAGTTTTGGAGTATTTGTAATTCCGTACAGAATATGAGCGCCGATAAATGCTCCGAGAAGTGAGAAAAGCTCTCCGAAGAGTATGTCCTCAAAACGTATTCCAAATTTTTTCCCGAGAAGAAAAGCGACAATTCCCATAAGAATAAGCCCTGCGGACGCACAAATTCCGTAGGTGCTGACATTTAACCCTAAAATTTCAACAATCGGAAACATAATCACCACCAAAATTATTCTATCAAATTTCAACATTTTATTCAAGTGCATTGTTGAAAAGGGAAAATCGGTATGTTAAAATAAAGTGGGTGATAATATGAAAAAGTTTTGTTTATCATTTATTACATTTTTAATTGTTTCATTTACAGTATTTTCTGTTAACGCCTCGATTGTTTCAAACGTATATCCCGATTTTGAGTTTGACGCGGACTATGATAACGCATACTCTGTTGCGGGATATTCAGGGGACGAGGGAGAGGTTTATATTCCCGAAACGCTTTATAACAGGGAAATAAAGCGTATTTCCGAGAAAGCGTTTTATAAAAACAGCGTTGTAAATTCACTTTTTATGCACGATAAAATGACAGTTGTAAAAAAATGGGCTTTCAGAAACTGTCCTAATTTGAGCAGAGTTTATTTTTCAAAAGGTCTTGCTGTGCTCTGGGATTTCGCGTTTGCGCAGGACGCTAAGCTTAAATACGCTTTGCTGAGAAATACGAATCTTCGTTCTGTTTACCAAAGCTGTTTTTACAATGATGTTTCACTAAAATATGTTTCTTTGCCAGACACATTGGAAACTATCGGACCTTCCGCGTTTTCAAAGACGGCTTTGGAAACCGTAGTAATCCCCAAAAGCGTCACCTTAATAGACAGCAGGGCGTTTTCCGATAACGAAAACCTTTTAAGCATTTATATTCCGAGTTCGGTTGAAAAAATCGGAAGTGACGTTTTTGAAAATTCCGATAATGTTACGGTTTATGTAAGCGCGGACAGCGCAGTTGAAAAATACTGCAAAGAAAATTCCGTAAAATATCAGGTGATAGACGAGAGCGAATTTCCGTCCGAAATTATAGGAGATGTCGATAACAACAGAAAGCTTGATGTGCGTGACGCAACCTTGATTATGAAAAAGGTTGCCAAGCTTAATTCAGTGTTTTTTTCACAAAACTGCGATTATAATTCTGACTGCGAATTAAATATCATTGACGCAACAATAATTATGCGTGATATTGCGGGTATAAAGTAAAACTTCAAAATAATTTATTTTACAGTTGACTTTAGTGTGATGATGTGATAAAATTAACCTTGCTTAAACATTTACAAATAATATTAAACGAGGTGTACATTATGAAAAAAACATTAGCATTATTACTCGCAGTAGTTATGCTTTCCGCATTAGCGTTGGCAGGCTGCGCAGGCTCTTCCGAGAAAAGCTCCGATACAGCTTCAAAGGCTGACCAAAGCAAGACTGCCGCTACAGTAAGCGAGGACGGCTCAAAAACATTTACCGTAGGCTTTGACGCTGAATTTCCTCCTTACGGCTATAAGGACAAGAAAACAGGCGAATATACAGGCTTTGACCTTGACCTTGCTCAGGAAGTTTGCGACCGCTTAGGCTGGAAGTTAGAAAAGCGTCCTATCGACTGGGACAGCAAGGATATGGAGCTTGATTCAGGTACGATTTCCTGCATTTGGAACGGCTTTACAATGAACGGACGTGAAGATGATTATACTTGGTCTGTACCTTATATTGACAACTCACAGGTTGTTGTAGTTAAAAAGGATTCGGATATTCAATCTCTTGATGACCTTTCGGGCAAGACTGTAGCTGTTCAGGCTGATTCATCTGCTCTTGCGGCTCTCACGGGCGACGACGCAACAGACGCGAATAAAAAGCTTGCCGCTTCCTTTAAGGATTTACAGCAGGTAGGAGATTACAACTCCGCTCTTATGAATCTTGAGGCGGGCGCGGTTGACGCGGTTTGTATGGACATCGGCGTTGCTAATTACAATGTTAACAATAATAAAAATAAATATAAGCTTCTTGATGACCAGATTTCTTCCGAGCAATACGCTATCGGTTTTAAGAAAGGCAACACAGCGCTTAAAGACATAGTTGAGAAAACCTTGCTTGAAATGTATGAAGACGGTACAGTCGAGAAAATTGCAAGCCAGAAGAAGTATGACCTTGCGGATACTATTTGTCTTGGCAAAGACTAATTGAAATTAGAGGGGCTGCCTCAATTTGAGGTAGCCTTTATTTACGTTATGAGAAATTCCCTGTTATAAAGGGAATAAAGCTTTATGATTTTATAAACATTATGTAAGTTTAAGGAATGAGTCGTAATGAGTTATATGAAGAAGAAAC
Organism: uncultured Clostridia bacterium; assembly: GCA_947627345.1. Taxonomy (GTDB): domain Bacteria; phylum Bacillota; class Clostridia; order Oscillospirales; family Acutalibacteraceae; genus Ruminococcoides. The sequence continues at coordinate 42,543 of CANQVS010000006.1, forward strand.
CCTTAATCGCCATCGCGGTATTTGTCGCCCTTTTAATTCCCGCGACTATGACTGCCTGCGGTGTTACAAATGACGCAGACAGCGGATTTTTGGGCTGGTTGTTTAATATTATATCCCAGCTTTCATCGGGAATTTGGCTGTCGCTTGCGCTTTTTGCATTGACACTGATTTTTTCAATGCCTCTTGGACTTCTAATATGTTTTGCAAGGCGCTCGCGTTTTAAAATAGTTGAGCTTATCGCAAAATTTTACATATCCGTAATGCGCGGAACTCCGTTGATGTTACAGCTTCTTGTGGTTTACTTCGGACCGTATTATGTTTTTAAACTCCCGTTAAGCGCTGATTACCGCTTCTATGCCGCCATAATCGGATTCGCGCTTAACTATGCCGCTTATTTTGCCGAGATATACAGGAGCGGTATTGAGGCTGTGCCAAAGGGCCAGTACGAGGCGTCAAAGGTTTTGGGATATTCACGCGGCCAAACCTTTATGAAAATAGTATTTCCGCAAATGGTACGCCATATTTTGCCTCCCGTTACAAATGAGATTATCACGCTTGTTAAGGACACGTCGCTTGCGTTTGCTATCGCCTTTGTTGAGATGTTCACAATGGCTAAACAGCTTTCCGCCGCGGAAAGCAACATTATGCCCTTATTTGTTGCGGGTGTGTTCTACTATATTTTCAATCTTATAGTATCATTTGTTATGAGTAAAATTGAAAAGAAAATGAATTATTATCAGAAGTAGGGGGCGCTTTTATGAAACTGCTTGAAATAAAAAATCTAAAGAAGTCGTTTGATGACCTTGAAGTTCTGAAAGACATATCTCTCAGCGTCGAAGAAGGCGAGGTTGTATCAATATTAGGCCCCTCCGGCAGCGGTAAGTCGACTCTTTTAAGGTGCGCGACTATGCTTGAAACGATGGACGCGGGTACGCTCGATTACTGCGGAGAAAGCGCTGTAAGCGAGATTGACGGGAAATCGGTTTACGCTCCTAAATCTGAAATTAAAAAAATACAAAATTATTTCGGACTGGTTTTTCAGAATTTTAATCTTTTTCCGCATTACACAGTTCTGAAAAATATTACGGACGCGCCCGTACATATCCAAAAGCGCGGTAAAAAAGAGGTTGAAGAAGAGGCCTTGGAACTGCTTAATCAGATGGGCATAGAGGATAAGGTGGATTACTATCCTTGTCAGCTTTCGGGCGGTCAGCAACAGCGAGTAGCAATAGCGAGAGCACTCGCGATGAATCCGAAAATTCTTTTCTTTGACGAGCCGACAAGCGCGCTTGACCCGGAGTTGACCTCCGAAATTCTCAAGGTTTTAAGATTTTTGGCAAGTCAGAAGATGACGATGGTAATAGTAACTCACGAAATTGATTTTGCGCGTAATGTATCCGACAGAGTTATTTTTATGGATGAGGGCTACATTGTAGAGCAGGGAAAACCTGAGGACGTTATTGACAATCCCAAAAACGACAGGGTAAAAGCTTTCCTCAACAAAGTGAAAAACGCTTAATTTTATATCTCTACGTCAAATATTTCAGCTCCTATCGGACAATTCATATCCCCCAAACCTTCGTGCCACTGTATTGTTTTGGATATGGAGGAAAGGTTCTGCGTTTTATATCTCCGCGTCAGACAATGCAGTCCCTCTCGCGGACAATTCATCTCCCCCAAACGTATCTTTCCTTATCTCGCTTTGGATAGGGAGGATAGGTTCTGCGTTTTATATTTCCACGTCAAACATTCCAGTCCCTATCTAATATTCATATCCCCCAGACGTATCTTCCATTATCTCGCTTTGGATATAAGGGATATGTTATGTGTTTTCTCTTATATTCTTATATTTATCTCATATAAAAGATTTATATAGAAAGCGTACGCTATATGCGACGCTTTCTTGTTGTATATTACAAAAATATCTGTTATACTTTATTTGGTGTTACTATGAAGAAGAATACAAAACTTATTGGAAAAATAAAATATTTTATAGAGAAAAATTCCAAGGATAATATATCCGCAATTGCGGGGCAGTCGGCTTTCTTTATGATTCTTTCGATTGTACCGCTTTTGATGTTTGCCTTTGCGGTTTTATCTTTTTTTAATATTCCGAGAGATGTTTTTGAAACCTATTTACAAGGTTCTATTTCAAGTGAGTTCAGCGTTTATTTTCAAGGTTTTATCGACACCGCCTATGAAAACTCTGTCGGCATAGCCTTTACTACTCTTATACTGGCGCTTTGGTCCGCGGGAAAGGGAATTTACTCAATTACGGAGGGTATAAACAGAATTTATAAAATCCCTAACCGAAATTTTTGGTTTGTAAAAAGGCTTTACGCGATGGGATATACTTTAATAATGTTGATTGTAATTTTCCTTGCGTTAGGAATACTGGTTATCGGTGAATTTGTTGACGAGATTATAAAGCCGTATATAAAAAATCTTCCTCACGTTATAGAGTTGATGTATACGCTCAGATATGTCGTGGCGTTTGTTGCAATTGTTTTACTTATGAGTTTGGCGTTAACTCTCTATCTCCACAGAAAGCTTGACGACAAACGCTGGGCCAAATTCAGATTACAGCTTCCCGGAGTTTTAATAACGGCGCTTTGCTGGATACTTCTCTCAATCGGAATAGGAGTTTATGTAAAGTACTTTAACGGTTTTTCAATATACGGAAGTCTTGGTACCTTAGCGGTAGTTATGATTTGGATTTATTTTTCAATGTATATTATGCTTTACTGTATCCAGCTCAATTACATTAACAGATATTTGTTTTATGATTTAAAATCAAGGTGTACTTATAGAATAAAAACCTTGTTAAATCATATTGACAAAAGAGGATAAAGGAATATAATAATAGTAGAAGTTGTCTTCGGGGCGGGGTGGAATTCCCCACCGGCGGTAAAGCCCGCGACCGAGAAATATCTCGCTGAACCTGTGAAATTCAGGTGCCGACGGTACAGTCCGGATGGAAGAAGATGCAGTCATACTGTGAATTTACGCTCCGTTGCAGTTGCAACGGAGTTTTCTTTTTTAAGAAAATCCGATGACAGCCTCAAAAAATTTTTAGGAGGTCATTATTATGACAAAATCAAGCGAACGTATTAAAATGATATGTTCAATGGCAATGCTTACCGCAATAGCGGTAGCTTGCGACATTTTTCTGAGAATACCGAATATAGGAGGATTCTTAACCTATGAGCCGAAAGACGTTATCCTTACAATCGGCGCGTTTATTTTCGGACCGATTGCGGGACTTATTATGGCGCTTGTTGTGTGCCTTATTGAAATGATTACCATAAGCACCACTGGACCTATAGGACTTGTTATGAACTTTCTATCTTCAGCTGTGTTTATCGGTGTTAGCTCGATTATTTACCATAGGAACAAGAAAATGTCGAGGGCAATTACAGGACTTGTTGCAGGCTCTCTGTCATTGATTGCTATAATGCTTTTATGGAATTATATTATGACTCCCATTTATATGGGCGTTTCCAGAGAACAGGTGCTTGCCCTTTTTATTCCCGTACTTATTCCGTTTAACGCTATTAAAGCGGCCCTTAACAGCGCCCTCATTTTATTTCTATACAAAGGAGTTGTAACCGCTTTGAGAAAATCGGGGCTTGTTAAGAAGAGAGACGGATTTGTTAACGAAAACAGAAAAAGCAACACGGTTATTCTTATCAGCGTATCGGCGTTTGCGGTAATTACGCTTATACTTATTCTCTTTATATTTTCGGGAATTTTATAGGCTTTTTACCGAATTTCGACAATATATTGACAAAGTAAACATATAGTTATATAATAATTTTGTTCACAGAGTAGAGGCTTGCGCGTAAAGTGTCCTTTGAACGGGGAGTTGTCAGGGGAACGAAAGTTACGCTCAGTGTACTGCGGTGCAGGCTTCGCATCCCACTGTTACATTAAATGTTGAGGGACTGCGCTGTGCAGTCCCTTTTTACTTTGAGGATAAAATACAGAAAACATTCCTTTAAAGTAAAATTTCAGTATGTTGTTTAGCTGAGTTTTGCACAAACGACATACGAAACCTAAAACTGTTTATTAGTGTAATCAGCGGATTTAAAAAATGGAGGTAAAATGTCAGTAAAAGAGAAATTCGTTAATTCATTTAAAGAATTAAACAATGTGTATTCGTTGGTTGCGATTGCTATGCTTTTGGCGCTTAGGATTATCGTCGGAATTTTTGCCAACTCAACTATGGCGATGTTCGGAAATTTAATTAAAATAAGCATAAATTTTCTGCCGATAGCGGTTGCGGCAATATTGTTCGGACCTATAGGCGCGTCGGTTGTCGGGGGATTAGGCGACATTCTCTCATTCTTTATAAATCCCGCAGGCGGAGGTTCGTATTTTCCGGGTTTTACAATAAACGGTATTTTAACGGGATTGATTTTAGGGATATTTCTATATAAGAATAATGTTAGTCTCAAATCGGTTTTAATTTCTTGGGCAATTAATTCGGTATTTATAGAAGTGCTTTTATCGGGATACTGGCTGTATTTTATATACGGCGCGGGAAACGGAAACACGTTTGAAATATTTCTTTTGACGAGAGCGGTGAGCGAGGCGATTAAATTTATACCGTCTGTATTTCTTATTTATGTTTTCGGGAAAGCGCTCAAAAAAGCGGTTAAAATTAAGAATTAAAGTAAACGTTAAAAAAACAGACCACCGTTTAATATGGGCGGTCTGTTTTTTTAGATTTAACTTTTGCGCTTTTTGAAAGGTCGATATATGCCAAGTCGTGCGCGATTACCTGTTCCTCTTTCGGAGGGGGCGTCATATAGTCATCTCCGAACGCAATCGCAAGATATTCGTTGTAACCGACCATTGCCTTGAATTTTTCTCCCTCAAATTCAACCTCGGTCGTGCTTTCAAACAACTCCTTAGGATATTCGTTTTTCATTATCCTCGGACCTGCGCAAAGCTCACATATGTAGTCGCATTCGTCAAGCGAATATTTTGTCATTTGTTTTTCGGCAAATTTCCAGATTTTCTTCCTCGTTTTAAAGCTCCTGAAAATATTGAGAAGTATTTTACTTCCGAAAGCCATAATTCCGCCGTGTTTTTCGGGAACAGTCTGCGCTCTGAACAGCGAGTAGATTATACACCAGAAAAACTGCAAATATTTTAAAGCTTTTTTTGACGGCCTCGGGTCAATAGGAAAAATATCAAAGGCAATACCGTGGGGGATATTTAAGTCTTTCTGATAATTTTTTATCAGCGTGGCGCTTGTGTCAACTAAGGTCGCAAAGCAGTTTCGGGTAAAGGTTTCATCAGTTTCGTTGAGTAGAACAAAACGTTCGCTTGGATTTTCCTTTAAATATTCTTTAATGAATATTTCATAGTCGGCTCTCGGCATAAAAACGTCGGCGTCGTCGTCCCACGGAATAAATCCTCCGTAACGGAGCGCGCCGATAAGACAACCTCCGCACAAATAGTAGGTGAGGTTGTGACTGTCGCAGAAATCACGAAAATATTTTAGAATATCAAGTTCTTTAAGCTGTAAAGCTCGTAACTGTTTTTTGCTTAATTGCAATTTTTCCGCCATAACAACACCGATTAACCGTTTTCTTTTTTAAGTTTTTTCTTCCAGAACGGGATTTGTAATATTCCGACCAATGTTCCCACTCCGTAAGCAATGTGCATAATAGGAAATAAAAACGGCAACAGGAAGTAATGAAAGTGTATCTCTCTCATTGTAAAACAACTCACTGTATTTACAAAGTCAAACATCGAATATAAAAGCAGTAGAATTTCAAGCAATAAAGGATAGCCGAAACACGCAAAAATTGAGCAGAATATAATTCCCATAACGAATAAAAACGGTACAAAATGATAATAGGAAAGGCATTTTGGAGAAACAGAGAGAGTAAGTCCTATCCACTTTCCGTTTCCGAATTTCTGTTTTATCATACCTTTAAGGCTGTTTCTCGTGTGCTGATATGATATAATTTCGGGATTAAAACAGAGTTTAAAGCCCGCTTGCTGCATTCTATGGTGGATTTCGTTATCTTCCGTGCGGACAAGCGCCTCGTTAAAAAATCCTACTTTGTCAAAAACCTCACGTTTGTACGCCCCGTGAAAAAGAGAGTTGACATAGCTTTTTCCCTGCTGGCGTCTGTAAGGGGCGATTGAACTTCCAAACATAGAGGTCTCAACGAGCAACAGAGTTTCTTTCCAAGGAGTAGGAGAGTCAATAATATTGGGTCTGAATCCTCCGCAAATATCCTCTCCGCCGGAAAGCGTTTCAATGTTTTTTTCAATAAAATTGCTGGGAATGGAGGCGTGAGCGTCAATCCGTACAACGGCATCGCCACTGTAGTTGCTGAGTACAACATTCCAACCGCAGGGTTGTGTCCTTTTTGGATTTGAGAGAACTTTTACATCGTAAAAATCTTCCTGATTATTTTTTTTAAAGGTTTCCATAATTTTTTTGGTGTTATCCGTTGAATTGCTGTCAACTAAGATAACCTCAATTTTTTTATGGTCATAGGTTTGAGCGCAAATATCCTTTAAAAGCAAACCGAGCGACTTTTTTTCGTTGTACGCTATTACTCCTACAGTAATTATCATTTTATTTTACCTTCCTTATAAAGTTGAATCAGCCATTTTGACGAGTTCGCGAATGAGGTAGTAAAGTAAGGGATAACATAAATTGCCGGAAGTACAAAAAAGCAGGAAGCTATCCACGCCAAAAATGTAAAGAAAAGAAGTGTTAAATCTTTGCTGTGTGTTTTATTTATCCTCTTTGAAATTGAGAAAATTTCTTGGAAATCATTTCTGTCGTTTTCAATATATAAAAATTGAGTTATAAAAAGTCTTAGCGAACGGATAATTGCGAAGGTTGCACCAAGTGCAAAAAGGAATGCCCGAACGGAAAAAAACACCTCGTTTGCAAGAACCGTGTCCAAAAGCTGAAGTGAAAAAATACCCGTGATTAAGGTTACCGCAAAATAAGGTATAAGTCCGACAATAAAATTTAAAATTATTTTAAACGAAATTATAAGATTAAACTGAACGGTCGTAAAGTATTTATTTCTATTAAAGAAATAAAACTCATCAAAAAAATCTGCCTCTTTTTTATTGGCTATATTGTAGCAAATTTTAAAAAAACCGTTTAAAACGGGTGACAGTGCAAATCCCGATAAAACCAATAAACATATTAAAATAACAATAGATGTTTCATATAAGCCATTATAAGTATTGCCGTTAAAAATATTTATTATATTAATTACAAAATAGTACAAAAGGAAAAGTAAAAGAGAGATTGCAAATATTAAAAATAATCCCGCCACTGCGACTGTCCAGTTCCCGTTTAACGCATTTTTTGCCTGTGTTCGGATTTTCTTTTCTGTTTCCATAGAATCACCAATTAAAAATCTTGTGTATACATTTTATAAACTGCCTGTAAGCAAATTTGGGCGTGTTTAAAAAATTTCTCCTCATCAATACTCTCGTCAGCGTTGTGCATATTTACATTGTCGTCAGGAAACGCAGGCCCGAACGCAACGCCTTTTGAGCCAAGCATACGCGCGTATGTTCCTCCGCCCGTGGAGTACAGCTCGGGCTTTTTATGAACAATGTCCTCATATGCGCTTGATAAAAGCCTGATGATTTCGCTGTCCTTTGGAAGATACAGCGGAGGCGCGTGATGGATAATATCAACCGAAAGCGAGTATTCTTCGGCATTAGTAATTATCTTATTTAAAATCTCATCTCCGTTTTTTGTAACGGGATAGCGTATATCTAATGTAAAGTAGGATTCGTTATCGTTTATACGAATTTTTCCGAGATTGCAGGTCAACTCTCCCGAAGGTTTATCGCTTGTTTTAATACCGAGAGAATTACCGTCGAGTTCGTTTGCAATTTTATCTGAAATGAAATTGCATAGATTGCCCAAATCAGGATTATTTTTCTTTAAAAGCATTATGAGCTTAGTCGAGGCATTTTTACCTTTGTAAGGCTCACAAGCGTGGGAGGCTCTGCCGTAGCATATTTTTTCTTTTAATTCGTTATTATAATAATAAACCGCTTTTGCCTCGTCAGGAACAGCATTTACAGCCGAACCTGAAGTGAAATTTTTTATAATTTTTCTGTCGTTTTTATCGTCTGAAATTTTAATCTGTAAAATTCCTTTTTCGGCAAAGCAAATACCATAGTCGCTGTCGGGGGTAAAGCTTATATCGGGAAGAGTCTCGTTTTCAAAATATGTTTCCATATCTGACATACCGATTTCCTCATCTGTTCCGAATATACATCTAACGGTATTTTTTCCTGTTATATTGCTATCTTTAAGAATTTTAAGGCAGTACAGGTCAACAATGGACGCGCCCTTATCGTCGTCGACGCCTCTGCCGTAAAGCCGTTCGTTTTTCCTTGTTAAGGTAAACGGCTCAACGCTCCAGTTTTTACCTGCGGGGACAACGTCAAGGTGCGTTAAAACTCCGCAGAGTTTTCCGCTGTTTCCGAGCTGAACGTGACCTGCTTTACCCTTTATATTTTTCGTAACAAGTCCGAAATCCCGCGCTCTTTTTAATATAAAGTCCAATGCTTTTTTACATTCTTCGGGATTTTCTTGAGAAACGGACTTTATTTCTAAAAGCTGTTTCAGGTCTTTTAGAATATCGTCCTTATATTTTAAGATGTTTTCGCCGAAATTCATTTTTTACCTCGATTTTTCCGCTTTAATTTTTTGAGCAAAACAAAAGCGGAAACATACATAACAAATATTGTACCACATACTGCTGTGATTATAATTCCTATACGGAAACCGGGCGGGTTGTATTTGAATACAATTTTGCTCTTTTTATTGCCTTCGACCAAAACTGACATAAATCCGAAATTAGATTTTACAATTTCCGACTCTTTGCCGTTAACGAACGCGGTCCAGCCCTCTGTATATGGTATGCTGAAAAACAGAAGATTTTCTTTTCCCGTATTATTTATTTCAGCCGTAAAGCCTTCGTTATTGTATTCAAAGCTGTCGCAGGATTTTTCGGCAAGCTTTTTGCAGTCGTCAAAGTAGTTGTATCTTCCGTATAAAAAGTCCTTTGTTTTACTTCTAAATTTTCTATCCCTCGGCTTTGCTGTTCTATCTTTTGCAATAGTATCTGTGTCCTTTTTGCTGTATCCCGTAAGATTTGAAAATTTTAAAATATCTTCATCGCTTAACACCATTGACTTTAAAATAGCCTCGCTTTTATAATTTTGTTCAATATTGTTAAACTCATCCTCTGTGATAAAGCTGTCGTACATAAATCCCATGGGAACGAAGCAGTCGTTTTTATAAACTTTAAATCCATTGATTTTTTTCAGATAACTCCAGCCCGGCATTTTTGGTTTACCCTTTTTGTCGGTAAAACTTTCTCTGCTGTCACAGAAAAGATACTTACAGCTAAAAAGTCCCCGAAGTCCATAGTTATTTGTGTCCGGCTCCGACGCGACATCTCTTGTATATCCTATACTGTCGTAGAATGTCATTATCGATGGAGTAACGATGCTGTGAAAAGCCTGTATGGACGGAATATTAAGGTACATCGCCGAATTGTCTACAGAATCTATAAAATCGCTCCTTGCATTTTTTATGCCGTCGAGCTTTACGCTGTCTGACGCTCCGATAAGATTTTTTCTTATATACGAGTTGTCATCTCCGTCCATTCGGTTTCCCGTTTCAACGATATATGTGGATGAAACTAAGGAAATAAGGCATATTCCTGCGGTAACAGCCAAAGCCAGCCTGTGGCTTGATGTTTTAAACTTTGTGATTATAATTGCGAACAAAAGCAAAGATAAAATCGCGGTTGCAACATAAATCCAGTATCTCGGAAAATTATCTTCCAATCCGATTTTAGTGTATTTGTAAACATCGTCCTCATAAACCGATTCGGGCATAATTCCGATTAAAAGAGCAATTGAGGCGGTTATTGAGCCTGACCAGCACAAGGCTCTCGTCCAGTTGACCTCACTGTTTTCGAGCGCTTTAACTGTTGCAAGACACATAATCAGTACAAGCATATAATACCATCTGGCGTAGAATATGCTCGCGTTTAAAAGCTGAAAAGCCGAATTGAACAGAGGTATGAGCGCAAAGACGATTAAAAGCAGAATAAGCTTTTTGAGCCAGTCGCGTTTTTTAAGCTGAAGGTATCCGATAACTCCCGTCATTCCTACAAGAGGCAGCCAACCGCTGACAGACGCCCAATTTGCGTCAACATCAGGTGTGAAATTCGGCTCCGCCGCAAGCTCGGGAGGAAAGAAGAAACTTAAAATAATGTACCAGTACTTTTGCGGATTATCATACACAAGAGAATTGTAACCGTCCGGCAGGACGGAAAGTCTTGGGTTGCCGTTTATAAAAAGAACCGTCGGCAGAATTATAAACGCGCTCGCGAGAAATCCTAAGAGTACCTCAAAAATAAAGAGAAAAAGCTTTGAAAGCGTTAGCTTATAGTTGTTTGTAAATACAAGCATAAACCAGTATATCGCCGTAAAAACCGCCATTCCCGCAAAGAAATAATAATTTACGGTACAAGCCGTAAATACCGCAAGGCAAACAACGCCTTTTCGGTTGTTATACATCATTTCGTCAACAGCGAGCAAAAGCAGAGGGAAAACTATCATAGGCTCGTGAAAGTGGAAAAAGAAAATATTGTAAATCGAAAATCCCGAAAAAGCGTATAAAAGTCCTCCCGCAACCGCGAACATTCTGTTTTGCACATATCTTTTAAGATATAGATAAGAGGTAAGAGAACAGCAGGCGAATTTCAGCATAAATATAGGTCCGATTAAAAACGGAACCGCACCGCTTGGGAACAACAGCGTAAGCAGAAAAAAAGGACTTCCCATAAGATAAAATGAATAGGAGCTTATGGTTGCGCTGCCAAGGTCGGTGGTACTGCTCCAGTTCGTATTGCCTGATAGAACAGCGTCGTGCATCATCTGATAAAACGGGATTTCCTGAACATTGAAATCCCCGTAATACATAAAAACTCCGTTGTTTTGAATGATTATAGGCACAAATAAAAGCGCGGAAATTAACAGCCCGAGTAAAAATGCCGTAAGTCCGTAGTTTTTATGATATTTGCCGTTTAAGGTTTTAAAAAGTTTATTGTTCACCATAAGCTTTACCTGTTATTGCAAAAGATTAGAAATAATAGTATAATAAAGTATATCACAATATGGTTTAATTTTAAATAAAAACTTGAAAATAAGGAGGATAAATTTGGAAAATTCACATTTTTTTGCGATGCTTTCTCGTATGAAATATATAACAAGATGGGGACTTATGAATAATACTAACAGTGAGAATATAAGCGAGCATAGTCTGCAAACGGCAATGTTCGCTCATTTGCTTGTATTACTTCACAATAGGAATTCAAAAAATAAGCTGAACGCCGAGCGCGCCGCACTGCTCGGAATGTATCACGATGTTACGGAAATCATAACGGGCGATATGCCGACGCCTGTAAAATACTATAATTCAGATATAATTAATTCTTATAAAGAAGTCGAGCATATTGCGGGCGAGAGACTGGTTTCTATGCTGCCCGAAAATTTGCAGGACGAATATTCGGATATAATTCTAATGGAGAATAAAAAAGACAAGGAGCTTTTAAAATATGTAAAGGCGGCTGATAAGCTTTCGGCTCTCGTAAAGTGCATAGAGGAGATAAGAGTGGGCAACGATGAATTTAAAAGCGCAAAGCTTTCTACCGAAAGGCTCCTACACGATATGAATATGACGGAGGTTGAGGAGTTTATTGAAAACTTTTTGCCGTCGTTCTCTTTGACGCTTGATGAAATAAGCAATTAAAAAAAGTAAATTATGACAATGACGTTATATTCTTTTAAAGAATAATAAATTATATACTCCTATGCTATAATATCACAAAATGTAATATTGTGTCGAAATGTTTCTATTTATATAAAGGAGCTATGTTATGGCAGGAAACAGAAGAGGAACTAATTCTGAGTATGTTGACATCAGTTCAAATACCCAGGTTGTAAAATTATATAAGAAAAAAGGCAGAGTAAAACGTGCGATTTCTCTCGTTTTGGCAATTGTTTTTATGATAACGGGCGCGGGTATGATTTACTATTACAACGCTTTGGACTCGCTTGTTTTTGAAAATGAGATTACGGAACCTACGGGAGAAACTAAAGAAACCGAGCCTATAGTCGAAGAGCCGGAGGATTTTAATATCGCGGTAACAGATTCCGATTTGCTTTCAAACTCAAAGGTACTTAATGTTATGCTCTTCGGCGAGGATAATCACAGCAAGGGCACGACGGGACGTTCGGACTCGATGATTATGGCGTCTATTGATAACAATTCTAAAAGGATTAAGTTGACTTCATTCCAGCGAGATACCTACGTTTACATTCCGGGACACGGCTACGGCAAGATAAATTCTTCCTATTCTCTGGGCGGAGCTTCTCTTGCAATACGTACAATCGAGGCTAATTTCGGAGTTAAGGTAGACCGATACGCGGTTGTGGATTTTACAAGCTTTAAAAAAATTATTGACGTTCTCGGCGGTCTTACAATTAATCTTGACCAAGACGAGGTCGCTTATATCAACTGGCAGATGTATATTAATCATCAGACAGATGAACGCCACTTACTTGAAGAAAAGGACGGAAAGATTACCCTTACAGGTCAGCAGGCGCTTTGGTATGCTCGTGACAGAGGCTATGACGGCGTACAGTCGGGCGACGACTGGGACAGAACAAGCCGTCAGAGAAAGCTTTTGGAAACAGTTTTTAAGGATATGAGAAACGCGTCAATAACCCAGCTGATTCAGATTGTTGCCGACGTCGGTCCGCTTGTAACAACTAACCTGAAAAAGGATGAAATAACCGGTCTTGTTACTCGTTCTATGACTTATATGTCGTATAAAGTAAAACAATATACAATTCCGCAGGATGGATTATGGTCGTATTACACAGACCCTGTAGTAGGCTCCTGTATCCAGATAAACGATATGGAAAAATGCCGTGAGAAATTCGCGAAGTTTGTTTTTGGAGATTTAATTGAATCTACTTGATAATCACATAAAAAGATAAAGACGTCGGAAAAATTCCGACGTCTTATTTTATAAAAATTTGCAGTTGGACGGTTGAAATATTGATTTTGTTATTAAATTAATCAATAGGTTCAAATCTTCTCGTTGGTTTTCCGTTAACTTCAATTATTTCCTCAAAATTCAGCCTGCTTCTTACCCAAAGTTCAAATTCACCGTAAAGCGCTCTGTATACAACTAACTCTTCCAAGGTTTCGCTGTCCTTTGCTATTCCGATTACTTCGTATTCGTTGCCCTTATAGTGTCGGTATTTTCCTATTCTTACAGGTACTTTCTCGATAGGCGAACCGTCACTCATATTATTCTCAATAGGAATTATAGTTTCATCATTAAAATCAGTTTCCTGATTGTCCCAGTTAAGCACGAGTATTCGGGAGGAGAACGGTTCAAGAGGAATATTTGCGTAGCCGTTTGCATCAAATTTTTCAGAGGTTAATGCGTCGGTGAGCGTACCGTTTCCGTCAATATTAAAGTCAATGTTATAATCGTTGGACGAGAGATTAAGAGCAACGTAGACCGTCTGCCTGTCACATTCACGCATAAATACAAGCTGTTCGTTTTTAATGTTTATATTTTTATAGTTTCCGTATTTAAGCGCGGGCAGAGCCTTTCTGATTTTTCCGAGCCTGCAGATGTGGTTGTAAAGGTCGTAGTTCGGATTTGGAATATTGTTAATATCAAGGCAAGGACGAAGCTCATAGTCGCTGTGTGCTGTCCGTGTACCCTCTAATGCCCACTCGCTTCCGTAGTAAATGCAAGGTACTCCGGGCATTGTGTAGAGAATTGTGTAGACATTATTGAGGTGACGCTTTTCCTTGAGCATACTTGCAACGCGGTTGACGTCGTGATTGTCTACAAAATTAAAGGTATATATATTTTGATATATTCCTCCGCTGCCAAACTGGCGGTTGAGGGAGTGAGCGATTTCAAAGTAGTTTTTATCGTTGTGAGAGCTGTAAATGCCCTTGTAACATTCGTAGTTTGTAACGGAATGAAGTACATCATCGTTTGCCCAGCGGTTGTAATCTCCGCTTGTGATTTCTCCGTAAAGCCAGAAGTCGGATTTTAACGAAAGGCAGGCGCCCCTGAGCCTTTTAAAAAAGTCTAAATTAATGCAGTCGGCGGCGTCAAGCCTGAGACCGTCTATGTCGAACTCCTTAATCCAGAACTTAACCGCGTCTATAAGGTGGTCGGAAACCTGTGAGTTGTCTAAATTCAGCTTAACGAGGTCGATATGGCCTGCCCAGCCCTCATAGCAAAATCCGTCGTTATAGTGATTGTTCCCGTGAAAATTAAGGTTCATAAACCAAGAGCAATACCGAGAATTTTCGCGGTTTTTCTGCAAATCTTTAAAAGCGAAAAAATCTCTGCCGACGTGGTTAAATACACCGTCTAAAATAATTCTTATTCCGTTTTCGTGCAGAGTTTTACAAATTTCTTTAAAGGAATTATTATCGCCCAAACGGCTGTCAATTTTGTAATAATCAATGGTGTCATAGCCGTGTCTTGTGCTTTCAAATACAGGATTGAAAACGAGTGTGTTTATTCCAAGTTTTTTAAAATTGTCTATCCAGCCGTATATTTTATTAAGCCTGTATTCAAGCTTAAAGTCGTTTTCGCGCGGAGCTCCTGCAAAGCCGAGCGGATAGATGTTGTACATTTGTGCTTCTTTTATCCATTTCAAATTAATCATTCCTTTTTACGTTTAAAAAATTACTTCATAATATTATCACAATAAAGGATATTGTGCAAGTTGAGATTTTATGGTACAATATGTTATAGAATGAAATATAATTCTTTAGGAGAATAATGATTATGCTTAAAATTCAAAACAAATCCACCAAAAGAATAAGAGTGGTACAAATTATTCTTTTTTTAATTCAGATTTTTCTGACAACAGAGCCGTATGTGTGGGGAGGAGCAATTCTTCCCCAATATAAAAGAAGTACTTTAACCGTACTTGATATGATTTCGAATATCGGCGCCTCTACGGGAAACGCCGAAACCGAACAAATCCTGAATGTTTTGGGATTATGCTACGCTTTGTTTTTGGTAATACCGATAATTGCACTCGGATTTCAGCTTTTTGACAGAGAGTATAATCTCAAAAATATCGCAAGTATAGTATGCTCAGCCGCTGGAATAGTCTGTATACTTCTGTTTGTCGGCGGTAGGTATCTGTGCCTCGGCTCGCTTATTGCACTGCTTTTATACCTCGTATCGGCGTTTATGTCGGTTATGGGGATTTTCGCAAGGTATTTAAAAACAAACTGAATTAATAAAAAATAAGCTGTGAAATGAGTCCACAGGTGCTCAATTTCACAGCTTTATTATTAACTGTTTTAAAGCGATGTAAATATCATATGAAAATTTTTGTCTTTTAAATTTATTCTGAACCGCTCCGTTTCGAGTACTCCGTTAAGCTTTCCGAAAACAATAGTTAGGTTATCGCATTTGCAGGCTAAAACCTTTCCGTTCGTTTCACACGGGGTGAAAGTTAAATTCAAGCTGTTATTCGATGTGGAAAATTCCCACTTCCCGACAGGTTTTTTATCATCTCCGCTGACTTTTGTTCTTCCTATTTTATAAAGCTTATGGTCAACAAAATAACAGTTTTCACTTCCGTTTCGGTTGTTTCCTACTTTTGACGCCAAGTTTATTGATAACTGATGACCGTCAATGTCCGCAGAACCGCAAAGCATTTGAAATTTTCTGTGCCTCGAAAGCGAGTATCTGCACTTTGAAAAGTAAGTGAGACTGTTTTCCTCACTTATGTTATAGTCAAATCCGCCGAAACGTACTACCCCCGAAGCTGTGTAATCCTCAACAAATCTTTTATAGTAAAAACATTTTTTATCCTTATCAAACGGCGAAACCATATTCATACTGTCTGCGCCGCCGTTTTTTAAAAACAGCTTTACAAAAAGGTTTTTAATGTTACCGAAGTCGATAAAGTCACATTTTAAATATTTCCCGTCAACCGTGTTTGTAACGGTTACGGCTAATTTTTTATCTTTATAACTGAACTCCCCGACGCTGTCGGAGGATGGAAGTTTAAGCGGTTCAAGCAAAAGCCGTTTTGAAATGTTGTCCGTTACAATTTCTCCAGTTTTATAATCGGCTAAAATCAGCTTGATTGAAAGGTCGTAGCCTGAAATATTGAGTGACAAATAAAACCCCATTTCACCGTTTGAGATAAAATAGCCGTCGCTTTCGCAAAGTCTGTTTTCAGCAGGATAACTGTCTTTATTATATTCAAACAACGCTGATTTCGACCAACCGCCGAAGTTTACGTTGCCGTTAGAATCAAATATATTCTTTGAATTTTCCACTATTTTTTGCATATAGTGTCCTCTCTGAAATCTTGTATATATGATATTTTCTCTTTTTACAAGGTCATTATACATAAATACATATTGCGTTTCAAGAATTATAACAAAACTGTAAAACAGTTATAAAACCTTTAACTTTTGCATATTTTTTCTTATGAGGATTTTAAAATTTTTTACAGCTTTTATTTTAATTATAATTATGTCGTCCTGTACGCAGATTATAAAAAATACCGCAGATGAAATCCGCTTGAATAAATGGAAAGCCAAGCTTAAGAGCGGAAGTATTGTTACGCTTAAATTTAAGGAGGATTCCGCGGATTTTAACATCAGCTCCAAGGACAAAAAATCTGACGTCAAGCTTTGCGGACTTTGCATAATCGACAGCGAAAACATTATGATTTTTGACGATAATGATAATCAAAACTATGTGTTTTCCTATAAGGTCAAGGATAACAAGCTTGTACTGAATTATGATGAGGGAGAGATGGTGTTAAAAAGGGAATAAAGTTAAATTGACAACCGCCTGTAAAAGTATTAAAATTAAATCGGTGGTTTAATGTCTAAACAAAACAAAAAGAAAAGTATGCCCGTAAAAACAGCAAAGTACGGCGTGCCAAACGCTCTTATTAATTATTATCTTGTACTGTTTTTTACCATTTTTCCGCTGATTTTTACAAATAAATTTTCAAATATCCGTCACGATAAGCTGAACTTTTTTCTGCTTTTGTCGTGTACGGTTATTTTTGTTGAGTTAATTGCTTTTATAATCGCTTATTACGAAAAACGCAGAATAGGGATTTTAACTGAAAAGAGATGGAATCAACAGCTTAACTTTACCGACCTTGCTTTTGGGGCACTGATTGTTTTATACATACTTTCAACAATTTTTTCAAAATATCCGATAGAAAGCGTAACGGGAACCCAGGGGAGAAATAACGGGCTTTTATTGTTTATAGTGTATTTTCTTCTTTATATTGTTATATCAAGATTTTACGTATTCAAGGAATATGTTTTCGCGGTTTTTGCTTGTGTGTGCTTTGCGGTATTTCTGCTCGGAATTTTAAATTTCTTTTATATTGACCCGCTTGGAATGTATGCGGGTTACGGAAAACAAGTTACAGATGACTTTACCTCGACAATCGGAAATAAAAATCTGATGTCGGCATTCTGTTGCCTTACGGTGCCTGCGTTTCTGCTTTTGTTTATGAATACAAAAAACAACATCTTAAAATATCTTTATCTTTCGGTAAGCGCGTTAGGGTTTGCATCAATGCTCTGTTCAGACAGCGAAAGCGGATTTTTAGGTTTTGCTCCGATTACGGCGCTGATTCTTCTTTATTACAGCAGAAATGTTTCAATGCTTAAAAAATTTTTTATAGCGATTTCATCAATGCTGTTGTGTGCGAAGCTTTTAAGGGTTTTCGCTTACGCCGTGGGTGATGTTAAAAAGGATTTAGGCACAATGCAGACTCTGTTTATTTACGATAATAAAATTCTTTTTGTTTTGGCGCTTGCGGTTTTGATTTCGGCGGGACTTTACCTATTGGAGCGAAAAGGCAATGTACCCGAACTTCCGCGTGCGGTGCCGTGGATATTAATTGGAATTTATACGGTCGTTTTAATTATGCTTATTACGCTGTTTATAAATTATACCTTTACAGATACCGACAGCAAGCTTGACGGAATAATGACATTCTTCAGATTTAATGAAAAATGGGGTACGCACCGCGGTTATATGTGGATAAAATCATTTGAGATTTTTAAAAATTCGGGTATTAAAAACGCTCTGATTGGATGCGGACCCGATACCTTCTTTTCCGCGTTTTCACCGTATTTCGGCGAGCTGTATGAACGTTTCGGCAATTCGTCAACGAACTGTGCTCATAACGAATACTTGAATTATCTGATTACAACAGGAGTTTTGGGACTTTCGGCATATATTGCGGTGTTTGTGTCCGCAGTTATAAAAGCGGTAAAGACCGCTTCAAAAAATTATCTTTCGCTTGTGTTTATAACGCCCGTTGTATGTTACCTTTTCCAAAGCGTTGTTAATATAGCTACACCCGTTGTAACGCCAATGTTGTTTGTGTTCTTAGCGCTTTCGCAGGCAGTTGTAAGAAAAACAAATTAAATTTTAAGAGGATATGCCAAATGATTGAGTATATCCTTTTTTCTTTTTTAGAAATTTATATTTGATATAAAATGCTTATTAATCATAATGTCAATAATTGCGTAAATTCTTATATTAAAGGAAGAACATTAAATCAACAAAATAATGTAAAAGTATATACGAATTTTATTGATATATCGGTTTAAATGTGGTATAATCTAAAATAATAATGCGCTATTAGGCTTTTTAGGCGGAGGGAGTGGTTAAACTGATTATTCTCGGTATCGACCCCGGATACGCAATAGTCGGCTGGGGACTTGTTGAGTATAAGAATAATACATTCCGTCCGATTCGCTACGGGGCAGTTACTACCAACGCGGATATGGATTTTAACTACCGTCTGAAAGTAATTTACGATGATTTGTCAAAGATAATAAAATCCTATGAGCCTGACGCTATGGCGATAGAAAAACTGTATTTTACAACTAACCAGAAAACCGCGATTATGGTTGCAGAGGCAAGGGGCGTTATTATTTTGTCAGCAGAAAAAGTAAATTTGCCTGTTTTTGAGTACACTCCTCTGCAGGTTAAAACCGCTGTAACAGGCTACGGAAAGGCTAAAAAGCTTCAGGTTATGGAAATGACGAGAAGGCTTTTAAAACTTTCGGAGGTTCCAAAGCCCGATGATACCGCTGACGCTCTTGCGATAGCTTTAACTCATATTCAGGCGACCGGAAGCAAACTCAGACAGAAGATGTACAGAGAGGGGAATATATAGTGTATTACAGTGTTCGCGGAGAGGTAATTCACCTTGAAAACGGAATAGCGGTAATTGAATGCGCGGGAGTCGGCTACAAATGCCAGACTACTTTAAATACACAAAAAAATTTGCGCCTTGGCGACGAGGCTAAGCTGTATACATACCTGAGTGTACGAGAGGACGCTATGGAGCTTTACGGCTTTTATACGCAGGAGGAACTTTTTGCGTATAAAACGCTTATCGGGGTAAGCGGAGTAGGTCCGAAGGTCGGACTTGCGATACTTTCGGCATTGTCGCCCGCACAGATTTCCCTCGCAATCGCCTCGGGAGATGTTAAAACCATAACGCTGGCTCAAGGCGTTGGAAAAAAATTAGCGCAGAGAATTATTCTCGAACTTAAAGATAAGTTTAATATCGGCGGTGAAGACGCCTCGCTGAATTCCAACTCCGTTTACGTAAACGCGGTTTCGGGAAATGTTTCCAAAGCGATTGAAGCTCTTACCGTTTTAGGCTACACCTCGTCCGACGTTGCCCCGTTTATTTCTGCTTTGGACGAAAATTTGCCGGTTGAACAGTTGATTGGTGAAACCTTAAAGCTTATGGGCAGGAATTAATAATTCTTTTTCAGAAATACAGAGGACAATATGAGTATAGAATTTTCGGATGAATTTGACCTTGAAAACCGAATAGTTGATACTGCCGAAATTCCAGAGGACGCAGGCGATAATGAAAATCCTCTGCGCCCCAAAACGCTTGATGATTATATCGGGCAGGAAACAGTAAAGGAAAATCTCCGTGTATTTATCGACGCCACAAAGCAGAGGGGAGAGGCTCTCGACCACGTTTTGCTTTACGGCCCTCCGGGACTTGGTAAAACAACGCTTTCAGCAATTATCGCAAACGAGCTTGGAGTATCAGTCAGGATAACTTCGGGACCTGCGATTGAAAAGCCGGGAGATTTAGCCTCGCTTTTAACTAATTTGAGTCAGGGCGATGTTCTTTTTATTGATGAAATTCACCGTTTAAGCCGTGCGGTAGAGGAAATTCTCTATCCGTCTATGGAGGATTTTGCAATTGATATTATTACAGGCAAAGGACAGATGGCGACTTCTTATCATCTCCCTCTTCCGAAATTTACGCTTGTAGGAGCGACGACGAGAGCAGGACAGCTTACCGCGCCGCTGCGCGACCGATTTGGGGTTGTTTTAAGGCTCGAACTCTACACAACCGAACAGCTCGCGCAGATTGTTGAAAGAAGCGCGGGAATATTGGGAATAAAAATTGAGCACGATGGAGCAGTTGAGATTGCCTCGCGTTCACGCGGAACTCCGAGAATTGCAAACCGTTTCTTAAAGCGTGTGCGTGATTTCGCGCAGGTTTTGTCGGACGGCGTTATTACCTGTGAAACCGCAAAAATTGCTTTGGAACGGCTTGGAGTTGACGAGCTTGGACTTGACGGCAACGACAGGCGTATGTTAGAGGCAATTGTAAAATTTTACAACGGCGGTCCTGTAGGGCTTGAAACTTTAGCCGCGGCTATCGGCGAAGAAGCTGTAACTATAGAGGACGTATACGAGCCGTATCTTATGCAAATCGGTTTTTTGAGCCGAACTCCGAGAGGACGTTGTATTACGGCTAAGGCGTGCGAACATTTAAAAATGGATTTTCCAAAAGGCGTTCAAAATTCACATCCTACGCTTTTTGATAATTGATAATAAGAATGGAGATTTAATATGGGTAGATTATTTGGTACAGACGGTGCAAGAGGAATTGCTAACATCGAACTTACGCCCGAACTTGCTATGAATATCGGAAGAGCTGTTGCTATGGAGCTTATCAGCGACAGCGTTGAGCATCCGACTTTTTTAATCGGTAAAGATACAAGACTTTCAGGCGATATGCTTGAGGGCGCGCTTATAGCGGGATTGACTTCGGCGGGCGCCAATGTGAAACTTTTGGGAGTTGTTCCGACTCCTGCCGTGGCGTTTCTTATCGGAAAATATAACGCTGACGCAGGTATTATGATTTCCGCATCTCACAATCCGTTTGAATTTAACGGAATTAAAATCTTCAGCGACGAGGGTTTTAAGCTTCCCGATGATTTGGAGGAACAGATTGAGAAAATTGTTCTCGATAATAAAATTCCTTATAAAAAGGCTGTTGACGGTGACATTGGAACAGTAGAGCGTTTAAACTGCGCCGCTGACGATTACATTGACCATATTGCAGATAGTATTCCGAGTGATTTAAAGGGAATGAAAATTGCTGTCGATTGCTCAAACGGCTCTTCCTCGGTTACGGCTAAAAAACTCTTTGAGCGTTTGGGCGCGGACGTTGACGTTTTATACGCTGACCCCGACGGAGTTAATATTAACGATGACTGCGGTTCAACTCATATTGAAAATCTTCAGAAATATGTTATTGAGAACAAGCTTGACGCGGGACTTGCGTTTGACGGCGACGCCGACAGATGTTTAGCGGTTGACGATAAAGGACAGCTTGTAGACGGAGATTATATCATCGCGATTTTAGCCGCCGATTTAAAAAGCCGCGGAAAGCTTAAAAAGAATGCTGTAGTCGGTACTGTTATGACTAATATGGGATTTAATAAGTTTTGTGATGATAACGGTATGAAATTTGTGTCCACTAAGGTCGGCGACAGATACGTTCTTGAAACTATGATTAGAGAGGGCTATAATATCGGCGGTGAACAGAGCGGTCACGTTATTATGCTTGATTTCTGCACAACGGGCGATGGACAGCTTACAGGCGCTATGCTTATGAGCCTTATAAACCGCAGAAACGCTAAACTTAGCTCTATTGCGACTTTAATGCAGCGCTATCCGCAGGTGCTTTTAAATGTTAAGGTAAGCAGCGATGGTAAACTCGCTTTCTATACCGATAAAGCAGTTAAAAACGAGATTAAACGTGTTTCCGAGATTTTAGGAGAGAGAGGACGCATACTTGTCCGCGCTTCGGGAACCGAACCCCTCGTGCGCGTTATGCTTGAGGGTGAGGATTTAGACGAAATAACCAAGCTTGCAAAGGAAACCGCAAAGGTAGTGGAAGAAAGACTTGCATAATGAGAGTATCAGAAAATTGGAAGGATTATGAACTTATAGACTGCTCCGACGGAGAACGTCTGGAGCGTTGGGGAGATATAATTCTTATACGTCCCGACCCGCAGATTATTTGGAGCTCGGGTAAGAAAAATACGCTTTGGAAAAATGCTCACGCGCGCTACCACCGCTCGAATAAGGGCGGAGGAAGCTGGGAAATGTATAAAAGGGTTCCCGAAAGTTGGAAAATAAAATATAAAAATCTGACTTTTAATGTAAAGCCTATGGGTTTTAAACATACGGGAGTATTCCCCGAGCAGGCTGTAAACTGGGATTTTGTAAGCGATAAAATAAAAAACGAAAACCGCATGCTTAATATTTTAAATCTTTTCGGATATACGGGTTGCGCGACCCTGGCTTGTATGGACGCGGGAGCTAAAGTCTGTCACGTTGACGCGAGTAAGGGTATGGTTAATTGGGCAAAGGAAAACGCGGTTTCCTCACAAATTGCCGATAAGCCCGTGCGATGGCTGGTTGACGACTGCGTAAAATTTATTCAGCGCGAAATCCGAAGAGGAAATAAATATGACGGAATTATAATGGACCCACCCTCTTACGGGCGCGGGCCGGGTGGTGAAATTTGGAAAATCGAAGAGAAATTATTTTCTTTATTAGAATTATGTGTTCAGGTTCTTTCCGATAATCCCGCGTTTTTGATTTTAAATTCCTACACGACCGGTCTTTCCCCGGCGGTTATGGAATATCTTTTAAATATTCAGCTCTGCAACCGTTTTAAAGGCAGAGTAAGCTCCGATGAAATCGGACTTAAAGTTACGGAGACAGGGCTGTGTCTGCCCTGCGGTTCCACGGTAATTTGGGAGAGGTAAATGAGCTATATATCGGCTTCTAACGTAAAATTTTCGTATGACGAAAAAGGCAAGAATGTTCTTAACGGAGTTAATCTAAAAGTTAATAAAGGCGAGTTTGTTGCGCTTTTGGGGCATAACGGATGCGGTAAATCAACTATGGCTAAAACCTTAAACGCTATGCTTTTACCTAAAGAGGGCGTAGTTTATATTGACGGTATGGATACTTCAGATGACGAGGTAACTTATGAAATACGCCGTAACGTGGGATTGGTGCTTCAAAATCCCGATAATCAGCTTGTCGCTAGCATTATTGAGGAGGACGTCGCTTTCGGACCCGAAAACCTCGGCCTTGAACCCAAGGAAATCCGACGCAGGGTGGATAACGCCTTAAAAGCGGTTGATATGTACGAATACCGAACTCACGCTCCTCATAAGCTTTCGGGAGGTCAGAAACAAAGGGTAGCTATCGCGGGTATAATAGCGATGGAGCCGAGTTGTATTGTTTTTGACGAGCCGACAGCTATGCTTGACCCTAACGGCCGTGAGGAAGTTATGAGGACGATAAAAACTCTTAAAGAAAAGGGAATAACTATTGTTTTGATAACCCACTATATGGACGAGGCCGTTTTGGCGGACAGGGTTATTGTAATGGATAATGGAGAAATATTAATAGAGGGTGCTCCCGAAAGCGTTTTTTCACAAGTTAACCTGTTAAAAAAACATTCGCTCGATGTACCGCAGGCTACCGAGCTTGCGTATAAGCTTATCGGAGTAGGAATAAGATTTTCAAAAATGCCTCTGACTGCTTATGAATGTGTCGACTTTTTGGAAGGGGTGCTGAGTTGAGTATTATCGAAGTTAAAAATTTGTGTTATACTTACGGCAAAGGAACTCCATTTGAAAAGACGGCGGTTAATGATTTAAGCCTTAGTGTGGACGAGGGAGAGGTTATCGGGCTTATAGGTCATACAGGCTCGGGAAAAAGCACCTTAGTTCAAATGCTCAACGGCCTTATAAGACCCGACAGCGGTCAGGTTCTTCTTAACGGGTGCGATATTTGGTCCAATCCAAAGGAAATCAGAAAGATAAGATTTAAAGTCGGAATGGTTTTTCAGTACCCCGAGTATCAGCTTTTTGACGAAACAGTATATAAGGATATTTCATTTGGTCCGAAAAACAAAGGACTTAGTGAAAATGAAATAGATGAGGTTGTTAGAAAATCCGCAAAATTTGTCGGGCTTTCGGATAATCTTTTACAGCAGTCGCCGTTTGATTTATCCGGCGGAGAAAAACGCAGAGCCGCTATTGCGGGAGTTATTGCAATGGATCCCGATGTGCTGGTTTTAGACGAGCCGACCGCAGGACTTGACCCTCTGGGCAGGGACGTTCTGCTTTCACAAATTATGCAGTACCATAAGGAAAGAAAAAATACAATTTTTATTGTATCCCACAGTATGGAGGATATTGCGCAGATTGCCGACAGGGTTATGGTAATGAACAAGGGCCGTCTTGAAATGATAGATACTCCCAAAAAGGTTTTCTCGCAGATTGACAGGCTTGAAAGTATGGGACTGAGAGTACCGCAGATTACAAAAATTATGCTCTCCCTTAAAAAGAGGGGATTTGAATTTTCAGACGGTATTTTATCGGTTGAACAGGCTTTTTCAGAGATTGTAGATTTGCTAAAAAAGGAGGGTAAAATATGATTAGAGACGTTACCCTCGGACAGTTTATACCCTCAAACAGTATTATCCATAAAGCGGACCCGAGAGTTAAAATTGTGCTTCTTATATCATTTATAGTGCTGATATTCTGCGCCTTTAATTTTATGTCGCTTGCGCTTGTTACAGCGATGATTTTAGGTATAATTATACTTTCCGATGTGCCTGTTAAAATGTACTTTAAGAGTTTAAAGGTGATTATTGTAATTATACTTATTACCTCAATGCTGAATATGTTTTACGGTACGGGTGAACCGATTTGGCAGTTCGGATTTTTAAAGCTGACGTTATCGGGGATTTACCGTGCGGTTTTTGTAACGGTAAGAATTATTCTGCTTATTTTAATAAGTTCGTGCTTAACCTTTACGACCTCACCGACCGATTTAACGGACGCTATTGAAAGACTTATGAAACCGCTGAAGGTTTTTCATATTAAGGTTCACGAAATTGCGATGATGATGACTATTGCGCTTAGATTTGTTCCAACCTTGCTCGAAGAAACGGATAAAATTATGTCGGCGCAAAAGGCAAGAGGCGCCGATATGGAAAGCGGTGGTCTTATAAAAAAGGTAAAGTCGATGACGCCCGTTTTAATTCCGCTGTTTGTATCCGCGTTCAGGCGTGCGTACGACCTTGCTATGGCGATGGAATGCCGTTGTTATCAGGGTGGTGACGGAAGAACAAGGATGAAAACTCTCCATATTCACAGGCTCGATATTTTCTGTATTGTTTTCACAGCATTGGTAATTACGGGAGTTGTTTTATGCGACATCTTCATAGTTCCGATAATTTGAGGAATATTTTAGTTACAATCTCATATGACGGAAAAAATTTCCACGGTTGGCAAATTCAAAAAAACACAATAACAGTTCAGGAAGTTTTTCAGGGCGCGTTAAATGAGGTTGTGGGAGAATTTTATGATTTAAAAGGGTGCAGTCGTACCGACAGCGGGGTTCACGCTAAAATGTACTGCATAAGCGTTAAAATCGCCCATCCTATACCTGCCAATAGGCTTAAAAACGCTTTGAACAGTCATCTGCCGAATGAGATTGTGTGTCTTAGCTGTCAAGAAGTTCCAGATGATTTTCACGCAAGATATAATTGCAAAAGCAAGCAGTATATTTATAAAATATGGAACGGCGAAAACAGAAATCCTTTTTTAAACGGATATGCGCTGTTTTACCGCTATCCTTTGGATGTAAGAATGCTTAACGAAAGCGCGCAGGCGTTTGTAGGAAAACACGATTTTACCTCATTTTGTACTTTGGATAAACGTGAAAATGGCGATTTTGTCAGAGATGTTAAGATGTTTAAAGTCGAGCGTGACGGAGATTTAGTCACAATGACCGTAGAGGCGGACGGTTTTTTGTACAATATGGTCAGAATAATGGTTGGAACCTTACTTGAAATTTCGCAGGGAAAAATTCCTAAGGACGGGATTTCACAAATTATAAATAAAAAAGACCGCTCTTTTGCCGGAGCTACAGCGCAAAGTTGCGGATTATATCTTAATAAAGTTAATTATTAAATTGACGGAGAGATTATGAAAAAGGGAATTGGCGGACGATATAGCGTTCGCAATGTTGAAAAAAGGAAAAAGAGTAAACGTGATGTTATAAGTTACGAGGATGTTCCTTTAGAAGAATATAACGACGAGAGAACAGAAATATCAAAAGACGCTGTTAAACGTATTCTCATAATTATGGGTATTATTGTTATACTCGGACTTGTTGTATTTGCAGTAGCTAACAAAGACAATTTTACTCCTGACAGAGTTGCTCATTGGGTTAAATACGACGTTCTCGGCTCAAATGATGAGGGCTTTCCTGCAAAAATTATCGGTTCTACCGTAAACGATGCCAATTTTGTATGTGACGGAGGAATTATTTATGTTTCCGATACATCGTTTGAGTCACTAAGCTATTCGGGAAATGAGATTGGATATAATCAGCACGGCTTTTCAAAACCCGTACTTTGTACCGCCAAAGATAACGTGCTGATTTATAACCTCGGAGGCAACGGATATGTAACTGGAACAAAGGAAAAGTTAAACGCCTTGAAAGATACTGATAATTACGTTATAACTGCTGATATTAACGCAAGGGGTTATTACTGCGTTGTAACTCAAAGTGATGGTTACCTTTCTAAAATTCACGTTTATAATGATAAACGTGAGAAAATATACACGTATTCTTTCTCTGATTATTACATAAATTCGGTAGCAATCAATCCCGACGGAACAGGTTGTGTCGCCTGTGGCATTACAGGTGACAACGGAAGTCTGCTCGGTATAGCTTATGTTCTTGATTTTAATCAGGAAAAACCTGTTTCAACTCACAATATTGATGAAAATATAATTTACAGTGTAAAATATCTTAATTCAAATAATGTTTGTATGATAGGTTCCAAGTCTTCCTATACTCTTGATATAGGAGCAGGCGCGCTCAAACAAATTGACTACAGCAATATGCAACTTACCGCTTATGATATTGATATTAACACAAGCTCTTTTGCGCTTTCACTTTCAAGAAGCGGTGACGGAAGAACCTGTTCTATTGAATATGTAAACAGCGCCGGTGAAGTTTTAAACGTAAACGATACCGACTGCGCTATTGAATCAATGTGTCTTTATAAAAACCGTATTGCCGTTTTGGATTCCGATGAGTGTTATCTTTTTGATACGGAGGGTAACAGAATCGGAAAAGCTGACGCGGGAAACGGCTCTAAAGCTGTCCGACTTGAAAATGTTGATGAAGCGTATATTCTCGGAATTAATGAAATAAGAAAGATAGTGGAGTTTAAATAACGAGGTAAATATGATACTTGATTTAATTATAATCGGCGTTATACTGTTACTGGTTATTACGGGGGTTGTAAAGGGAATAGCGAGGACGCTTTTAAATCTTATGTGCGTTGCGGTTTCCGCGGTGATATCATATTTGACAGCAGGGTGTATCTCTAATTTTATTTACACCTCGTTTATATCGCCTGCAATTACGGGCAGAGTTTCTGAGTCTGTGTCCGCATCTGCCGAGAGCGCAGGTGCGATTGCTCAGGAAGCGATAAACGGGTTACCCGATTTTGCGGTTAACATTTTTAATGCCTTTGGTATTACAACAGATAATCTTTCAAAATCTGCTCAAAACACTACAGGTTCTGTAGGCAACAATATCGGTCAGGTGGTTGATGTCGCGCTGAAACCCGCCGTCACCTCTATTTTAAACGTAGTTCTGATTGTAGTTTTGTTTCTATTATTTTTTATAATTTGCAAGATAATTTCAAAAAAGATTGAAAGATTATTTCATATTCCGATTATAGGATTTGTAAACCGTCTTTTAGGCGGTGCTTTAGGGTTTTGTGAAGGAGTTGTACTGTGTTACATAGGAATTTTGGTATGCAAAATTTCTCTATCGCTGTCAAGCGAGCCGTTTTTGTCGCCGGAATTAATATCGCAGTCTATTATTTTCGGTACAATATACAATTCCGAGTTTTTAAACAGTATAGCTGATATTATAAATATGGGTAATAACGCGATTGATGAAATAAAAGGAATTGCCTCAACAGGGGCTTCCGAAATTGAATCAGCCGTTAATTAGATGAGGTAATTATGTTTAAGGATGTAAAAGCTAAGGATTTTTTGACCATTCCGAATCTACTTTCAATTTTGAGAATAATTTTAATACCGCCGTTTATGTATTTTTTTCTCGAAAAGAATTATATTCTATCGGCAGTTTTGCTTGTTATTTCAGGACTTTCCGACGCGTTCGACGGATTTATCGCAAGAACCTTTAATCAGGTGACCGCGCTCGGGAAAATGCTCGACCCTATTGCGGATAAGTTGACGCTTATTGCGATTATGGTTTGCATAACCATTTTTTCTCCGATAGTTCTTCCAGTTATGGTTATTCTTATTCTTAAAGACATTGTTATGCTTATAGGCGGTTCAAGACTTATAAAAAAAGGTATTGCGCCACCGGCGGCAAAGTGGTACGGAAAAGTCGGAACATTTCTGTTTTATGTGTCGGTTTGTCTAATAGTTTTTTTAAAGGCGGCATTTAACTATGAAAACGATGTGCTTTCCATATCATTACTTTCAGCTGTATGTTTATTTATGATATTCGCGCTGATAAAATATTTTCTTATATATAATTCGTTAATAAAGAAGGTAAAGGAGTAATTTATGACTTGCAGTAAATGTGGAATACGACCTGCGGTTGTGTTTGTATCAAACAATTCATCAGAATCCGAAACAAAGGGCTATTGTCTTACTTGCGCAAAGGAAATGGGAATTAAGCCCGTTGAGGATTTGATTAATAAAATGGGTCTTTCCGACGATGACCTTGAAACAGTTCAGGACCAAATGGACTCTCTTATGAGCGGTGAGAGTATACAGGACATTATGGAAACTATGAATGTTGATAACCTCGCCGAACAAATGGAGCAGTTTCAGGAGCAGTCCGAGGATAACGGCGACTTTACTCCCGGCGGCGCTCCGACATTCCCGTTTTTTAATAATCTCTTTAACGTAGCAGGCGACAAAAATCAGACGTCAAGAGAAGCTAATGAACGAAGAGAAAGAAGAAAAAACCGCAAAACAGATAAAAAGAGAAAGCACCTTAATCTTTATTGTGAAAATCTTACTGCTAAGGCTAAGGAAGGCAGAATAGATAATATTGTCGGCAGAGATAAGGAGATAGAAAGAGTAATTCAGATTCTCTCTCGCCGTACAAAAAATAATCCCTGTCTTATCGGCGAGCCGGGCGTTGGAAAAACAGCTATCGCCGAGGGATTGGCACTTAGAATTTCATCAGGAAACGTGCCTTTAAGGCTTGTTGAGAAAGAAATTTATCTTCTGGATCTTACCTCTTTAGTTGCAGGTACACAGTTCAGAGGACAGTTCGAGAGCCGTATAAAGGGACTGACTCAGGAAATTAAAGAAGCGGGAAACATTATCCTTTTCATCGACGAGGTACATAATCTCGTTGGAGCAGGTGACAGCAGCGAGGGTACGATGAATGCCGCTAACATTCTTAAACCTGCGCTTTCACGCGGTGAGGTTCAGGTTATCGGTGCGACTACCTTTAATGAGTACAGAAAGTATATTGAAAAGGACAGCGCCCTTGAAAGACGTTTCCAGCCCGTTAAGGTCGGCGAGCCATCGGTATCTGATACTATTGAGGTTTTAAACGGTGTAAAGGGTTATTATGAGGCTCACCACCGCGTTAAAGTCAGTAACGATATTGTTAGAAAAACCGTAATACTTTCCGAGCGTTATAT
The DNA here is from genome assembly GCA_947627345.1 of uncultured Clostridia bacterium. Taxonomy (GTDB): domain Bacteria; phylum Bacillota; class Clostridia; order Oscillospirales; family Acutalibacteraceae; genus Ruminococcoides. Next base: position 72,783 of record CANQVS010000006.1, read on the forward strand.
AAACGACAGATTTTTACCCGATAAAGCAATAGATTTGCTTGATGAAAGCTGTGCCTGCGCCGCGCTGAGAAATAAGGAAATGGAAAAATATGACCGCCTTATGATGAGCAAAAAGCGTTTCAGCGCGGATATGGAGGAAATCCAGAGCGAGGAAGAAATAAATTACGAAAAGCTTGCCGATGTTCGTTCAAAAATCGCGAGAGTTGACAGAGAGCTTTCTGAAATTGACCCCGAAAAGGTAAACGCTCCCGTTGAGGAGGAAGATATAGCTAAGGTTATAGAGCTTTGGACAGGTATTCCGTCAAGCAGAATACGCGAAAATGAACTCAGCAAACTCGCTGATTTGGAAGATGAGCTTAAAAAGAAAATTATCGGCCAGGACGAGGCTGTAGAGGCTCTCTCAGCCGCTATAAGGAGAAGCAGAGTTCAAATATCGCCCCGCAGAAGACCTGCGTCATTTATTTTCGTAGGACCCACGGGAGTCGGAAAAACCGAGCTTGTAAAAGTTCTCTCACAACTGCTTTTCGATACTCCCGAAACGCTTATCAGACTTGATATGTCCGAGTTTATGGAAAAACATTCGGTTTCAAAAATTATCGGTTCGCCTCCCGGCTATGTAGGCTATGATGAGGCAGGACAGGTTACCGAAAAGGTTCGCCGTCGTCCTTATTCCGTGTTGCTTTTTGATGAAATTGAAAAAGCGCATCCCGATGTTTTAAATATTCTTCTGCAAATTCTTGACGAGGGTCGTGTAACCGACGCGCAGGGAAGAAGCGTTAACTTTGAAAATACGGTAATTGTTATGACCTCTAACGCCGGGTCCGAGAAAAATCAAAATGCGCTCGGGTTCGGAAAGCAAGAGAGCGACATTATAAAAGAAAGAGCGATGAAAGGGCTGAAAGAATTTTTAAGACCTGAATTTATTGCTCGTGTCGATGAGGTTTTGGTATTCAGAAGTTTAAGCTTTGAGGACTATAAGGCGATTGCTGACCTTATGCTCAGCGAATATAAGGAACCTCTCGCTGAAAAGGGAATAAGATTTACTTTTGATAATGATGTTTGCGAATTTGTAGCGAAAAAGGCGTCAAGCGGTACAAGCGGTGCGAGAGATCTTCGTAACTTTATCAGAAAAAATGTTGAGGATAAAATTACAACCGAGCTTATAAACCGCCGTGACGGAGAGATTGCGGGGGTTCACGCATCCGTTGAGAATGAAGAAATCAAGCTTGACATAATTTAAAAAATAAATGTTAACAGGTACTCATATTTGTATGGGTACCTGTTTATTTACTTTATCGGTATTTGTGTGCAAACCTTCTATTATGTAATTATTGTAAAAAGTACATAAAAACTATTGCGTAATTCATATATTAGTTGTATAATTATAATACTATATCAAAGGAGGATTAATATGTCACGAGAATATAAAATCAGAACTAAGAATAAAAATGTGTTTCTGCGCGTTACAAAAGGTCATTTTGCAACAATGCACAGCCATACTAATTATTATATAGATGTTACAACACAGAAAAACCGACTTTCCGAGGCTAAGGCGGTCGCAAAAGAAATGGTGCACGCATATCGAGCAAATACAATTGTTGATACGATTTTATGCCTTGACGGAACCGAAGTAATCGGAGCGTTTTTGGCAAATGAACTGACGGAAGACAACTATATAAATTTAAACGCGCACCAGACTATTTATGTGCTTTCTCCCGAATATATAGGCGGTGGTCAGCTTATGTTCAGAGATAATTTAACTCCAATGCTTGCCGGAAAGCACGTTTTGATACTTGCGGCATCCGTCACAACAGGAAAAAGCGCTCTTGCTGCGATTGACGCTATTAAATACTACGGCGGAAATATTGTCGGAGTGTCCTCAATTTTCGCAACAGTAGACGAGTGCGATGGACATCCTGTAAACTCAATTTTTAATCCCAACGACTTAGGCGATTATCAAAGCTATAAACCTCACCAATGTCCATTCTGCGCTAACGGTGAGAAAATAGAAGCCCTTGTTAACAGCTTTGGATATTCCGCGCTTTAAAATTAAAAAAATAATTTAGGATTTATGTTGAAACGCCGTAAATTATATTAAATTTTGATAAAAAGCTATGATGATATTAAAAGAAGGATTAAAGAAAATTACAAATCTGAACAATAATACTGTTTTAAAAGTGACTTGCATTGACAATGAAGTAATAACAGGTTATTTTCGTGGTTATACATCAGCAGTAGACAATGAACAAGAGATTGCACAACTTGATATTCTTGCTAAAGATAATAACTATTTAGGGTTGCTTGAAAATGAGATTGTTTCAATAGTAGTAGTTAAATAAAACAAAAATCGCGTTATGGTTTAGACATAGCGCATTTTTTAGTTTAAAACACAATAATTAAAGTTTTGCAGAACCGCAAGGATTTTTTATTATCGTTTTGACCGTTTCCAAAGTCTTATAACTATGATAATATTTGGAGCGGATTATGTAGCTATGAATTGTGAGAAAGGCACATCTCGAACCTTGTGTTCACGTTTTATTGAAAAGTTTCATCAACGCTCCTCGCTAAAAATGTCCCGCAGGGATATTTTCTTAACGCTCGGCTCGATTCCCATCATCCGTAATAAAAAACGCCCTGACGGGCGTTTTTTGAGCGACTGGTTAAGTTATTTCATTATTAATGATTTTATAAATTTTAAATATTAATAATATTCTTACATTCAAACCTTCTATCCCCAAAACAGCAAATAACGGAGGATACTTTAATATAAGTTTAGAATATAGTTCACAATTTAACAAAATGTATTAAGAAAAAGTCCAAAAGAGTAGCCTAAACCTTTTTTACTCACTTTCAAACTATTTATCTCGCTAAATAAAAAAAGAGTGGATATACCACTCTTTTTTTATTTTTCTTTGAAAAGTCCATATTCCGGTACGTTTATATTTTTCATAATTTTTATTGCTTTAAATAATGCGGGAAGATATAGAATTACCATCATTAAATATCCAATCGCCATACCGGTACCCATAGCACCGGACTGTACATATCCGCCTCTGCCTTGTGTCATAAAAATGTCAGCCTGAAATGTAAGAAAGTCATTTAAGGTATGCTATTATAACTTATTCTATCATTTATCTATCTGCATTAATTACTTCCTTTTGGCATTAAAGCTATAATTCTATTTGCAAAATCATTAAAGTTTTGAGTTTGTAATATAACTTTACCCGGTCCTGTTAATTTTGTTAAAAACAGTCCTTCTCCTCCAAATAATACATTCTTTATTCCTTTAACTGTTTCTACTTCATATTTAACAGTTTTTTCAAATGCTACTACATTACCGGTATCAACTTTAATTACTTCTCCCGGTTGCAGTTCTTTTTCTATTTGGTCTCCATCTACTTCCAGAAATACATTTCCCGTACCACTAATGTCTTCTAAAATAAAACCTTCTCCTCCAAATAATCCTGATGACAATTTCTTTCTGAATGCTACCTTCAACTCTACAGTCGGCTCTGCACATAGAAACGAACCTTTTTGTACAATTAATCCCGTATGATTTGTTAAATTAACATTTAAAATACCACCGGGAACAGTTGACGCAAAGGCTATTTTTTGATTATCATTTAATGCGGTGTAAGTATTCATAAATAAGGATTCACCTGAAAATACTCTGCCTAATCCTTTCATTATTCCGCCTTTAGTGTTAGTCTCAAGACTAATTTGCGGAGACATCCATGTCATCGCGCCCGACTGAGTATATAAGCTTTCTCCTTTATTTAAAGTAAACTCAATAGCCGGTACTGTTTGTCCAATTATCTTATGTTCCATAATTACCTCTCTTTCTTATTTAATTATTATACCATATTTATTTTAAATAGGGAAGTCCCAAAATGTATTTTAAATATTTTAAAATTTTAATTATTACCATATCTAATTATTTAATTGATATTTTACGACTATGACATTAATAGTAATAATAAACACTTTCATTTTCTGAACGCTCGGTTTCAATTCCCATCATCCGCAATTAAAAAACAAAAACGCCCCAATGGGCGTTTTTATTGGAGCGGATGATGTAACAATGAATTGTGAAAAAAGTACATCTCGAACCTTGTGTTCACGTTTTATAGAAACATATCATCAACGCTCCTCGCTAAAAATGTCCCACAGGGACATTTTCTGAACGCTCGGCTTTGATTCCCATCATCCGCAATTAAAAAAATAAAAACGCCTCAATGGGCGTTTTTATTGGAGCGGATGATGTAACTATGAATTGTGAAAAAAGTACATCTCGAACCTTGTGTTCACGTTTTATGGAAACATATCATCAACGCTCCTCGCTAAAAATGTCCCACAGGGACATTTTCTTAACGCTCGGCTTCGGTTCCCATCATCCGCAATTAAAAAAATAAAAACGCCTCAATGGGCGTTTTTATTGGAGCGGATGATGGGAATCGAACCCACACGATCAGCTTGGAAGGCTGAAGTTCTACCACTAAACTACATCCGCTTATTTGCAACGTTGATATTATATCAAATATATTAATGTTTGTCAATGAAAATTTGTTAAAAAACATAATTGACTTTACCTTTGTAAAATAATAAAATATGTTTACAAAAGTGAAAGGTGAGAAAAATTATGAAAATTTTAAAAAGCTCATTAAGTGTTGTTTTATGCTGTATTATCCTTATGGGCGTTGCTGTCTTGTCGCCGATAAGCGCGGGCGCTAAGGCAAGACCTAAACTGAATAAAACTAAAATTTCAATTAAGGTTGGAAAAACTTATACACTTAAATTGAAAAATGCCAAAGCAAAAAAGGTAAAATGGATAAGTTCAAAAAAGTCAATTGCGACTGTAAGTAAAAAGGGTAAAGTCACGGCAAAAAATATCGGCACCGCAACCGTAACAGCTAAATATAAAAGTAAAAAATATAAGTGTAAAGTTGCCGTTAAGCCGAAAAGAATTTTATTTTCAAAATCATTCACAGTCTATACAAACGATACGATTAAACTGACATGCACATCTGCTGTTAAAAAATGGAAAACTTCTAATAAAAATATTGCTACTATAAACAATAGCGGTGTAGTAAAAGGGAAAAAGGCGGGAAAGGTAACCATAACAGCTATATGTTATAACGGCTATGAGGCGAGAGGTACTGTAAAGGTTCTCAATCCTTATTCAGAAATGAAAAAATATATTAACAAAAACGGTAAAAGTGATACTGACGGATGTAAATATATTTCTTATGCATATGACGATTACTATTTTGATGTGACATATGACCCACAAAATAAAAACTTTCAATTCGCGGGATACTATCAAGGCTCAAACGGTTCATATTTGGTTTCTATGAAAATATCAGAAAGCGGAACATCAAAACCTTCGGTAATTTCAATGTATGAGTCGTCAGATAGTGAGGAATATTATGTAGCTTTATCAACTTTAACCGCAAGTTCATACACATCGAAAACAAACCTCAATTTTACAATTGATTCCGGAAATGTCACTAATACCGATTATGTAAATCAGATGAGCAATGCTTTGCTTCATGATTCATTTGCAGGCTGGAAAACCATTCTCTCAAATCACCTCAGTATGAAACTGTCATCAATCGGATTTGCAAAATATAAATAAAATACAAAAAATAAATAACCAAAAAAACTCCACTCTATCCAAAACGGATAGGGTGGAGTTTTATTATAAGCCGAAACATAATGTAAATAAACTTTACTGAAATTATTTGTGCTCGTCAAAGTATTTAAGCAAATTATAGATTAACTCAATTTCGCTTTTACTATAATCGTTAAGAACAATATTTCTTTTGCTGTCAATCCCTAATAAATAATCTGTTGAAACATGAAACAGTTTAGCAAGCGCCACAACATAATGAGTAGTTGGAGTAGATAGCCCCATTTCCCATGCATTTACCGAGCTTCTGGTAACATCAAGTTTTTTTGCTAATTGGGATTGGGAATAACCGGCATCTTCACGTAAAGTTTTTATCATATCATAAAGCACGGGTATCACCTCTTGATAATTATATCTTACGTAGATAGATAATTAATTATCAATATATGTATATTTTAATTGACAAATTAATTTGATTATTATATAATACTTTTGAAAAAATGTTGTTAATTAGGAGTATGAGTATAAAGTTGTATTAATTAACACAGTTTTTCAGCTTGAGGTTAATTAAAAGGGAATGATAAAATTGGATAAACTATTTATTGTAATGCCTGCCTATAATGAAGAAGAGAATATAAAACAAACATTGGATGAGTGGTATCCTGTAATATTAAAGTATTCTGAAAACCCGGAATCGAGGTTGGTTATAGTTGATGATGGCAGTAAAGATAATACATATAAAATTATGCAGGAGTATGCAAAAACCCACCCTCTGTTTATACCTCTTACAAAGCCTAACGGCGGACACGGCACAACTGTTTGGTTTGCATATGATTATGCTTTAAAGAATGGAGCAGATTGGATTTTCCAAACGGATTCTGATGGACAGACTAATCCTGAAGAGTTTGATAAATTTTGGGATGAACGTAATGATTTTGAAGGGATTTTTGGGTATAGAAAAGCACGGGGTGATGGGAAATCCCGCGCTTTTGTGGAAAAGGTAGTTTGCCGACTTGTAAAACATTATTTTGGCGTAAAAGTTCCTGATGCAAATGCACCATTTAGATTAATGAAAGCAGAAAAACTAAAAAATTATTTATACAAATTAAATCCTGATTATAATTTACCAAATATTATGATTACGACATATTTTAAATATTATAACGAAAAAATTAACTTTCAAACTATATCTTTTAAGCCTCGTGAAAGGGGAACAAATTCAATTAATTTAAAGAAAATTGTTAAAATTGGCAACCAAGCTATTAAGGAATTTAAAACTTTAAAAAGAGAAATTTAGATATGTTTTTATATTATAAAAGGAAGTTTGTATGGAGATATAATATGGAAAAAGTAAAGAAATTTTATTTAAAGTATAAAAGCATTTTTGCTTATTTATTTTTCGGTGTATGTACCACGATTTTAAATTGGGCAGTATATTTTTTATGTTATGATACTTTTACAATATCTAATATTATTTCAACGATTATTGCGTGGATAATAGCTGTAGCGTTTGCATTTGTCACCAATAAGTTATGGGTTTTCAATAGTAAATTATTTGATAAGAAAACAGTGTTTTATGAAATATGTTCATTTACAGTTGCACGTTTAGCAACAGGTGTGTTGGATGTAATAATAATGTTTTTGGCTGTTGATATTTTTTCTATGAATTCAAATATATGGAAGTTACTTTCAAATATCATTGTTATAATATTGAACTATATATTTAGTAAATTATATATATTTAACAAAAACAATATAAAATAATTAATAAAAATGGATTTACATTTTTAAGGGGGACTATATTTGATACAGAATATTAAAAAAATTGATTGGCAAAACTTTAGGAAAGACTCATTTTTAAAATCAAGATTATTCTTTTCAATGTTAACGACCTATTTATTAGGAGTAATAGCTCATGCTTATGGATTTTTACATAATAATATATCACATGATTCCGTAACTCACTTTTATAGCGGAGGTTTTTTTGAGGGTATTAATTTGTGGAAAGTAGAACTTGGGAGATGGTTTGTTCCCATTTACAGAGGAATTACATCTACATATTTAATTATGCCTTGGTTTATTTCTATAATTGCCTTTTTCTGGATTGGATTATCGGTTTATTTCTGTGTAAAGATGTTTAACATTAAAAATAGATTAATAATAGTTGTTATGTCATCCTTTATGGTTATAAACTTAACTGTTACTACCCAGATAGCTACTTATATTCATGAGTTCGATGTAAATATGTTTGCACTGTTTTTAGCAGTATTGTCCTCATACATTTTAACTTCCTCGAAAATGAAGTTTAGGTATTGTATGTGTGGTCTGTCATTAACAATAGTACTTGGAATTTATCAAAGTTACATTTCTGCTTTTTTAGTTTTAGTTATGTTTTATTATATTTTAAAACTTATGAATGGAGAAAAAGTTAAGTTAGTATTATCTAATGCTTTCAAAATATTATTGACATTGATATGTAGTGCTGTAGCATATTTTATATTATGTAGATTGTTTTGTCTGTTGTATAATACAAGTTTAGAATCCTCAACAGGAAATAGCCTAACGAATGCAACTGATCTTATAAGTGGCGGACTAATAAAAATTATAAAAAACATTATAGGGGCATACCAAGATTGTATTAGAAACTTATTTCCGCCGGTTTCTATTACTCCTCTATATATAGTGGAGATAATATCAGTTATTATTGCATTAATTGCATTAATTTCTTTTATTTATCTTTTAATTAGAAAAAAATTATCTATAATAAATAAAATAAGTGTTTTAATAATTACTGCTTTTATCCCTTTTGCAATGAATGTAGCGTGTTTCTTTAATAGTTGGACACATACATTAATGCACTATTCATTTTGTTTCTATTATATTATTATAATAATTATAATCTGGAAATTTATAAAAACAGATAGTAAAGAACTTTATGTTAAAAAATTAAAAACATATTTTAAAGGCCTTGCTATAGTTGGATTATTTATATTAATTTTTAATAATATTAAAGTTGCAAATGTTTTATATACAGAAAAAGAACTCCAATTTAATGCAACATTATCTCAAATGACAAATGTTGTAGATGATTTGCGTAATACCGATGGCTTTAATAGCAAAAGCACAGAGGTTGCCTTTATTGGAACAAGCTCATCTTATGATAAAGTTGAACCTTTTGATGAGTTTAGTAATCTTTGGGCATTTAAGCCGGTAATTATTCAATCTCATACTGCACCCTATTATTTTAAATATGTATTGAACTATAATTTAAATGTTTCAGATGATAAAAAGACAGAAAATATTTCAAAGAATAAGGCAGTAAAAAATATGCCTGAATATCCAAATAAAGGATATATTAAATTTGTTGGCGATACGTTAGTAGTAAAGTTAAGCCAGTAATTTATATTTTACTTATATTGTCATATCTTAATCACAACAACTGACCTCGTTAAGCGAGGTCAGTTGTTATATAGCCTTATATAATAAAAAGCAGAGTAGAAAATCTACTCTGCTATCGTATTTTTTGGTCTTTAAAAATACGTTTATATGCGGAATTCAGGTCTTTCATTAAAAAGAAACATTATAAGACACTAATTAAAAATATCTCTTTAAAAGGCCTGCAAAGCCTGCGCCGTGTCTTGCTTCGTCCTTAGCCATTTCGTGAACTGTATCGTGGATAGCATCAAGACCTGCCGCCTTTGCTCTTTTAGCAAGGTCAAATTTACCTTCGCAAGCGCCTGCTTCAGCCTCAGCGCGCATCTCAAGATTTTTCTTTGTGGAATCTGTTACGACTTCGCCTAAAAGCTCCGCGAATTTAGCGGCGTGGACTGCCTCTTCCATCGCATATTTCTCAAAAGCGGCAGAAATTTCAGGATAGCCCTCTCTGTCAGCAACTCTTGCCATAGCAAGATACATACCTACTTCACTGCACTCTCCGTTAAAATTGTCGCGTAAATCGTTAATAATAACCTCGCTGACGCCCTGAG
>CANQVS010000007.1 GCA_947627345.1 uncultured Clostridia bacterium
CGGAGTGGAGCAGTTGGTAGCTCGTCGGGCTCATAACCCGAAGGTCGGAGGTTCAAGTCCTCCCTCCGCAACCAGTTTCACATAAGACCGAGTTTAATGTACTTTGTATATTGAACTCGGTTTTATTTTTTACATCTATGCGGTTTATAAGAAGATGTATAGCCGACGTGTTGGGACTGTTTTTGAGAGTATCAAGCCAATTCTTAACTTGATCCACAGTATAGTCTTTCGGCGGTTCGGTAGCCTGCAGGCAAGCAATTTCATCTTTAAGGAGCTTCATCTCAGCTCCAATGTCAGCGACAACCTCAGCAGGAAGCACACCGCTTGAAAGATTATTCATTAACGTGTCATAGCGTCTCTGCTTCTCGTCTATGCGACTTTTTAGGATAGCCTTAAAATCATCTATGCGCTCCTTTTCCGCGCCCTTATACGACCTTAGAGCCTTGCTAATGCGTGTTTGGTTCTCGTCCGACAATAGGCTTGTAAGATACTTCTTAGCGGCTTTGTCTACGTCCTCCATATGAACGACAGGAGCGCCGCACCGCTTAGAACAATAAAAGTATGGATAGCTATGTCCCTTTCGTTTTGAGGTCATTCCGTGCATTTTAGCACCACATTCACAGTATACAAGACCACTGCATAGATAATTAGACTTCTTTCCCGTTTGCTTTCGTTCACTCATAATTTTTTGCACCTCGTTAAATTGTGCCTTGTCGATAATGATCGGCAGGGCATTTTCTATTCTTATAGCGTTCGGTTTTGTTCTTCTGTCGGCTCGGTTCTTCTCCTCTGTTACAGAATACGCATAAACGCCCGTATACTTCTCATTTCGGAGCATTTCGTATATTTGAGTATATTTTATAGGCTTTCCCCTTTTACCCGTTATACCGCGTTCTGATAGCTCTTTGATGATGTCAGTAAATCCCTCACGGTTCATAGCGGCGACAAAGATTTTTCTTACATACTCGGCTTCTAATTCATTGATAACATACTTTTGATCTACTATGTCATAACCAAAGGGCGCAACGCCTCCCGTGTGTAGACCTTTTAGAGCCGTTTCCTTTAAGCCCTTACGAACCTCTCCTGCAAGGTTGTCAATGTAGTATTCAGACAATGCCCACATAAGGTTACGCATTATTTTAGCTTCATTGCTTTTGCCGAAGTCTTGGGCTGTTGCAATCAATTCAACGCCCATTTCTTGAAGTTTGGCAGTAAGGTTGACGTGCTCGCCTACATTACGGGCTATACGGTCATATTTATGGATCAGTATCGTATCAAATTCGCCTTTCTTACAATCCCTTAACATCTTTTGATACTGGGCGCGTTGGGCGGTTTTAGAGCCTTTTCCGCTTATAGCTTCATCTGCATAGACGTCTATTACATTATAGCCCTTGTTAGCCGCATAGTCCCTGCAAGCTCTTACTTGAGCTTCTATGCTGTCCTCTGTCTGCTTATCGGAGCTATAACGGGCATATATTACAGCGTTACTCATTCGTCGTCCTCGTCCGTCGGTACCGCCTCGTCCGTGGCTGTGTATTCATCAATCTGCGTAAGATCGGTTATATACCCGTTTGCTTTTTTTTGCCCTTTTTTGTTCAAGCTGTCGTATTTTTGGATTGTGTCCATTCGTTGTTTTTGTACTTCTTCCTCTTCTGCTTGAACTATTAAATCAACTATTGATTTATTTATTTTTGCTCTTTCCTCATTATCTTCTTCGTGATTATAATTATACCAATCAGAACCTATATATATATCAAAAATATCAACATCAAGGGCTTTTGCTATTTTTTCAAGTGTTTCTACACTAATTTTCACACAATCATTTTCATATTTAGAAACGACCGATCTTTTAACACCTATTTTATCAGCCAATTGCTCTTGGGTAAGTTTTTTTTGCTTTCTAACACTTCTTATATTTTCCCCTACATTCAATTCTATCAGCTCCTTTTATCTTATATTACACTATCAGGAACAAAAAAACAATATTTTTTGAAAAATATTCTTGACAATACCAAAATGCTTGACTATAATGTTATTATAAAGAACATTTGAAAGGAAGTGATACAATGAATGTTCGTATAAATAACACTGTTATGCGTGTTGAAATGGCGAGGTATAAGCTTACGAATAACAAACTGAAAGAGCTAACAGGCATTTCAAAAGCCACATTGTCAGCTGTAAGAAACGGCAAGTCTTGTAGCTATGACACCGCCGTAAAAATTGCCAAAGCATTGAGGCTTAAAGCAACAGAACTTATAGAAAGCGAGGACTAACGGTGCAGGAAGAAATATGTAGAATTCCTATCAGCGCGACAATCCGAAAAGTTGGCGGCGAAATGGAGCTTGTAAGCGCTCATTGGGAAGAAATCCCTGCTGACGTTATTGCTCAATTTCTAATTAAGAAATTCGGTGTCACGCCGATTTTTGGAGGTGGGGAGGACGATTGTTAGACGGTTCAACATTCATCAAACTTTTTAGAGGTTTGCTCGATTGGCGTTGGTACAAAAACGGTAACACAATGAGGGTATTTATTCACCTTTTGCTCAAAGCAAATATTAGCGACGGAGAGATTGAAAATATCACTATCAAGCGTGGGCAAGTCGTTACAAGCCGAAAACATTTATCAAGTGAATTAAACATCTCGGAACAAGAAGTAAGAACCGCGTTAGAACACTTGAAAGCAACCAGCGAAATAACCACCCGTTCAACATCCAAATTTACCATTATTACTATCGTTAATTGGGATAAGTATCAATCGCCGACCAACAAAACAACCAGCGAACAACCAGCGAATAACCAACAGTCAACCAGCGACCAACCACAATATGAGAAGGGTAATAAGAATTTTAATAATTATAAGAATGAGAGGGAGGGGACGCTCTCGCCCCTCGGACGATTTAAAAATGTTTTGCTTACACAAGGCGAGCTTGATGAACTGAAAAAAGCATACCCGAAAGATTATCAGGCTAAAATTGAAAGGCTTTCACGATATTTGGAAAATACAGGTCGGAAGTATAAAAATCATTTTTCAACGCTACTTGATTGGCTGGAGCAAGACGCTAAACCACAACAACGAAACGCCTCATATGAATTGGACGAAATTGCAAAAATCGCCGATCCGCCAAAATATATAAAGGGAGTTGATTATTTTTAACTTACATAAAAAAGCTCTTGCACAGCCGACCAAAGCGAAGCAAGAGCGAACCGCAAAACAAACAAAGTGTGCGAGCGGATATGTTTATTATAACTTGTCTGCTCCGAAAAATCAATACAAAGGAGCAAAATATGAAACAAACAGGCGAAACAATGTATGTCCCTATATTAGGGTATGTAAAGAACGAAGAAGGTGAGCTTATTACAGCTGACAAGTACACCGAGGGCTCTGTACCTCTCTTAGGGCTTGAAATGATGAACGAACGCAGACAGCACGAAATCGCGCTTGAGAGAATACGAGCACACCCCGAATATTACGGCACACCTAAAGAGGTAGACAAGAAAATAGCACGCCTACAGCGGCTTCTTGCCGAGTAAACAAAATAAGGAACAGTAAATATATATGCAGGGATAAAATTACATTTAGTATTATACAATCAGTATATAAAGAAAGGACATACAACTATGACACAAAAAACATATGACTTGATCCAAAAGTTATTGCGCGAACATAATATACCCGAAGAATTCGAGGACAAATTAGAAGAGATTGTAACTGAATTTGAGGAAAAGCACGCAGAGCTAAAAGACACTAACCATTCTGCCTTTAGTATTCTTTTATTTGGAACAGTCTATAAGGCAGGCAAAGAGAGTAGATAAAAGGTTGCAAGGCTGTCAAATATGCCGATTTGACAGCCTATACAGCCACTCAAGAGGAGGATAGCAAATGCCAAAGGCAAAACAGTCATTGAATGAACTGTTACACGATTTAAAGCGAATAGAAGAACACAGGGAAATATTGTCTGAAAAGAAAATACGAAAGATATACAAGCAGTTAATGCAAGAGCTTAAAAACTTCATTGCTAACGAGTATTTTAATTATGCAGACGACGAGGGGCATTTATCGTATACAAGCCTACAGAACAGATCAAGACAAGCAAGGTTTTTAGAGGAAATTGTAGCAAAAGTAGACAGTATCACGCCCGTAATAAAAACGGAGATTATGGGCTTAGTTGAAGCTACATATACAAATTGCTATGAGGGTATGCTAAAAGCTGTTCAGTCGGCGTCTAATACTGAAAATGTAGCGTCTATTGTTCGTGGAAGCCTTGTAAGACCTGAAATCTTGAAACAGTCCCTTGATAACAACATATCTAAATTAACATTGCCTCACGTTTTAGAGAAACACCGTCAGGAAATCGTCTATAATATCAAACAGGAGCTTACTATAGGGTTAATGAACGGCGATAGATACGAAAAAATGGCAAGGCGACTTACGGACAAGTTGGATATAAGCTATAAAAAGGCTACAAACATTGTACGCACGGAAAGTCACCGCAATATTGAAAGCGGTTTATATGACAGTGCGGAGAATATAGCGCAGAGCTTAGAGGGTAGCGGCATAGTATCTGTTGTAATTTGGCACACAATGCAAGATGAGAAAGTACGTCCGAACGTCCGCCGCAAGACTAAATCAGGGTGGAAAACCTATAAGAGCAAAAACGGAGCGGATCACGTCGCTATGGAGGGCAAGACAATCCGTGTCGGGGACTTCTTTAAATTTTCCGACGGTGTAAAAACAAAATACCCAGGAGGAAGTGGCGTAGCTCATCACGACTGTAATTGTCGTTGCTTTTTGGAATATGATGTAATGACTGAGGAAGAATTGGATATAATCAGCGAACAGGAGGTAAAAAAATGAAGATTAGAATAACTTACGAAGAAGATGAACGCAAGGTAGCTGAGGAGCTGACGGAGAAAATCCAAAGTAACAAGCATTTAGGTATCTTAAAAGTTACTAAAAGTGATCGTAATAAGCCGTTTTTTCATACATATTTGGCTACTAAAAAACGCAGGAAATCGCATAAATAAAGGGATTTACGGTTGACACCCTCCCCCCTATGTGCTATAATAATATTGTTGAAAAGAACACGAGTACCGCCTATTTTGGTTAGTCTATTCAAGACACGGGAACAGTCTCATTATTGAGGTTGGCTCGTGTCTTTTTAATTGTTTCTTCCTTACATATAGAATTTAGTAAAAAGTCGTACGGACGTTAAACGGAGGTCACCATTATGGAAAATGAAATAAACAACACCACAACTGCAACCGAAGAACAGCAGGATAACACACAGACTGAGGAAAGCGGCGCACAGAACGCCGACAAAACATTTACTCAGGACGAGGTAAACAAGATTGTTTCGGATCGTCTTGCAAGAGAGAGGGCGAAAAGCGAAGCAATGTATACAAAAGCTATGATTGATGTTGAGGCAAGGGAAAACGCCGTAGCCGATCGTGAAAAGGCTTTTGAGGAAAAGGAAAAGGCTTTAGCCGATAAAGAAAACCGTCTATATGCTATCAAGGCAATAAAAGACGCAGGCTTGGACGACGGAAGCGACACAGCTTTAGAACTTATCGACTTTGTTGTAACAGGCGACGACGTAACCGAGGACAGCATAACTAAAAGGGTTAATACGCTGAAATCCTACGTTGACAAGCATATAGCCGCCGAGGTTGACAAGATTTTTAAAGTCAATGGACGCACGCCACAAAGCGCTACAAACACAAGCATTGACGGTGATAGCTCTTTAAAGCAGGCGTTTGGACTTACCTCAAAATAAGAAAAGAGGTAATATGATATATGGCTATTGTTTTAGTCACTGAATTTAAGCCGTATGTAGATGAAATGTTTACAACGGAGAGTAAAAGAGAACTTATAACCAATCAAGACTTTGATTGGTCAGGCGCACACTCTGTGAAAGTCTATAAGGTCAGCACTTCAAAGATGAACGACTATGACAGACCTGGAACGGGCGAAAATTGGTCGAGATATGGCGAGGTTGCAGGGCTTGACGCCACGACCGAGGAAATGACATTAAAAAAGGATCGTTCCTTTACATTTGCCATTGATAAGCTCGACGCTGACGAAACGAAACAACAGCTACAAGGAGCTACAGCACTGTCGAGGCAGGTAAGAGAAGTTGTTATACCTGAGGTAGACGCATACACATATGACATTATGTGTAAAAAAGCGGGCAATAAGCCTGAGGCAATCGCGCTTACACCCACCAATATTTATACCGAGATTTTAAAGGGAACAACAGCACTCGACACAGCAGAAGCCCCCGAAGTTAATAGGACTATTCTTGTAGCTCCTCCTGTCTATGCTTTAATGAAGCAGTGCAAGGACATCACACTTGAAACGGATATAGGCAATGAGATACGCCTTAGAGGTGTACTCGGTATCCTTGACGGGTGCAATGTTGTAAAAGTACCTGCTAATCGTTTGCCCGAAAATTTTGGCTTTATGATTTGCCACCCGTGCGCAACTGTAGCACCTGTAAAGCTTGAGGACTACAAAATACACGAGGATCCGCCTGGCATAAGCGGTTCGCTTGTTGAGGGTAGAATAGTATATGACGCATTTGTACTTGATAACAAGTCAAAGGCTATTTACTATCAGGAAATGGCATAAAAAAGGGCGTATAGGCATTATGCCTATACGCTCAATTTTGTAAGGAGCAACTATAATATGGGAGTTAAAATAAAAACGAATTGTAGGCAAAGAAAGCAGTATGATTGAGAGTATCTCTTACGAGGTGGAATAAATGAATAGACTTGATAAAATGATAATGACAGTACGGTCAAGCAACAGATTTACTTATTATTTGGTATATACTACCATTCCGCAAGACGACGGCAAAATTCACTTTTCTATGAGCCTAAATAAAAGTGGCAAGGCAATCGCAATCATCAATCGCAAAACCTTTGATAATGAGGACGAACTCAAGGCTTTTATTGATAAGTTATACAAGAAATACAACTTAACTGAAAGCAACACCGAAGTAATGCACTTTCAAATAGTTTCTGCCACTGAGGAGGACGCAAGAGAAGCAGGAGAATACGACGAGGTGATATAATGTCCAGAAAACGGCTTAGACTATCCACACCGTCGGACGTAAGAAAAGCTATGACTAAAATTGCTAATGCTCTTTATAATGGCGAAATCGAACCAAAGGAAGCCAATGCAATCTTATATGCTTGTAACAGCGTGCTCTCGTCAATTCGCATTGATGAACAGCAGAAGAAAATAGACGAACTGGAACAGCTATTGAACAGTCAAGACTTGTAAAAAAACCTAAACAAAATTTCAGGTAAAATATGTTGCGAACCTCCGCAACCAGTAAAAGCAGGGTATTTTAACAAATACTCTGCTTTTTGTTATCAAAAAATATAACAGGACTTGAACCTTAAGAAGGTAAACAGCGTTAAAAAAATGTGCCTGTGGCACATTTTTAGCTGTGAAGTGTGAGGCGGGTACTGTTTCTGAAAGAAACGGTCGCCGAACACAAAAAATCGCGGGTAAATCAATTAATACTTTATATTAGTTCTGTAATTTAACGGTAGACAATTCAACTTATGTATGGTATGCTGTGCTGTGTGTAATCATAAAATTCAGACAGTTAAATCAAGAGGTTATATAATGTATAAGATATTGATTGTTGAAGATGATATGGGAATTGCCCAAGCGATTAAAAACCAAGCAGAAAAGTGGGATCTTGATGCTTATATAGTGGAAAATTTTCGAAATGTTATGAGCTGTTATACCAAGTATAAACCCCATATCATTTTGCTTGATATAGCGCTTCCTTTTTTTAACGGGTACCATTGGTGTACAGAGATACGCAAAGTTTCAAAAGTCCCGATTATTTTTATTTCTTCCGCTTCGGATAATATGAATATCGTTATGGCGATGAATATGGGTGCGGACGAGTTTATTGCAAAACCCTTTGACCAAAGCGTGCTGATAGCAAAAATACAGTCTTTGTTACGCAGAACGTATGATTTTAACTGCGATGTTTCCGTTTTAGAACATAGAGGAGCTTTTTTGGAAACAGGAGATTATACGCTAAACTATAACGGTGAAAACATACCTCTTACAAAGAATGAATATCGTATTATGCTATGCCTTATGGAAAACAAGGGAAAGGTTGTCAGCCGTGAAAAATTGATGGAACGTCTGTGGAAAACAGAGCAATTTATAGACGAAAACACTTTAACAGTAAACATTAACCGATTGAGAAACAAACTCAACACCGCGGGACTTAAAAACTTTATTAAAACAAAGTTTGGCGTCGGATACATCGTTGAGTAAAGTTGTTAAAATACCGACGAACTAAATTGAGGAGAAATTATGGAACTGTTTTCGGCATATTTAAAACAACACAAAAAAGGGATTTTCGTGCTTATTTTATTCTGTGTAGTCTTTTTCGTTACCTTTGTACTCTACCGATTACCTTTAAAAGCAGTATTGTATCCGTCCATTCTTTGCTTTTTATTGGGATTAATTTTTGTTATTGTAGATTTTTCCCATATAAACCGCAAGCATAGACAGCTTATCGAAGTTAAAAAAACAGGTAGTGCTATAATTACTTCAATGCCTAAGATTGAAAGCGTAGAGGACAGAGATTATCAGGAAATTATCATAACTTTACAATCAGCGATGACAAATCTTGAAACTCTTGCCTCTGCCCACTATCACGATATGATGGAATACTATACTTTATGGGTACATCAAATTAAAACTCCCATTGCTTCTATGAGGCTTACCCTGCAAAATGAGGATACAGAGACCTCACGAAAACTATCGTCTAATTTATTTAAAATTGAGCAATATGTTGAAATGGTGCTGGCATTTCTGCGTTTAAATTTCTCATCAAGCGACTATGTGTTCAAGGAACACAGAATAGACACTATTGTTAAGCAGGCTGTTGCAAAATTTGCTTCTGAATTTATTGACAGAAAAATATCTCTTTCATATGAACCGAGTGAAGAAACTGTTGTTACAGACGATAAATGGTTATTATTTGTGGTAGAACAGATTCTATCCAATGCCCTTAAATACACCCCTAAAGGAAGAATAAAAATATATATGCAAAAGACGAAAACGCTGTGCATTGAAGATACAGGAATTGGAATTGCGCCGGAGGATTTACCCCGAATTTTCGAAAAAGGTTTTACCGGATATAACGGACGCAGAGATAAAAAAGCAAGCGGTATCGGACTTTACCTCTGTAAAAAAATTTGCAAAAATTTAGGCGCACAAATAATTATTACATCAAAGCTCGACAAAGGTACATCCGTCCAAATTAATTTGGAACAGTATGACGTAAAAAAAGAGTAACTTCTTACGAAAGTGTAAGATTATAAGCGGGAAATGTAAGCCTGTTCAATGGCAATACATTTCCCGTTTATGCTAAAATTACATCATAAAATTGATTGGAGGAAAAACAACAATGAGCATCTTGGAAGTAACAGAGCTTAAAAAGATTTATTCAACACGATTCGGTGGAAATAAAATAGAGGCGCTCAAAAATGTTAATTTCAGTGTGGAAAAGGGTGACTACGTCGCTATAATGGGAGAGTCAGGTTCGGGAAAGACAACTCTGCTAAACATTTTGGCAGCTCTTGATAAACCGACAAACGGAAATGTTATTTTGGATGGAAAAAATCTCTCCGAAATAAAGGAGTCGGCAATTTCGGCTTTCAGAAGGGACAACCTCGGATTCGTGTTTCAGGAATTTAATCTTTTAGACACATTTACTTTAGAGGATAACATTTATTTACCGCTTGTTCTTTCAGGGAAAAATCATAGGGAAATGCACGAGCGTTTAATACCTATAGCAGAAAAACTCGGCTTATCGAAAATTTTAAAAAATTTCCCATATGAGGTATCAGGGGGTCAAAAACAAAGAGCCGCAGTAGCAAGAGCAATGATTACTAATCCTAAACTAATTCTTGCGGATGAACCCACAGGTGCATTGGACTCAAAATCCGCAAATGAACTCTTACGGCTTTTTTCTAAAGTCAACCAATTCGGCCAGACTATTTTGATGGTTACACATTCGGTTAAAGCGGCGAGCACCGCAAACCGGGTTTTGTTTATAAAGGACGGAGAAGTATATCATCAGATTTACCGCGGTAACGATACGGATGAGCAATTGTATCAAAAAATTTCCGATACATTGACTTTACTTGCGACAGGCGGTGGAAGATAATGAAAAAAAGATTTTATCTAAGGCTTGCTTTAGACGGTATTAGAAAAAACAAACAAATGTATATTCCGTATATGTTAACATGTATCGGTATGGTAATGATGTACTATATTATTATCTTTTTACAAAACTGCAAGACGTTATCATATATGCGCGGTTGGGCTGAAGTCAGCTCTATGCTGGGATTAGGCAGTTTTATTATTGCAATATTTGCCTGTATTTTTTTATTCTATACAAATTTCCTTTTAATTCGACGAAGAAAAAAGGAATTCGGTCTCTACAATATACTCGGTATGGACAAGAGAAATATTTCTAAAATTCTGTTTTGGGAAACAATAATTATAACCCTAACTTCACTTTGTTTTGGTTTAATCGGAGGAATTTCACTTTCAAAGCTTGCTGAACTTGCGCTTGTAAATATTATGAAAAGCGATGTTAATTATAATTTATCTGTATCTTTGACGTCAATTATAATGACTGCTTTGATTTTCAGCGTAATTTTTTTACTGATTTTTCTGAATTCAATCAGGCAAATAAGGTTTTCAAGCACTGTTACGCTTCTTTACAGTGAGAACATAGGTGAAAAGCCCCCAAAGGGAAATTGGTTTTTGTCTATTTTGGGAATTCTGATTTTATCTGCCTCATACTATCTTGCCGTAACTATTGAAAACCCTTTGACAGCGCTTACTGCATTTTTTATTGCCGTTGTAATGGTTATTATAGGCACTTATCTTGTAATGATTTCAGGATCGGTTTTTTTCTGTCGAATACTTCAAAAGAAAAAGAAATATTACTACAAACCTAATCACTTTATATCTATTTCCTCAATGGCTTACCGAATGAAAAGAAACGGTGCGGGACTTGCGTCTATATGCATTCTCTCAACAATGGTTCTCGTGATGATTTCCTCTACCGCAAGCCTTTATTTTGGAAGCGAGGATGCAATTAACAACCGTTATCCGAGAGATATAAATCTGGATTATAGAATGGAAAAAACAGATGATTTGTCTGAAAACAAGATTACGGCTCTGCACAGCGATATTTCTAAGGTAATAAAAAATTATGATTTCATACCCGAAAATTCTTATTACTACCGAAGCGTATCTGTAGCAGGACTGATTGAAGGAAATAAAGTTGAAACAGATGTGACAAAAGCAAACACAATGGATGCTTTAACCGGTGTATGCCAATTTTATTTTATACCTCTGTCCGATTACAACAGAATAATGGGAGAAAATGAAACACTTGGCACAGGGGAAGCTCTTATCTACACTTATAAAAACGACTATAAAGAAGATACCATTTCATTCAAGCGGGGAAACACATTTAAAATCAAAAAACAAGTTAAAGATTTTATAGACAAATCTGATACCTCAATGCTAATTGTATCAAGTATGGCGATTATCGTGCCTGATTTAAAGGAAAGTATAAAGGGACTTGACAAACTTGCAGACTATAACGGCAATAAAATGATTACTTGCCGTTGGGTATATAATTTTGATACCGGAATCAGCCCAAAAAAACAGATAGAATTATCAAAAAAATTCAATAACTTACAACTAAGTTCATATTCACTATTTGAAAACATTAATTTTTCCTGTGAAAGTCAAGAAATGGAAAGAAACAACTTTTACAGCCTATTTGGAGGACTTTTCTATCTGGGAATACTTTTAAGTATCGTATTTATTTTTGCTACTGTTCTTATTATCTACTATAAGCAAATTTCCGAAGGCTATGAAGACCGGTCACGCTTTGAAATAATGCAGAAAATAGGTTTGACAAAACGTGAAATACGTAAAAGTATCAATTCACAGCTTTTGACCGTATTTTTTATTCCGCTTATCTTTACCGCTTTACATCTTGCCTTTGCGTTTCCGATTATACAAAAACTGCTTTTAATGTTAAACCTCAATAATGTCGTTTTATTTGCTTCTGCAACTGGAATAAGTGTTATTGTATTTGCAATTTTCTATATGATTGTTTATCGGTTCACCTCAAATGCCTATTATAATATCCTCACATTAAAATTGTCAACTTAGAAATAACTTTGATATGTAACATAAACTGCCTTTGATTTAATTATAATCAAAGGCAGTCCTTATGTCCCGTGCTGTCAGCACAGTTATTAAATTTTATTTTAGCGGTTTAAAAGATTCTTATAATAAAAGCTTTAAATATTATTACTGAACCTTTGACAATTTTTTAGCCACTCTTGTTGTAACTTCCAAGTAATACTCTGCGTCTTTAAGGCTTAAATCGTCTTGGTCAATATTTTCAATTTTATCCACCCAGTCGGAATACTCCTTCATAATATTACTGTAATCCTGAAACAGAGTTGCATCGGTTCCGTTGGATTTTTTGTATTTTTCCATAAAATCCACATACTTGTCAATAAAATCCTCGTAGCTGTCCAGCATTTTCTTAAACGATGAGGTTACCGACGCGGATTTTGATACAGTTTTACTTTGATTTTTACTCGATTTTGATGTGCTTTTGTTTTCTTCGGTTTCGGACTTTGTATCCTCACTGTTATTTTCGGCGGTTGTCGCCGCGGTTACCGCACTCTCGGAACTTTCTTTAACCTCAGCGCTCCCCGAGCAAGACGCAAACGATAACATCATCAGGGATACTAAAGACAAAGCCCCGATTGTTTTTAATTTCTGTTGTTTTTTCATTATCAATTCCTCCTTTAGACTTATACTACATTGTTTTACTTATCTTTTGGTATGCTCTGAGCATAAATTTTGATATTTAAAAATATCCCCGCCCGACGAACATTATATAATGTCGTCAAACGGGGGAATTTTTAAGATTTTTTATCTTTTAACTTCTTTCAATACATTTGTCTTTAGTTTTATCCCGTCAAGTCCGATACCCAAAGCTATGTAAATCAAAGCTCCCGCAAGAGGCTGAAGCCATTCGGTTGTAAGTCCCGCAAGCGCTGAGGACCAATCATACATAATTAAATGAGCAAGAAAATATCCGAAAACAGTAACAAACGACGTAGGGATAAGCATTAAAAGATTTGGTACGTTTATTATGCGGTCATCCTTATTTTTTCTCTTTAAATAATATCTGATTAGCACAAACGGAAGCGCGTTAAAGGCTTTTATTATCGCTGTAGGCAATACCCAATGCGGATAGCCTGCCAGCAAATCAGCAAGTCCTCCTCCGAGCGACGCGGAAATAATACCAAAAGGTCCGGGCAGAACACTTGCGCCAAGATAAATCATTGAATCGCCGGCGTGGACATAGCCAAGTAGCGTAGGAATTTTTATAAAGCTTGTAGCGACAGTAATAAGCGCAGTAAACAGCGCGCTTATTACTATCAGCTTCAAATTTGACGTTTCACGGGTTTTTAAGTTTGATATTTGCATTTTAAACCTCCAAGTTATTTAGTTTTATACCTCATAATTATCAAGTATGCAAGTATGTTATCACAAAACTGTCCTTTTATAAACGGACAGTTTTAATTGTTTTGATAAGGACAGTTTTGAACATCAATTTTTTAAGATATTACCAAGACAAAAGGAGAGGTTCAAAACCTCTCCTTTTAGATAAAACGTCAAAATTAATTTTATTCTGTTATAATATCAAACCAAAACTCAACGCCGTTGTTCTTATTAATCGTTCCGCATTCCGTCAGATACATCTCGGCAATTTCCTTAACAATGAAAAGTCCCAAACCGACGTTTTCATCCGAACCTCCCGTGGTAAAGAACTCTGTCCAGATTTTTTCAAGGTCGCTGTCTTTAATCTTTTTACCCTCATTAAACACAGAAAGACGGCATCCTTTTTCGCTTTTTTTAATCGAAACCTCAATCCTGCCTCCGGGTTTAGTGTGTTTTACTGCATTTGTGATAAAGTTGTTAAAGATATGTTCGATATGAGGTTCATAAATATACGCCCATTGACCGTACTCGATATTTCGCGAAAATTTGATTTTCTTTGTAAGCATAAGGCTTGCGCTCTTGTCGCACAGCTCGTTTACTTTTTTAGAAACATTAATTCTTGTAACATCGCCGAAGGTGATATTTTCGTTAATGGAGTAATTAAGAAAGCTCGTAATGAGGTCGCTCATTTTTTGAATTTCTTCCATAGCGGACTCGTAATAGTAGTTTCTCTTATCCTCGTCCTCGATACACTTCATCATTTCAACCTGGCTTGAAATTATTGCAAGCGGAGTTTTTAATTCGTGAGTTGTATTTCGGACGAACTGACGGCGCATATTTTCATACTTTCTCAAATGGTTAATATCCTCTTTAAGCAGGAAGTTGTAGTTATTTATTGAATTGATATTATCCTGAATTGTATCCGCCATATCGTTAAAGTTGCTCGCGAGTGTACCGACCTCATCGTTAGGGAATTTCCCCTCATAACGTACGGAATAATCCTTCTGCGAGATTTTCTTAACTGCCGTATTAAGCGAGCGGATAGACCTCGTAAGGCTCATCATAAGTAAGAACAAAAATACTCCGCATACTACAATATAAAGGATAAGAACAATGACAAGCACTTCATTTGTATACGCAAAAATTGACTCAACATTACGGAGCCTTTCCCGCAGATAGATGTAGTACGTTTTACCTTCATCTCGTACAATCCTGCGCAAAACAATAGTTTCTCTTTCCAATTCATCTTCTTCACTATATACGGGCGCGGATTCGTAAGAATAACGGTTTATATATTTTTCAGGAATTTTTGTTATATGCCTGTTATACTCTGTATTGTCGCTTCTTCCATATCTCATTGTTGTAAAAAGACGTTCACGGTTACTGTTGTAAATAATAACCGTGTAGCTTTTTTCATTATTATCTTCAAGGTAACTCTCTATGTCGTCCTTATCATCAAAGTCGAGCTTTTGCGTAATATCGTTACAAAAATCCGACATACTCTGTATCTCAAGATTTATATACATCGACTTTTGCACATAAATATACATCGGAACAAAAATTATCGTTACCAGCGTTATTACAGCAACAATAAGCAGAACATATTTTACGGCAATTCTTTTAATCATCGTCTATCTCAAAATAATACCCAACGCCGTAAACAGATTTAATGTACTTGTGCTTATCGGTCAGCTTTTTCCTCAGCTGTTTAATTATTGTATCCACGGTACGGAAATCGCCGTAGTAGTCGATACCCCAAACACGGTCGAGAATAGTGTCCCTGTTAAGCACAATTTTTTCATTGGTAATAAAATACAAAAGCAAATCGTATTCTTTAGGCGTTGTGGATATTTCCTTTCCGTCAACATAAACGCGGTGCAGTTTTGTGTCAATTTTTAAAGCACCGCTTTCAATAAGCTTTTCAGTTTTCTGCGTGCGGTTTAAGAGGGCTGTTATCTGCTCTCTTAAAACACTTAGGAGAAACGGCTTCGTTATGTAATTATCCGCGCCTGTATAAAAGCCCTGAAGCTGGTCCATTTCGGTTTCACGGGCGGAAATCATAATAACGGGTACGTTGCTCTCCTCTCTGATACGTTTAAGAACCTCAAGGCCGTCGAGCATTGGGAGCATTCCGTCAAGGAGAATTATATCAATCTCGGAAATGTGTTCTTCAAAAATGTCTATAGCCTTTAGTCCGTCCTCTGCCGAAAGCACTTCAAATCCGTTCGAGGACAAATAGTCCATAACCGTTGTGCGAAGCTTTGTATCATCTTCAACAACGAGCACAGTACTCTTGTCTGACATTATATCACACCTCCGTCTTTTTCCGTGAAAAAATCTCCTTTATATGTCTTTTAAGCTTTCTCTTAACCTTTTTCGGAAAACTCGCGGTTACCCAGTTTACAGTTGACTGGAGCTGTTTGTTTTCCTCTTTAAGCTCTTTAATTTCTTCTCTTAACTCGCAAACCTGTTCATTCTGAACAACAAGCATTTGAGCCAAAACACGCACATAATCGGTTGATGTATATTTATGCTTGCCCTCATCGGAAACTTTAAGCTCTTCAAAAAACAGACCCTCGTCCCCGCGGGACAGGTATTCGCGGGCGACCGCGTTGTTTGTATCTTTATATTTTGCGAGAAATTCTACCGCCTCTTCACTCGTCATAAACTCATTTGAGGAAATTGACTTTATATCGTCGTTATTCTCCGCCACGGTTTTCATAAGCGCCTGCACATATTTATTATGCACGTCAAAAATTCCAACCTTATTTAGCTCACGCATTGTTTCGAGGTAAACGCCCGAAAGACTTCGGTTTGGAAGTCTTTCAAGCTCTGTGTATTCATCGGTGTACTGAAGTCCGACCGTTTTCAGAAAATCTGACACAATGGTTTTCTGCGGAGGAGCATACTGCTCCTTTTCGTAAACCCTGACGAGCATATTTTCCTTTCCTACAACCTCGCTGATTTCGTCAAGTCTTTGTTTGTAATCAAGCTTTGCGCGCTTAAAGGCAGAGCTTTTTATATACTCCTGCAGAGTATCGGAAAATCTGCTCTCCTTTATCTGTTGAGCCCAGAAAGACTGTATATATAAATCCTGACGTCTTAAATATACAATAATTTTAAGCGAAATACCGTGGCTTTCAAGTCTTTCCTTCAAATTCTTCCAAAAGTTCTTATCCCTTTTGCGCTCGGCTGAATTCCAGATTGACTCCTCGGATATTATAACATTCGGATACTCCTCAAACAGTCCGTACAGCTTTTCAAAACACTCGTCTTCAATCTCGTGTTCCGTACCTACAAGACGTTTTTTGTTTTCATCTCTGATAACGCTTACTAAAAAATGAGCGTTTCGATTAGCTCCTACTGCGTCAAATCTCACGCCGAAATCGGGATAAACGTAGCCTTTTTCTTTCAGGACGTTATTGTTTGCACGCAGAAAATTTTGTATATAGGTTGTACCTGTTTTTGGCATTCCGATATGCAAATATAGTTTTAACATAATTACTCCTTAAAGTAAAGTCTTAATTTTGTCATACACTTTGTCTGCCGCTTCTTCAATAGTAAGATTTGATGTATCTACAACTATGTGAGCCTTTTTCGGCGGTTCATAGGGACTGGAGATACCTGTAAAATTCGGGATTTTTCCGCTGCGGGCTTTTTTGTAAAGACCCTTTACGTCACGTTTTTCACATTCGCTCAGCGGAGTGCTGACGTAAACTTCAATATAATTATCATAGCCGATTATTTCCTTAGCTCTCACGCGGTCACGTCTGTAAGGAGAAACGAATGAAGTGATAACGATAAGTCCCGCGTCATTCATCAGCTTGGAAACCTCCGCGACGCGTCTTATATTTTCAATACGGTCACTTTCTGTAAAACCGAGGTTCTTGTTAAGTCCGAGGCGCACGTTATCTCCGTCAAGAGTCATAGTGTGATAACCCTCGGTGAAAAGCCTTTTCTCGATTTCGTTAGCAATAGTTGACTTTCCTGAACCAGAAAGGCCCGTAAACCAAATTGTCTTAGGGGTCTGATTTTTTTGAGCCGCCCTCTGGTCACGTGAAATATCCATATCGTGCCACGTTAGGTTATCGGAACGTCTTAACGCGTGTTCAACGACGCCGCACGCAGACGTCATATGAGATATTCTGTCAATTAAAATGAAAGAACCCAACGCCTGATTCGTTTCAAACTTATCAAACACGATTTTTTCTGAAGTGCTTATGTCGCACACAGCGATTTCATTCTTAAAAATTTCATTAGCGGTAAGCTCGCTTCCGTCGTTAACTCCGATTTTATATTTTATTTTCATAACAACGGCAGGAATACTTTTTGTTCCTATTTTCAGCATATAATTTTTTCCCGCAACGAGCTTTGTATCGTCCATCCAAAGTATCTTTGCCGTAAAAAGGCTGCTTATCTCGGGTTTTGCGTCTTTAACAAGAACACAACCCCTTGAAACGTCAACCTCCTTGTCAAGCTGTAAGGTTACGGCGTGGCCTTTTTCGGAAAAATCCACGTTTTTTCCCGCGTCAATTATTGATTTTACCTTTGCCTTTTCATTGGACGGTAATGTCACAACCTCATCGCCGACTGAAATTTCACCCGTTTCAATCTGTCCCTGAAAACCGCGGAAAGTGTGGTCGGGACGGCATACGCGCTGAACAGGCATAGTAAATCCGTTTTCGTTGTCACTTTTCTGTACATCAACCGTTTCGAGATACGAAAGCAGGCTTTTGCCCTTGTACCACGGCGTACGGTCAGACAAAGAAGTTATATTGTCGCCGTCTGTCGCGGAAACAGGAATTACCTCTGCGCTCTCATAGTCAAATTCAGCGAGCAGGATTTTAATGGTTTTCTTGATTTTCTTAAATCTTTTCTCGTCAAAGTCGATTAAGTCCATCTTATTTACGGCAAAAACAAAGTGTTTAATTCCCATAAGCGAACATATTCTTGTATGACGTCTTGTCTGGGTAAGCATTCCCTGCGACGCGTCAACCAAGATTACGGCAAGCTCGGCAAACGACGCGCCGACAGCCATATTTCTGGTATATTCCTCGTGTCCCGGGGTATCCGCAACAATAAATGAACGCTTGTCCGTGGTAAAATATCTGTATGCAACGTCAATTGTAATTCCCTGCTCACGTTCCGCCATAAGGCCGTCAAGCAAAAGCGAATAGTCAATTTCACCGCCTCTTGAACCCACCTTACTGTCGAGTACAAGCGACTCCTCCTGGTCGGTAAATATAAGCTTTGCGTCGTATAACATATGTCCGATTAATGTGGACTTTCCGTCATCAACGCTTCCGCACGTAATAAACTTAAGCAATCCGTTCATCAGAAATAACCCTCCCTCTTGCGTTTTTCCATACTTGCGCTTCCTCCGTCGCTGTCGATTACACGGCTGGTTCGCTCGGAGGAAACCGCGCTCAAGGTTTCCGCAATAATTTCATCAAGCGTTTGTGCGTCGCTCTCAATTCCGCCTGTAAGCGGATAACAGCCGAGAGTTCTGAAACGAATTTTTTTATACTCAATTTTTTCTCCGTCACGAAGCTTCAAGCGGTCGTCGTCTACCATAATTATATTTCCGTCACGCTCAATGCAAGGACGTACATCCGCAAAGTAGAGAGGTACAATTTCAATATTTTCACGCTTTATATACTGCCAAATATCCTTTTCCGTCCAGTTGGAAATCGGGAAAACTCTGACGCTTTCGCCCTTATTTATTTCAGCGTTAAACAGCTTCCACATCTCGGGGCGCTGATTTTTCGGGTCCCACGCGTGTTCCGAATTTCTGAAAGAGAAGATGCGCTCCTTCGCTCTCGACTTTTCCTCATCGCGTCTTCCGCCACCGAATGCCGCGGTAAAACCGTATTTGTCGAGCGCCTGTTTAAGCGCCTTTGTTTTCATAATATCAGTGTATGCCGAGCCGTGGTCAAACGGGTTTATCCCCTGCTTAACCCCTTCCTCGTTAATATATTCGAGCATTTCAATGCCGTATTTTTCGGCAATCTTATCTCGAAATTCAATCATTTCATGAAATTTCCACGTTGTATTAACGTGCAAAAAAGGAAACGGCGGTTTTTCGGGATAGAATGCCTTTAAAGCAAGGTGTAACATAACCGAAGAATCCTTACCGATTGAATAGAGCATAACGGGCTTTTCGCACTGCGCTACAACCTCGCGCATTATATAGATGGCCTCAGCCTCAAGCTCATCAAGGTGAGTCATATTCCCCATTTTGTAACCCTCCAATTTTTATTTTCCAAATTAATTTGAATTTTATCAGTTGATTTTGAAATAAATGTGATATAATAATTTAAAGCTTTGTTACCAAAATGAACCTCTAACCGCTCTGATTTGGAATTTTTTATCAATTTTCTATCATTTTCACCCATTATAATTTATCAGATAAATTAAGGAAAGGTATTTAAGATAATGAGATTAATAAAAACAAACAGGTTATTAAAGATTATTTCGATTATTACAGCCGTTATACTTTGCGCGTCAGCGCTTGCATCGTGTTCGTGTTCACCATCATCAAACAGCGCTGATAACAATAACATAAAAATAACCAACGTATCCTACGACCCGACCCGCGAGCTTTATCAAAAGTACAACGAAGCTTTTTCAAAATTTTATAAATCCCAGACAGGCGGAGATATTGAAATTATTCAGTCCCACGGCGGTTCGGGAGCGCAGGCGCGTTCTGTAATTGAGGGCGCGGAGGCTGACGTTGTTACGCTTGCTCTCGCCCACGATATTACTCTGATTGAACAGGCTGGACTTATCGACGGCGGTTGGATTAAGGAATTTGAAAACGAATCCGCACCTTATACATCTACTATTGTTTTCCTTGTACGCAAGGGTAATCCCAAGGGTATTAAGGATTGGAACGACCTCATTAAAAAAGGCGTTGAAATTATTAACCCCGACCCTAAGAGCAGCGGAGGAGCCTGCTGGAACTTTTTAGCCGCGTGGCAGTATGCTCTTAATAACAATAATAACGATGAAGAAAAGGCTAAAGACTTCGTAAGAAAACTTTACAAAAATGTTACCGTTATGGACTCCGGCGCAAGAGGAGCTACAACAACATTTGTGGAAAACGGTCAGGGCGATGTGCTTATCGCATGGGAGAACGAAGCTTTAAACAGCGTTTCCGAATATCCCGATAAATATGAAATCGTCACCCCGAGCGTTTCAATCCTCGCACAGCCGAGTGTTGCGGTAGTTGACGAAAACGCTAAAAAGGACGGCACGGAAACGGTTGCGAAAAAGTATCTTAGCTATTTATACTCTGATGAAGCGCAGAAAATTATTGGAGAAAGCGGATACCGTCCGTCAAATGAAAGAATTTTAAAAACCTTCTCCGATAAATTTGACCTTAATGTCAAGCTTATAACAATCAACGACTTCGGAGGCTGGGATAAAGCGTACGAAAAATTCTTTGATGACGACGCTATTTTTGACCAAATATATAACGGATAAAAATAAATAACTTAGCGGCAAGCAACAAGAGGTATACCTACCGACTGTAACTTGCCGCTTTACGGTGGGAATGAAATTATATGAAAAAAACTCTGAAAGGTTCGCGTAAGGTTCGTGTTATTCCGGGGTTCGGACTGACTATGGGTATAACTGTTACTATGCTTTCTACGCTTATCATCATACCGCTTGCATCCGTACTTCTTTATTCTTTAAGACTCAGCCCCAAAGAATTTTTTGAACTTATATCCGAACCGAACGTTGTAAGCGCTTTTGCCACAAGTATATTTTGTGCGCTTATCGCCGCATTTATTAACAGCGTTTTCGGTCTTATGCTCGCGTGGGTACTGGTAAGATACGACTTTTTTGGCAAGCGTATCCTCGATGGACTTATCGAACTTCCTTTCGCGCTTCCTACGGCGGTAGCGGGCATAACCCTTTCAAAAATGTATTCAAATACAGGTTTTCCCGGCGGATTTTTATCGGGAATTGGACTTGACGTTTCTTATACGCATATTGGTATTGTAGTCGCGCTTGTGTTTGTCGGAATACCTTTTACCGTGCGTTCTGTTCAGCCGGTACTTGAAACGCTTGACAGCCAGTATGAGGAAGCGGCGTATATACTCGGTGCAAGCAGGAGAAGAACATTTTTTAAGGTTGTTTTCCCCGAGCTTTTTCCATCGCTTCTGACAGGTTTCAGCCTTGCTCTTGCAAGAGGTATAGGCGAATACGGAAGCGTAATATACATTTCAGGAAACAGCGCAAAAAACGGTACGCAGGTTGTATCGTATGTAATTATGCAAAAGCTTGAGCGCCTTGATTACTCAAGCGCAACGGCAATTGCCCTTGTAATGCTTATTATCTCCTTTGTGCTTATGTTTGCGATTAATATAATACAAATCCGCCGTTCAAGGCGCGTTAATGCAGTGTAAGGCGGTGCAATATGGATTATTCAGATAAAAAACAAATTTTTTCACGCAAAATCACAAAATATATATTAATTACCGTCAGCGTTTTATTTATAGCAATTATGCTTGTGCTTCCCCTCGTATCGGTTATAATAAACTCCCTGAAAGAGGGAATCGCATTTTATTTTAAATCGCTTTCAACAAACTATGTCACCTCCGCCCTGGGGGTAACTGTGATGGCGACTCTTATTTCCGTAGGCGTAAACACATTTTTCGGAATTGTAGCCTCGTGGCTTTTAACAAGATTTGAATTTCGCGGAAAAAACACCCTGTCAACGCTGATTGACATTCCGTTCTCAATTTCACCTGTAATTGCAGGTCTTGCGTTTATTATGACATTCGGAAGGCTCGGCTGGGCAAGCCCCGTTATAGACTGGATTAATTCGACATTCGGGACCGATATACAGATTGTATTTGCCTTGCCGGGAGTAGTTTTAGCAACTATTTTTGTAACATTCCCGTTTATATCGCGCGAGGTTGTTCCCGTTTTAAACAGCGTCGGACACGATGAGGAGGAAGCCGCCGCGCTTATGGGCGCAAAGGGCTTTAAAATATTCAGAAAGGTTACATTCCCCCACATTAAATGGGCGCTTTTGTACGGTATAATACTTTGTACGGCGAGAGCGCTCGGAGAGTTCGGCGCGGTAAACGCATTGTCAAAAACACGCGGACAGACATTTACTCTGCCGCTCGAAATAGACGCGCTGTATATGTCCGGCTCGGCGGACTCGATAACGGCGTCATTCGCTGTTTCTTCTCTGCTTGTGATAATAGCAATTATAGTATTGGTTGCGAGAAATATAGTCGAGCACAGGGCTAAAAAAGATAATTAGGGTGATAAGTTATGTATGTTGAACTTAAAAATATCAATAAATATTACGGCAAATTTAAAGCCAGCGATGATGTAAGTTTCGGGATAGAAAAG
Source organism: uncultured Clostridia bacterium (assembly GCA_947627345.1). Taxonomy (GTDB): domain Bacteria; phylum Bacillota; class Clostridia; order Oscillospirales; family Acutalibacteraceae; genus Ruminococcoides. Next base: position 22,975 of record CANQVS010000007.1, read on the forward strand.
GGTAAGCTTGTCGCTCTTTTAGGTCCGAGCGGAAGCGGAAAAACTACCATACTCCGTATGATAGCAGGACTTGAAAATCCTGACAGCGGTGAAATTTACATTGACGGCAAGCTTGTTAATAATATTCCTGCGTCAAAGCGCGGTATCGGTTTTGTATTTCAAAGCTATGCGCTTTTCAGATATATGACTGTATTTGATAATATAGCGTTCGGACTTGAGGTTAAAAAAACTCCGAAAAAGCAAATTAAAGAGCGTGTAAACGAGCTGATTGAGCTTGTCGGGCTTTCGGGAATGGAAAAACGGTATCCGAATCAGCTTTCGGGCGGTCAGCGTCAGCGTGTGGCATTCGCACGCGCGCTCGCTCCCGAACCGAACCTTCTACTTCTCGACGAACCGTTTGCTGCGATTGACGCAAAGGTCCGCGCGGAGCTACGCGCCTGGCTTTCTAATATGATACACAAGGTTGGAATAACCAGCATTTTTGTTACGCACGACCAGGACGAGGCCGTTGATGTCGCCGATAATATTATCGTCACAAACGAGGGCAGAGTTGAACAGCAAGGTACCCCTCAGGAAATATATAAAAACCCGAAAACTCCCTTTGTCGCCGAGTTTATAGGAACATCGGCAAAGTATGAGAATTACGGAATTTTAAAAGGCTTTTCAAATCAGGAAAAAATAAACGGAGCGCTGATTCGTCCTGAATTTGTTGAGGTATTTAAGTCTGACAACGCAAATATCGAGTCATATCTTAAATACGCTGACGACGGAATAGTAGAGAGCGTAACTTTCCGCGGAAACTCCGTTGAACTTTTAATTGACGTTAAGGGGCTTAAACTCACCGCTCTGCGTTCACTTGAAAGACGTAAAATAGAAGTCGGAGAAAGGGTTAAGGTTCTTGTCTACCGACTTTATGCGTTTGACGAAAAGGGCGTTAAAATTATAGAAAACTCAGAGCTTGCAGGAAAAGAAACCGTAAAACTTTAAAAGGGACTTAAACCTGAATTTTAAAATATATTAAATAATAAGCGAAATAAAATAGCCAATCGTTAACGGATAGCTCCATAACGATTGGCTTTCTGTTTAAATAATTTATTTAGCTTTCCTTAATGATTCAAGCTTGGAAAAGCACAAAGGATAAATCACAATTAAAAGTATTAATTCAAAAAATGTTAAAGCAAAGCTTACCCATAATGAGCCTGCCACACCGGTAACCGCAGGCATTAAAGCGTTTTCATAAATCATAATCATAAGAACGCCGAAACAACATCTTGTAACTTTTCTTATTGCTGATACATTAAGTGAAAACTTTACAAATCGTCTTTCAATAAACCAAGCTATTGTCACTCCGAGAAATCTTCCCGCGTCTTTAAAGCCGTCTATCATCATTTTATTAGGGTCAACTAAAAGATTTCCGCCTGCATAATCCATCGGATACGATTTGAGAGAAATATAAACTAAAAATAATGCTGTGAAAACTATGCCGATACACGGAATAATATAATCTCTCTTTGGGTTTTTATCAATCCACTCCCAAACCTTGGAGCCTATTATTACAATGATTAATCCGAGTAACGCTCCGACAATTACATCCTGGGGAGTATGAACGCCTATGTAGTTTCTTGAAAACATTGTGAGCAGTATCATAAAGCCCATTAATATACATAACGGCTTATACTTTCTATACCTCTCAATAATTGTTCCGTAATTAGATGAGGCGGTTACGCTGTGTCCGCTCGGGAATGAATAACCCGAGGCCTCCTCAACAGGAACAATTTTTTCGCAACGAATCCAAGGTCTGTACACACAAAATGTGAGTTTCATCAACTGCATAAAAAATCTTGAAAAGCCAATGTTCAAAAACAAAAAGCTTCCGCTTTTCTTATCTACAGCCCAAAACATTATACAGGCAAGCGTCCAGATAAAAATGCCATATGACAAATCACTTATTTGTAAGAAAAAATCATTAAGCGCTCCGCCGATTGCTTCTCTGAAATCCTGTAAAAACAATAAAAACATTATATCCATAAAATTCCTCCTTTACAGAAATTCTACACGATAACATAATATTTTTCAAGTACTTTTTATCCAAAATCAAGCAAAAAATAATTTACACTCATTAATTGCAATTGCCTGTTTTAGTTAATACCCTTTATTCCCACAATAAAATAGACCTTTATAATATCAGGTGATTGTTTTATATAATAAAAAGGCGCTTATTGAGCGCCTTTTTATAATCAACCTTTTACCAATATCTTACGGTAACATTATCTTTTCTCTTAGACTTAGTATGAGCTCCGCTGTAGGCAGTACGTCTTTTGTTAAATGTAAACGTCAATCCGCTTACTATCGCAACAACTCCAAGTACAATAAGCATCCAGAGGATAAAGTTTTTTCAATACATCATCAAACACTTTTCATTTTTATTAGAAGTCTTATTTTACTAAAGCGTTTTTTAGTTAAATAGAAGTATGCACATATTTTCTAGAGTACAGCGAGTATTTTCATCTTAGTAATCCTTTATTTTAGTTATAAACTCCATTTTTGTATACAAAATAATATAAATACAAATGATAATAACCTACTGCTAAGAATAAAATTGGTCGCTTATTGGTATAATAAGCGACCGTTAAACTGCAATATTAGACAACATATTCATACTGTTTTTCTTTAATTCTAATGATGAATGTACATACCTGTTTAACGTTGTTTTCACATCAGCGTGCCCTAAAATTTCACTGAGTGTTTTAGCATCAAAGCCACATTCAATACATCTTGTAGCAAAGGTGTGCCGTAAAGTATGAAAGGTCACTCCTTTTAAACCGCACATTTCAATAATTTTCTTAAACTTTTTTTGCATTAATCTAGGTTCAACATAACATAACTGTTTATTAGAAAGAAAGAAAACCCCATCACTTTTTCTGTATTTCTCGACAATTTCAATTAAAAAATCAGGTAAGGGAATTAATCTGTTTGAATTTGATGTTTTTGGTTCATTTATAAAAATACTGCTCTTTCCATTTTCATCATTTAATCTATACATTGTTTTATCAATTTTTGCAGTTCCTAATTTAATATCTCCCCACTTTAGTGCGCACAGTTCTCCTATTCTTACACCGGTATATAAAGCGAATAAAACACCAAGCTTAAAATTATCGAAATTATTTCTAATATTTTCTTCAAGAATTTTTTGTTCGGATACTGACAATACTCTTGTTTTTACTTTTTTCTCACGAACATATTGGATATATGGAGGTTTAAAATTATACTTAAGCTTTCCATATTTAAATATTGAGTTTAAAGTTAATAAAATACTGTTTACAGTTTTCGGACTTAGGCTGTTTTCAAGCAGTTCATTGGTGTACTTAATTAAATCATCGGTGTCTATTTTATCAATTGAACAATTTGATATAGATTTTAAAAGTATATGTTTATTAACCATATATTTATATGTTTGTAATGTACTTCTTTTTAATATGTTTCTATTAAAATTTAACCATTCTTTACTTAATACACCCAAAGTCATCAATTTTTGCGTTGAATTAATCATAAAATTACCTCTTTAAAACAAGTATTTCTTTATATATTGACAAAAGCAGAAAAAATATTGTAGAATATATAAAAATTGTACGCTTATTATACCAATAAGCGATTGTTAACACTTTAATCCTTTAGTATAGTCACGGTAAAATCTGCAAACATTCAATAGAATAAAACAAATTCCGCAGATAATTAAAAAATACTTAAAACGAAAGCCAATCGTTAAAGGATAACTCCAAAACGATTGGCTGTAAAAATTTTGAAACTTGTTTCGTTTACTTTATTAAATCAACATTCAAATACACAACAAATTAAATAAAGCTTTAAATATATCATTATTAAATCAATTCCAAATTGATTATAACGAATAGCAGGTGAATTTATGTACAAAGATTACGATTATTCAATATCATTATTGCGGGTATTTGCAATGTTTTCCATACTTGCCTGTCACATCTCCTCACTAATAGGAATATCGTCTCTTGCCCAATTCTTAAATATAGGAGTGCAAATTTTTTTATTAATATCCGGTTATCTTTATGGTAAAAAAAATATAAAAAACTATGGCACTTGGATTTATAATAGATATATTAGAATTTTAATTCCCATTTTTATATATATTTTGCCTATTGTCATATATTGCAATATAGCTTCTATTCACAACGGGTATATGGATTCTTTAGCATATATTTTTTGCTTGCAAGGCATTGATGATATTTTTGGTTTTTTATCATTTTATAATTATCCAGGTACGGGTCATTTTTGGTTTATAACAATACTAATGGTATGTTATTTGTTAACAATTCCTATATCCCATTTCTATCGGAAAACAAATAAAAAATTTTCCGCTGTTTTTTTCTTATTTATTTTATTTATAATATCCCTAATTTTACCTTTCTCAGGTATATACTTAGCGTTACCGCTAATTTATTTTTCAGGATATTTTTATTCAAAATATTTTGATGATACCAACTCTACAAAAAGCTTTGTAATATTGACAATTATTATGGTTTTATCAATAGGATTACGTCTATTTTGCAAGCATTATTACGATGGCACAATTTTATATGAACATATAGTTGTATCATTTAGTCATAATATTTTAGCGATTTGGATTTTTCTTACATTTAGACTGATTTACAAAAAATTTGAAAGACAATTCGAGAAAATTGCTAAAAGCAACATCATTATGCATTTAGACTCAATCTCATATTATATTTATATTGTTCATTATATGTTTGTAGACCTCTTTATTATAACAGATATTATTCCGAATAAATCATTAGCCGTATTCTTACTCTTACTGTTATCTTTTATACTTGCTGAAATTCTTCGTTTTATAAGCGAAATAATAATTAATAAAATAAAAAAATAATTCAACTTTAAATTTTCAAATAACTTTAATGTATATTGTTCAGGAGAACACCAAAAAAGGCGCTTATTGAGCGCCTTTTTATAATAAAACTCTTACCAATATCTTACGGTAACATTATCTTTTCTCTTAGACTTAGTATGAGCTCCGCTGTAGGCAGTACGTCTTTTGTTAAATGTAAACGTCAATCCGCTTACTATCGCAACAACTCCAAGCACAATAAGCATCCATAGGATAAAGCTTGTATTCTTTTCATCTGATGTTGAGATTGACGCTGTCTTTGTGTCGGTTTTGTCGCCGTTAACTCCTGCGAGCGCTCTTTTACTTATTCTGTTAGTTTTAACTATAACCTTTTGGGCAATTTCTACATTCGCCTTTGCATTTTTTGTAAGAGCACTTTCTTCATTTTCAGCTTTTACGCTTTCAGTCGCCGGAGCTGTTGCGGGCTCTGTATTCTGCTCACTTTCTGAATTTTCCGTTTCATCGACATAATCGGGATTATCGGGAGTTGCCTCGTCAAAGAGCGCGTCCATAGTAAGCTCTCCGACTATACCCGTTGTATCAATAGAGTTGTCCTCCTGAAATTCCTTAACGGCTCTTTCGGTAATTTCGCCGAAATAGCCTGTACACATTTCGTTAAAATATTTAAGCTCCTCAAGCTTTTGCTGAACTTTTTCTACCTCATCGCCCTCATCGCCGAGTTCAAGCGTTCCATCGTCCTCGTCTTTTGAATTTTCATCTTCTGAATCAGCTGTGGGAGCGTCGTCTGAGTAGAGAATTTCAAGGTCACTCTCCCCTGCAATTCCGTCAACGGTTACGTTTGCGGCTTTCTGAAATTCCTTATAAGCCGCCTGAGTAGCCTCGCCGAAATAGCCTGTTACAGCGTCGCTGTAAAATCCTAATTCAGTCAGCCTGTTCTGAAGCTTTGTTACGGCGTCACCGCTTGAGCCGAATTTTAAGACTGACGGACTGCTTTGTGAGGAAGATTTATTTTCGGCTTTTGACGATGATTTACCTGAATCTGAAGAACCGCCTTTACTTGCCTTTGAATCCATATTATCGGGAGTCCTGTCAGCAATACCAGACGATGAAAAGCTGTAGCTTTCTCCGCCTATTGTACGGCTTGTATTTACAAGATACTGTCCGTTTTCATAGTAATAATAATTACCGTTAAACTTTTCCCAACCGTTGTTAACATAGGTAACAGCGGAAAGCTTAAACCACTTTGTCCAGGATTTTGTAGCTGTTGACTCATAACATACCCCGTACTGTTCATTACGCGCGTCAACCGCCATACCGTTGCCCACATATACGCCAACGTGTCCGGGCTGATAAAGTCCGAGACCGTGAACACGCGGAATACCCGCGCTTACATTACCGCTTTCCGTAGCGGAATTGAGCTGGTCTGTACCGACTCTCGCCCCACCGCAATAAGAGTAAATAAGTCCCGAGCAGTCGACCGCGCCGGCGGACGAACCGCCGTAGACATATTTCCAACCGCTGTTATAGGCATTAAGCGCCCATTCCGCAAGTCCCGCGCCGGTACCGCTCGCGTTCGGGCTTAAAGAACCCACAACACAAATTGAAACAAGAATTAAAACCGCCACAGCTATTGAAACGATTTTTTTAAGATTCTTTTTTACAAAATTCATTATAATATATACCTCCATTCCCGTACAACGGGAGTGATATTTACTGTTTGTAACAAAACTGTAATAATTATAACAAATACTGTAATAAATTTCAAGTATTTTTTCAAGAATTTTCTAATAATATATCATCTGTCCAAATAAATTGCCATTAAATATGGAAATTTAGGTATTGTAACAAAATGTAACCGATTAATCTGTAAAAGAAATTTACTGATTAATCGGTTAGTTTATGAATTGCAAATATGTATCCAACTGCAATTTTTACAGACGGATTTTAATTTGTTTTCATTAATTATACGGGTTTGTGCAAGTTTTTTTAGATCAAGCCAACGGATTTTTTCTCCCTCATTTAAACCGTATTCTTTAAGACATTTCTCATCAAATTTTCTCACCTTTTCACACTCTAAACAAAATCCGTCTATATTATTCGGACAGTTTTCGCAGATAATGTCACACCCTTGAACAAGAGTTACAAGCGGATTTTCTGAATTTAAAAAATAAATTATTTCCGACATTGAACTTACAAATTCATCACTATAGCCTTTGCCCCTAAAAAACTGAATACAAAGGCTGTGGTGAGGCCTAAGATTACAGTTTGATAATTTTTTCAAGACGGTTCACCAATATAACAGCGGCGATTATTTTTAAAATATCAAAAGGAAGATACGGAACAACGCACATTCCAAGCGCGGTAATAAGGCTCATTTCGCCAACAGATGTATTATAAATTACCATAAACCATACTGTCCCGAAAATATAACATACTAACATTCCGAGCGTCATTGAAACGGCAAGCGCACAAAGCTTTTTCCCGAATTTATCAGCAGAAACTCCTACAATAAGCGCGGTAAAAATAAACCCAATAATATATCCGCCCGTCGGACCGAAAAGTATTCCCGCCCCGCTTGTAAATCCTGCAAATACAGGAACGCCTGCAAGTCCAAGCAGAATATAAACCAACACACTCATTACCGCTCGTTTCCAACCGAGTAGTCCTCCTGTCACAAAAACACCGAGCGTTTGCAAAGTAAACGGTATTCCCGTTGGAATTTGAAGCTGTGAGCAGATTGTTATTATCGCGGTAAACATAGCCACATAGACTAGAGACAACACACTGCCCGACTTTGTTCCATATTTATTTTCACTCATAAATTTCCTCCGATTTTTATTTCGGAGTTCATTATAAAATATTTTTATTTAATTGTCAACTATATTTGTACATTAGTTGACAATTAAATTTTCTATTTTTTATATTATAATACATATAATAAAAAATCCTGTATTTTATAAAAAAGTTTTAATCTACGCGAAAATCCAATCTGCTGATTTTTTCTATTAGAATATCGTCCTCGCTCGGAGCGTCGCTCAAGCTCTCGATTTGTCTGCGTATTTCAAGCATTTTATAATCAGTTTCCGAAATTTTCTGCGCACATTCAGAAAGCTCTGAAACAATAAAGTCCTGATTGGAAATTTCGTGCTTGTATTTCAGTTGATGCTCCAAGCTCGCCCAAAAATCCATAGCCATTGTTCTTATTTGAACCTCTACTCTCATCGGTTTTTTAACCTCCGCGAAAAACACGGGAACTTCTACGATAAGGTGCAGACTTCTGTAGCCGTTCGGCTTTGGAGATGAAATATAATCCTTGCGCTCTATAAGCGTTATGTCATCCTGCCTGATAAGCGCGTCCGCGATGATGTAAATATCATCAATATATGAACAGACAACACGTATTCCCGCCACGTCGTTAAGCTTTTCCTCAATATTATTTATTGAAAAATCTTCTCCCTGTTTTCTTAGTTTTTCAACTATACTTGCGGTCCTTTTGAGCCTTGTTGTAATATAGCTTATCGGGTTGCGCTGATAGCGGGTATTAAATTCGGTATTAAGAACCTCAAATTTTGTACGAACCTCTTTTATCGCGCAGGTATACATCATCATAAGCTCCTTATATCCGACAACAGTACCCATAAGCTCCTTTGTCTGATTAAACACGTTCAGTGCCATTTCCTCCGAAATCGTGCCCAAATCGGCGGACAGAGCGGAGCTGTTGCCGTATAGTTTCTGATTAGATGTAAGGTTAGGGTTTAAGAGTTCCTTTTCTTTCTTTTTCATCTTTTTTCTCCTCGATTTTAAAGTACCTTTATTATAATACTTTATTCTTCAATAATCTATATATTATTATTAAATTTTGCACATAAGCTGTTTTTTCAACGAAAAATATTTTAAATCACTTTATTTTTTTAATTGACAGTAAAAACTATGTTATATATGATATAATCAGTTTAGTTTTAAATGTGGAGATGAGAAAATGAGCGGGATTGAAATTGCAAATCAAAAAAGAATAAAAGAAATAGAAAACTCCATTACCAAAAAACGGTGCTTTAAGGAAAAGCTGTTCAGCCGTTTTACTAAGGCAATAGTCGAATATGATATGATAAAACCACACGATAAAATCGCCGTCTGCATATCGGGAGGCAAGGACTCAATGCTTATGGCAAAGCTTTTCCAGGAGCTTAAACGCCATAACAAATTTCCGTTTGAACTTATATTTCTTGTAATGGACCCCGGTTACAACGAAATGAACAGACTTACTGTTGAGAAAAACGCTGAAAGTATGGGGATACCCATAACCGTATATGAAACCTCTATATTTAACTCGGTCTTTAATATTGAAAAAAATCCCTGTTATCTATGCGCGAGAATGAGGCGCGGACATCTTTATAAAAAAGCCAAGGAGCTCGGGTGCAATAAAATCGCCCTCGGTCATCATTTTGACGACGTTATAGAAACAATACTTATGAGTATGCTGTGGGGCGGTCAAATTCAAACTATGATGCCTAAGCTTAAAAGCAAAAACTATGAGGGTATGGAGCTTATAAGACCGATGTATTATATCCGTGAGGACGATATTAAAGCGTGGCGCGACTTTAATAACCTAAAATTCATTCAGTGCGCCTGCCGTTTTACAGATGAGTTAAGCCGTCAAAACAGCAATAAACCGTCGTCCTCAAAGCGGGAGGAAACTAAAAAACTTATTAAGGACTTAAAAAAGACAAATCCGAATGTTGAGGCTAATATTTTTAACAGTATGCACAACGTAAGCTTAGACGCGGTAATCGCCTATAAAAAGAACGGTACCGCTTATAACTTTTTGGACGAGTATTAAAATAAAGCATAAAATAAAAGTTTCCAATTTTGTTGGAAACTTTTGCTTTTGTTATATTAAGTGAGATATAAAAATGTTTGGTGTATAAATATATAAAATAGGAACTGCAAGGATTTACTCGAAGAATCAAAATTTATTCCAGTATTTGCGGTCAAGACTTCTATACTGCACAGCCTCGGCGATATGTACCGACTCGATAGTTTCACTCCCTGCCAAGTCAGCTATGGTGCGCGCAACCTTTAAAATACGGTTATAAGCTCTCGCGGAAAGTCCCATTGTTTCAAACGCGGATTTCAACAGCCTTGACGCCTCGTCGGAAATTGCGCAGTAATCCTGAAATTCCGCGTCGCTGATACGCGCGTTGCATGTAGTTTTTGAGTTTTTATAACGCTCGTTTTGAATTTCTCTCGCATTATTTACCCGCCTTTTTATATTTTCGGAGCTTTCCTCGCGTGATTTACCCGAAAGCTCATCGTAATTTACGGGCGGAACCTCGATATGAATATCAAAACGGTCTATAAGCGGACCCGATACACGGTTAAGGTACCTCTGAATTGAGGTTTCTGAACAGGTACATTTACGGGTTGGATGATTAAAATATCCGCACGGACAGGGGTTCATCGCCGCAATAAGCATAAAATTGCAGGGGTATGTATACTTACCACTCGCGCGTGAAACCGTAACCGTTCCGTCCTCTAAAGGCTGGCGCAAAACCTCCATAGTTTTTCTTCCAAACTCGGGCAGTTCATCCATAAACAAAATTCCGTTATTCGCAAGCGAAATCTCTCCGGGTTTTACCTTAACTCCGCCTCCGCTAAGAGCGACAGGAGAGACGGTATGATGAGGCGCACGAAACGGCCTTATTTTTACAAGTGGAGAGCCTTTTGGCAGAGTTCCCGCGATTGAGTGAATTTTTGTAGTTTCGATTGATTCCTCAAACGTCATATCGGGTAAAATTCCCGTCATACGCTTTGCAAGCATACTCTTTCCCGAACCCGGAGGTCCTATAAGCAGAACATTATGACCGCCCGCCGCGGCGATTTCAAGCGCGCGCTTTACCTCGTACTGACCCTTTACTTGTGAAAAATCGGGCATCTCACCTAATTCCGATTCGCTTTCGGGATTTGGCTTTGCAGGGGTAATATCCTCAATTCCCCTGAAATACTGAACAAGGCTGTAAACACTGTCTACAGGATAAACATCAATTCCGTCTACAACAGCGCCTTCCACGGCATTTTCAGCAGGAACAAACAGTCTTTTTATTCCGCACTCTTTGGCTTTTATTGTCATCGGCAAAATTCCGTTTACAGCCCTGAGTTCGCCTGATAAACTAAGTTCGCCTAAAAAAGCACAATCGTCTGTATCCGCTTTCAAATTTCCCGTCGCTTTAAGCAGGGCGATATATATGGGAAGGTCATAAATTGGACCTTCTTTTTTATAATCGGCAGGCGCGAGGTTAACGGTAATTCTCGTAATCGGAAAATCAAAGCCCGTATTTTTAAACGCGTTTCTTACCCTGTCTTTGCTTTCCTTTACCGCAATATCGGGCAAACCCACCATATCGAACAGCGCCTGACCCTTTGACAGAGAAACCTCAACCTCGACAGGATAGCTGTCCATACCAAATAATCCAAAGCTTTTACATTTTACTACCATATCCGTTTCCTCAATTTCCTGTTACATTTGATTTGTATTACAAATTGAGTATATCATTGAACGAACGTTTTAGCAATAGGGTCTTAAAAAATTGTGAATTTGACATAATAATTTTTTTGCTGTATTATACAGTAAAGGTGGTGTAAGCTCTGATTGGAACTAACTACAGCGCGTTAAGCGACTCAACGCTTGCCGCGCTTTCAAAAAAAGGCGACGAAAAAGCTTTTGAGGAAATTACTTTACGTTATATTAAACTTCTCTATTCATTAGCGTCAAAATACAGTACCGATAACTATGAAACGCAGGATTTTGTTCAGGAAGGTCTGCTGGCATTTCTTATTGCGGCAAAGACCTATGACGAAAGCAAAAACGCTTCGTTTAAAAATTATGCCTCAAAATGTGCTAAAAACCGCTTTAACGATATTGTAAAAAAGGGTAATTCAAAGAGCGCGGTACCCAAATCACATATCGTTTCTATGGAGAGTATCGAAGACAAAACCGATGAAGCGCAAAATATTGAGGACTATGTTCTTGAAAGAGAATATCTTAAAACCCTTATTAAGCACATTGACTCTATGCTTAATTCTGATGAAAAAAAGGTATTTGATATGTACACACGCGGATTTTCCTATAAAGAAATAGCTGAAACGACAAACACATCGCCGAAAAAGATTGATAACATTCTGCAAAAAATAAAACGCAAACTCCGTAAATAATTTTTCATATTAACGTTAAATATTTCAACCGCTATCTGAAAAACATATCCCCAAATGTTTCATTCCATATCCTGTTTTGACTAAAAATTGCATATTCACTGTTGTATAAAAGCGGGCGCACAAAATGCGCCCGCTTTAATGTTATATTTTTAATTCATCAAATAATATTACCCTTGATTAATAAGCTCAATCAGTTTTGAACGTACAGCCTGCGCGTCAGCCTTGCCGCGGCTTTGTTTCATAACATTTCCCAAAAGCGACATAAGAGCCTTTTCCTTTCCGCCCTTATAATCAGCTACGGCATTGGGATTACTCTGTATAGCATTTTTACACATCTGCTCCAAAGCGCTGTCGTCAACTCCGCCGAGGTCATTCTCATCTATAAACTCCCCGCAGGGTTTTCCCGTATCAAGCATTTTTTCAAGCGTTTTCTTCGCAAGGTTGTTCTGGATTTTCTTATCCTCAATAAGCTTTACAAGTTCATTTAAGTTTTCGGGAGACACCGCTACATCAAACGACTCTTTGTCCTTTTCGGTTTCAACTCTCCTGAATATTGAGCCTATAATAAAGTTTGAAACTGTTTTCGGATTTTTAAGTCCCTTTACCGCCTCGTCGAAATACTCGCTTACCTTTCTGTACTTTGTTAAAAGCTCCGCGTCCTTTTCGGGAATATCATACTCGTCAATATAGCGGTTCTTTTTAGCCTCGGGAAGCTCGGGAAGCGTCTTTCGTATTTCCTCAACTTCTTCTCTGCTCGTCAAAATTGTTACGAGGTCGGGGTCACGGAAATAACGGTAATCGTTAGCGTCCTCTTTTCCTCTCATAGACGAGGTCGTGTTTGTCGCGTCGTCATAACGCAGAGTTTCCTGAATAACCTCTCCGCCGTTTTCAATAACGTCAACCTGACGTTCAAACTCATACTCCATAGCCTTGACTATATTATTAATAGAGTTCATATTTTTAATCTCGGTACGCGTTCCGAGTTTATCGCTTCCCTCGGGACGTACTGAAATATTAACGTCACAGCGCATTGAGCCTTCCTGCATACGGCAGTCGGAAACCCCGATATAACGCATAATCTGCTGGAGCTTTTCTACATACTCCCTCGCCTCGTCAACGCTTCTGAAATCAGGCTCGGTAACAATTTCGATTAGAGGGACTCCGCCTCGGTTATAGTCAACATAGGTATCGCCGTGAGCGTGAATAAGCTTGCCCGCGTCCTCCTCGATGTGTATTCTCAAAATTCGTATTTTTCTTCCGTTTGAAAGCTCGATATATCCGTGCTCACAAAGGGGCTTATCGTACTCGGAAATTTGGTACGCCTTAGGCAAATCGGGGTAGCAGTAATTTTTTCTGTCCATTTTTGCTACCTCGGCAATTTCGCAGTTGGTGGCAAGTCCTGCCATAATTGCGTACCTTACAACCTGACGGTTAAGCTTGGGTAAAGTACCGGGAAGTCCGATACAAACGGGACAACAATGAGTATTCGGCTCGCCTCCGAACTTAGTCGTACAGCTACAGAAAATTTTTGTTTTCGTTGACAATTCAACGTGGGTTTCAAAACCGCCTACCAATTCGTATTTCACAGCTTTACACCCCACTTTGTTTCTTTAAAGTTTTCGCCGGCGGCTTTCTCATAAGCGTTAGCGGCGTTTAAGATAGTCGCCTCGCTGAATTTATTACCGATAAGCTGCATTCCTATCGGCATACCCTTAGAGTTAAAACCGCAGGGGATTGATACCGCGGGAAGTCCCGCAATATTTACAGGTACGGTACAAATATCCGTAAGGTAGGTTTCTACAGGGTCGCTTACAGCGTGTCCCATTTCAAACGCCGTCATCGGAACTGTCGGGGCGAGAACAAAGTCACACTTTGTAAACGCGCTGTCAAACGCCTTTACAATCGTACCGCGCAGATTCTGCGCCTTTTTATAATAAGCGTCATAATAACCCGCAGAAAGCACATAAGTACCGAGCAAAATTCTCCTCTTAACTTCTTCTCCGAAACCCTCGCTCCTTGTACGACACATCATATCGTGGGTACCGTTGTAGTGTTCAGCCTTAAAGCCGTAACGGATACCGTCGTAACGTCCGAGGTTTGAGGACGCCTCCGCGCAGGCGATAATGTAATAAACGGGCAACGCGAATTTAAGCGCAGGCATATCGAAATATATAATCTCCGCGCCCAGACTTTCATAGACCTTGACCGCGTTTAAAACTGCCTCTTTAACATCATCTCTAATGCCCTCAAGATATTCACGGGCAATTCCGATTTTCATACCCTTAATATCATCGTTTACAGTATCATAGGTTTTTCTGCCTTTACGTCCCTGACAAGTACTGTCCTTAGTGTCATAGTCCGAAATTGCGTCGAAAACAATCGACGCGTCCTCAACGGTTTTAGTTATCGGACCGATTTGGTCAAGACTTGACGCGTACGCAATAAGACCGTAACGGGACACGGCTCCGTAAGTCGGCTTTAATCCGACTACACCGCAGAACGATGCAGGCTGACGTATTGAACCGCCCGTATCGGAGCCTAAACCGTAGGGAGCGATATTACCCGCGACAGCGCTTGCAACTCCGCCCGATGAACCTCCGGCGCAATGCTTTGTATTAAACGGGTTCGTTGCGCCTCCGAAATATGACGTTTCGCAGGAAGAACCCATAGCGAACTCGTCCATATTTGTTTTGCCGAGCAAAACGGCGCCGTCGCTTTCAAGTTTATCCCAGACTGTAGCGTTATAGATAGGCTTATAACCTGTTAAAATCTTTGAACAGCAGGTCGTCTCAATTCCTTTTGTTGAAAGGTTATCCTTTAGGGTCATAGGAACTCCTTCCAAAAGTCCTATTTCCTCACCTTCAAAAATTTTCTTATCCACCTTTTCAGCCTGTAATAAAGCCGTATCGGCGGTCACGTTAACATAGGCGTTTAGCTCCTTGTTGGCGCTTTCTATCTGTTCTAAATATTTTTCTGTCAATTCCTTACACGAAATTTGCTTGGAAGACAGCATATCGTGAATTTTCTTTATTTCTGACATACTTATCCTCCTCAATTATGGTTTCGTACAAGAAAATGGTCCTCCGCCTGTTCGGGAGCATTCTTTAATATTTCCTCGCTCGGATACGAAGGAACGACAACGTCATCACGGAACACATTTGAAAGATTATTAATATTGTCAAAGTCCTCGCCCGAATCGGGAGCGTTATTAATGGCGTCGGCAAATTCGACGATTTCCTGCATTTGCTTAGTTAAACCGTCGAGTTCCTCCTCCGCTACAAACAGTTTTGAAAGAATCGCGATATTCTCTACATCTTCTCTTGTTACCATATTATTCAGTCCTTTGCGCTGTTTTACGAAAATAACAGTCCATATTTAAAATGGATTGTAAAATAACAACTTTCAGATAAAAATTATCTTAATTTAATATGAACTTCACGAAGCTGTGTTTCGCTTACTTCTCCAGGCGAGCCCAAAAGCAAATCCTGAGCGTTTGAGTTCATCGGGAACGGAATAACCTCACGTATATTTTCCTCCTCTGTAAGGAGCATAATCATACGGTCAACTCCGGGAGCCATACCCGCGTGAGGCGGTGCGCCGTATTGGAATGCGGTATAAAGCGATTTAAACTTATCCTTAAGCTCTTCCTCGCTGTAGCCTGCAATTTCAAATGCTTTAACCATAATATCAAGGTCGTGATTACGAACAGCTCCCGAGGAAAGCTCAACGCCGTTGCATACAATATCGTACTGATAAGCCAAAATTTCAGTCGGCTCTTTGCTAAGGAGAGCGTCCATACCGCCCTGAGGCATTGAAAACGGGTTGTGAGTAAAGATTGTTTTTCCGTCCTCGTCAATTTCATACATCGGAAAATCGACGATAAAGCACATTTCAAATCGGCTTGTATCAATAAGATTAAGTCTTGTTGCAACTTCCGTTCTTATCTGCCCCGCAAGCTTGGGTGCTATAGCACAACTGTCGGCGATAAAGTAAATAACATCGCCTGCCTTGGAACCATTACGCTTAATAAGCTCCTCTCTGTCGCCCGGCTTTAGGAATTTATCAATCGGTCCGTCAAAGGTTAAATCATCGCAAACCTTGACATATCCGAGGCCTTTCATTCCGATTGAAAGAGCGAACTCCTCCATACGTTTAAACCACTTTTTGCTTTGAGATGAGGCATTGGGAACATTGATTGAACGAACACATTTCTTTCTGAACGGAGCGAAATCTGTTTCAACGAACATATCGCTAATTTCTTTTATTTCAAGCGGATTTCTCAAATCGGGTTTATCCGTACCGTATTTAAGCATAGCCTCCTCAAACGGAATACGCTTAAACGGAGCAGGGCTTACCTTTTTATCCGTGAACTTTGTGAATGTATCGTAAAGAACCTCTTCGGCAACCTTAAAAACATCTTCCTGCGTAGCGAACGCCATTTCAAAATCGAGCTGATAGAACTCGCCGGGGCTTCTGTCTGCGCGTGCGTCCTCGTCACGGAAACAAGGCGCAATCTGGAAATACTTATCAAATCCCGAAACCATTAAAAGCTGTTTGAAAATCTGCGGAGCCTGCGGAAGGGCGTAAAATTTTCCCTTGTGCTTACGGCTTGGGATAAGATAATCCCTTGCGCCCTCGGGGGACGAGGTTGAAAGTATAGGAGTGTTAATCTCGGTAAAGCCAAGCTCGTTCATCTTATTGCGCATAAAGCTGACAACCTTTGAACGAAGAAGTATATTATTATGGACTTTGGGATTACGCAAATCGAGAAAACGGTAGCGAAGTCTTACGTCCTCGTTGGTATTCTTTGACGTCGCGACCTCAAACGGCAACTCGTTTTTACACTTACCGAGGACCTTTATATCCTCCGTATGAACCTCAACATAACCTGTCGCGATTTTGGGATTAATCGTGTCCTCTCCGCGCTTAACCACCTTACCGCTTAAAGTAACAGTACATTCACGGTTAATATTTTTAAGCAGATTATCGTCGTGAACAACAACCTGAAGCACGCCGTATTCGTCTCGTATATCAAGAAACATTACTCCGCCGTGGTCGCGTATATTTTCTACCCAACCCGCAACTCTGACTTGCTGGTCGATGTTTTCCTCTCTAAGCTGACCGCAGTTTACTGTGCGGTAAACATTCTCCATCATCATATATCTTTATCCTTTCACGGTATTTTTAAGAAAATCTGCATAAATCAGACACGTTCTTACAGCATTCTGCAAGCAAAAATCAATCTGTAAATAAAAATACCCCATTTTTGCATTATCAATCGTTAGTATACCATATTTTTACATTTCAATCAAGTATTTTTTAGATGACAAGTATAATATGTTGAAACAAAACTATAATTAAAAATCTTATTTAATAAAAAACTAATTGTTCTATACAAAATATGTTATATGTATTAAATTCAAATTTTTATGTTGTATCGCAAAATATGGCAATATATCCGAAAATAATTATACAGATTTATAGATAAAACATAAATTTGACGCGTATATATAAAAAAACAGATAAGCAATTGCCTATCTGTTTTTTAAATTTAATTCTTATTTAGAATTATTTATCAACTTTCGGAAGTCCTGCAAAACCTTTTTCGAGGTCAGCGTCGGTCGGAATATAGTCGGTCATAACGCCGTCGTTGAATTTCTCATACGCTACCATATCAAAGTAACCTGTGCCCGTTAAGCCGAACAAAATTGTTTTCTCCTCGCCCGTTTCCTTACATTTAAGAGCCTCGTCAATCGCAACGCGGATTGCGTGGCTTGACTCGGGTGCGGGAAGTATTCCCTCAACTCTCGCGAACTGTTCCGCCGCCTCAAATACGGAGGTCTGCTCAACCGAACGCGCCTCCATAAGCCCGTCATGATAAAGCTGTGAAAGAGTCGAACTCATACCGTGATAACGAAGTCCGCCCGCGTGATTTGCAGAGGGGATAAATCCGCTGCCGAGAGTGTACATCTTAGAAAGAGGACAAACCATTCCCGTATCGCAGAAATCATAAGCGAATTTACCGCGTGTAAAGCTCGGGCAGGAAGCAGGCTCAACAGCAATAACCTGATAGTCAGCCTCTCCCCTCAGCTTTTCGCCCATAAACGGAGCAATAAGTCCGCCGAGGTTTGAACCTCCGCCTGCACAACCGATAATCATATCAGGCTTAACGCCGTATTTATCCATAGCGATTTTACTCTCAAGACCGATAATGGACTGGTGAAGAAGAACCTGATTAAGTACACTTCCGAGAACGTAGCGGTAACCGGGAGTTGAGGTCGCAACCTCAACCGCCTCTGAAATCGCACAGCCGAGACTGCCTGTCGTTCCGGGGTGATCCTCTAAAATTTTTCTTCCGATGTTTGTTGTTTTTGACGGAGAGGGAGTTACGCTTGCGCCGTATGTTCTCATAACCTCACGTCTGAACGGCTTTTGCTCGTAGCTTACCTTTACCATATAAACCTTACAGTCAAGGTCAAAATACGAACAAGCCATCGAAAGCGCCGTGCCCCACTGACCTGCGCCCGTTTCTGTGGTGACACCCTTTAAGCCCTGTTTTTTTGCATAATAAGCCTGTGCAATTGCGCTGTTGAGCTTATGGCTTCCGCTTGTATTATTACCCTCGAATTTATAGTAAATTTTTGCGGGAGTGCCTAAGGCTTTTTCAAGGAAATACGCTCTTATCAGCGGAGAGGGACGGTACATTTTATAGAAATTCTGAATTTCTTCCGGAATATCAATAAACGCGTCAGTGTCGTTAAGCTCCTGCGCAACAAGCTCCTCGCAAAAAACGGGAGCGAGTTCTTCGGCTGTCATAGGCTTTAGTGTCGCAGGGTTAAGCAGAGGAGCAGGCTTGTTTTTCATATCTGCCCTGACGTTGTACCATTTTGTCGGTATTTCGCTTTCGTCAAGATAGATTTTGTAAGGGATTTTATTTTCTGACATATAATTACCTCCATTTTATAATACTTTATCACTTTACTTTACTAATATAACACAATTTTAAAAAATTGTCTATATCATTTGTGGAAATTTTATAAAAGTGTGATATAATACAAATATATTTTTAATCAGAGGATGGTATTATGCTTAATATCGGCTGTCACCTTTCTGTTTCACAGGGTTTTGAAAATATGGGAAAACAAGCGTTGGAGCTTGGCGGAAATACTTTTCAGTTTTTCACACGTAACCCTCGAGGCGGAAAAGCAAAGGAGATTGACAAAGAGGATGCGGACAAGCTTATAATTCTAATGAAGAAAAATAATTTTGCTGAAATTCTTGCTCACGCTCCATATACCCTCAATCCGTGCTCCGCTAATGAGAAAACACGTGAATTTGCTTTTCAGGCAATGTCGGACGATTTAAAACGTATGGAGTATCTTCCGAATAATATGTATAATTTTCACCCGGGTTCACATGTCGGCCAAGGGGTCGAAAAAGGGATTGAGCTTATATCACAACTTCTCAACGATGTCTTATGGGAAGATATGAATACGACCGTACTGCTTGAAACTATGGCGGGAAAAGGCAGTGAAATCGGCGGTAAATTTGAACAATTGAGAGAAATTATAAACGAAGTTGAATTAAAAGACAAGATAGGAATATGTCTTGATACCTGCCACGTTTTTGACGCGGGTTACGATATTAAAAATAATCTTGAAAGCGTGCTTGAGGAATTTGACAGAATTATCGGAATCGAGCGTTTAAAGGCTATGCACTTAAACGACAGTAAAAATCCCTTGGGAAGTCACAAGGACCGCCACGAAAAAATCGGAGAGGGCTGTATCGGTATTGAGGCGTTTAAAAATATTGTTACACACCCTGTTCTCAAAAATTTACCTTGTTTTCTTGAAACGCCCAACGAGCTTTCCGGATATAAAAAAGAAATTGAACTTTTAAAAAGCTTTTAATTTGTAACACTATTTCTCTTTTCGGATATTATGTAATGTAGACGAAAGGAGGAAAGATATATGTGTAACAACGGTTTCGGCGGAAACGGATGCTGCTGGATTATTCTTCTTATTCTCATCATTTGTAATTGCTGCGGTAACGACAACAATAACAACTGTGGCTGCTAAAAGCTAAATAAGGATTAATAATTAACTCAAAGGTCGGACAGCTAAAAAAGCTGTCCGACCGATTTTTATTAAAATGCTAACATTTTATAAAACCAAAAAGTGGCACAATCAAAACGAAAGTGCCACAATTTTTTAATTATAAACTATCCTTTTATCAGAATATCCTGTGTATACTCATCGAAGCGTTAGTTACATTCTCGGGAGCAGTACCAACAGCCGGGAGAGTTATTGCGGCGCCGCCTGTATTTACTAAAGTAATAACATCGCCGGCCTGCGCGGAGATAATAACCTGACCGTAGTTTGAATCTGTCGTTGAATCATAGGTTGAACCCGCAACAGGAGCGCCGTTCTGATAAACAGTAACCTGTCCTGCCGCGCCTACATAGTAATTAATCAGGTAAACTCCCGTTGTAGTTATAACAACATCGCTTGTTCCAGCAACGTGAGCCACACCTGCTGATAGAAGTCCGTTACTCGAAAAAGTTACCGCAGCATCTTCGGCAACAGTCTGTGCAGTTATATTATATACATAACCGTATCCGATGGGAGACGGAAGGCTCGGTGAACAAGTTACAGCGCAGGAATTGAAACCGCATGGGCTGCACGAATTACAAGAATTGCAGGAGTTGCAGGAATTACAGGAATTAGTATTGCAACCGCATGAGCAATTAACAGTGTTCATATTAAAAATTCCTTTACATATTATTTCTACCGACAGGTAGATATTACATAATATGCTTGTACAAAGGAATTGTGAGAACAGCCATACCCTGCACGGTATAAAACTGTTTCGGATTTTTACTGAAAATCAGTAAATTCTTCCCTCGTAGCCATATGAGGAAATACGAAGTTCATATAATCGTCGTTAAAAGTATTATCAATCCACTCTGCTACTACATTTTGCGGTTTAATGTTCTTTGAGCGCTGGTTTTCCCTATAAACAGCCGCGATTGAAACAGCCGAATCAAACGCCATAAATACAACGAGAATTACAGTTATTATTGTACCGCTTTTTTTAGGAATTTTTTCTATAAGACGGCTTATAAACGGATAAATATATCTAAGCCACACCAGTCCTAAAATACCCCATATCAGTGCAAACGTCAGATTAGTTCTTCCGTTAAGGTTGAACGGGGTTTTGCTGTAGTCCCAACTAACAGTTCCAAGGAACATTTCCTGAAAATATGAACAAAAATACTCAAATGTCGCGCCTATTACAGCCGAAGAAAGATAAACTATAAGGTCGTTTGATTTGTGGAGCTTATAAAGGCATAGAGTAATTGCAACCGCGCCCCCGCCGTAGACGGGAATAAAAGGTCCGATTACAAGACCTACTCTCATCTCAAAATGCCCCTCCATAAAGAAGCACCATATCGTCTCCAAAATCGTTCCGAATATACTTCCGATAAAAAACAGCCAAAAAAGCTTTGTAAAGCTCAGTCCGTAGGCAAAAGGTTTGTCCTCTTCTTTTTCAATTTTCTTTTCATACTCTTCATCGTTTTTCTCACGGATAATATTAAACCACTCGCGAATATCGGAAAGCTGTTTTTCGTAATTGAGCGACTGCATATCGGGGAAAGCAGAAACAAGTCTTAATCTGAAGCGCTTATTTTTAATAATTCTTTGCTCATATCTTTTTCTAAGCTCTTCATCGGATTCTTCTCCGTTATTATCGTCAATTAAATTGGAGATATTTTTCATTTGTTTAAGGTTTTTACGGAGATTTACAACTGTAATTACAGAGATAATTAAATCCGAGAAAATGAGAGCCGATATTATTGCAGGAATCAAAAGCGCGAGCCACGCGGGTATTCCCGAAATAATCCCCAGCATCGGATTAAAAGCGTAACGAATAGCTAAAATTCCCAACGCTCCGTACGCAAACGGTTCCCACACGCTAACATACCCGTTAAGATTAAACCTCTTTTTTGAGTAGTCTTTCCACTTAAAACCAAAGGATTTTTCAAATAACATTGAGAGGAAAAATTTATATATAGTCAATAAAATCGCGCAGCCGAAGAATATTATAAACATACTCTCCGCTTTAGAAAAGAGTACATACACCAGAACCATTGCGATACCGTTAGACGGTAAAAACGGCAGAGTTATAAATCCCGGATTTGAGGGTCGGCGTTTTTTTACTGTCTCATATACAAACTTAAATACCCATCCTAAAAACGAAAAAACAGAAAACACCCATAACACTTCAGTTAATATTTTCATAACAACCCCCAGTTACAAAACGAATTTTTCTATAGCGTACGCAACCCCGCTGTCTTCGCAGGATTTTGTAACATAGTCTGAAACTTCCTTAACCCTATCGCTTGCGTTCTCCATAGCAACCGCAAGCCCCGCAGACTCAAGCATATTAATATCATTTCCGCTGTCGCCGATTGCCATAACTTCATATGGTTTGATACTTAAGTATTCGGCAAGTTCCAAAAGCGTTTTACCCTTGGAACAATTACCTCCGATTTCAACATCGTCAACATCAGAACAGGTAAAAAATATTCCGTTTACATCGTTAATACAATCACAAATTTTATCACGCACACCGGTATTTTTCGCAATAACGTAGATATTATCACAAAATTCGATACTGTTTATAAAATCCTCCTGATTTTCTACTGCTTTTCTTGTTTTTAAAATGTATTCATAAAGAGGTGTACCCGAATATTTTTTAAGCTCGTGTTCTAAAATATCTTCTCTTAAATAGCCAAAATCTTTATGAAAAATACCATAGTAACAGTCAAATCTCTTTAGAATTTTTATAAGGCGGGAGAATATATCCTTGGAAATCGTATGTGAAATTATCCTTTTTCCGCTTTTTACATCAATTACGGCGGCGCCGTTAGTGTTAATTGTATAGTCGCAGTTCATTTTGTACTTGTATTCATCATAAATACCCGAATACGGACGTCCCGTTACAGGCACAACATAAACCCCGTTTTCCCTGCAACGCTTAAAAGCCTCTATATTTTCCTCTGTCAGTTTTTTACTGCTGTTCAGAGCAGTTCCGTCTAAATCTATTCCAATTAACTTTATCTTATTCATAAATACACCCATAGAGATAATAACATAAATACATAAATAAAACAACATATTCAAATATCAATTAGTAAGTAATCACTAAAAAATATTATGAGTTTTTTCAAAAACATAAAAGAAGAACCGTATGCAGGATATGTTTCTAAGGTAGAGACTGCAATGTATGACATTGAGATATAAAAAGCTGAGCCTTTCCTCCCTATCCAAAACAAAACATAGAAAAATCCGTGCGTGGATATGTTTCTAAAACAGGGACTGCAATGTATGACATTGAGATATAAAAAAGCTGAGCCTTTCCTCCCTATCCAAAACAAGACAGAAAAAAATTTGTGCGGTGGATATGTTTCTAAAACAGGGACTGCAATGTATTACGTGGAGATGTAAAAAAGCTGCGCCTTTCCTCCCTATCCAAAACAAAACAGAGAAAATCCGTGCGGTGGATATGTTTCTAAAACAGGGACTGCAATGTATGACGCGGAAATATAAAAAGATTGCCTTAAATTAATAAGGCAATCTACTCTTTTTTATTGATTTAAGTTTTCAGGGGGTTGCTGCGGTTGAGCCGGTTGAGGTTGAACGGGAGCTGAGGGCTGTTGTTCAAAACTCTGCTGTACCGGCACCTGCTGTGCAGGATTTTGCTGTGCATACTGTTGATACGGATTAGGAGCCTGATTATAATAAGGCTGACCGGGCTGTGTCGGAGCGTTAGCAGGAATAACATCGGGTTTATTTCTGTGCGCAAACAGAATAAACGGCATTGCGATTGGGAAAATAATGCATAAAACAAGCATTAAAACCGCATTGTCAGGCGTAACGTTTTTAAAGAACTTATAAATACAAATATACTCTAATACAGACGCCGCAATAAAAGCAAGCGGAGCAAGGAAGATAAGAAAAATTGTAAACGGCGCTATCGTACCGCCCGCAAGCAGGCAGATAATCCAAATTGAAAAACGATAATTCCTACCTATTTCTCTGTCGTAATAATAGTCGCCTATTTTTCCTATAAGATATCCTCCTGCATAAGGAATCCAAGCAAGCCACGGGTTATTTATATTACGCTTTTTTGCAATCTTGTACCACGCAAGGCTCTCAAATACATAAGACACAATCGCAAAAGCAAAAGCAAAAATAGCGAACACAACTAAAGCAGCCATAACAACGCCTGCAACACCCGATGAAACAGAATTATAACTGCCTGATGAAAAATCAGGGATATCATATTCAAAATTATAATTATACATAAAAATACTCCTCAAAAGAAAATTTATTATTGAACTTCATTATTATTCGCAGGTTCTACAGGTTGCGATGCTGAAGTGTTTATATAAACGTCCGCGTCGTCCTTGTTTTTCTGCGAGAAAAGGATAAAAGGCATCGCGATGGAAAATATAATACCTAAAACAAGCATCAATACTGCTCTCTGCGGGTTAACTCCCTTTAAGAATTGATAAATACAAATATATTCTAATACTACGGCGGCAACCATGCAAATATAACCGACAAATCCGAAGAAACCGCCTTTGCCTCCTGAAATACCGCTGAATGACGTGCCGACAGCCATAACAATGAGATTTATAATAGCAAAATTATAGTTTTTACCTTTTTTAGCAAAAAAGTAATCGCCTACTTTACCGATTATATAAAAATTAGCAACCGGAATCCATGCAAGCCACGGATATTCAATATTTCTCTTTTTAGCGGCTGTATACCACGCGAGAGATTGGAAAATATAGGAAATAATCGCTATAATCCCAACAACGAAAATTAAACCCATCATAGCGCCTAAAGCAGCGGCAGATGCCCCGTTCAGGTAACTAAAATTAAAATTGTACATATCAATCTCCTCCTCAAAAAATTAATCATTGATATGGTAAATTTTATACCACAATGTGATTTTAACACAGCAAATACCAATTATCAAGAAATATCAAGAAAAAATTTTTATTGTAACAAAATCGTAACTTTAGTTAGTTTTATACATATTTTTTATTATTGGTAAAATATAAATATTTATTTTATAAAAAGCTTTTATCTAATAATTATATTAAATATACCATTAAAAAATTAACTTTTTCACAAAAATATATTGACATATTTAATCGTTTATGGTATTATAATCTGGCTGTAAAAAACGCTGGTGTAGCTCAGTTGGTAGAGCAGCTGATTTGTAATCAGCAGGTCGGGGGTTCAAGTCCGTCCACCAGCTCCATAATTGCTACAGGAACACCTGTAGCAATTTAAAATTTAAAATGTGGGAGAGTTCCCGAGTGGCCAAAGGGGGCAGACTGTAAATCTGTTGCGATTCGCTTCGGTGGTTCGAATCCACCCTCTCCCACCAACATAACCCGAACATTTACCGATAGGTAAAACGTCCGGGTTTTGTTTTTATTATCTAACTATGTAAGGATACACCTTTGTCGGTGTATCCTTACTTTTAAGATTGCGCGCTGAATTTCTGTTTTACGGAATTTAGCTGTGTCTGGTCAACCTGTTCTGTTTGGTACCAGCCCTTTGACTGCATTTTTGTATAAATATCGTCCTGAATTTTTAACGCGTCGTTAAGGCTGTCTGAAAAAGTCCTGTGAACATCGGTGGTTGAGGACTCAATCGTGCCGTGCATAAATAAGTCGCATACGCCCTTTTCAAGCAAAAGCATATTTTCCATTAGGTTTTTGTCGTCCATTGTTTTAGTCCTTTCTTAGAGCAAGTTATAAAAATTTCTGAAAATTTCCTGGTGCTTTTGCGCACACTGTTCGGAAAATCTCTTTAAATCTCCGTCCTGAATACGGCCTGAAATTTCTTTAAACTGTGTCTGAAAATACTGCTCGTGTCCGAGAGCGTCTTCAACGTACAATAATTCTTTTGATGTCATAATAATTCCTCCTTGTTTATATCTTTAACTTATTGAGTTTTTTTATACTTTAAAAAAAATTTTTTCTGCTTTAAAACGAAAAAAATTATTAATAAAAAGCGGCATATGACTGATGTTATATCAATCATATGCCCGCCCTTTTTCGATACGCTTAGAAAAGTCAGCCTTTTCTTTTCATCTGCATATTATATGAAATGCGCGTAAGGAGATTTTCACCTACAAAATGCTCGCCAAATTTCGCAAGTTTCATAAGTATTCCGGGAGTGATTATCATTTTACCATCTAAAGTTTTTTCTATCGCGTATTTTGCTACATACTCGCTTGAAAGTCCGCCCACAGCAAAGTTAACGTTCGCAACCTTATTAAACTCCGTATTAACAGGTCCGGGACAGAGCGCGGAAATTTTTACGTTTATTTTATCGCGCCTTAATTCCTCGTGAATTGCCTCCGTCAAACGTACGACATAATTTTTTGACGCGTAATAGCTTGAGAATGTCGGGCCCGCAAGAAACCCCGACGCGGAGCTTACATTTAAAATATATCCGCTGTTTTTTGCTATCATATCTTTTAAATAAAGCTTTGTGAGAATATGAAGCGCTTTTATATTCGTATCAATCAGCCGTAACTCTTCTTCAATCGGAACCTCGTTGAATTTCCCGTAAACTCCGAACCCCGCATTGTTGACGAGAAAATCCACACCGTCAGACTTAGTATCCTCGTAGAGCTTAAAGCAATTTTCAGCGATTGACAAGTCAGATTTTATAACCCTGACTTCAACACTGCCGAGCTCATTTTTAAGCTCGTTCAGCCTGTCCTCCCGCCTTGCGACCAAAATAAGGTTATAACCTTTAAGCGCCAGGTACCTCGCAATATCTCGTCCTATTCCACTGCTTGCACCCGTTATTAATGCTGTCATTATTACACCTCAAAATCCGAACCGTAACCTCCGTTTATACAGTCGGGCTGTTTTAAAAGCTCATTGTCTGACACATCTGTAATATCAACGGAAAAGAATTTGTTGTACTTTTTAAACACCTCTGCCCCGTCATCTTTAAGCGAATATTTTTTTCCATCTTTAAATACGAGCAAATCTCCTTCAGACCCGCCCTCAACCTTATATCTAACAAAAAAGATTTCTCCGTTTTTTGAGGGAAGAATTTTATAATTAATGTTGTTTTCTATTTCACTTTCATCCGCTTTGGAAGATGTCGCGACATAGGAAATCGTCGTATTAAGCGCGTCCTCCCAGTCAAACTTGGAAGTCTTGTCATTCTTAGTTTCTCCCTTTACTTCTGATTTAGTCACATCAGACGGGGAAGTTTTTCCGTCTGAAGAACAAGATGTAAACAAAGCGAGAGATAATGCCGTAAAAATCATCAGAAAAGCTGTTATTTTTTTCATATTTTCCTCCTAAATAATTCGGGCTGTCGCACCGCAACAGCCCTCTAAGTTTATCAGTCAAGTGAATTTTTCTGCGACGCGGGAACTTTCTTTTCGTAACATTCAAAAGCATCGTCAACCAGTTTTTTATCAGGCTTCGGGGTAATAAGGCTTACAATCGGAACAATGATAAGTCCCGCGAGCATCGCAAACGCTCCGCAGTTAATCGGGGATTGTAAAATCACGGGGAATACATCGCGCGCGAATAGGTTAACAAGCATTATACCCGCTCCGAAAATAAAGCTGACCCAGCAGGCAAGTTTCGTTGTTTTTTTCCAGTAAAGTCCGTAGAGGAACGGAGCCAGAAACGCGCCTGCGAGCGCTCCCCAGGATACTCCCATAAGCTGTGCGATAAATTTAACGGATTCGTCTTTACTCTGAACCTGATAAATAGCGATAAACGCTGAAATCGCGATAAATACAACGACCAAAATTCTAATAATAAGAACCTCTTTTTTCTCGTTCATCTTCTTAATGACATTTCCCTTTAAAAGGTCAATTGTCAAGGTCGAGGAGGACGCGATAACAAGAGAGGAAAGTGTGGACATTGACGCCGAAAGCACTAATATGACAACTATGGCAATTAATATTTCGGGAAGGTTTGAAAGCATTGTCGGAATTACCGCGTCAAAACCTAATGTGTCAACATCTACATTGAACAGACGTCCGAATCCGCCTAAGAAGTAACAACCGCCCGCAACAACTACCGCAAACATTGTTGAAATAATTGTACCCTTATGAATATCGTTTTCACTCTTAATAGCGTAGAACTTCTGAACCATTTGCGGAAGTCCCCAGGTTCCGAGAGAGGTTAAAATTACAACTCCCAAAAGATTAAGGGGGTCAGGGCCGAAGAACGAATTAAACGCTCCCGGTGTTTGGGATACAGTTTCGTCGGTCACTCTCGCTAAACCGTCGAGCGCCGCCATAAATCCGCCCTGCGAATTTAAAACCGCGGCGATTACGGCAACAATACCGATAATCATAATAATTCCCTGAATAAAGTCGTTGATTGCAGTCGCCATATAACCGCCCGCAATAACGTAAATTCCCGTCAGCACAGACATTGCAACGATACACCATACATAGGGAATACCGAAAGCCATTTCAAAAAGTCTTGAAAGTCCGTTATACAGGGAAGCCGTGTAAGGAATGAGGAAAATGAACGTGATGACTGACGCTCCTATTTTAAGAGCCTTGCTGTCAAATCTTTTTCCGAAAAATTCGGGCATTGTGGCAGAGCTTAAATGCTGAGTCATAATTCTCGTTCTTCTGCCGAGAATTACCCATGCCAAAAGCGAGCCGATAAGCGCGTTTCCTATTCCTATCCAGGTTGACGCGATACCGTATTTCCAGCCAAACTGACCCGCGTATCCAATAAAGATAACCGCGGAAAAATACGAAGTACCGTAAGCGAAAGCGGTGAGCCAGGGTCCGACATTTCTGCCGCCGAGTACAAATCCGTTCACATCTGTAGCGTGACGACGGCAGTATACGCCTACGCCCACCATTACGCCGAAGAACAGAACCAACATTAAAATTTTAAGAAACATAACGTCCTCCTAAGTAATTTATTTTTAACCCGAATAAATTATACCGAACAGTTTAATCGGGCTTTTATACGAGTATTTAATAAGCAAATTATTTTTTATCAGAATTTAGCACCTTATCAATTTCATTTTGCTGAGCGACTACGCTCTCTCCGCAGTACGTTTTACGGAGCAGAGGCTTTTCGATTTTTCCTGTCGGATTTCTCGGAACATCCGCAAAAATAATTTTTCTCGGACGTTTATAACGCGGAAGCGCCATACAAAATTCGTTAACTTCCTCCTCGCTCAAGTCAAAATCAGGCTTAACCTCAATAACGGCAGTCGCAATTTCACCCAACCTCTGGTCGGGAAGTCCGATTACCGCGACGTCTTTAATTGCGTTATTAGCGCGCAGAAAGTCCTCAATCTGAACGGGATAAATATTTTCTCCGCCCGATATGATAACGTCCTTTTTGCGGTCAACAAGATAGATAAATCCGTCGCTGTCATATTCGGCCATATCGCCTGTATAAAGCCAGCCCTCGCCGTCCAAAACCTCCTCGGTAGCCTTTACGTCCTTATAATAACATTTCATAACCCCGGGGCCTTTGACAGCAAGCTCTCCTACGCCTTCGGTAATAGTCTGTCTGTTTTCATCAACAATTTTTACTTCCCAGCCGTAGCCCGCAACTCCGATTGCTCCGACCTTATCTGTGTTTTCAATACCGAGATGAACACATCCTGGACCGATAGATTCGCTTAGTCCGTAATTTGTATCATAGTCGTGATTCGGAAAAATCTTCTTCCAACGCTTTATAAGCGTTGGCGGTACGGGCTGAGCGCCAATGTGCATAAGCCTCCACTGGCTTAACTCGTAGTCCTCAAGGTTTATTTTTCCGCTTTCTACAGCATCTAAAATATCCTGCGCCCACGGTACAAGAAGCCAAACAATCGAACAACGCTCCTCGCTTACGCAACGGATTATCCACTCGGGACTGACTCCCCGCAGTATAACCGCCTTGCCTCCCGAATACAGACTTCCGAACCAGTGCATCTTAGCCCCCGTATGATAAAGAGGCGGAATACATAGGAAAACATCGTCCTTGGTCTGTCCGTGGTGGGCGTGTTCAACCTTTGCGGAGTGAACAAGGCTCTTGTGCGCGTGTAATATCGCCTTTGGAAAACCTGTAGTACCTGATGAAAAGTAGATTGCTCCGTCGTCCTCGTCGGTAATATAAACGCACGGAGCGGACGAGGAACAATATGCGATAAGCTTTTCGTAGCTGTCGGCGAATGACGGACATTCATCACCCACATAAAATACATTTTTAACCTTTGGAACTTGGTCAAGAATTTCCTCTACCCTGCCTATAAACTCAGGACCGAAAACGAGAACGTCTGAATCGGATTGTTTAAGACAGTAAGCAATTTCATCCGCAGTATATCTGAAATTCAGCGGAACTGCAATTGCTCCCATTTTCAGCGCGCCGAAATAAATCGGAAGCCAGTCTATACAGTTCATAAGAAGTATGGCGACCTTATCGCCTTTTTTGACCCCGCGCGTCAAAAGGAGGTTTGCGAATCGATTGGCCTTAATATCAAATTCTCCCCAGGTAAGCTGTTTTCTGAACGCGCCCGAACGGTTAGACTCAATAAGAGAATACTCTCTCCAGGTAACGTGAGGTATATTTTTTACTTCGGGGTTAATCTCAACCAGCGCGATGTCATTTTTAAAATATGTAGCGTTTCTCGTCAGCAACTCTGTAATCGGCATAATATTCTTCCTTTTTCTAACTAAAATAACAAAAACAAAAAATGCTCCACGCCCAAGGCAGGAGCGACAAATTTCTATTATATTATCACGCTTAACGCGCTGTTTGTCAAGTATAACTAACAATCAAACTATAATTTTGTAAACTATTCACAAAAAAATAATACTTTTTTAGTTTAAATTGCTAAAGCGTTTTTACCTTATGCTCCGCAATTCGGCTGTTTCTTTCAAATTAAATTTCAAACAAAAAACAGACAGGTTAAATTCACTTTAACCTGTCTGTACTGTTTATCTAAGCTTTTAAAAATTTTTATGTTTTTAATTATACATTTCCTTTAGCCTTTTTAAAATCATATTCGCGCACATATAGACGTTTCCTCCGCCCATTGTTAAAATCAAATCGCCCGCTTTGGCATTTTTAGTAACATAATCGGTAATATCCTCAAAGGTATCTATACATTTTGAGTTCGGCACCTTTGCTCCGAGGTCTGTGCTGTAAATATTGTAGGTGTTAGTTTCACGCACGGGAAGAATTTCCGAGATAATTGCCTCATCGGGAATTTTTAACGCCTGTGCAAAATCATCAAGCAACATAGCCGTTCTCGAAAAAGTATGAGGCTGAAATACCGCCCACACCTTGTCAAATCCCATATTCATTGCCGCCTTCAAGGTCGCGGTAAGCTCGGTCGGGTGATGAGCAAAATCGTCGGCAACGGTAATATTTCCGGGAGTTCCGAGAATTTCAAAACGTCTGTGAACTCCGCCGAATTTTCCGAGGTTTTCACAAATTTCCTTAGGAGTAGCGCCCAGATAGTGAGCCGTGGCGGCGGTTGCGAGAGCGTTATAAATATTGTGCCGTCCTGGTATCATAAGCTTTACGGTACAGAGCTTGTCGCCCTTGTGCATTATATCGAAGGTTTCGTGAACGCCCTTGTCCTCGCTTATGTTAAAAGCATAGTAATCGTTCGTATCACTAAATCCATAAGTAATTTTAGGAATATCAACGTCCGATACCGCCTCCATTGTATTTTCATCATCTCCGTTTAAAACAAGCGCGCCCGTGGTCTGTTTTGCGAACTTATTAAACGACTTTTTAATGTTGTCAAGGTTCTTAAAATAGTCAAGATGGTCGGCGTCAATATTCAGAATAACTGAAATAAACGGTGTGAGCTCAAGGAAAGTATCGACATATTCGCAGGCCTCGCAGACAATTATATCGCTCTGACCGACATAGCTGTTACCGCCGATGAACGGGAGCTTTCCTCCGATTATGGCCGAAGGGTCAAAACCGCTGCCGATAAGCACCTGCGTCAGCATACCTGTCGTGCTTGTTTTTCCGTGTGTACCTGAAATAGCAATACTGCGGTTGTAACGCCTGCAAACAATTCCGAGCATAACGCTCCTTTCAACACAGGGAATGCCCCGCTTTTTTGCCTCGGCACGCTCGGGATTATCCTCCTTGACCGCCGCCGAATACACAACAAGCTCCGCGCCGTCAATATTTTCAGCCTTATGTCCCATAAATACGGGGATACCGTAGCCCTTAATTTTGTCGAGAGTTTCTCCCTCGTTCATATCGGAGCCTTGAATTTCAAATCCCTCGCTCATAAGTATTTCGGCTAACGGACACATTCCGCTTCCGCCGATTCCGATGAAATGTATTCTCTTTTTATTATCCAAAAGATGATCGTATTTCATAATCACACCTCATTGCCTAAGTTCACCTTTATATTATATTGTTTTTTTAAGCAAAAATAAATACCTTTTGTGAAAATAATAAATATTTCTCGCATATTGCCAAATAATGCGAGTGATGATAAAATATTTCTATAAAACTTTAAATCAAAAGCGGTTGAAAATATGGATATAAAAAAGAATGATATTTTAAAACTTAAAATTACCTCGATGACGGCGCAGGGTAACGGAGCAGGCAAAACCAACGGGGGTATTGTTATCTTTGTACCGATGAGCGCTGTCGGTGATGAACTTGAGGTGCGTATATTAAAAGTTAAGAAAACCTACGCTTACGGTAAAATTGAAAAAATTTTAAATCCGTCCGAAAGCAGAATTGAAACGGACTGTCCGAATTTCGGGAAATGCGGAGGTTGTGTTTACCGCCATATTAATTATAATTCTGAATTAGAAATAAAGCATCGGCGCGTTTCAGATGCGCTTGAACGTATAGGCGGTTTTAAAAACATCAAAATTAATCCTGTAGTTGAAAACGAGAGAGTTCTCCGTTACCGCAACAAAGCACAGCTTCCCGCGCAAAACACGGAAAACGGAGTTGAATTAGGATTTTACGCGAACCGAAGTCACAGGATTATTCCTTGTGACGACTGCCTTTTACAGCCGAAAATCTTCAAAAAAGTTATGGACATAACAAGAGATTTTATGCAGAAAACTTCTCAATCCGCCTATGATGAGCGAACAGGAGAGGGAACACTGCGCCACCTTTACATAAGATATGCTGAAATGACAGATGAGTTAATGGTTTGTTACGTTGTAAACTCAAACGGTTTAAAGCAGGAAGATGTCCTCATAAAAAAATTAAAGGAAAACCTGCCAAATCTTAAAAGCGTAATTTTTAATTCTAACAAAGAAAATACAAATGTTATTCTCGGCTCAAAAAACCGAACAGCCTACGGCAGGGATTATATTGAGGATATTTTATGCGGTAAAAGATTTAAACTTTCTCCGCTCTCATTTTATCAGGTAAACAGAGCTCAAGCGGAAAAACTTTACGAAATTGCGAAAAATTACGCCGACTTAAAAGGAAATGAGATACTGCTTGATTTGTACTGCGGAATCGGTACAATAGGATTTTCAATGGCGGATTGCTGTAAAAAGCTTATAGGCGTTGAAATTATTGAGGACGCGGTAAAGGACGCTGTCCGAAACGCCGATACAAACAAAACAGAAAACGCTGAATTTATCTGCGGTAACGCGTCTTATGCGTTAAACAGGCTTAAAAAAGCCGGAGTTAAACCCGATGTTGTAATTGTTGACCCGCCGAGAAAGGGACTTGATGAAGAACTTATCAAAACAATCTCACAAATGTCGCCGGACCGAGTTGTCTATGTGTCGTGCGGTCCTGAAACACTGGCGCGTGATTTAAGGATTTTCGCTGATAATAATTATTCCGTAAAAGAAATAACCCCCGTTGATTTATTCTCGAGGACAAGCCATATTGAAAACGTCTGCCTTCTGATTAAAAATAAAAGGTCGTAAAAACTGTTATTTTAGTGAAATTTGTAGAAAAAAGTATTGACTAAGTTAATAATTTTAGTATATAATGTACCCATAAATATTGAATTGAGGCGCGGACTTCAACAGTAACGAAACGAAAAACAGAGATAAGTATTCGTAAAATGAAAGACCGCCAAGTCATATTCGGATTCTCTAAGCCGAATATGACTGTATAGGATATGTGCTATACTGCCAAGTAAAGCGGAGCGCTGTTCAGATTTATAGGTTCTAACTCAGGCCGTGGCGCGTCCACGGTCTGTTTTTTTATAGAAACGTAATAAAAAATAAAGTCTTTAAGACTAAAAACGGAGGTAGAATAATGTCAAAGGCAAAGAAAATTGTGCTTGTAATTGCCGCTGTTCTTATTGTCGGACTGCTCGTTTACGTTGCGGTTTCGGGCGGTTCACTCGGCAAGGTGTCCTGTATGGACTGCCACGGCGAGGGACTTATAGACGGCGCGAAATGCGAAGTGTGCGGCGGAGAGGGATTAGTCAGAGGCTCCGCGTGGGCGCTTTTACCGCCGATTATCGCTATAGGGCTTGCGCTGATTACAAAAGAGGTATATTCCTCGCTGTTTGTGGGTATCGCTGTCGGCGGACTTATGTATACCAATTTTGATTTCTTAGGTACAATGGACGCGGTTACAAAAGACGGACTTATAGAAGCGGTTACAGGAAACGCAGGTATATTTATATTCCTTGTCGAACTTGGAATTATAGTCGCCTTGGTTAACAAAGCGGGAGGCTCCGCGGCATTCGGAAAATGGGCGGCTACGCATATTAAAACCCGTATGGGCGCAATGCTCGCGACTTTTGTGCTCGGAGTATTAATTTTTATTGACGACTACTTTAACTGCCTTACTGTAGGCTCGGTTATGCGTCCCGTTACAGACGGACATAAGGTTTCGCGCGCAAAGCTTGCGTATCTGATTGACGCTACTGCCGCTCCCGTGTGTATGATTGCCCCGATTTCCTCTTGGGCCGCCGCTGTATCCTCGTACGCTGAGGACGGACAGGGACTAAAACTGTTTATTTCAGCTATTCCATATAATTTCTATTCTCTTTTAACCTTTGTGTTTATTATAGCGATTTGCGTAATGGGATTTGACTACGGTTCAATGGCTATGCACGAATACAACGCCGTATACAAAAATGACCTTTATTCTACAGGCGAACGCGTTGAGGAAAAAGACGATACTCCGAATCCAAACGGAAAAGTTATAGACCTTGTTCTTCCGATTATCGTTCTAATTGTTGTTTCGGTATTTGCTCTTGTTTATAACGGCGGAATTTTCAGCGGTTCAGACTTTGTAACGGCATTTGCCGATACCGACGCTACAGTCGCTTTACCATGGGCAGGAATTTTAGCCCTTATATTCACTGTCGGTTACCTTATTATAAGAAGGATTATCAACTTTAAAGAGGCTATGGACTCAATACCTAAGGGATTTTTCGCTATGGTACCCCCTATCCTTATTTTGACTTTCGCTACAGCCCTTAAAAATATGACAAGCTTAATGGGCGCTAAATACTATGTCGCAGACCTTATGAACGGCGCGGCGGCTTCTCTGCAGAATTATCTGCCCGCTATTATATTCATAGTAGCCTGCGTTCTCGCCTTTGCAACGGGCACATCATGGGGTACGTTCGGTATTCTTATTCCTATCGTTACATATCTGTTCGCAAACACTCCCGACTCTCCGCTTTTAATTATCGGTATTTCGGCGTGTCTTGCAGGCGCGGTATGCGGCGACCATTGCTCACCGATTTCGGATACAACTATTATGTCGTCCGCGGGCGCTCAATGCAACCATATTAACCACGTGTCCACCCAGCTCCCGTATGCTTTGACTGTAGCGAGTGTTTCTTTCGTATCGTTCATAATAGCAGGATTTGTGCAGAGCTGGTATATTTCTCTTCCGATAGCTGTTATTCTTATGTTAGGTACAATATTCGTGATTAAATACATCACTAAAAACAGACAAAAAGCTGAACAGACCAAACAAAGATAACTTATAAAAAATTATGTCAATTTTCATTATCTATCGAAAGGTTTTACAAAGAATATGAGTGACGTTAGCGGAATCTGTCTTATAATAGGAATCGTCGTGATGATTCCCGGGATAATAAAGCTCGCGCTTGCTATATACAAAATGAATAAAAGGAAATAGAAATATGTGTTTTATATGTGAAAGAATTGAAATGATAAAAAGCGGAAGAAACCCATACTTCGTTAAAGAGCTTAATACGGGATACGTTGTAATAGGTGATCATCAGCATTTTAGGGGCTACACACTTTATTTATATAAAGAACATAAAAATGAACTTTTTGAATTGGACAGAAAAAACAAAATTGAGTTTTTAGAGGAAATGTCGATTGTGGCTGAGGCAGTTTCAAAAGCGTTCGGCGCAGATAAAATGAACTGCGAACTTCTCGGAAACGGAGAATCACATCTTCACTGGCATCTTTTCCCGAGAACAGACGGCGACCTAAACGGCTACGGAAATAACGGCAAAGGACCTGTTTGGTGGTATCCTATGGAAAAAATGTATGACGATGTTAACCGACCTATTGATAAAGAGCTTTCAAAGATGAAAGAAAATCTAAAAACAGAACTTGATAAAATAATATAAAACAAACCTGACACTTTTTATGTGTCAGGTTTTGTATTTAGACTTTTAATACAATGATATTTGAATTGGTTTACAGTTTTTATTATAAATTATTTTTATCTTTATTTTTTACGGCTTCTTTAAACGGAAGAACCCGACCGTCAGGAAATTCTACATCTGTATTATCAAGCTGTTTTTCCATATTATTGCGAAAGTTTTTAAGGTATTTTTTATATAATTTCTTCTGTTCAGCCTGCTCTTCTTCGGTAAGCCCGTGTTCTCTTTTCTTTTTCGCAAGCTCGTTTATTCTTTTAATCATATCGTCCATTTTTATCACCTTTTCTATTTTAGCACAATCATATAAAAAAAGATAGATATTTTTAAAATAAACTTGTCGCTAAGGCATTATTGTGGTACTATTTAAATGAGGTGAGAATATGCAGGATTTCAGCCTATTATTTCCGCAAAACAGTGAGAGGAAACAAAACACTCTGACCGACGAGGCAGTAAACGACCTTTCAATTGATTTTCTCTGCGACGCTCTGACGGAAGATAACTACGAAAAAAATTTGCTTAAAAATATTATGATTAAGGTTACAGACGACGAGGAAACTATCAGCTACAGACGCGATATTTTTGACGATTTTCTCAAATTTCCAAGACTTAGAGAAGAATTGAGCGACCTTGTTGTTAAACTCGCTGATTTAAGAGAAATTGAGAGATTTCAAAAGGACCAGGACGCGTCGTCGCTTTGGATGCTTATTAACAGGCTGAGAGAAATTGACGAATATGTAAGCTGTATCACCCGTATTAAAAATGTTCTCGAAAACCTTGATGTAAAATCAGACGGAATGACAACGCTGAGAGAAATGGTAACAAACATCTATAACGACAGCGGTTTTCCCGAGCTTAAAAAAGATATTGATGAAACCTTTAAGAAAGCGCAAAAGCTCAAGAGCATTACAATAGGCGTTAATCTGGACGGACTTTTGCGCCCGAAAAATGCAGGCGTGCTGTCTTTAAATGATACGGAATTCGGCAAAAGCGGTCTTATGAAACATTTTTTACGCTTTACAGACAGCAAAGACGACCTTCATCACGGTACTGATGTAAGCAACATTAAAAACTTCCACCCGGCAAATCCGAACACCTCAAACATTATAATCGGAAGTATTCAGCAGAGCGCAACCCACAACGTTCATATTGAAACCAACGATATAACGGGTGCGGACCCGCTTTCGGACGCTCTTAAAAAGAGCGTTACCGATATTCTGAAACGCACGGTCAAGGACATTAAATCTACGCTTAGAAAATATGTCAACATCAGCGGTTACGCGCTTATAAACCTTATGCCCGAAATAATTTTTTACATTCGCTGGGCGGAGCTTGCGGACAAAATTACAGCTTTAGGTATGCCTATGTGCAAGGCGGAAATTATAAATTCCGATAAGCGTTATTGTTCTTTTAAAGAAGTATACAACATTAAACTTGCCATAAAAAATGTTCAGGGTGATAACATAGACATAGTTACAAATGAATTTGACTTCAACGATGACAGAAGAATTTATATTCTCACAGGACCGAACCGCGGAGGTAAAACTATAATTACGCAGGCTGTAGGACTTGCGATGCTTATGGCGCAATGGGGAATTTATGTACCTGCCTCCTCGGCGGTTATAAGTCCCTGCGATAATATTTACACCCACTTCCCTGCCGATGAAAACGACACGGTAGACCTCGGCAGGCTCGGAGAAGAAAGTAAAAGGCTTTCGGATATTTTTACCAAAGCAACAAGCAGAAGTCTGCTCCTTTTAAACGAAAGTCTTGCGACTACAAATGTCGCGGAGGGACTTTTTATCGCGAAAGACGTTGTTAAAGCGATGAGGTACCTTGGAACGAGAGCGATTTTTAATACGCATATGCACGAGCTTGCGAGAAACATCGAAGAAATTAACAACAACACGGAGGGCGGCAGCAAGGTTGCAAGTATGATTACGGGAATTTCACAGGGAAAACGCAGCTTTAAAGTGAGCCTTGCTCCTCCGCAGGGGGTAAGCTATGCTAAAGATATTGCAGACAAATACGGGGTTACATTTGATATAATAAAGAAAAATATCGACAAAAAAACAAATTGATTGTATAAAATGACGCTTTAGTTTGAGATAACTTTTTCCTGTTTGGGAAAAAAGCAGAAAAAATAAATTGTACTTGAAAAATTATTATAAAAGTGATAGAATTTTTTTGTAAAAAGAGCGAGGTGAAAAAAATGAAAAAATATATAGCACCTGATATTGAGAAAATCGAGTATGAGATTGAGGAAACTCTTTTAACATCACAGGAAGAGCCGAATCCGTCTATTCCCATTGAGAGTGAAGATATAGGACCTTATCTCTAAATTAAATTTTATCTGAATGAAATTCAGCCGAGCAAGCAAGTCTTTTTCCCTTTGACGCTCGGCTGATTTTTTGTTATAAATAAAAGGCTGTTGTATTAGTAAACAACAACCTTTTTATTATGTATTTACCGTTACCACATGGTATCCTGCACTACAGTAGCCGTAGCCCGCGCCCGTATTAAGACTTCCGTCCCACGGGTCAAGGATTTTGTAATCGCTTAAATTCGTTCCGCTCCCCGTATAACCGTAGAACGTTACATAATGATTTGAGGATGAACCCGTGCTTAAATATCCTACGCACGCTTTACCGCTGTTGATTTGAGCTTTTATCGCGCTCAGCATTTCGCTTGACGACGAGTAACGATGGTATGTTCCGCCTGCCCAGTTGCAGCCACCCGATGTCCAGAAACAGCCTGCGGGTTTCATTTTTCCCGTTACCTGATAATATGCATAAGCGAATGAATACGCACTGCACATTATGGTTGACGATGGATACGCGTGCTGAGTCTGCCAGCCTATACCTGACGCGATTTTCTTCATCGCGGACTCGTTAAGTCCAAGCTTACCTGAAGCCTTATTTTCGCTTTTTTTATCAAAGGTTCTTTTCTTAGGCTTTTTTACCTCAACGGTGCAAACCTTTTTTACTCCGTTACACTCGGCGAAAATTTTGGCTTTTCCCTTTTTTCTTAAACGAACAACTCCCCCGCTCGTTACGGACGCAACTTTTAAATCACTGCTGTAATAGGTAACGTCATAGCTGTCGTCATTGGTTTTTGCGTTAAGCTTAAACTGCTTGCCGGAGCTTTTAATTATTTTATTCTTGTCGATTGAAACCTTCAGCGAAAAATCCTTTGGAGCAAAGCTTACTCCCGAACGTATAACGCCTGTAGTTTGCGCCGCCATAGCCCCAATAGTTGACGCCGAGGCAACAACGAGCGCCGTAAAAGCGGATATTATAATTTTCGATTTCTTCATAAAGTCTCCTTATTCAACTGAATTTCTTACCATTCGACCAAAACAACAGCGTTCATTTTACCAAAATAGAACAATAG
The DNA here is from genome assembly GCA_947627345.1 of uncultured Clostridia bacterium. GTDB lineage: Bacteria > Bacillota > Clostridia > Oscillospirales > Acutalibacteraceae > Ruminococcoides. Next base: position 63,127 of record CANQVS010000007.1, read on the forward strand.
TGTCAATAATAATTCAGTATTTACGGGACTTTGAACAACTTTACCAATATAAGGAAAAAATTTTTGTTGGAATTTTATAATTCTTTTATGAAACAATAATTCCAGTTGTGAGTATATTACACTATATTTTAGATAAAATCACTAAATTATTTAAATAAAAAACCTCTTTATTTTCATTTGTTTTCAATCAACATACTAAAAAAGTGCTTACGTTTTATCAAAAATAAGAAAAACGTAAGCATTTTACAATTTTTATTTTTAGTAGAAAACCGCTCTAACCGAAATATTCAATCAAAAGCTGTCATCAGAAGCAACTTCTTCAATTTCTTCCTCCTGAGCAGTTTTATCGGCTGTTTCGGGAGTAATGTCAATTTCATCATCGGAAATAAACGGAGATGCCTCATACTCATCCTCATTTGAGCAAGCGACGGTAATGTCTTCCAAATCCTCTATATTGTATTTTTTTGTGATTTCAACTGTCTGGCTCTCAATAATTTGGAGGTAACGCTCTCTGGCCTTTTTTATATGAGCCCTTGATGTTTCAATAATATTAAAAAGCTCCTGTTCGTTTTCACAAGCCTCGCTCCTGCCGTTTACCTTATTATCATAATACTTTTTACCGAGAGTAATGTACGCACGGTTAATCATTTCACACTCGTTTTTCATAATAGTGCGAAGACGGTTAAGCTGAGCGTTCTGACGGTTTTTCTCAACAATGCTCTGCGTCACGCTTGAAACCGTATCTACCGCGCTTGTAAAACCGTTTTTAACTGAATCTAAAAAAGCCATAATAATCTCCTTTTATTTTCTACATTTATATTATGACAGAAAATCGACAATAAATCAATGTTTTTTTAAAATTTACTTGCCCATTTTTTAAGTAATTGTTATAATTAAACTGAAATGGGGTAATATGAATGGCAACAAACATAATTAAAAAAAGAATAGTATGTCCTAAATGCAATGAAACCACAGAGGCAAGACTTCATACAAGCATAAATGTTACCAACCAAAAAGAGCTTAGAGTAAGGACTATGGATGAAAGCCTTTTTAAATGGAAATGCTCTTCGTGCGGATATATTGCAAGACTTACCTATCCTGTCCTATACAACGATATGAAAAACCGATTTATGATATACCTTATTCCGAGAATTGACCACTTTCAATTGGCGGACAAAGCACTTGAGGAGGAATTTAAAAACCTTAAACATATTAATAAGCGCATCGTCCCTGATTTTAATACGTTTAAAGAAAAAATCTTTATTTTTGAAAGCGGTCTTGACGATATGTCGGTCGAGCTGACTAAGCTTGCTATTTCAAAAATAGTCGCAAAGAAAAACAATCTTAAAGAGGTCAAAGAGGGTTACCTCTCAATGTATAACAGTGAAAACAACACTATGGGATTTACGTTTTTCATAGGAGAAGAAAAACAACCTTATGTTCAAAGCGCAAGACTTGAAATTTACGGAAAGTCAGTAAGTGTTGTCAACGAGCTTGCCGTAAAAGATAAAAAACTAAAGGGCTTTATCAGAATTGACCGTGAATGGGCGGAAAATATACTTTACAGGTACAAAAGAGGCAGACAGGTCGCAAAAATGAACAGGCTTTAAAAATTCAGTCGGGAAACTACGGCAAGGTTAAACGCCGTAATCTCCCGACCTTTTTGTTTATTCAGCCTTTAACATTCGCACGACTCAAAGCTTTCGCAGTCAACGCATTTGCATTCTTTCGGCTCTGACTCGTGAGTACCTACCATAATACTTCCGAGAGAGCAGTAGTCCTTGTCACAGTTGTGATACTTACAGCTCGTAACGGTACAGCGGATACTCTCGTTAGCGTATGAATTATCAACCATTTTTATCACCTCTGAAATTATTTTTTCCTTAAAGCGCGAAAATATACTCACAAAAAATTTTTAAAAAAATAAAATATTACGGGTGATAATTATGGTATATTTCAGCTTATGCGTACTTATTTTTTTCGCGGTAATCGGAGTTTGTCAGGTATGCCGCGGAATAGTGCAGGCAGTTTCAAAATCAAGAGATGAAAAGGAAATAATACTTATAGAGCCGATATGCAAACATCAGGAGAACGCTGAATACCTTTTAAGAAACGCCGCGTGGAAAGTTATGTGGATGGGACGATTTGCTCCCGATAAAGTGATATGTCTTGACTGCAATATGGATAACGAAACAAAACATCTATGCAGGCTTATATGCAACGAATATCCTTTTATGGAAATCTACACAAAAGAGCAAATGCACGAGAGAATCGAAAATATAAACTAAATTCATACTCCTTTTTATTCGGCTGAAAATGCATAAATATTTTTTCCTAAAATTGATATGAAATTTCTCTGGACGCAAAAGGTCGGGCGACAACGATATTTACTTATCGTACTGTCTGCCCGACCAAATTTTTATAAAATTTTAAATAATTATTAATACTCTAATATGTTATTTAATTTACTTATATTAAAAATTGTAGTATAATAAAAGGAGATAGTTAAGACTTTTTTCTTATTAATATAATCGGAGTTTGCTGTTGTCCCTGTCCGCAGGGGTTATCGGAAATAAGCCCGTGGAGTTCTTCCTCGGAGAGGTTAATGTCGGACGAATATCCTAAAACCTCCTGACCTAAATCGTTTGCGTCAACAATCATAAGACTTATACCGAGCTTTTCCTTTACCTCATCGCAAACACCCGACGGATTTTTGGGATTTTCAATACCTATATCACCGTATTCCTCCCAAACCTTTCCGTAAAAGCCGTCAAGACCCGCAACGTCCTGTCCGACAATTTCGTAGAACACGCCTTTTTTGCCGAAAAGCTTACACACTCCGCCCGCAAAGCTTGCCCAAAGAACTTTTAAAAGTCCGGCTTTCTTTATCGCGTACTGCATCTTTATAGCCTCGCCGACACCTATTCCCGCGTCGCCGGGGTGAGAAGCAAACTTTGAAAGAATTTTTGCCCAACAACCCACTTTCAATTCATCACGGCGGACTACTCTGCCCTGACAAAGAGCGATAATTTTCTCGCTTGACGAAACTATGTCGCCCTCCTCATAAATCGGAGAAACATACTTTTTAAAAATATCAATATAGCTTTCGCCCTGCTTTACAAAATGAGTTTTTATAGCGTGGCGCATATATGTCGTGCCGTTTACGGTAATTTCAACATTTTTACCCTCATTCGCAAAAAATTCCATAATTTTTTACCTCCGTACAAGTGTACAATTATAACTAACATTACAATTATATAATAAAAAAATTTTTTTATCAATATCAGAGCAATAAAATAACAATATAATTTTCAGGAGCATTTTATGCAGGACAATAAATTACTTGAGCTTACAGCTACCGTTGAAACAATTATATACAGAAATGAGCAAAACGGATATACGGTAATCGAGCTTAACGACGAGGACGAAACAACCGCCGTCGGAATTATGCCCGATGTAAACGTCGGTGAAAAGGTAAAAATTATCGGTGTGAAAAAGCCTCACGCAAATTATGGAATGCAGTTTTCTGTATCTACATATGAAAAAAGCCTGCCTGAAGACATTGCAGGAATTTTAAGCTATTTAGGTTCAGGCTCAATTAAGGGTATCGGTCCGGCAACAGCGTCAGCATTAGTCGGCGAATTTGGTTCAAACACTCTTTTTGTACTTGAAAACGAACCTCAGAGAGTTGCGAAAATTAAAGGTATCTCACTTAAAAAAGCAGTGGATATAAGCAAACAGCTAAGAGAAAACACGGGCATAAGAGAGCTTATGCTCTATCTCACGCAATATGATATTTCTCCGTCGAGCGCGGTGAAAATTTACAGAGCCTTTGGCTCACACTCCATTTCGGAAATCAAGCGCAATCCGTATTCTCTAATAGGCTCGGATTTCGGGATAAGCTTTGAGAAAGCGGACGCTATAGCGGTAAAACTCGGAATAGAATTTGATGAAAAACTTCGTATACGCGCAGGACTTGCGTATGTATTAAATCACAACAAAGGCAACGGACACACCTGTCTGCCTCAGGACAGTCTTTGCAAAACTACGGCAGGATTTTTGCAGGTCGAGCGCGAAAAGGTAGAGTACGCATTGGAGGAAATGCTTTCTGATAATTCGCTTATACGTTATTTTGCAGATGAAAAAGAGCTTATATTTGAACAGGATATGTTTAAATCCGAAAGCTATATTTCTACAAGGCTTAAAATGATGATGCGTTTTCCCGCGGTTAAGATTCAAGATATAGACAAGCACATCAAAGCAATAGAAGATTACAATAATATTGAATATGCAAGTATGCAAAAAGAGGCTATTACACAGGCTTTGTCAAGAGGACTTTTAGTATTAACGGGCGGTCCCGGAACAGGAAAGACGACAACGCTCAACGCGATAATAAAAATTCTGAAGGATAAGGGGCAAAAGGTACTCCTCTGCGCTCCCACAGGCCGAGCCGCACAGCGTATGAGCGAAGTTACGGGCGATGAGGCTAAAACAATTCACAGACTTTTAGAGGTCGCCTGGAATAAGAACGATATTCCCGAGTTTAAAAAGAACGAGAAAAATATGCTGAAATGCGACGCACTGATAATCGACGAAGTAAGTATGGTTGACGCACAGCTTTTTGAGAGCGTTATGCGGGCTTTACCTCTTGGATGCAGATTGATTTTAGTGGGCGACAGCAATCAGCTTCCGTCAGTCGGCGCGGGAAATATTCTTGACGATTTAATTTCATCAGAGATAATTCCCGTAGTTCAGCTTACCGAAATTTTCCGCCAGTCAATGGAGAGCCTTATCATAACGAACGCGCATAAAATTGTAAACGGCAAAATGCCCGAACTTGAAGTAAAGGACAAGGACTTTTTCTTTTTACACTTTGAAAACAAAGATTCAATCCGAAAAACCGTGACAGACCTATGCACAAAACGATTGCCAAAAGCCTACGGTTATAATATTTTTAACGATATTCAAATCCTCGCTCCCGGCAGAAAGGGAGATTTAGGCGTTACCGAACTCAACGCGCGATTGCAACAGGAAGTAAATCCAAAAAGCGATAAGAAAAATGAGTTGAATGTCGGAAAACGGATTTTGCGCGAGGGAGATAAGGTTATGCAAATCCGCAACAACTATGACCTTCTATGGGTTAAAGACGACAAAGAAACGGGAGAGGGAATTTTTAACGGAGAAATTGGAACAATAGAAACGATAAACAAGCGCTCACGGATAATAAGCGTCAGATTTGACGATAAGGTTGCAAACTACGATTTTGATTTTTCGGTTGACCTTGATTTAGCATACGCGACAACCGTACACAAAAGTCAAGGTAACGAATTTGAGGCTGTAGTTATGCCTATCTTCGGCGGTGCGCCTATGCTTTTGTACCGCAATTTGCTCTATACCGCCGTAACAAGAGCCAAAAAGCTGATGATTATTGTCGGAAGTAAAAATGACATTGAAAAAATGGTCAATAACAACAGAAAAAATAAACGCTACAGCGGACTTAAATACTTTTTGCGGGAGAGTGAAAATGAATAAGATACTCAGACTTATCCGCAGTTCATTCTTTCCTGAAAGATGTCCATACTGCGGTAAAACAATTGAGTGCGGAAAAACCGCCTGCGATATTTGCAGGGATAAATTACCCGAAACATACTGCAAAAATTTTGTAAAAGGAGGTTATCCCTGTTGTTCCCCTTTCTTTTACAAAGGTATCTTTAAAAACGCAATAAAGCTTTTTAAGTTTGACGGCTTTGAGCAGAACTCCGAAAAACTTGCAATCGCACTTGCAAAAACAATAAATAAAGAATATGCCGATATAAAATTCGATGTGGTGACGTGTGTTCCCATGCACCCGAAGAAAGAGAGACTACGCGGTTATAACCAGTCTAAGTTGCTTGCAAAAGACGTTTCAAAACTTATTTCTGTTAAATACGAGGATTTGCTGTTAAAAAAAAAGAATAATATAGAACAGCACAAATGTTTAACCGCAGCCGAACGGCGTGAGAATGTAAAGAATGTATATAAAGCCATAGATTACGATAAAATAAAAGGGAAAACTATTCTTATTATTGACGATGTACTTACAACGGGATACACGCTTGGCGAATGTTGCAAGGTTTTAAGCCAAAATACAGGAGCAAAAATTTACTGCGCAACGCTTTGCGCGAAAAATAATCTTTAATATACTTGAAAATAATAACTCTATGGAATATAATAATTACTAACAGACAGATAAGGAAGGGGCAACGGATTTGGATATAGGAATGGATTTGGGCAGCAGCCGTACAAGAGTATATATCGACAAAAAAGGCAAAGTTTTAGACGAGGCCTCGGTTGCGGCTTATAATGTATCCGAAAACAGAATTATCGCCGTAGGCGACGAGGCTTACGCAATGCTCGGAAAAACTCCCGACAGTATTCAGGCGGAATATCCGCTTTCGGGAGGAGTTATCGCGCAGTCGCTTCTTGCCGAAGATATGGTTAACATACTTTTAAAGCACGTTTGTACAAGCAAGATAGTTATGCCGAGAGTTGTCGCAAGTATCCCGGGAGATATTACGGAGGTTGAAAAGCGCGCCGTAGTTAACGCTATAAGCAGTTTCGGCGTAAGACGTGTTTTTCTTATCGAGAATACCAAAGTCGCGGCTATGGGCGCGGGCGCCGATATTATGGGACCTCACGGAACAATGGTGGCTAATTTAGGCGCGGGAACCTCAAATGCCGCCGTACTCTCGTTAGGCGGACTTTCGGTTAATAAATGTATTAAAATCGGCGGTAACAATATGGACGAGGATATTGTTAAATATATTCGCAAAAAATACGCTCTTGTTATCGGAAATCCTATGGCTGAAAAATGCAAGAAAGCTATAGGCTGTCTTATAAAGCCGGAAGAGGAAAAAAACTTCCGAGTTAAGGGAAGGGACGCGATAAGCGGACTTCCGAGATATGTGGACGTAACGTCAAGCGAGATTATGAACGTAATTATGGAAACAGCGTCGCAGATTGTGTCGCTTATTAAGGACGTTTTGGAGGAAACCCCTCCCGAGCTTGTCGGAGATATTTACAGTGACGGAATTATTCTAACGGGCGGCCTTTCAAAAATTGACGGATTCGCCCAGCTTATTGCCGATTCAACGGAAATTAAAGTAACTCTGGCGGAAAATCCCGAGGACTGCGTAATAAACGGTTGTGGACAGGCTATCAGCTACATTACAGAGGTTGAGAAAAACGCAAGGTCTAATATGGATATAAACCCCCTTATGGCGGCGTATTAATCAGTAAATTTAATAAAAAACAGGCTTGAGGCATTTGCCCCGAGCCTGTTTTTTGCAGAAACTTACATTTATTGCTGTTAAAATTTAAGACCTGTTATCTTTTCATTAGAAATATAGAAAATTTCTTTAAGCAAATTTTTCTCCTTGTTATACTTAAAAAGTCCGTAAGGAGTTTGCCAGTTTACATTATACATAAAAGTCACATAATATTCTCCGTTTACAACAAATATTTTATTCTTCCACAGTTCGTGTTCGAACGAGCCGTGATATTCCTTTTTTGCAGAAACAATTTGCTCCAATTTCTTTTGATTTTTTACAGGCTTACCGTCTTTATCATACCAATAACCGTTTTTATCAGAAATTGCATAACTTTTATTTTCATTCGTTTCAAATTTTTCGCAACTTCGTATATCGTCTATAGTTTGCCTCATAGTAGTTTATCTTTCCGCGTAAAAAGCTATTACCCGTTAGTACCCATCTTAGTTAATCCTGTGAATACCAGCTCCTCGGTATTATCATCGTAAACAGTATCAGCAATAATCCAATCCTCAAAAAAATTCAAAGAATATAATTTGTAACTTTTTTCATTCGGCTCTTTTTTATCGCAGTATTTTTCGCAGGGATAATCTTTCTCGGGAGCGTCCAAAAATTCACGGCAAAATTCTTTAGAAAGAGTTCTCCCTGACATTGCATTTACAAGTTTTACAAATAAATCAACATTAAAATCACTTGCTAAAGACTTATTATAACCTATAGAAAAATCTTCTTTACCTGTAGATGTAGTCGTATCACCATAGTAATACGTTGAATTTGTCATACTTATATCAATTTCCTGAGTCCCGCTCACTGATAAGTACAACTCTAAAAATGACCTCTCTTTTTCAATATCAATTATCTTAACATCATATTCTTCGCATATATCCTCTATTTCGCCTTTGTAAAATTTAAAATTTTCGGCGGACTGTTTAGAGGTAATCTGTACTGCGTTGAAAAAACCCGTGAGATATGTAAATGAAAATATAACTAAGAATAAACAAAAGAATTTAAATATCACAACTTCACACCTGTTTTATTGATAAGCTATACTTAAACTGCCTAATAATCCCTTCTTTGCACACTTATTTTTACCTTAAAAAGTAACTGCTGAGATTTAATAAGTGTAATAGCTACATTTAATTAATGTGTAATCTTTTAAATTCAGCTCCACTTTATCTAAACTGCTATATTTATGTATTGCTCTTTTTTTGTTCTTTTCATTACAATCAATTACTACCGCTTTATTATCATCTTTGAGTAAGGCTACAATAAAATCTTCACTGCAATATACTTTATCAAGTACTTCAGTATAATACACTGTTCCTTCATCAAAATCGCCTGCATCTTTAAACTTATTCTCATCAATTCTAATTATATCATCTTTCAAGAACCCTGCATCATCATACATTACAAATTTAGAATTTAGTTTATACACATTACCATCTATACTATTGACTATCCTATCTCCCGATTTACAGTCGCTGAAAATGAATTTTCCGCAGCTGCAAACAGTAAGTAAAATAAGACTTACCATTATAACAAACATAATTTTTGTTTTCATTATAATCAATCCTTTATGTATATTGCGCAGGTAAATTTTTTGTACTAATCTTTAATTATAAATTTAAACTGCTTATCATAATCATTATCCCAATTGACAGAGTTTACGCAAAGCGAAATATTTTCGGCGTTTTTCGGAACCTGATATTCAAATTCGTATCTGAATTTTTTACCCGCATAAAGTTCAATTTCAGAAGAGCCGTCCTCATATGCAATATTATCATCGTTTCTGTAGTAGGGATTACAAAGATAATCATCGGCATACAAGCCAACGCTTGTATCTGCAAACTGCGTATTATTTGATATATTCTCAAGTTCAAGCGTTATATAAAGCATATAATAATTTTCGTCAGTCTTAGATTTCGGAGAATTAAACTCGGCCTTTGTAAGTGTATATATAAAATTATTGCAATTTACAGTATCATTTATATAGTAGCGTTTATTATCAACTATCTCACTGCTGTTGACGCCGAAAAGGAAAAAGCACATACCATAAAATAAAGAAACCGCTAAAATAGAACCGCCCACAATAACCGCCGCCAACGCCCCGCCTCTTAATGTCTTTTTTTCAGACGGGCGGGAATAATACACGGACTCTTTTGCAGAGGGATTGTAACCTGCAGACTCCTTGCATTCAGGACAGTAAGGGTCAAATTCTCTTTTACATTTTAAACATTTCACGGCTATTCACCCCTATACTCCAAAATATCTCCCGGCTGGCAGTCGAGAATCTTACAGATAGCGTCAAGAGTTTGAAATTTTATGCCCTTAGCGCGTCCGTTTTTCAAAACGGACATATTCACTATCGTTATGCCGACTTTGTCAGCAAGCTCCGTTACACTCATTTTTCTTTTTGCAAGCATTACGTCTATATTAATTACAATCATATTTCTACCCTCTATATATAACTTTCGTTCTCCTCACGGATTGCCGATGCTTTTTCAACAAGATGCGCAAGAATATTGACTACCACAGCGATACAGGCGATAAAAATACACAAAACGGTCGATGCTAAAACCACTCCCAAAAAATTGAGATTTGCAATCCATAAGGCTATGTTTCCGGTAAAAAACAAGCCTGCCTCAATTGCAAGACAAAGCATAACGCCTCTTAAGCTTTTCGCGTTTTTTGATGTAAAGCACATATCCTTTCCTATTTCACCCGAAACGCTCCACCCGAACGCGAGAATTATATAAACGGGTATCGCGGTTAAACATATAAAAATCAGCCACGGCGTAAAGAAATTGGAAAACTCGGGATACTGTTCAACAAAGGTACTAAGCGACCACGGAATTACTACAGCGTACATTACAACGCCTAACAGCGCAAGCAGACATATTACACTCTTTAATAACTTAGCCCATTTTTTATTTAACATTTTTATCATTCCTTTCATTTCCAGCATTATAGCACCTAATTTTAAAAAAGTCAATAACTTTTTATCGTAAAACGATAATTATTTAATAAAAATTATCTGCCCGTACTTAAAAATTGCTAATCGGACAGATAATTCTTTTTATATTAAAATACAAAACGACGGCTTTTAATTTTCTGCAATAGAATTATAATTTGAAATTTGTTATAAAAAGTAATATAATATCAGCTATGAAATGGGTGTTTGTATGAAGATAAAAACCAACAATTTTATACACTACAATATGGCGCTTGCGGGCGGAATTTTCGGAGGATTCGCCGTGTGTAACTTAGGAGAAGTTTTCGGCAACGCGCAGACCTTAAATCTGATAAGTATTGTATACAATATTTTTTTCTGCGATTTTTCTATGTTATGGCTTAGAATAATCGCCGCTCTGCTCTATTTGATTGGTTTTGCGCTTGCGATGCTGATACCGAAAATTTTAAAACTGCACACAGAAATCGTAAGTATTTTTATAGATATTTCAGCGTTTATCGTTTTGGCGCTTTTGCCGAAAAATATCCCGCATCTGATAAGTCTGTATCCTATTTTCTTCGCTACCGCTTTCCAATGGACTGCTTTTGAATACATAGAGGGTTATTCGAGTTCCACTATTTTTTCGAGTAACAACTACCGACAGTTTGCAACCTCTCTAATAGAATATCTTATGGACAGGGACAAAAGCAGACTTATCAAAACAAGAGTATTCGGTCTGACGCTTTTATACTTTCACATAGGAGTAGCGCTTTCCTGCGCGGGTTCAATTTTCATAGGAAAATCAAGCGCGCTAATCGGAGTTTTATCATTAATTCCCGCGCTTGTACTCATAATAAAAGGTAAAACGAAAAAATCAGATAAAATTCCCAAGCTCTGACACATAGCTTTTCAGCTCTTTTGTATCCATCTGTTGTGCCTTTTCTATTATCTTTTTTCGCTTTTTGTCGGAGAGATTGTGGACATATTTCATAGCGCAAAAATTTTTTTGAAGTTCAACTCTAAATTCATCGGGTAAGTCCGAAAACATAAAATCACCTCAAACCTATTATGGGTTTGAGGTGATTATTTTATACTAAATTAAATCAATCCTGTTTTCCGATTTTTCTGAATCGGTTATATCTGATTCTTGCGAGTTCATCGCCGGGAATCGCAAGATTTTTTTCAAATGTTCTGCATATAAGAAGCTTTAAACTCTCAAACATTTTATGGTCGTCGGCAGTCGGCTCGCGCAGAATACGCTCAATTACGCCGAGGTCGAATAAATCCTTTGCGGTAAGTTTAAGACACTCCGCCGCGTCGGGCGCTTTTGAACTGTCTTTCCAAAGAATACTCGCACAGCCCTCGGGAGAAATCACCGAGTAAACGGCGTTTTCCATCATCCAAACCTCGTCGGCAACCGCAAGCGCTATCGCTCCGCCTGAACCGCCCTCTCCGATAAATACGGAAAGTATAGGGGTTTTTAAAGCCATCATTTCCATTAAATTTGTCGCGATAGAGTGGCCCTGACCGCGCTCCTCCGCTCCGATTCCGCAGAAAGCTCCGCTCGTATCGACGAATGTAAGAATGGGACGGTGAAATTTTTCGGCTTGTTTCATAAGACGCAGAGCCTTTCGGTATCCCTCGGGGTGCGCCGCGCCGAAATTGCGCTCCATTCTCTCAAATGTATTTCTTCCCTTTTCAAGTCCGATAACCGTTACGGGAATATTGTTGAGCATTCCGACGCCTGCGACTACAGCCTTATCGTCGCCGTAGCATCTGTCCCCGTGAAGCTCTATAAAACTCTCTCCGAAAAGAGCGTTAATATAATCAACAGAGGTTAATTTTTTTGTACTGCGCGCGGCAGTAACTTTATCATACGCGCTCATTTCAATCCTCCCCGTAGTTATGGATTTTAAGCAGATGTTTTAACGTTTCTTTAAGATAACGCCTGTCTACCACCTTATCAACAAATCCCTTTTGTTTAAGAAATTCAGCCGTCTGGAAATCCTTGGGAAGCTTTTGTCTTATAGTCTGCTCGATAACTCTCGGACCCGCAAACGCAATAAGCGCCTTAGGCTCTGCGAGAATAATATCTCCCTCCATAGCAAAGGACGCCGTTACGCCTCCCGTGGTCGGGTCAGTCAAAACCGTAATATAAAGAAGTCCCGCGTCGCTGTGCATTTTCACCGCGCCTGAGGTTTTAGCCATCTGCATAAGGGAGAGAATCCCCTCCTGCATTCTTGCTCCTCCCGAAACAGTAAACACAATTATCGGCAGTCTTTGTTTTGTAGCGTACTCAAAAGCCCTTGTAATTTTATCTCCCGTAACAGTACCCATAGAGCCCATCATAAATTCCGAGTTCATACTCACTATGACTGTTTCTATTCCCCCGAGCTTACAGGTTCCGCAGATTACGGACTCATTCTCGTTGCTCTGCTTTTTACTTTTCTCAAGCTTTTCATCGTAAAACGGAAAATCTATTATATTTACACTTTCAAAATCTTTGTCCATTTCGACAAATGTATCTTTGTCGGCAATCATATCCACTCTCTGTCTTGCGTTGAGGCGGAAATGATGATTGCATTTTGAGCAAACTCTTAGGTTTTCCTCAATATCCGTAGTCAAAAGCAACGTTCCGCATTCGGGGCATTTCTCCCACATTTCATCGGGAACATAAGGCTTTTTAGTATCGGTATCGTCGCTGTTTTCAAGCTCGTTTTTAGGCTTAATAAATGTAAATAAATCCATTTAAAAATTCCTCTGCTAATTTTTATTTTTACGTTTTTCAAACTCCGCCATAAAATCGGTTGTATAACTGCCGTCAACAAACTGCTTGTCGGAAAGAATGTCAATCATCAAATCACGGTTGACCTTTATTCCCTTGACATTAAGCTCGCAAAGCGCCATTTTCATTTTACGGATAGCGAGTTCTCTCGTTCTTCCCTGAACTATAACCTTGCCTATCATAGAGTCGTAAAACGGCGGAATAACATAATCCTGCGACAGAGCCGTATCAAAACGCACAAACGAGCCACCCGGAATGTGGAGCGCGGTTACTTTTCCGCAGGACGGAAGATAATTGTTTTCGGGGTCCTCGGCGTTAATACGACATTCTATAGCGTGGCCGTGGAAATAAACCTCATCCTGAGTACGGTTAAGCTCTATTCCCGCGGCAACCCTTATTTGCCACTGCACAATGTCCATACCCGTTACCATTTCGGTAACGCCGTGCTCGACCTGAAGTCTTGTATTCATTTCCATAAAGTAGAAATTACCCTCGCTGTCGTAAAGAAACTCAACCGTTCCGACTGAATTATAGTTTACAGCGTGAGCCGCCTTTATAGCCGCCTCGGTCATTTTCTTTCTCGTTTCTTCGGAAATCGAGGGCGAGGGACTTTCCTCGATAAGCTTTTGGTTATGCCTTTGGACGGAACACTCACGTTCCCCAAGACAAATTGCGTTGCCGTGCTTATCGCAAAGTAGCTGCATTTCAATATGCTTAACAGGCTTTAGAAACTTTTCTATGTATAAAGCGCCGTCGCCGAAAGCAGACTCCGC
>CANQVS010000008.1 GCA_947627345.1 uncultured Clostridia bacterium
ACCGTTATCTTTGGCGTATCTTTCGGCCTCTGTACCGCTGTATCCCGTGATAGTAAAGTTTTCTACTTTATAGTATTCATCATCATAATAATATCCAAAAGCATACTCGCCTATTTCCGTAACGCTACTCGGAATTGTTATGTTTGTAAGGTTTGCGCAATCTTCAAATGCAGAACCTGCAATACCTACAGTTCCCTCTTTTATTTCTAATGTTGCAGGACATTCTCCTTTATATTTATAGGCAACCTTTCCCGCGTACACTAATCCCTCAGGCTGATTATCATACCAAGCAGTGTTATAGAATGCACCCTCACCTATACTTGTAACGCTGTCGGGGATTGTTATGCTTGTAAGACTTGCGCAATCAGCAAATGCCCAATCTCCTATACTTGTAACACTGTTTGGTATTGTTACGTTTGTAAGATTTTCGCAATAATAAAATGCATAATCACCTATAATTGTAACACCGTTTTCCATTGTTGCGTTTGTAAGACTTGTGCAATAAGCAAATGCCCACTCTCCTATACTTGTAACGCCGTTGCCTATTATTACGCTTGTAAGGTTTGTACAACCGTAAAATGCACCCTTATCTATCCAAGTAACACTGTCGGGGATTGTTACGCTTGTAAGGCTTGTGCAATCGGAAAATGCGAAATCACCTATACTTGTAACGCTGTCGGGGATTGTTATGCTTGTGAGATTTGTGCAACTGGAAAAGCCCCCGTCTCCTATACTTGTAACGCTGTCGGGAATTATAAAAGACGTATCGGTTTTACCAGTAGCATATCGTATCAATTTGCTTTGCGCTTTATTATATAAATTACCGTCTAATGAAGAATATTCCTTATTATCAGCGCTGACCTGAATTTCTTTTAGGCTTGCGCACCGTTCAAATGTAAAATCACCTATACTTGTAACGCTGTTGGGGATTGTTATGCTTGTAAGGTTTGTGCAATCTGCAAATGCACGCTCACCTATACTTGTAACACCGTTTCCTATTGTTACGCTTGTAAGGCTTGCGCAACCGTAAAACACATCCTCATATATGTTTATAACACTATCGGGGATTGTTATGTTTGTAAGGCTTGTGCAATAGGAAAATGCACTTTCTCCTATACTTGTAACACTGTCTGGAATTGTTACATCTGTTAAACTTGTACAATCTTCAAATGCTCTGTAACCTATACTTGTAACGCCGTTACCTAATATTACGTTTGTAAGGTTTGTACAACTATAAAATACATCCTCACCTATACTTGTAACGCCGTTGCCTATTATTACGCTTGTAAGGCTTGTGCAATAGGAAAATGCACTTTCTCCTATACTTGTAACATTATCGGGGATTGTTATGCTTGTAAGGTTTGTGGAATCTTCAAATGCTCTGTACCCTATACTTGTAACATTGTCTGGGATTGTAAAGGAATTATCAGTTTTACCTATAGCGTACTGTATCAATTCGCTTTGGTCTTTATTATATAAATTTCCGTTTAACGAAGAATACGAAGTGTTTTTTTCATTTACTTCAATATTTTTGAGAATAGTGCAATCTTCAAATGCTCTGTAACCTATACTTGTAACGCCGTTACCTATTATTACGCTTGTAAGGCTTGTGCAATCATAAAATGTACCATCACCTATACTTATAACGCTGTCGGGGATTGTTATGTTTGTAAGGCTTATGCAACCACAAAATGCATCCTCACCTATACTTGTAACAGTATATCCGTCAAGTACATTTGGAATTTCGAGTTCTGTAGCTTCACCGTTATAACCAGTAATCTCCGCTGTGCCGTCGTCAAGAATTTCGTACCCGAAATCTCCGCTTATCGCAGACGTTGTTTTTGAGTCAGTATTTACCGCCCCTGCGGTAAATGGCAGAGCCGTAAATGCGCTGATAATCATTAATAATGATAACAGCAGACTGATTGACTTTTTTGCCTTTGTTTGAAACTTCATACTGTTTCCTCCTTTAAAAGGTAAAGTAATCTATAATATAAATATATTTTATTAAAATTATCTGCTCTTTCATAATCCGTATTAATTTTAAATTTTATCTAACCGTAATTTTGCATTTAAGCCTCATACCGTTTGTCTTTACGGTGATTGTGGCTTTGCCTTTCTTCTTGGCTTTAATGTTACCCTTTTTGCTGACGGTCGCAACCTTTTTGTTGCTTGAGGTAAACTTAGCGTTTCCTACCTTTCCTTTAATACTTAACTTAAAGGATTTGCCTTTTTTCAAGGACTTTTTGGTTTTGTTAAGCTTGGGATTTTTTACGGTTATTTTAAACTTCTTTGACACGCCGTTGTTTGTTACGGTAATTGTAGCCGTGCCTTTCTTAACGCCTGTCACCCTTCCGCTTGAATTTACCTTTGCGACCTTTTTATTGCTTGTTTTATAGGTCGTCTTTCCTTTGCCGTTTTTAACTGTCGCTTTGATTTGTGCTGTTCCCTTTACATAAACAGTAGCGGAGGATTTTTTGAGAGTAACGCTTGTCTTTGCGGGCTTAGGAGTAGTTTCAGACGGCTCGGTCGCGGTAGTGTTTTCAGTTGGATTTGTTGTAGCGGACGGGTCAGTTACAGTTGTGCTTTCTGTAGACTCGGTTGTATCCGGCTCTGTTACAGTCGTGCTTTCGCTCGGAGTAGTTGATGATGAGCTTTCATAAGGCTCTGTCGATGTAACACTTTCAGTCGGATTAGTCGATTCAGAGGGTGTTGTCGCTGATGTGCTTTCTGTAGGAGTTGTTGCTGATGTGCTTTCTGTTGTCGGAGCCTCTCCTAAGCTGATAAAGGCAAAACCGTTATCTTTGGCGTATCTTTCGGCCTCTGTACCGCTGTATCCCGTGATAGTAAAGTTTTCTACTTTATAGTATTTATAATCGTTTTTAACATAATAATATCCAAACGCTTCCGAACCTATTTCCGTAACGCTACTCGGAATTGTTATGCTTGTAAGGCTTGTGCAACCCAAAAATGCCTCAACACCTATCCAAGTAACACTGTCGGGGATTGTTATATCTGTAAGGCTTATGCAATCTTCAAATAAACCAGCACCTATCCAAGTAACACTGTCAGGGATTGTTATGCTTGTAAGACTTTTGCAATTGTCAAATGCATTATTACCTATACTTGTAACGCCGTTGCCTACTACTACGCTTGTAAGACTTGTGCAGTACGAAAATGCGCCCCAGCCTATCTGAGTAACGCTTTCGGGGATTGTTACGCTTGTAAGGCTTGTGCAATCTTCAAACGCTTTATCACCTATACTTGTAACGCTGTCGGGGATTGTTATGCTTGTAAGGCTTGTGCAACTATAAAATGCAGAATCACTTATACTTGTAACCCCATTTTCTATTATTACACTTGTAAGGTTTTTACAACTTTCAAATGCATAATTACCCATACTTGTAATGCTGTCAGGGATTGTTACGCTTGTAAGACTTGTGCAATCGGAAAATGCGCCCCAGCCTATCTGAGTAACGCTTTCAGGAATTGTTACGCTTGTAAGGCTTGTGCAAAAATAAAATGCATGGTCACCTATATTTGTAACACTTTCGGGGATTATTATGCTTGTAAGGTTTGTGCAATCTCCAAATGCATAGTCACCTATACTTGTAACGCCGTTTCCTATTGTTATGCTTGTAAGGCTTGTGCAATCTTCAAATGCGCCCCTTGCTATACTTGTAACGCTGTCGGGGATTGTTATGCTTGTAAGGCTTGTGCAATCTTCAAACGCGAAAACGCCTATACTGGTAACGCTGTTCGGGATTGTTATGTTTTTAATGTTTTCGCAATTTTCAAACGCGTTTTCTCCTATACTTGCAACACTGTCGGGGACTGTTACGTTTGTAAGGCTTGCGCAACCAGCAAATGCCCAATCACCTATACTTGTAACACCGTCGGGGATTGTAAAGGAAGTGTCGGTCTTACCAACAGCGTATTGTATCAGCTCCGTTTTATTTTTATTATATAAATTACCGTTTATTGAAGAATAAGATGTATTTTTTTCATTTACTTCAATATTTGTGAGAGCGGTACAATCATTAAATGGACTACAACCTATACTTGTAACACTATCGGGGATTGTTATGCTTGTAAGACTTTTACAAATATCAAACGCGAAACCGCCTATACTTGTAACACTGTCGGGAATTGTTATATCTGTAAGGTTTCTGCAACAAGAAAATGCATACCAACCTATACTTGTAACACTGTCGGGGATTGTTACGCTTGTAAGGCTTTCGTAATTATGAAATGTGTGATCACCTATGCTTGTAACGGTGTAGCCGTCAAGTGCGCTCGGAATTTCGAGTTCTGTAGCTTCACCGTTATAACCAGTAATCTCCGCTGTGCCGTCTTCAAGAATTTCGTACCCGAAATCTCCGCTTATCGCAGACGTTGTTTTTGAGTCAGTATTTACCGCCCCTGCGGTAAATGGCAGAGCCGTAAATGCGCTGATAATCATTAATAATGATAACAGCAGACTGATTGACTTTTTTGCCTTTGTTTGAAACTTCATACTGTTTCCTCCTTTAAAAGGTAAAGTAATCTATAATATAAATATATTTTATTAAAATTATCTGCTCTTTCATAATCCGTATTAATTTTAAATTTTATCTAACCGTAATTTTGCATTTAAGCCTCATACCGTTTGTCTTTACGGTGATTGTGGCTTTGCCTTTCTTCTTGGCTTTAATGTTACCCTTTTTGCTGACGGTCGCAACCTTTTTGTTGCTTGAGGTAAACTTTGCATTTCCTACCTTTCCTTTAATACTTAACTTAAAGGATTTTCCTTTTTTCAATGACTTTTTGGTTTTGTTAAGCTTAGGATTTTTTACGGTTATCTTAAACCTCTTTGACACGCCGTTGTTGGTTACGGTAATTGTAGCCGTGCCTTTCTTAACGCCCGTTACCTTTCCGCTTGAGTTAACATTTGCAACCTTTTTATTGCTTGTTTTATAGGTCGTCTTTCCTTTTGCTTTTTTAATTGCTGCCTTGATTTGTGCTGTACCCTTTACATAAACAGTAGCGGAGGACTCTTCGAGTTTAATGTCTGTTCCTATATTTATAAATTTTATATCGTGATACTCTGCGTATCTTTCAGCCTCTGTTGTGCTGTATCCTGTAATAGTAAAGTTATCTACATAAAAATATCTGCCATTTTCATAATCATAACAAAATCCGAGTGCATTATAACCTATATTTGTAACGCTTTTGGGAATTTTTATGCTTTTAAGACTCGTGCAATTATGAAATGCCCATTCACCTATATTTGTAACACCATTTCCTATTGTTACGCTTTTAAGGCTTGTGCAACCATCAAACGCACCCGAATTTATACTTGTAACACTATCGGGTATTGTTATGCTTTTAAGGCTCGTGTAATTTTTAAATGCCCAATCTCCTATAACTGTAACGGTATATCCGTCAAGTGTATCCGGTATTTCGAGTTCTGCATTACTGCCTTTATAACCTGTAATTTGAGCCGTGCCATTGTCATAAATTTCGTACTCAAAATCACCGCTTGTTGCAGACGATGATATTGATGGACTTGTTAATTCTGTGCTTTCTGTCGGCTCAGTTGTATCAGAGGGGGTTGTTAATGAGCTTTCAGGTTCAGAGGACGAACCATTATATACTTTCCACTTTCCATCGCCTAAATTACCGGGACTAATCTCATAGCAGTTATATGCTACTGTTACTGCCGTATTCATAGTCTGCTTATCCCAATCCATAGCCCCAGGTGTATTCTTGAATAGGATTTCCGTTCCTTCAGGAATAGGTTGAGGTAAGTCAATGTACCAATAATCTGTACCCTCTATATTTGTCATAGGATAAGCTTTTGTATTATCTAAACCGTTACTCCATCCATATAAATATACCTCATTCCAATTTGACAATGAGTTATCTGCAAAAATTCTCGATATACTAAATTTGTCCGGATTAGAATTATCTGTCGGTTTAGCTGTAGTAGGACTTTCTGTTGGAGTATTAGATGTTGTGGGTTCAGTATATTTGTACCATATTCCTTCCGCTAAAGAAAGCGAGTTAAGCTTATAGCAGTTATAGGGTTTGGTAATAATAACGTTTTTAGACTGCTTATCCCAATCTGTAGATGAGCTGCCGGGCGTATTTTTAAATAATATAGTTTCTAACCCCTCAGTAAGTTTATGAGGAAGGTCAATATACCAAATATCAGTACCTATGATATTCGTCATAGCGAGAGTCTCATTGTCTATTCCATAGCCCCAACCGAAAACATATACATTATCCCAATTGGCAGCAGAGTTATCTACATATAATCTTGATACTCTATAAGCTGTTGAATCGTCTGATATAAATTTCCACTTTTGGGATCGTGAGCCATTTTTTACTGCCATTTGAATATTATTTCCTTCGACTGCATCTCCGCCCTTTATGTCAAGACACAAACCACTTAACCTTGAAACAATATAGTAACATCCATCTCCTGCAGGCTCCATAATCCATTGCTGTGCATCTGTGGTATTTTCCCAATACTGTTTCACGTTGGATCCACTGATAGTTCCGTTATTATATGCTCCGTCATATGAATCCATAGCCATTTTGCTATCTTTAAATACTAAACAATTACGTCCTGTTCCAAGATATTTTACTTTTACAAGCGATTTAGTATCCTCCATATTATTCCCTAACTGCACGTTTGCTCCGCTGCTTGTTGAATTATCGGAAACACTTAATCCGTAGGAATTGTTAATAGATGAAACAATATGATAATCACCTTGATACACCGTTTGATCAAATGATACTCCGCTAGCAATAAATTTCCACTTCTGAGCATTAGTACCATTTTTATTGTAAACTTGTATATTGGTTCCGTTTTCGGCAACTCCACTTTTTGCATCAAGGTACAATCCGCTACACTTTGATATTATATTAAAATATCCATTTCCTGCTTGTTTAATAATCCATTTCTGTGCATTAGTAGAATTAGGTGTGTATTGTTGTACATTAGTACCATTTGTTTTACCGGCACCACATGTATCTATAGCCATTCCGCTATGTTTGAAAGTTAAAGAATAATATCCGCTGCCAAGATGTTTTACATTAACTAAAGCACAAGTGTTTTCAAAACTTGTATTTTTCCATAAATGGACATTAGCACCGCTTGTTTTTAAATTTGAGTATATTGATAAACAATAGTCATTATTTATCGCCGAAACAATATGATACTCACCGTCACTTATTGTCTGCGAGGATGAAAGTCCTGATAGGCAAGTTGAACAGTCGCCGGAGAAACTTGTTTGGCTTTTATCAGTCTGAGTAGCACCGCAACTGCATTTTTTTATAGCATAATGAGGATGAGCTGCCTCGTAACCTGATATAGTGCTGAAATTATGAGTGTGCGGAGTTGTTCCATTGATTTTATCATAATTTGTTGCATGATAAGCTGATGTTAACTTCCATTTGCTTTTTAAATATTTTTGGTTATACTCTACTTTATTAGTCGGAGTTGTTGTACCGTTAGAATTATAAACATACCAATAATTGCTATCTTGACCAAGATAGATAGCATAATGCTGACGATTCATGTATATATAATCACCGATTTTTAAGTTGCTTCCCGAAACAGAAGTACAAGCTTCCGGTCTTAACCCAAAAATACAGTAAAACACATATCTTGCAAACGAACAGCACGACCATGCATTATATGTAACTTTAGCTGCAGTAGCTCCTGAAGGCAGTCCTCCACGAGAAGGAATATTTTTCAATTCACAATCCGAGTTCTGATTTGAATAACACGGTTTTCCACTTGCAGTAAAGTACGAACCTGTAGGATATACATTTTTGATAGCATTTAGTTTACTTTCAACCCCACCTGCCGCATTTGCTGTTGACGGAGCAACAACAAAAAAACTTATTAACATCAATAATGTTAATACTACACTGGCTAACTTTCTTAAAATTCCCATAAAAATCCTCCTCATTAAAAATAAAATTTGGTATTATTGTCCGATTACGGGTAATAATATTATAGTCCAATAATGGGTAATTGTCAATCCCCGAACAATAAAATATACTTTAGATAAAGGGTGTATTGCTATGATTGTTTATGATAAATTGTGGGAAACTTTAAAGAAAAAAAACATTTCACAATATAAACTTATAAAGAATTATAAAATCAGTACAGGCCAGCTTGACAGACTGCGAAAAAACTGTAATGTAAGCACATATACCTTAAATCAATTGTGCGAAATACTGAACTGCAAATTAGAAGAAATTGCAGAATATAAAAAATAAGCACTTCCGATTTTTAGGAAGTGCCTATTTTTATATCTCTTTATATTTTTATTAATATTTTTATCAAAATTCAGAAATAATAACGGTTTTTTATCAGAAATTCAGGAAACCGTTTCCCGCATTTACAAGCTTGAACGCAAGCGCAAACACAAGTGACACGATTGTCATAAGCTTGATTAAAATATTGATTGACGGACCCGAGGTATCCTTGAACGGGTCGCCGACAGTATCTCCGACTACCGCCGCCTTGTGCGCCTCGGAGCCTTTTCCGTCGCTCGTGGTTTCAATATATTTCTTGGCGTTATCCCAAGCGCCGCCGCTGTTTGCCATAAATATAGCGAGCATTACACCCGTTATAAGAGAGCCTGCGAGCAGTCCGCCGAGCGATTCAACTCCGAGCAGAAAACCTACCGCGAGAGGAGCTAAAACAGCCATAACTCCCGGTAATATCATTTCTTTGAGCGCGGCGTTGGTTGAAATTGAAACGCACCTTGAATAATCGGGTTCTTCCTCGCCCTTGAGTATTCCCGGCTTTTCCTTAAACTGACGGCGAACTTCGGCTATCATTTTATTTGCCGCCCGTCCTACGCTGTTCATTGTAAACGCGGAGAACAAAAACGGAAGCATTCCGCCGATAAACAATCCTACTACAACCTTTGGACTCAAAATAGACATACCGTTGTCGGCAATTCCCGCGGTCTGCGCAAAGGACGCAAAGAGCGCAAGAGCCGTCAGAGCGGCGGAGCCGATAGCAAATCCTTTTCCGATAGCGGCGGTTGTATTGCCTACGCTGTCGAGTTTATCGGTTATATCTCTGACCTTTGAGTCAAGCTCGCTCATTTCCGCAATTCCGCCCGCGTTATCGGCAATCGGTCCATAAGCGTCAACTGCGATTGTCATACCCGTTGTTGAGAGCATACCGACAGCCGCGAGCGCAATTCCGTAAAGGCCTGCTGACGCACTGCCTGTTGAAACAAACATCACATAGTAGGATATAAGTATTCCGATTACAATAAATATAATAGGAATTGCCGTGGATTTCATACCCACGCCGAGACCCGTGATGATATTTGTAGCAGAACCCGTTTTTGAGCTTTCGGAAATGCTCTTTACCGAACGGAATCGGTCAGAGGTGTACATCTCGGTAAGCTTTCCAATCGCGGTGCCTACGACAAGTCCTGCAAGCACACACCAAAACGGATTAAGGCTGTTAAACATATAGTAACTTAGCGCCGCACCGCCGATAATTACGAGCGCGGTAGCGAGATATTCTCCAACATTCAGCGCCCTCTGCGGGTCGGAATTATCCTTTCCGCGGACAAAGAACACGGAGATAACCGAGCCTAAAATTCCGATTGTACAGAGAAGAAGCGGAAAAAGCGCCGCGTTCATTTTACTTTCCGCTCCCGTAAATGACGCAAAAGCCAGTGTAACGGCTGAAACAATTGAACCGACATAGCTTTCAAAAAGGTCGGCTCCCATTCCTGCGACATCGCCCACGTTGTCGCCTACATTATCGGCAATTGTGGCAGGATTTCTCGGGTCGTCCTCGGGTATTCCTGCCTCGACCTTACCCACAAGGTCAGCGCCGACATCGGCGGCCTTAGTGTAGATACCGCCTCCGACGCGCGCAAAAAGCGCAATCGAAGAGGCTCCGAGGCTAAAGCCAGTGAACACTCTTAACATCTCGTCATTTTGAGCGAGGTTGAACATATTATTAAGTATTACGAAAACTATTCCGAGACCTGTAACGCCGAGTCCGACTACGGAAAGTCCCATAACAGCTCCGCCTCTAAAAGCAACCTTAAGCGCCTTATTCATACCGTTCTGCCTTGCGGCATTAGCCGTGCGAACATTCGCCATAGTAGCAACGGTCATTCCGAAATAGCCCGCTAAGGTAGAAAACAGAGCGCCGAGAATGAAACAGCCTGCGGTACTCCAGTCGATTACAAAACCGATTACGGCAAAAAGCACAACAGCGAAAATAATCAGTATTTTGTATTCCGCAAACAAAAACGCCCTTGCGCCCTTTGAAATTGCGGATGAGATTTTTTTCATTCTTTCCGTTCCCGAGTCCTGTTTACGAATAAACAGCGCGAAATAAACCGCAAAGCAAAGCGCGAGCGCTCCTGCAATAATAGGGATAAAAATTGAAAGATTGTTCATTTAACCACTCCTAACCCTGTAATAGTTTTAGCTTTTGTATTTATGCAGTTATATGATATTACCACCGTTTTAACAAAACGTCAACTTTTTTTGGCTTCGGAGATAATTATTCCGTTAATTTTAGAGCTTATTACTTCGTAAAGTTCGTTACCCATAGTGTTAATGTCGGTTTTTCCGACGCAGTTCGACAGCATTGATACAACCTCATTATTCGCCATATTAATGTGAGCATACGCACAGTATAGAGGCATTCTTCCCGAGCAGTAAACATTATTTCCGTCTATATTAAAACCGCAGTATTCGCTTGACGGAGCAAGCTTTAATTTCCTGAATATATCAATTCCCATAAGCTTTCCGTCTACAAATGCAGTATAAAATTTAGACATATCACTACTGCTTGATACAATTCCAAGCGACGAATACATAAAGCCGAAATTCGCGCACTCGGGATATTCTCCCTGCCGGTGCCAAACTTTATTATCCATATCAAATCCGCTGAATTTGTACTCTGTTGAAACAAATCCTGAATTTTCCATTTTCAGTTCATCAAAAATGTTTTCTTGAATATAATTTCGGTAACTTGTACCTGAAACAGCAGTTATAATTTTACCTAAGAGATAGTAATTTGACTCGGTTGAATCAGACGTTTCATCAACTCCGTGATTAAGGATATGGCTTAATACCATATTACTTATTTCAACGCTGTTTTTGTCAGAGTTCTCTAAAGAAAGAATCTTATAAAATTTTGCATACTCCGTACGGTTTTGGGTTATTTCGTCGTAATATGAACCAAAACTTATGTTGTTAGTCAGCAGGTCGCCGATACTAATACCAGAAAGATACGAGTATTTTTCTTCTGCATTAAAAAATCTGTCGAGCGTATCCGAAAGATTTAGTTTTCCGCTCTTTTCAAGCATAAGAACGGCAATACCCGTAAAGTTTTTTGTAAGTTCATTAATCTGATAGCAGGATTCTGCAGTTAATTTTTCTTCTTTTATCGCGTCTGCATAACCGTAAGCTTTATTGTAAAGTTCATCTTTGTTCAGAGAAATTGCCGCGCTTCCGCAAAACTCGTTGTATTCGAGAATTTTATCAACCTCTTTTTCAATTTCCGAACGTTTCGCGCTGTCTACTTTTACGGACTTGATGTCGTATGTTTCTGTCTTTTCAGGCGTACATCCCGCAAAGGCACAAGCGGTTAACGCAAATGCCAAAAGCGCGCAAACGACCTTTTTAAACTTCATTTTTTCCACCTCTTATTTTCTAAGCGCCTTAACAATCTCGCTTATATACATTCTGTGGTAATCATCGTCGTTATAATTTTTCAGCACCTCTTCCTTTGCTACAGCGCTCTGCTCGTTTAAATCCTGAGCATAAAGCTTTCTGCAAATTAATACAAGGTCCGCTTCTTCAAAATACGGCGCCTTTTCGTCATACACGGGAGTTATGTTGCATTCCTTTACCTTATCATAATCGCGTCCGCTTCTGCTTCCGCAGAAACGGAGCACATCTCTGTATTTCTCTTTATAAAAGCTTAGAGAAAAATACTCCTCTTTTTCAATAAGTCCGTAGGTAAACCGCTGGGGTCTGATAAAAGTAAATGCCACAGGCTTATTCCACATTATTCCTACTCCGCCCCACGACGCCGTCATAGTATTACAGCCGTCTTGATTTTTCACCGTGACAAGCGCCCAGTCCTTTCCTATTAAATCAAAGGGGTTATTATTAATTTCGCTGACCGAAATCTCCTTAAAATCTGACATAATATCAAATCCTTTCTCACTAACTATATGCTGAAAATTAATTGCTATGCAAATATTGTATCACATAAACGAATAATATTCAATATATTGTATAATTATACATAATATTACTATCTTTATACATTTTTTAAAAAACTCACAATAAAATTACTTTGCCTGTTCAGATTAAAATTTTTATCTTTTTATCAATAAATATCGGAATATTTAATTTAAAACAATATATTTTATGTAAATTTCATAAATTTTGAATATTTATGCAAATACTCTTGATTTTTTGTATATTGTGTGTATAATGTTAAGAGTAACACAAAGAAAACTCTCTTGGAGGTAAATATGGCAGACAAAAAAATTAATAAGGTAGTTCTCGCTTATTCAGGCGGACTTGACACATCAATTATTATTCCTTGGTTAAAGGAAAATTATGACAACTGCGAGGTTATCGCGGTATCGGGTAACGTAGGACAGGCAGACGAGCTTGAAGGACTTCAGGAAAAAGCTATCGCTACAGGCGCTTCAAAACTCTATATCGAGGACCTTAACAAAGAATTTGTCGAGGAATATGTATATCCTACAATCAAGGCAGGAGCGGTATACGAGGGTAAATATTTACTCGGCACATCTTTCGCGCGTCCGATTATCGCTAAAAGATTGGTAGAAATAGCTAAGAAAGAGGGCGCCGACGCAATATGCCACGGCTGTACGGGCAAGGGTAACGACCAGGTTCGTTTTGAACTTGCCATTAAGGCTTACGCTCCCGATATGCCGATTATCGCCCCGTGGAGAACGTGGGAATTTAAAAGCCGTGAAGAGGAAATCGCTTACGCAGAGGAGAAGAAAATCCCTCTCAAAATAAACAGAGAAACTAACTACTCAAAGGACAAGAACCTATGGCATTTAAGCCACGAAGGACTTGACCTTGAGGACCCCGCAAACGAACCGATGTACGAAAAGGAAGGCTTTTTGGAGATGGGCGTATCCCCGATTCAGGCGCCCGATAAGCCCGAATACATTACAATCCATTTTGAAAAGGGCGAGGCAAAAAGCATAAACGGCGTTGAGATGGACGCTGTAAGCATCGTTGAAAAGCTTAACGAAATCGGCGGAAAGAACGGCATCGGAATTACCGACATTGTTGAAAATCGTCTTGTTGGTATGAAAGCAAGAGGAGTATACGAAACTCCGGGAGGCACAATTCTTTATACTGCTCACAGCAAGCTTGAGGAAATTTGCCTTGATAAAGACACACAGCATTATAAATCCGTTCTCGCGATTAAATTTGCGGAGCTTGTATATGACGGAAAATGGTACACGCCTTTAAGAGAGGCTCTCTCCGCTTTTGTAGACAGCACGCAGGAATACGTTACAGGCGATGTTAAACTAAAGCTGTATAAGGGCAACATAATTGACGCGGGCGTTACAAGTCCGTATTCACTCTACGATGAGGAAATTGCAACCTTTGACGAGGACGAGGTTTATAACCAGAACGATTCTGCCGGATTTATCAATCTTTTTGGACTTCCGATTAAAGTAAGAGCGAAAAAAGGCCTTATTAAATAAATTAAATTTTACAAGCTTTTCGGGGCAGGGGTAACTCTGTCCCATTAAGTGATTTTAAGGATATTTAAAAAACGGTAAAATGGTATTGTATTTATCGTTTTGTGCTTTTGATGAGGTGATATAATGCAATTATGGAAAGGACGTTTTAA
Organism: uncultured Clostridia bacterium; assembly: GCA_947627345.1. Taxonomy (GTDB): domain Bacteria; phylum Bacillota; class Clostridia; order Oscillospirales; family Acutalibacteraceae; genus Ruminococcoides. The sequence goes on from CANQVS010000008.1 coordinate 13,913, forward strand.
AAAGGAGCTTTCCAAGACGACCAACGATTTTAACAGCTCGATTCCCTTTGACAGCCGTATGTACAGAGAGGATATTGAGGGAAGTATTGCGCACGCTACTATGCTCGGAAAATGCGGTATTATCGAAATGTCACAGGCGGAACATATTATAGACGGTCTTAATTCAATTTTAAAGGATATAGAAAACGGCTCGCTTAAAATAGATATGGAGGCGGAGGATATACACACCTTTGTCGAGGGCGAACTGACAAAGCGTATCGGCGACGACGGTAAAAGACTTCACACATCAAGAAGCCGTAACGACCAGGTCGCTTTAGATAACAAGCTTTATTTAAGAAAAGAGCTTAAAAATATAAAGGCTCAGCTTGAAAAGCTTTTAGGCGTTATCTCCAAAAAGGCCGAACAGTACAGCGAAACCGTTATGCCGGGATATACTCATCTCCAGCGCGCTCAGCCGATTACTTTAGGTCATCATCTTTTAGCCTATGCTGAAATGTTGTTGCGTGATATAGGACGTCTTGACGACTGCTATAAAAGAATGAACGAAATGCCCCTCGGTTCCTGCGCATTGGCAGGTACGACATACCCGATTGACCGTTCAGTAACTAAAGAGCTTTTAGGATTTGACAGCATCACAAACAATTCTTTAGACGGTGTTTCCGACCGTGATTACTGCATAGAGTTCTCCTCGGCTCTGTCAATTATTATGGTGCACCTGAGCCGTTTCTCCGAGGAAATTATAATGTGGTGCAGTTGGGAATTTAAATTCATTGAGCTTGACGACGCGTTTTCCACAGGCTCGTCAATTATGCCACAGAAAAAGAACCCCGACATCGCGGAGCTTGTCCGCGGAAAGAGCGGACGGGTTTTCGGAGATACAATGACTCTCTTAACGGTTATGAAAGGAATCGCGCTTGCGTATAACAAGGATATGCAGGAGGATAAAGAGGCAATCTTTGACGCGGTCGATACCGTTAAAATGTGCTTAACCGCTTTCACGCCTATGCTCGATACAATGAAAGTTATCCCCGAAAATATGCGAAAGGCGGCGGCAGGCGGATTTATTAACGCGACAGATGTCGCCGACTGGCTGACTAAAAACGGAGTTCCGTTCCGTGACGCTTACAAGGCTACGGGGGAGCTTGTCGCGCGTTGTATTGAGCTCGGCACGGACCTGGAAAGTCTGCCTCTTGACGAATACAAAAAGGTTTGCGATGTGTTTAACGAGGACGTTTACAACGCGATTTCTCTTGAATACTGCGTTTCACAGCGCACCGCGTTCGGAGGTCCGGCTCCCGAAAACGTAAAAGCGCAGGCAAAGAGAATTTCCGATATTATTAATAAAAAATAGGGAGTTAAAACGACTAAAAATTTAAGGACTGATAGTATGATAAAAGCAGGAATAGTAGGAGCGACCGGCTACGCGGGAACGGAGCTTGTCCGTCTTATAACCTCTCACCCGAAAGCGGAGGTTTCGGCAATCAGCTCCGTAAGCTTTGAGGGTAAGAAAATTTCGGACGTTTACCCGAGTTATATTTATTTGAATGATATGGTGTGCAAAAACGTAAACGAGGTCGTGGATAAAAGCGATGTGGTATTTGCGGCTCTGCCCCACGGTTTAAGTCAGGAATTGGCGTTGGACTGCAAGGCAAATGGCGTAAAGTTTATCGACCTCGGTGCTGATTTTAGACTTGAAAGCGAGGACGAATACAGCGAATGGTACGACGGTACATTCCTCGATAAAAACTTACATAAGGAAGCTGTTTACGGACTTCCCGAACTTTTCAGAAATGAAATTAAAGGGAAAAGTATTATTGCAAATCCCGGCTGTTATACGACCTGCTCGCCGTTAGCGTTGGCTCCGGCAGTAAAAAACGGTCTTGTAAAGCTTAAAGGCATTATTTGCAACTGCGCAAGCGGAGTTACGGGAGCCGGAAGAAAGCCAAATCAGGGAAACCACTATCCCGAACTTAACGAGGGATTTCACGCATACAAGGCGGCACAGCACCGCCATACTCCCGAAATTGAACAGACGCTGTCAAAACTCACCAAAGAGAAAGTTACGGTTACTTTTGTTCCTCATCTTCTGCCTGTAAACAGAGGTATTCTCGCGACCTGCTACGCCGACATTAAAGAGGGCGTAAGCTTTGAGGAAATAAGAAAGGCGTATGAAGATTTTTATAAAGACGAGTATTTTGTAAGATTGCTCCCCGACGGAATGTACGCCGATATTCATAATATTAAATACTCAAATTTCTGCGATATTTCCCTGCATTATGACAAGCGCGCGGGCAAGCTTATTGTCTGCTCGGCGATTGACAATATGGTAAAGGGAGCCGCGGGACAGGCAATCCAGAATATGAATATCATTTTCGGTTTAGATGAAAAGACGGGGCTTCAAATTCTTCCCCCCGCGTTTTAAAACTGCTTTTAAAAAAAAGGTAGATACTATGTATAAATTCATTGAAGGCGGTGTCACGGCACCGCAGGGTTTTACAGCGCAGGGTATTTGCGCCTCGATTAAGCCCTCGAACAAAACGAAACGTGATTTAGCTCTTATATACTGCGATGTTCTCTGCAACGCGTCCGCTGTTTTTACAAAAAACCTTGTAAAATCCGATGCTATTAAGGTAACGCAAAAGCACCTTGAAAACGGAAAGGCGCAGGCGGTTATCGTAAATTCGGGCAACGCCAACACCTGCAACGCCGACGGAGAGGAAAAAGCGGAAAAAATGTGCGAAATTGCGTCCGATGTTTTAGGTGTTAACAAAAGCAATGTCATTGTAGCCTCGACAGGAGTAATCGGAGAAATTCTCCCGATTGAACCGATTATTGACGGGTGCAGAAAAATGCGCGGTACTCTCTCAAAGGACGGCGGTACAAATGCCGCCGAGGCGATTATGACGACAGATACCGTAAAAAAAGAAACGGCTATGACTATGACATTGGGCGGTAAAGAGGTTATAATCGGCGGTATCGCGAAGGGAAGCGGTATGATACACATAAATATGGGAACAATGCTCTCGTTTGTAACTACCGACGCGTCAATTTCAAGCGAAATGCTCGACTGCGCTCTTAAAGAGGCGGTTGAGGACAGCTACAATATGGTAAGCGTGGACGGGGATACCTCCACAAACGACACCCTCGCCGTTATGGCTTCGGGAAAAGCGGAAAATCCCGAAATTGTTAAAAAAGACGAGGATTATTATACGTTCGTAAACGGTCTTACCGAGGCGCTTAAGGTTCTCGCCAAAAAACTCGCCAAGGACGGCGAAGGCGCGACAAAGCTTTTAGTCTGCTCTGTAAACGGAGCAAAATCAAAACAGGACGCAGTTAAAATCAGCAAAAGCGTAATTTGCTCCAGCTTGTTAAAATCGGCAATGTTCGGCGCTGACGCAAACTGGGGGCGCGTTCTCTGCGCAATCGGCTACAGCGGGGCCGATGTTGATGTAAAAAAGGTTGATGTGAGTTTTAAATCCGCTAAAGGATTGATTGATGTTTGCAAAAGCGGAGCGGGTATCTTATTCTCGGAGGAAAAAGCAAAGGAGATTCTGCTTGAGGATGAAATAAACATTATCATAAGCTTAGGCAACGGAAACGGCAAAGCCGAGGCGTACGGTTGTGATTTAACCTATGATTATGTTAAAATAAACGGAGATTACAGGACGTAAGTTAGAAGGTATGATAATGGATAATAATAAAAGGGCGGAAGTCTTAATACAGGCAATGCCTTATATTCAGAAATATTCGGGACAGACGATTGTTGTCAAATACGGCGGAAACGCGATGAAAAGCGAAGAACTGAAAGAGGCTGTTATGAGCGATATTGTGCTTATGCAGCTTGTTGGAATAAACGTTGTACTCGTTCACGGAGGCGGTCCCGAAATAAATCAGATGCTCGATAAAACGGGTAAAAAGAGCGAGTTTAAGAACGGACTGAGAGTAACCGACAAGGAAACCATTGACATAGTCCAGCAGGTTTTGGCGGGAAAAGTCAACAAAAGTCTTGTTCAACACCTCTCAACGAGCGGGGGCAGAGCAATCGGACTTTGCGGACTTGACGGAAAAATGCTTATGGCAAAAAAACTTGCCTCCGCTGAGGATTTGGGATATGTCGGCGAGATTGACCGAGTAAATCCTATGATTATTATGGACTCGCTTAAAAACGGATACATTCCCGTAATCTCAACCATCGCAGGCGGATACAACGGCGAGGTTTACAACATCAACGCCGACCTCGCGGCGGCGCGGATTGCGGCAAAACTCGGAGCAAAAAAACTTATTCTTATGACGGACATACGAGGACTTCTCCGTGACGTAAATGATGAAAGCACGCTCATTTCGGTTGTCAACGCAAGCGAAGTCCCCTCTCTCAAAAAAGAGGGTATCATAAGCGGAGGTATGATTCCGAAAATCGACTGCTGTGTTGAGGCGGTCAGAAGCGGAGTCGGCAGAGCGCATATTCTCGACGGACGCATTAAGCACTCAATACTGCTTGAGCTTTTCTCCGACGAGGGTATCGGCACAATGATTTATTAATGGTGGAATATGCAGATTCGTCCGATGAAAATTGAAGATTACGATGAAATTTTTGCAATGTGGCAGATAACCTCCAAGCGCGCTTTAAGTTCGGCTGATTCGCGTGAAAGCATAGAACGCTACCTTAAACGCAACCCCGAAATGAGCCAGGTTGCTCTTGACGGCGGTAAAATTGTCGGAACGGTTTTGGCAGGTCACGACGGCAGACGCGGTTTCATTCATCATATGGCGGTTTTGCCCGAATTCCGCCGTAAGCATATAGGCAACGCTCTCGCAACCGAGGCTGTTAAAAAAATTACCGCCGACGGCATAGAAAAAACCCATATTTTCTGCTATCAGGACAATTTTACGGGACAAAATTTTTGGGAAAGTCTCGGCTTTAAAAAGCGCGGAGACCTATTTGTCTTTTCAAAACAGGTTGACATTTAGGATTATTGCAAAGGTGATATTATGGATACAAAACAACAGGACAAAAAATATATTATGAATACCTACGGCCGTTACAATGTGGCTTTAAAAAGCGGTAAGGGCTGTTACGCGTTTGACGAGGACGGAAAGAAATATCTTGATGTAAGCTCTGGCATCGGCGTAAATTCGCTCGGTTACTGCGACGACGGCTGGGTTGACGCCGTTACAAAACAGGCGTCGACAATTCAGCATATGAGCAACTATTTTTACAGCGCTCAACCCTCAAAGCTTGCCGAAACACTTTGCAACCTCACTCATTTTTCAAAGGTTTGCTACGGAAACAGCGGAGCGGAAGCCAACGAATGCGCGATTAAAATTGCGAGAAAATACAGCTTTGATAAATACGGCGCGGGAAGAAACGAAATTATCTCCCTTAAAAACTCATTTCACGGACGTACCGTTACCACGCTTTCCGCTACAGGTCAGGAAAATTTTCACAACTTTTTCTTCCCCTTTACCGAGGGCTTTCTGTATGCCGACGCAAACGATATTAACAGCGTTAAAAGCCTAATAAGCAACAAAACCTGCGCTGTTTTGATTGAATGTGTACAAGGCGAAGGCGGAGTTAACATACTTGATAAAAGCTTTGTTAAGGAGCTTAGAACTATCTGCGACAAAAATGACCTTATTCTTATCGACGATGAGGTTCAGACAGGCGTCGGACGTACGGGCAGACTTTTCTGCTATGAAAATTTCGATATTGTTCCCGACCTTATCACCTGCGCAAAGGGCCTGGGCGGAGGACTTCCGATTGGAGCGTGTCTTTGCTCAAAAAAGCTTGAGGACGTTATGCAACCCTCAACCCACGGCACAACCTTCGGCGCGAATCCCGTAGTCTGCGCGGGCGCGAATTACGTTCTCTCTGTAGTTTCCGATAAAAAATTCTTAGACGAGGTAAATAAAAAAGGAACTTATTTAAAAGAAAAGCTACTTGAAATAAAAGGCGTAAAGTCAGTCAGAAATCTCGGTTTAATGGTCGGCATTGAACTTGAAAAGGACAATGCACACGATATTGCCGTTAAATGCGTTGAAAACGGACTGCTTATTATTACGGCTAAAAATTTACTCAGAATGTTACCTCCGCTTAACATCAGCTACGGTGAAATTGATGAGGCGGTTAAAATCTTAAATAAAACAATTCAGGAGGATATATAATGAAACATTTACTTAAATTAGAGGACTGGTCAACCGAGGAGATTATCAACACCCTCAACCTTGCGGACCAGTTAAAGTATGAGCAAAAACACGGCATTGAACATAATCATCTTAAAGGCAAAACGCTCGGTATGATTTTTGAAAAAGCCTCAACGCGTACACGTGTATCGTTTGAGGTTGGAATGACCCAGCTCGGCGGTTATCCGCTGTTTTTATCATCAAACGATTTACAAATCGGACGCGGAGAACCCGTTGAGGATACCGCACGCGTACTCTCCCGCTTTATTGACGGAATTATGATACGCACATTTGAGCAAAGCGAGGTTGAGGCGCTCGCAAAATACGGCTCAATTCCGATTATTAACGGTCTTACCGACTACTGCCACCCATGTCAGGTGCTTGCGGACTTAATGACAATACGCGAGTTCAAGGGTAAGCTTGAGGGACTTAAGATGTGCTTTATCGGAGACGGAAACAATATGATGAATTCCCTCATTGTCGGTGCGCTTTCAACAGGTATGAGCATTTCTGTTGCCTGCCCCGAGGGATACGACCCGCCGAAGAATATCATAGACTTTGGTAACAAATACGGCATTGACGGCAAATTTGAAATCTGCCGAAATCCAATTGACGCGGCTAAAAACGCTGATGTCGTTTATACGGACGTCTGGGCGTCTATGGGTCAGGAGGACGAAAAGAAAATCCGCGAAAAGGCATTTGAGGGCTATCAGGTCAACTCGGAGCTTATGGCTGTTACAAATAAGGATTGTATGGTTCTTCACTGCCTGCCTGCTCACCGAGGCGAGGAAATTACCGCCGAGGTTTTTGAGGCGCACGCAAACGAGATTTTTGAGGAGGCTGAAAACCGCCTTCACGCTCAAAAAGCCGTGCTTGTTGAATGTATGGGAGAATAATCAATGCTGTTTTTAGAATATCCGAAATGTTCAACCTGCAAAAGGGCAAAAAAATGGCTCGATGAAAACAACATCGAGTACACGGACCGTGATATTAAACTTGATAACCCGAGGTTTGAGGAGCTTAAAGATTGGTACGGGAAAAGCGGACTTCCGCTTAAAAAATTCTTTAACACAAGCGGATTGATTTACCGTGATTTGGGACTTAAAGACAAGCTTGAAAATATGAGTGAAAAAGAACAGTTAAATCTTCTCGCAGGTGACGGAATGTTGGTAAAACGCCCCCTCGTAATCTCTGAAAACACTGTCCTCATAGGCTTTAAAGAAAAGGAATGGAAAGAAAAGCTTATCTGATTATAAATAGAAAAAATAAGTTTTCCACTATATCATTTACATTAAAAGTCAATACATTAAAAGTCAAACAAATCATACATTAAATTTTTAAGAAAAAGCCACTTGCTTAAAGCAAGTGGCTTTACGTTTTGTTTACTTAAGGAGTATTCTTCCAATAAGTTGCCGCGTCTGAATAGTTATCAGATAAAACTACCTCATATTCAGTTGTCGGTAAATCTGTTTCTTCGTCATAAGATGTGTAAGAATAGATATAATAAGAATATGTTCTCATATATTTATTGCTATTTGACTCCTTATTTTCAGCTTTTGACGCGTAAATATACTGGTAAGCCTTTAGTGCGGTAGAATAACGGAAAACATTAGAATTAATCTTTGTAGCAAAAGTATAATTTCCCTCGTCATCTTTTTCCAAGGTTTTATTATCTTCTGAATACTTATACTGCTCATACGGCAAATATCTGTAAACTAAACCCGTGCTACGATTACTTGTGTTTTTATCAACAGTGACCTTAATCTCTGTACCATATGCTATAGCTTTAGCGAGGTCTGTGCTGTCGGTAACATCACTACTTGGAATGTTTTTCTCAATTACAGTTTTAAGTCTGTTCTTAATCGTGTCGGCATTTGCCTCGCCGTAAACGCTATCTCCGTCATCTTGTCCATGTACATAGCCCGCGTCGATAGCACTTTGGTTGAAAGTTTTATTATCCCCGGAATCATTTGTATACGAATAGTAAGCTACACCGCCTCCGACAAATTTTACATCATCTCTCGGCGTGCCATCTTCACGAACAACTTTTGCCGGGTCAAAGAAATCAGCAATATAAAAATTCTGAATAAGTTTTTCAACTTCCTTAGTCGGGTCGCTTGTGCTTTTCTCATGGGTTAATTCATAACCCGAAAGAGAGATAGCCGTTCGATTATCATTATCGTCACCACTAATATTTGAATCGGTTACAAGCTCCGTGTCCTTCGTAACTCTGAACCTATAACTCGTACCTATTGCTAAAATACCGCCTTTCTTTTCTCCGGATTCAGCTTCATACCAGTTTGATTTGATTGGTGCAGAAGCCCTTATATAGGCTTGATAATAAACAGGAGTTTCATTTTGGTCAACATACTGTTGTTTCCCGCTATCATATCTCGTTATTTCTTCAGCATTAACCGATACACTGTATGTGCGTGGCTTATGTTTCATTTTAACCGTGACAGTCGCGGTATATTCTGTATCTTTTTTTATCTGAATTACATCCTCTGAGAGTTCATAGGTATAATAGTCATTTTCAGGCATATTTTCGATAGCATCACCTGCATAAGACAGCATATTAGATGTGGTAATTGTATCTGCAGTAAGATCACGCACCTCAAAGTCATTTACAGTATATATCTTATGAATATGTGTATCCTCTTTGAAATCCGGCGAATTGCGGTCCTCATCACCCACATATTCAGGGTCATACTGATAGAAGTCTAATTCTTCATAAACAGGATTACCCTTTTCGTCTAATACGTTATCACCCTTAGAATCTTTTTTCTCTACCTTTCTCAAAGTCTTGTACTCGTAGTAATCAAACACAAAGGTAACATCAACATAATCATATTCCGAATAAACTGCGTTAAACGTAGAGCCGTCAAGGGTCATCTTACTTGTTGCAGTTTCAACTCCGTCTGTAATCGACTTTGTTACTGTCTTATTTATTTCTGCATTTTTCTCAGAATTTTTTTCCCAGTAATTTATTCCATACCGTTTACCGCTTGATGTGTATCTTTCTGATTTTGTTTTAACGGTAGCGGTAACAAAAATATTTTCATAACCTGAAAATTGAGTGTTTGGCTTAGCATATCTCACCGTACAGTTAGAACCGTCTATAGTAACTATAGCCGAGTTTTTATAGCCGTTGCTTGAATTTTTAGGAACGTTTGCAACTCCTGTCAACAAAGTTGAAACCTCAAGAAAATTTGCAGCTCCTGCCGGGCTGATACTGATTGTCGAAATTTGGCTCTCAATCGACATAACTTTAAAGCCGCCAAATTTATCAGGGTCATTTATTTTTATATTTGTAGTATAACTTACAGAGTCTCCTAAACTGTTTGAAACTTTAACAGTAATTTTAGTTTCCCCGGAAGTATGCGGAATGATATTACCTGTGGAATCAATGGTTGCAACACTTGAACTGCTTGAAGTATATGTAACGGTAAAAGTTAAATTTGAAAGAGTCGGAGCAATGTTTACATTTCCGCTTTCCGTTTCTTTAAGATTCATCTTAACGTCTTTGTAATATAATGTACATCCAGGTGCAGCAATTACAGTACTCATTGGCGATGCGTTATCCGTTGAATCAAGTTGAAAGTAATTAGTTGTTCCTATATCTTTAATATCCGCTGTTTGCTTTCCGCTTCCATTGTGGAAAATAACATTTGTTGCATTTTTAGTGGGAACATCAAAGTAATAATACACGTCACTTGTAGTAGTTTTAAACTTTATCATTTTATCTGAGTTTTTCCATTCGTGGAACTCTCCGTTTGTATCATCCCAACAATAGATATATACGTCCGACCAAGTGTTTTTAGCTGTAACCCTGTCAAGATATATTCTTTTATATCCGCTTTTAACAGTTCTTTCGGGCGTTGCGGGAGTCATTGAAAGAGTTTGAGAAGTTTCATTGGCAGCTTCAAGCCAAACTTCCTTCGTTTCAATAGCCTCCTTTACAATTGTAACATTGTAACTGCTATTGTTTACAGAAATAGTGGCAGGGATATCGTAGAGAGCTACATCTTTATCTCCTAATGCATTGTATGTATAAGGTGTAGGAACTACTGCAGAATAAACTGTACTGTTTACTTGCTTTGTGAGAGCAGTTTCCGTTGTTGTGGTATTAAACTTAATTTTTGGGTTTGACGACAGTGTATTATTGTGAAAATCTATATAGTAGGTAACATTCTTAGTAGCCGTAACATTGGTTGATGTTGGGGTTACTGTAAGGGTGTCGGAACGGACAGGAGAATATTTGTTGCCTTCTACAATTACATAAATAGTATGAGATTTTGTATCATTAAATTTTGTTGTATATGTATTTGAAGATGTATTTTGAACAGAACTGCCGTCAACATAGAAGTGATAGGTTACTCCGGATTGAGGATTTACTGCCGTTGCGGTAAACGTACAGTTTTCACCTGTATAAAGATGGTCGCTCGGACTCCGGCTTAGAGTTACACTTGTACAAGCATCAGGGTAATCCTGTTCAAACACTGCCGTAACCCGTACAGGAGAAGTTCCCTCTGACATTACGCGTGATTCGGTATGGTAGGTTGTTTTTCCTACTGCATCAGAAACAGAAGAACCGTCAATCGTTAATGAGGCAATTCTCCAGCCTGTATCCGGAGTTGCTACTACTGTATATGTACTTCCTATATTAACACTTTTGGGAGAAGTTGAAGAGCCATCAACAGTTAACGAACCACTACCTGTATATGAAAATTCTACATTACGAGTAGGATTTTTAACTGTGAGTGTAAAAGTATTTGATGCTCTGACATTTATAACATCATCGTTCATTACACCGTAAACGGTATATGTACCTACCGGTAAATACTGTGTATTGCTCAATGTTGTCGAAGCCGAACTTGAGGAAATATCACTGCTTGTTCCTATCTTATATAAGTTTCCGGAAGAATCCTTTGCGTAATAAACCATATGCAGGACTTCATTTCCGCCATTATGATATGAGTAATATCCTTTTGTAATAGTCGCTGAAACCGTTCCCGCTGATTCTCCTTGAGTTATTGTTTTAGAGGTTGTTGAAAGCGAGGCAGATGCAGATTTTAGATAATAAGCATAGTTACCGCTTGCACTGCCGGCTGATCCCGAACAATCTCCCCAAGAACCGGAACTTGTAAGAAAATATCCGTCGCCTCCGCCTAATGATTTAGTAATTGTAACACCTGCCCATGAACTGGAATTACTAAGGCTGTAAGCATTCGCAGTAGAAGCTACTGCCGTTTTTGTTGCCTGAAGATAAATAGAATCACTGTTTACTTTAAACTCAAAGTTATTACCAAGAGATGTTGCCTTATGTGTGGTAGTACCTTTTGTCTGTAAATAATAATAATCTTTATCTCCCCAACTGATGTCTTCGCCCATAAATATTTGAACATAACTATTATTGATTACGTTTTTAAGGTCAGTATCTGTAACCGTAGGTAATTCAACTTTACCATTATTTGACTTTACGGTCGATTGAGTTTGTGTGCATGTTAATGTTGTGTTATTACTTGCTGTAGCAGGGACATAACAATTTGCATTTTGTACCGTACTTGAAGTAGCCGTATATTCGGTAAGCCCTAAGGAACTTCTATTGGAAATATTAAAACTTGAAGAACCGCTTAACACGCTGTATCCGCCACTGGATGAAGCAAAAAATATTCCGGTAGCATCGCTAAATTCATTATTGAACTGGTAATTAGTTTTCCATACGCCATTGCTATCTAATGTCATTCTATATGAACGAAGATAATCATTTTTACCGAGAAAACAGTATACATCATTCCATTTCGTCTTAACGTTACTAAAATAAATGTAGCCGTTTAATGCGGATGCATTAGCATTAGTTACTGTTCCCACAATAATCATAGAAAACATAATTAAAACAGTAAGTACCATAGATAATGTTCTTTTTGAAATACGAGTTAATTTCATCTTCATAAATATTACCCCCGAATATAAGAATTGAAATTGAAAATTGCGAACTGAAATATATTAAACATATTTTTTAAAATCTTCAGCTTAAAGATAAAATTTCTGACCTTTTAATTCTTTAAAATTTTCAATTAATCTGGAGTTTTTGCAGGTTTACAAATGTTCAAACGCGGTAAAAGCCATACCTGCCCATAGTTATACAATTCAATTCTATCATAAAAATTTTCATTCAACAATATTGTTTTTTCTTTTTGTGCAAGTTTTTTAAATTTTGTTATATTGCATAAATTTTCTGCATATTTTTTGCACTTTATCACAACAAAAATCTGCCGTTTAAAGAATTACTTACAACACCGATTTTTGGTTTTAGTTAATATTAACAATAAGAATTTTATATAAAAATAGGCGGTAGCTTAGTCTACCGCTTATTTTAAAATTTATACTTTTCACTTTTATAAATTATCCCAACTTCTCACACATAAATTAAATCTTTTCCTTTTTAAGAGTTACAAATTCAGAGTAATTGGTTTTAAAATCTTTATAATCCTTCGTATTAAAACTTATATTATATATGTAAAGGTCCTTATCCTCATACATCCAGTCGGCACTGAACAATTCTGTATTTTTATTGTCAGTATCAAATACTGTCAAATTTGAATTTTTAAATTCAACCTTAATATTATATTTTGTATCTCCAAATTTATAAGAGCCCTTGCAATCATCGGTCGGGTTAATTATAAAACTGTAGTCGGGTGTAACCCAACGAGCCTTTTTTATTTGGTCCGGTGATTTATCATAGGTTCCTGTGCAACCGCTCAAAATTACACACACAAATACTAATGCGGTAACCGCTATACTAACCGTTTTTTTCATTATATTCCTCCACTAATAAAATGTGTGTACTCTACTGTTCGTCGGTTGAATCTTCTACAGTTTCAGAAAACGCGTCTTTTTCGGAAACTTTATCAAAATTTCTTTCATAATATTGTCCCGAGTTTTCTTTTTGATAGCGCTCAATAATATCATCAACGCTTTCTTTCGGTTTATCTTCATAACCTATTCCCAAAATTGCCTTTACAAATATAACAATTTCGTTAAAGAAAGCAAAAATAATCAGCGCAATTATTATTAGAAGTCCTACAGGCGTTACGAAGATATTATAAATAAAACTTAATATTGAAATCTTGGTTACTAAAGTTCCCTTAACCTGATTTACTCTTATAGGTTTGTCTTCGCCTATATTTGCGTCACCTTTAGTTACGAGGTAATAGTTCTCTTTATACTTGTACGGAGCTTTTACAACCCGGTGAGTTACAAGTTTGCCTGCCATTTCTCCCGATTTGCTCTCATATGTAACAATATCGCCTTTTTTAACGTCCAAGCCGTCGCAGGACTTCATAACAATTACATCACCGATTTCAAGCTCAGGCTCCATACTGCCCGAACTCACCCGAAAAAGCGAGTAGCCGAATACCGAGGGCGTTCCCCCCGTTAATCGAGTTATCATTGTTAATATAATTACAAAAGTTAAACACGCAATTATTATACCGAGAATTGTGTTTCGAACAATACGAAAGGTTTTAAAACCCTTTTTTCCCTCTTTTTTACTCATTACTTAGTATAATAAATGCTGTCGAATCTACATTCATTATTTGATTCATTGCGGATATACCAAACAACCTCTGCCGTTCCGTTGGTTGTAACGCCTTCCTCTGTTGTCGCTCCGGGGACTTCAATATTCATAGAAACCGTTGCAGCATCCAAAGTTGCAGGTTTGCTGACTATCGTTGAATATGTAAGTGTATCTCCCAGAGAGCCGGTAATTGTAGTTGTAATTACAGCACCGCTTCCATTCCAACTACTGTTTGCAGTAACCAATCCCGTGTTGCTGTTAACGCTTATATTGGCTGCGCTCATAGAATATGTGGCTGAGTCCCCTGTGTAGTTAGTTTGCTTAACAAGATTAACATAAGCTCTTTGACCCGGTGACATATAAACCTTATCAAAGCCTGTCATAAGACTTACGCCGTTTTCTATATCAAAGGTGCTGTATGACGCGTTAAATGTTGTATCATCAGTTGAATTTGTTAGATAATATCCAACTCCTGATTGTATATTTCTTATGGTCTTTGTACGGTACCAAGCTGTAGTTAGCTTTGTAACGTCTAAACCTTTATTAGCATCTGTTGCAAAGTAAAATTCCGTTGTATTCGGTTCTAAATCCACGTAATAAGTTGTTTTTCCTGAAAGAATTTCGTAAGCATGTGTATTAACTCTCGGCACAATACTTTTTGTAATTGCTTTCTTCTCGTATTCTGTAGAACCAAGGGTTTTATATACAACATATGCCGTACCGTCTTTCCAGTTTTTTATATCTTTACCGTTGTATGTTTTATACTGAAAATATACGCGTACTATGTCCTTGTTCACAAGATGTACAGAAGACGAAACTCCTTTATCGGTAAGGCTCGGAGCCGTTGTTCCGATAAAATTCTTCGGGTCATTTGTAAAATTTGAAAGATATAGATTTACATAAGTAGGAGCTGTACCTGTGTTAGTAAACGTCGTACCGAAATACTGTGTATTTCCTTTCTGCACGGTAACACTGCCGTTAATTGCATCACCGACATATTCTTTATTACCCTTTTCATCATAATAAACTTCGTTACCGTTCATTCTGTACCTTTTTGTCTCCATTGTAACGGAACCCGCGGATACAGGAAGATTTTTTCTCAAATAATCCATACGATCTCCCGTTTGTGAACCATTATGGTCATACCACGAAAATGTGGACGGCATAACAGCCACTATGCCCATTACAGCCACAAGGCATAGAATAATTAGTTTTTTAGTTGTCTTCATGGTATCACCGCCTTTTTATCAGTTATTAACTTTCGGATAGTATGGTAAAGATATGAAATGATGTATTTTATATTGTAAACGTAATAATATCTTTCATTTATCACATTTAATTCAAAATTCCGTACACCGTTTCACGAATACATATTAATTTCGTTTGTATATGGAGCCGTTTATAATTAATATTTCTCAAGTATGTAATTTACATTAGACCGTATTGTAAAATGCCGCCGTGTTTTTGTTAACCAAATCTCAGCCTTACAATCATTAAGGATTTTGTGTGGAAACAGGTCTTATGATTATTATGATTTAAATAACAGGCAGATTTAGCTATTTGCCCGGACGTACTACCGATATAATCACCTGTATCTCCGCCGTACTATGATACAGAACGGTCGCTGCCTGTAAGACTGCCTAACCATTTATGAGTGTCGAGGTCATAATAACATCCGGGACAATTCGGTAATCTATATGAATCTTGATCTCCGGGATATTGGATTCCACCACTGTCGCTATTTTTGCCATTATTAAAAATTACATATTGATAATATCCCGGGTTGCTATTATATACACAACTTCTCTCATAAACGTCATAATTTGTATTTGGAGTCTTTATGTTTGTTTTCGTCATTATCGGGCCGGGCCAAGCGTTATTTTGGGTTAAACCATTATCACTGTTAAACATATAAAGATGCGGACTGGAACTATCATTAAGAAGAATGCCATTCTTTACCAAATAAACCTTATCGGCGCCTTCCCAGTAGCCTATTCCGTCGTGGTGAGTTTTTCCGTCTAAACTATATTCAATAGCATGTGTAAAATAATATTTTGTTTTACCTTGAGGACGTTGCTGAAGATTTACTCCTCTCCAACTATCATAACCCCAGTAATAACCATCAGCATTATTGGTATTATTTTTATGATAATAGAACTGGAGCAGAGATGATGATTTCGGAACATATGCCTCCCATAGTTTATTTGCAGAATTATAACTCATACCGTGAATATATTGCTCTCCTGTAGCTTCATAATCAGAGTAATCGCATATATATAAGTCTGAGCCGTTATCTCCATAGGACAGGGTTAACGTACCATCTCCGTTTTCTACAAGCTTAAAGGTATATGTGCCTGCTTTTACCCCAAGCTTATCGCCATTCTCATTCTTAGTAAGTTTGGCTGATGTACCTGTCTCATATGTATTTGTCATATACAATGCATTGCTTGTATCGCCTGTTCTGACAATTACATAGCTTTCTTGCCTGAACGTTTTCGTTATTGTTCCTGTTTGCCTATCAAACTTATAATTTTTGTAGTTACTATTATTGTAGTTGTCGTTTATACCAACGTCAACACCGTCAAATGTACCTGCAAGGTAATAATCCTTGCTTAATACAGCGCCTCCGTCATCACCGTTTAATTTCGGGGCTAAATCTTTATTGTTTACAGATTTACTTTTTGCGTCAACCTGAATTTTTTCTAACTCACCCCATGTACCGTAACCCTGGTTTGTTTCTTTTTTAGGGTCATCTATAAAATATCGCGATGCGTATTCATCGTGTGAACCGCCGTATAAGGTATATTCACAATTAACGTAGCTATTGGGTATATTAGTATACCACCAGTTGTAGCATTTTACCCCATAGTATGTATCTGATTTTGAACCTTGATTCCAACTATTGTCACGATAAAGCATCATATCCTCATTATTATAAACAAGGGGTACACCATTTATCGTGCATTTACGATATGTCCCAGATGGATCAGTTACTGTATTAAACGTCAAACTCCCGGAAAGGCCCTGATTTCTATATGTAGAACTTTGCCAATTAGCTTTATTGGTTGTCTTAGCGGAAAGCAACGCCGGTAACGCCCAAAACATTTTAGCATCACCGTTATCAAGCCAAGACGGGCTTTGTTCTGAAGATGTTGTAATTCCGCACGAAGATGTTTTATCAATAATTGTTATACTGTGCGTATATGCCCATGAAGATACAAGCGACATGTTTATATCTGTAGATGTAATATTTGCACTAATATTGCCTTCCAGCCAAATCTTTACATTTAAGTTGACAGTATCACCCTTCTTAATGGAAAACAAAGTGTTTGCATTTTCTACGTTATTGCTGTTTCCGTATGTATACTCCGCAGTCTTTCTGACGCCCGAAACCGAAGTACGGGTAGAACCTGTTACTGTTTGCGCTGTACCTGTGGAAGAATAAATATTTCTTCTTCCGTCGACAGTAATAGAATAACGCGCGTTTGTTAGTTCATTGCCTTTATTATCCGTAATGGTCGGAACATCCTCAAACCAAAAATCTACATTAGCGTCAGGAGAGCTTACTTTGAGCGTAACATCAATATAGTTAACATTTTCGTCATCTATATTACCCTCGCGATAAGAAGAAGCCTGCGACGTACCGTTTACGGGAAAATAGAATGACTCTCCATCGCTATAGCACCCCGAAAGATGAATTCCTCCCGACTCATATAAATATCCTTTTTCTTTATTTATTTGCTTTTTTTGAGCTTCTGTTAATTTTTTTCCGACAAAATCGCTTTCATCCTCTTCAGAAAGCACTTTGCCGAGATTTATTGTTTTTTCTTTTAGTGTAATTGTTCTTTGGTCCATAATAACAGCAGTTGAATTAATGTCTACCCCTGTTTTTAACGGAATATTAGTGCCGTCATCGCTTGTATTAATTTCAACAAGCTTAACGTCGTCAATCCAACTGTATGTTATACCGACAACCATAAGTAAAACAAGAATAAGCGCCACTATTGATAAAGCATGTTTTCTATTTATAAATTTTCTCATTAGTGACACCTCCCTGTCATTATAAATTTAATATGTTTTTTCGGGTTACCAATCTGTGTCGTCAACTTCGCCGACATTTTCATCTCGACCGTCACCCTTCTCTTCAATATCTCCATCGTACCAGTGACCGTAACAGCTACCCTCAAATGATTCGCAAATATATTTTGTCGAAGTACTTCGGTTAAGGGTTGGCTCGCCACTGTCGTTTACTTTCCATTCATATGCAATATCAGTCTTATCAGAATCGCTGACAATCTGGAATGAAATCTCGTTTGTAAATATACTGGGAATATTACAGTACCATATATTATTATTTTCCGTAGATGTCCTGTACATAGTGAATTTCAAGTCTTTGATTTTATTGGAAGTATTTGTATAGTTAAGTTTTAGAGAATATCCCGGGTTTTTATCAAGAAATTCAGAAACAGCAGATTTACCGCCGGAACCAATTGTATTATCCTGGAACTGAATTGTTTCAGTATTATCCCAAGATGTTGTAAAAGTAAGCTTAATCTCCAATTGTTTAAGCATAACGGGGTCGCTGATACAGGCCGGGTCAGTACCCTCCAGCCATATAATCAGCGAAAACGGTCTGGTTTCGCCCTTGTTCAGCATTGCAAGCTGACGTTTTCCGAAAGTATAGTCATTAAACGGATAGGCAACCTGCGTATCACTTTCAAGGAATTTACCCGTGGTACGGTCGATATCCTTAACAGCCTTGGTCGACTGAGGATTGTTAAGAGAAGTGAATACTCTTGGTGAATCCATTCCCTCGTAGTAAATAGCTGTTCTTATAGATTTTCTAATCTTTAACAAATCTTCAGAAGATAAACTTCCGTCGTCTTTTACATCAACAATAGAATCCTTTTGAAGATATATACTCGTGTAGTCGGCTTCCGCCGTAAGATTAAAATCAAGCTGAACGTAAGAATAGTTTCTGTCGCCTGCGTTAGCGCTTCTGAAAGTCATTGAGGATGTAGTGGTTGAAAAATCCATACCATCTGTAGGGAAGAATAAATTTCGTCCGTCAACCGAAGAAGCGGGAAGCAGATAAGAATGGTCTTTTATATCTTTCATTGCGCTATCAAGGTCATTAATACGAAGACCGTTTCCTACCTCCAGATTAATATTGGACGCTGAACCCGTGGCTTTTGAAATTGCGTACCAACAAAAAGTTGTTGATACTAAAATCATAGAGGCTATTATTAGTGAAACTATAGACAATACAAGTTGCTTATGACTTGTTTTGCAATTCTTAGTAATATCAGAAATTTTTACAACAAGTTTTTTCTGCAATCTGCCCATAATTTCACCTCTTTTCAATTAAATAAAAATAATATTATTAAGCTCCGAAATCAAGCTCCAAACTGAATACTCCGTTATTAATAGCCCGGCGCGCTTCCGCGTCCTCTCCCTCAATCCAAATATTGAGTTGGTATTTATAAACGTAGTAGCCGCTTGTGGCTCTGCTGTCGTTTTCTGAAGGTTCAAACTTGATGCCGGCATTCTTTGCATCATTGGCTATTTCAACCGTCTGACCAAGCGTTGGGTAGTAGGAAGCGTCATTTTTTAACTTAGGCGCATCTTCCTCAGTTATTTTACTAACCTTAAAATACTTCGGAACATCTTCATCCGCGTCATCAGAAATTTTATCAGGCAAAACTTCACTGTCATAGTATTTATGTTTAGTAACACCTTTTTTTACAGATGTATCCTTGGTTCCATCGCTTTTTGTCACGGGATAGTTTCCCTCATAGAACGAATGGCAATAAGTTTTCTCTGCATATTCATTACTCGGTGTTATTCCTGTTTGAAGCGTCCAGTCGGTCATATTTGATGTAGCCTGAAGAAAAATATCCGGTCTGGGAAGCCAAGTAATTTTTGTTTTCGCTACTTCATCCCATGGTTTACCGTCGTAAGTTTCAGTTGTAACATCTCCCAATGATGTGACATTTTCAACCGACGCCCCGACAAGCGAAACCCTCATCGCTCCTACAATAGCGTCTGCTGAAAAGGGATAATTTGAAGTGGTACTGTATGAACTGACGCGATACGGGGTATAAGCGCGACTGTCCGCAGATAACTTTTTGGGGTCGCCTTTAGTTCCGTCGTCCTTATAGCCAAGCTCAGAGCCTGCCGCCAAAAATGATTCCGGCTTTAGGTTAATCTTATTACTTCGGGAACGAAGATAGAAATCAAGAGAAATATAGTTGTATTCGTCATCATTGTTAACATCGTTATCGCTCAGTGCTACTTTACTTGAGAGACCGTCTTCCCATACTTCATCAACATTAACAGTTCTTCCTACAGCATAATCCTCTGTGGAATTGAACCCAGGGATGACAAACTGCCTGCCGTCGCTTGTGATGTCCTTAACGAGGTTTTTTACATATCCCGAATCCTCAAACTTAATTTCGGATTTCCAACTGTCATTATGAATAGGGAAAGAATCCACAAGTTTTCCCGTTCCGTCATCAACCTTTTCGGGAACGGCAATTTCTACGCCGTCTGCGGGACTTGCTGAAAGCGTTGTTGTACTGGCAGAAGTCTTTTTTGCATTGTTATACCATGCCCATACTGCAAGGAATACAATAACAAGCACAACAAGCATTAATATTGAATTTTTTGTAACTATATAACGCCTGCTTCGGCTTGTTTTCTGCTCCATATTAACCTCTGTAATAATAAATTCCGAGTGTGGATTTTCCGCTCTTTTGGCTCTTATTGTGGAAAATCTCCGTCAATGTAATCTGAGCCTCGTTTTTAATATAATCAGCAAAATTGTTAACAATCAGCTTATCTAATGATTTGTATGTAAGATACACGCAATCTTTATCAGCTTTAATAAGTGTGTCGGAAATGAGCTGTTTGCAATCGTCAATGTTTGCGGAATTGTATTTTTTTAGTACCTCTATATGATTAAATCTGCCTGAATATACTGTAAGCTTTTTATTGTCCTTTACGATATAGATACAAGCAAGGTTGTTATTATGAGGCATTTGGAAAATTCCGTCCGCACCCGAAAGCACAACCGCCTTCATCGACTGAACGCCTAAAGCGCCTAAAGGAAAATCGTAACGGAAAAGTCCGTCGTCACCCTTTTGAATTTTAAGCTCCTTTTTAAATTTAGCTGCGGTTTCACTCGCCTTTTTGGCGGCCTTCTTAGCCTCAGCCTGAGCCTTTGCAACTTGCTTTTTAATCTCGTTTTTAGCCTTTTTATCGGCATCTTTTTGTGCAGCTTTTACGCGACTGTCCGCCTCCTTTTTGATACGGCTCTTGTCGGTATCGCACTGCTTTTTAACCTTATCAATAGCGGATTTATGCTCTTTTTTGAGTTTTTCAACCGCTTTATTGTGAGAATCCTCGATTGACGCCTTTTCGCCCTCAAAAAGAGTGTTGAGCTCGGCAACGTGGTTAGCGTGAGCTTTTTTCTCCTCCTCAACGTCAGCCTTATGGCTTTCCTTCTCATCAGCAAGCTCAGTTGTAAGGTTTTTGAGATTAGTGTTGAGAGTTTCAATTGTTTTTGACTGTTCCGAAATAGTCTTTTCACGCTCTTTGAGAGTTTCACTAAGCTGTGAAATTTCCTGTTTCGCGTTTGCAATCTCGTTTTCAAGTCCCGCAATAGCCTCTTTCTGGCTTGCGATTGTAGCCTCGTGCGCTTCTATAACAGCCTTTTGTGCCGCGTTCTCAGCTTCGAGATTTTCAACCCTTTCTTCAAGCTGTGCCTTTGTTTTTTCAAGCTCTGCAACATACGCTTCAAGCTCTTCTATACGAGCTTTCTGCTTTGCGACAATATCTTCTAACTCTGCAATACGCGCCTTTTGCTTTTCAATAACCTCTTCAAGCTCAGCAATCTTTGCCTCAAGCTCCGCCTTAATCTTTTCAAGCTCTGCAACTTTAGCTTCGAGTTCGGCAATCTTAGCCTCAAGAACTTTAATTTTTGCCTCAAGTTCTGCGACTTTCGCTTCGAGTTCAGCAATTCTCTCTTTAGCCTTAACGAGCTCAGCCTTAACCGTCTGTAACTCTTCTTGAAGCTCTTTAACCTGTTCCTCAAGGGCTTTGATAGAGCTTCTCAATGACTCAATAGTCTTGTCGCGTTTTTCTATTTCACGCTTTAGAGCGGCAATTTCCGCCTTTTGGTCGCGAATAATTTTCTCTCGCTCGCGGATTTCCTGCAAGCGGATTTTCATTTCTTCCTTACGGATTTTTTCTATAAGGTCGGTTGTCTCGGAATCCTCTCCGCTTTCACGGCGTTTTTTCTGCTCCTGATACCTGTGCTCAAGCATATTTTTAAGCGCGGGGTTAGTAGAAATTGAAAGCATAAAATGCTGAAAACCAAGTGAGAAATACAAACTCTGCTGGACTTCTTTATCCATTTTACCGGTAAATTCTCTGCCTACAATTTCAAAGCCTTCCTTATTATAAGCGTAAAGATAGTTAAACAAATCAAGACAAGCCTTATAGTTGGGGTTTTTCGTCATAAGGTTGGTACGATTTATGGGGGGTTTAACTCTAACCGATTTTTTAAGCTCCTGCATCATATCCGTGTTCAAAAAACTGTTAAGCTTTTGACGGATACGGCGAACTCGGTCAAAGTCGGAAAGTTTTTCAAAATCCTGAACGTCAAGGTCATCGGCTTTAGCGTCCTTGACCTCGTTTGAATACTGAACCTTAAATTTGATTCGCTGATTATTAAGCACAAGGTCGCGGTTCATTTCAACCTCATTGTATGTATCGGTCGGAGCGTCTACCATTTTTCTGTACTTATCACTTACAAACATCATAGCGTTTTCAATAAGCGTAATAAGAAAACGGTTTTCATAAGTTTCAAACGAGTCCTCACGCTCAATAGTCAGAATCTTATTGGGTGTGACTTTTCCGTCGTTATCAATATTATCAATAAAATTAGTATGCTGAATTAAATGTTTTACAGAATCCTTGTTAATAATTTTAGCCTTATCAACTCTGTAAACCTCATTGTTTTCAATAATAAACCTACGTTGTTCGGCAATTGCTTTTTCTATATACGGAATAGTATCCTCAATCGTGGTAACCCATTCCATATCAATAACCTTTTCGTTGAGTTTACCCGACAGAATATCCTGACCCTTATCGTTATCCTCCATATTGGTATTGAGGTAGTTAGCAGTAAAATCTGTAGCGAGGTGTTTTTGCATATATTTATAGGAACGATAGTACTTATCGAAATTTTCCAAAACCTTTCACCTCTGTTTCGTAAACAATAAAACTAAATAAATACCTTATGGGACGCCGAACTTTTGACGTCCCTAAAGTTGGTTTAAATTACGCAAGCTTTTTAAGCATAAGCAGATAACTCTTGCACTCGCCCATATTTTCTTCGCCGAATAACTCATCAAAATATGCTATAAGACCGTCAATTTCATCTCTAATATAAGAAAGGTTAAGAGCCTCAAACTTACGCAGTACTTTGCGCGCGAGAATATAATCAAGACCGTCAATCTCGGTTCCGCCTGTACCAACGTACGCGGGAACATAGTCTTTAATTTGCTTCATAATACGGTTACCGAAAGCCACTCTGAAATGAGCTATTACATAATCGTCAACTAAAGCAAGTTTATTAAGGAGGTCTTCTGAAATCGGGTTATCTGCCTTTGCCTGATTAAGAATATCTTCAAAATGATGATAGTTAATAACAACAGGAGGAGTATCGGGAGCGTCAAATGCAACACCTTTGTTGTCAATGTTAATAGGCATAGCACGGTCGTACACCTTATCAGTAACAGCGAATGTAGAATCATCGTTGTTGATTGTACCGCAGTACCACATATTGGGCGGTACGGTAAATTTACCGTTTTTAAGCTGTTTCGGGTCGTTTTTCCACTTGTTGGGAACAAGATCAACTATCCATTCATCCTTGCGCGGCATTTCAAGAATGGAGAGCATTTCAGCGAAGTAATACTCAACACGCGCGATATTCATCTCATCGAGGATTACAAGATAAATGTTTTCGTTATAGTTAGCCTCATACATAGCACGGAGCAGTTCAGTTTCGTTATATTTCTTTGTAAATTCGTTGAAATAACCAAACAGCTCGGAACGGTCACGCCAAGAAGGCTGTACAGGAGTAATTACGGAGGGGTTGCTTACATATTTGCCGAAAGCGTAAGCAAGGGATGTTTTACCTGTACCTGAAATACCTTGAAGTACGATAAGTCTTGTTGAGGCAAATGCCGCAACAAAACGGCGAATCATTGCTATATCATAATAAAGTCCAAGTCTGGAGCAAGCGAAAAGGCGGAAACGGTCGCAGAATTCGGGGAGCGTAATGTCGTTATCATATTCGGGAGGTTGATAATTTGCCCAGTCCTCGTCAAGCTGAACAAGCTTTAAGAAACGCACCTCTCCCGAATCTCCGTCAGCCTCGTCCTCGCCGTTAAGAGTCTCAAGCTCCTCGCCCGTAAGCTCGGAGATTTCGTTCGGGTTAAGACCAATCTGGCTGACTTTCATTGAGAGGATTTTATCCTTTTCAAGGTTAAGTCTCATTACCTCGCGGTTAAGAGCCTGAACCTCGTGCACGAGGGAACCTGTATCCTTGCGCGCACTTCTTGCCTTGAAAAATTTCTTTAAGGAGGCAACTATAAAGAATACCACAAGCGCCAAAACCGCGATTAGAAGAATAATTGCGATTATAGCTACGACCCAGGCAAGACCGCCGAGAGTTGTGGTATAACGGGTTATAATACTTATGTACTCGGGAATATTAAAGGCATTTCCGATACCTACAAATATTCCTGATATGGCTCCCCATAAGGAGCCGAAAAACTGTCCTAAAAATTGGAACAAAAATTTGAATACAACATCCATAGGATTATCTCCTTAAAAAAATCTTTCACTGCCTGCCAAGAGCTTTCTGACCTCGGCTCTCTTTTATATAAATCTTTACATTCGAGCGTTTTGCGCCCCACTTTGAATTATATAGTCAAGGTGTGAAGTACCGCCCATAAAAATTTTTGAAATCTTTAACATTATCAGCGCAATACGCCGTACCTCAAATTTCTTTTTATCTAAAATCTACGGACTAATTAATTTTAGTTTTAATACAATTTACAATAGTAAAATCTTTACTCGTAAGGGTATCAATCACTCTGTTCGGATTCTTCCGCTGTTTCCTGTACAGATTGTTCTGCCGACTCTTTTCCTTGTTTCTCTTCAAGTTGTTCTGAAACTGAGATTTGCTCTGGTTCTTTTTCTTTACCGTCTGATCCAGCGGAATTGTCGGGAGATTTCTTCTGTGAGGCAAGATACTCCTCAATCGCTTTCGCTTTCTGCTCCTCGGTTAAATCGGAATTAGCAATAGCCTCCTGCGCCTTAATCATAGCATTCTCTTTATTGTAAGCTATTACGTTAATTACAACGCGTACAGCTTGATAGAGGAAGAAGAATATCATCGGAAGCAAAATGCAGAGGAAAAATCCGTTAGGGGTTTGAAGATAACTTACAACAGAACCAAATCCTGAAATTTTAGTTCCCGTATATCGGGCAACAAAATCGTTTTCTGTCAGAGTTTCAAATACAACACTTCCTTTAGGGTCTTGGTCATAGGAAACATTATTATCGCCCTTAGTCAGATATGTACCGCCATCCTTTTTATAAATTCTATGCGTAACATAATCGTCTATGCCGTCGCCGTTAATGTCCTGTCTGAATGTAACTACATCTCCGACGTTAAATTCATTATCGGCATCGCGGTCAATTACGTCACAAATAAGCAAATCGCCCTCATCAAAACTGTCAGGAGCATCGCCGTGCATAGAATTAGTAATTACGGATATAGGCGCTTTACCAAAAACAGAAGGAACACCGCCTTCTCCTTGCGCAGTCAATATCATAGTAAGTATTAATACAGATATAATCAATATAACCACTACTAACACATCGACTACGATATGTAAGATTTTGTTCAAGGTTTTTTTCATTCGTTAGTGCTCCATTTCCTGTTTGTTATCTATACCCCTTAAAAAGGTTTGCGCTCTTAAAATCCAAGTGCATTGGCTTTGCCGACTTTATCACTAAGAATCATAGCGACAAAGCCCGCTACTCAGAAGAAAGCCTCTGTCCCTGCTGACTGAACATTAGCTTTTAATCCCCCCGAGCCGAGCGCTCGGCTCGGGGGGATAAGATTTAAACTACAAATAATAATTTAATAAATTTTATTAATCTGCGTTAAGTGTGAACTCATATGTGCAAGTTACTTCAGTCACATTAGCAGTCTTGGATGTACATTTTGGATTGTAACCATCAGCAAATCCAATGATCTGAATATGTGTACCGTCAGCACCATTTGTGTTTGAATTAACAGTTACGTCAGATGAAACTGTTACTCCCTCAGAAGACATCTTTTCTATACTTTGTGTTTCTGTATCAGTTGTAACTGTATTGCCACTTTCTGTTTTAACTTTCTTTGTCGTTTCAGAAGCTTCTGGATCAGATGTAAGAACCTTCTGAAGAGTACCATCTACATAGATAGCAAGGTTCATATATGTTCCAGGTACAGTATTACCAATAGCTTTGAACGTAGCCGATTTTGAAGAAGCACTCGGAGTAGCAACATAAAAATCATCAACTAAGAAATAGGGATTATCATTAGATGTGCCACTAGCCTTTACAACTGTATCGTGATCAAGCTTTGTTAAACCCTTTTCGTTAAGTTCACCGTTTTCATAGGAAGTACCTGTACCTGTACCTCCTATAACAATCGAATATCCCGCATAGTCAATTGAAGCAGGAGTTAAATTAGAAGCGCTGTTAAGGTCTGTAACCGTTGTCTTCCATTCCTCCTCTTTAGTATGACGGATTACAAGACCGTCAGAGGTAGAAGCACTAAATCTTGATGTGCTTGCGGTTACGGTTGCGTTTGTGTAGTACCATGCGAATGTTGCGGAGCCTAAAGCTACGAGAGCAACAAGAAGCATAGCTACTGATGATAATAACATCTTTTTTCTTGTGTTTTTCATTCGAGAATCCTCCTAAAAATATTTGTCACTTGTGTGACTGTTTTTATTTATTTATCGACGCTTAACTCATTCGTTCAGCAACTCGAATAAATTAAGCGGTTGATACTATTTTATATCTCTACGTCAGACATTACAGTCCCTATATTACTGCTCATATCCCCCAAACCACTCTTCCTCTATTTGACTTTGGATATAGAGGATAGGTTCTGCTAATAAACTTACTCAGACATTGCAGTCCCTATATTACTGCTCATATCCCCCAAACCACTCTTCTTCTATTTGACTTTGGATATGGAGGATAGGTTCTGCTAATAGATTGTTGCATAAATAAAACGTTTAATTAAGATTTAATTCTAAATTCTTAACTCTCGTCCTCGTCCTTAACAACATCAAATATCATACGGCTTCTGATTGTTCCTCCGCGGATTGCATCTACACATTCTCTGTCGTTTCCCTCAATCCACATTACTATGGTAAATTTATCAACCGAGCCTGCTTTAAGGTGAGATTTCGGGGTTTTAATTACCGTATCGTTATCAACCCATTTTGTGGCGTCAGTTTCGGCAGTTTTTCGGTTTGCATATGTCCCTTTTGCGTAGGTGTTGTCTTTACCGTTTTTATAGATTTGAATTCTGACAGCTTCGTCTGCGGATTTGGAAACGCCTGTAATATCCATTGTCGTTTTATAGTCCAAATCCTCATCGCCTGTATTTTTGAGATAGAATGTATATGCAACATAGTTATCGCCGTTATGCTGTCCGTCCTTTTGATTATCAAGACCTTTGGGAAGCCACGACTTCGTAATATTAGTCACATCTTTTACAGAACCGCCGTTGAGACTTTCCACCGCGTCTTCAAATGATTTTGACTCGGAAAGCATAATAGTTTTTCCATCGGATACATCGCCGATTGAAATAACTAAATCGCCCCACTGTGTAAGGAGCATTGAGATTATGTACATTATTAGAAGTATAGCAACAAGCGCTGAAAGAATTGCCATATATCGGCGTTTACGCTTTTTTTCGGTTGCGATAACCTTGGCATTTTCCTGAGAATGGAAATGCTCATATACCCCGCTGTTTTTGTCCTTTGCCGCCTTTACTTCATCTTTATAACCAAGTTTCGCGACAGTTTCGGGAGTAGGCGCTCCAACCTGTTTATTCTTTTTTCTAAGTGACATTTAATTCACCTCTTTGCACCTGCGTACTATAAAAAACTTATATATTTTTAATAAATTTAGGCAACGGGATTTCCATTAACCGTTCCCTTAATTCCGACGAACGAAAGTCTGACTGTTAAATTAGCTCTCTGTACATCGTTATCACACTCGGGGTCTTCTCCCTCCATCCAAAGCCTTACAGCAACTTTCTTTGGAGTCAGCTTTTTAAGGCTGAAAATGCTGTTGGAGTTGTTATAATTCATTGTACCGCCGGGTAAATCAAAGGTATTTAAGGCCGTAACCTTGCTTCCCTTGTTAGGCTCATAGGTCTTAACAGAGTTTCCTTCACCGTCAAATGCAAGGCGAATTGCCTTTAAAATATCGCTTTGCGGAGCGGGAGATGTCGTGCTTACCTTTGTTCCCCCTATTTTCTTTCCGGTCTCATCTGTTCCCTCGGTAGAGAGGTGAACGCTCATATCTTTCGTTGCGATAAAGTAACAATAAAATTCAAAATACGACTCCTCACCGTTAGGCTCAGCACCAGAGCCGTCCTCATATGTAAACCTTTTTCCGTCGTTCGTTGTTACAGGATCAAGAATAATATCATCAAGAGTTTTATTGTGGTTTTTACGCAAATATGAGTTAATCATATCATTGGTAATTGTATGGGTATATTTATCAATATCAGAGCCATGATTATCCATTGAAACTCGTAAATCATCGCCCGTGCTGATTTGAAGCTCAAAGTCCTTAACTCCTGCAAAGGTGTTAACAGTAAACCAAGCGTATGTGGCTGTTGCTAATCCCAAAACAGCGAAAATGCTCAGGAAGGCAATCAGTCTCTTTCTCTCTTTGAGTCTTCTTTGATTTTTTTCGACATATGTATTTAAAGACACATTATCCCCTCCCATTTTTGCAAACAAATATCTTAGGCATCGCAAAGGCACCTACTTTAGTTTATTTTAGCTATAATATTTTACAATATTTTATGCATATAAGTCAATATAATTTGTGCAAAATTTTATAAATTTCTGAAATTTTGTGCAAGTTTTTTAGTGGTTAGTTATAATTACCAAAAATGATATCGAAATTTTAGTCATTTCAACAAAGTATATTTTTTAAAAAAGGAGTTGACAATTCAAAATTTTTATTTTTATTTGTGCGTTTTGACAATGAGATTAAACATCACCTTTTTTAATACAGAAAATATGGGGTTAACTTTTTAGTTAACTGCTATATTTTGTGGTTTGTGAATATATAAACGTTACATCGAGAGTAATAGGTATTAACGGATAAAAAATAAAGATTAGAAATTAATTATTAAAAATATTAACAAAAAACTTTTAATTATATATCCAAAATAAGATAAGGACGCTTTGGGGGATATGCTTTTCCGATGTGGACTGCAATGTCTAATGCGAAAGATAAAAAGCTGAACATTTTCGCCCTATCCAAAGTGAAATAGGGACAGAAACGTTTTGGGGGATATGAATTGTCAAAGAGGGACTGCAATGTCTAATGTGGAGATATAAAAAATAAGAATTAAAATATTTTATACCAGACGTTTCCTCCCTATCCAAAATAAGACAGAGAAAGAAACGTCTGGGGGGGTACGAATTGTCATATAGGAGCCGAAATGTCTGACGTAGAGATATAAAAAATACCGCCCGATTTTCGGGCGGTATCAGAAGGATTATGAAAAAAGCTATTTTGCACTTTTTTACCTTAATCAATTATTTATCTTTTTACGTTAAACGCGCTGTAGCCCGCATATACGGCCGCGTCGCCGAGTTCTTCCTCAATTCTGAGGAGGCGGTTGTACTTAGCGACACGCTCTGAACGTGATGGAGCGCCTGTCTTAATCTGACCCGCGTTAAGAGAAACAGCGAGGTCGGCGATTGTTGTATCCTCTGTTTCACCCGAACGGTGAGAAACGATAGCAGTATAGCCTGCCTTGTGAGCCATTTTAATGGCGTCAAGAGTTTCGGATACGGAGCCAATCTGATTAAGTTTAATAAGGATAGAGTTTGCAGCGCCAAGCTCAATACCCTTTTTAAGTCTTTTTGTGTTTGTAACGAAGAGGTCGTCGCCTACAAGCTGAAGACGTCCACCGAGTTTCTCGGTCATATACTGCCAGCCTTCCCAGTCTTCCTCGTCAAGACCGTCCTCGAGGGAAATAATCGGATATTTGTCAAGAAGGTCTGCCCAGTGGTCAACAAGTTCCTTGGAGGTAAACTTCTTGCCCGACTTCGGCTGAACATATTCGCCCTTTTTAGAACCCTTCCACTCTGACGAAGCGGCGTCCATAGCAAGTACAAAATCCTTGCCCGGCTCGTAGCCTGCTTTTTCGATAGCCTTAATGATATAGCCGATTGTTTCGTCATCGTCTTTGAGGTTAGGAGCAAAACCGCCCTCGTCGCCTACGGAAGTTGCAAGTCCGTCAGCCTTTAATAGAGCCTGCAAAGCGTGGAACACCTCTGTACACCAGCGAAGTCCTTCCTTAAAGGAGGGAGCGCCTGCGGGCATAATCATAAATTCCTGTGTATCAACAGTGTTTGTAGCATGAGCGCCACCGTTTAAAATATTCATCATCGGAACAGGAAGCGTACATCCGTTCTGTCCGCCGAGATAACGGTAGAGAGGAATGTCAAGGTCGTTAGCTGCAGCCTTGCAAGCGGCAATTGAAACCGCAAGGATTGCGTTAGCGCCGAGCTTTGACTTATCTTCTGTGCCGTCAGCCTCAATCATAGCTTTATCAATAGCGTAAATATCATAAGCGTCCATACCTGTGAGGACGTCGTTGATTACAGTATTAACATTTTCAACAGCCTTGGAAACGCCCTTGCCGCCGAATTTAGACTTATCGCCGTCGCGAAGTTCGAGAGCCTCAAACTCACCTGTTGACGCACCGCTGGGAGCTGCTCCCGTGCCCATAATACCGCTGTCAAGATATACGTCAGCCTCTACGGTAGGATTACCGCGGGAGTCGATAATTTCACGAGCGATTACTTTTTCAATCTTTGACTGATACATAATTTATATCTCCTTTACATTATTATCCGGGCAAAAGAAATCGTATATACCCAAATTAACAGGTAAATTATAACATATTAGGAATATGTTTGCAAGAGCTTTTACCATAAAAAGCGGATTTTCACCTATACTCCAGGTAATCTATAAAACGTTTTACTGCAAGCGAGGCGGTTTTTTTGCTGCGAAGCGCCATCCCGATATTTCTATACGCGGGAACATTCAACTCTTTTGCCACAATTCGATACGGAACGCGCTTTAATATAAGCCCTGGAAGAATACTGATTCCCAGTCCGCTCTCCACCATAGACATAATCGCATAGTCGTCCCAAGTTGTAAAATGAACTTTCGGTGTTAATTTGTAACGCTGAAATATTTCGGAAATCTCTGCCCTTGCGCCCTTTTCAAGCAACATAAAAGGTTCATTACACAAAGCTGTGACGGGAAATTTTTTACAGCTCGCGAATTTGTGGTTTTCGGGAATTACCGCCATTAATTTATCCCGCTCCAAAAAGATAGTTTCCAATTCGGGACGGGTCG
The DNA here is from genome assembly GCA_947627345.1 of uncultured Clostridia bacterium. Classification (GTDB taxonomy): domain Bacteria; phylum Bacillota; class Clostridia; order Oscillospirales; family Acutalibacteraceae; genus Ruminococcoides. The sequence goes on from CANQVS010000008.1 coordinate 45,438, forward strand.
GCAAACGCAGAAATCCGCAATCTACTCTGCCTTCAATAATCCATTCCTCAATTTCGGTGTAGTCGCCGAGCAACAGCTCATAATCAATGTTAGGATAATCCTTTTGAAAAACCTTAATTATATTTGGGAGCCAATGAGTTGCTACGCTTGAAAAAGTACCGATACGGATAAGTCCCGACTGCAATCCGTTTAATTCGTCAACCTCCATTTGCAGTTTTTCAAATTCATAAACAAGATTTTTTGCATACGGCAAAAGCTTCATTCCGTCAGAAGTAAGCTTTACGCCGCCTATACTGCGTTCAAGCAATGTGACTTTCCACTGTGTTTCCAGATCATTTATCATTCTGCTGACGCTTGACTGGGAATAGTTTAAAATTTCTGCCGCTTTAGTAAAACTTCCGCACTCCGCCGTTTTAACAAAAGACAAATATTTTTGCAAGTTCATATCCATATGTATCATCTGATTTTCAAATAATTTTCATTTGATAAATTTGTTTTTCAAATATCAATCTTTATGATACAATAAAAAAGCGCTAAAATCAAGACTTAAATAATAAATAAAACCCGCCCGAAAAATCAACTATGAAAAAAACGCGCTTTATCTGAAAGGTGTAAAATGAAACGGTCTTATCTTAAATATATAACCGCCCTTTTACTTTTTGGTTCAAACGGCATTGTTGCAAGTTTTATTAGTTTAAACAGCTATGAAATTGTTTTGCTTAGAACACTGCTGGGCAGTTTGTTGTTACTTATATTATTTTTACTCGGCAAAAATAAATTTACCTTCTTTAAACACAAAAATGACTTCCTCTCTCTTTGCTTTTCAGGTGTGGCAATGGGCGTCAGTTGGATACTGCTATATGAGGCTTATGGAAAAATCGGCGTGAGCATTTCCTCATTGCTTTATTACTGCGGACCTGTACTCGTGATGATATTATCGCCGTTACTTTTTGATGAAAGGCTCACAGCTATTAAGCTGGGAGGATTTTCATCGGTTTTTATCGGTGTGTTTCTTTTAAATTTGAACGCAATGCAGTATAAAGCAGACACACTTGGAATTTTTTGTGGTTTGATGTCAGCTGTGATGTATTCACTTATGGTGATTTTCAATAAAAAGGCAAAAAAAATTAAAGGCCTTGAAAACGCAACTTTACAGCTTATTGTCAGTTTCATTACGGTCGCTGTTTTCGTTGCAATTAAACAGGGATTTATAATAACTATTTCAACCAACGAAATTTTTGCAATATTTATACTTGGGTTAATCAATACAGGAGTAGGCTGTTATTTTTACTTTTCTTCAATCGGAAATTTACCCGTTCAGAGCGTTGCCATTTTAGGATATTTAGAGCCTCTTTCTGCTGTACTGTTTTCAATTGTTTTTTTAGGAGAAACAATGTCGTTAATACAGATAATAGGCACCGTTTTAATATTTGGCGGAGCGATTATCGGAGAGTTTAAAATAATGAAATTTAAAAAATAACGCAGGCAGAAAGCTCCTCACTGCCACAGTGGCAGTAAGGAGCTTTAATTTTTTATGTCTTTTTAATAAAAACCGCATATTTTAATGTTATATCGTTTAAATCGAATTAATAATACCATTAATCAGCCGAAAACTTTGATTTCGTCCTTGGCTTTCTTAAAGCTTACGCTCCTGTCATCTTTGTCTGTCAAAACTTCCAATGTGTTTTTAATTGAGGTTGAGCCTGCTTTTTTCACCTTAAAAGTCGCTGTATAAATTGTGCCTGTTGATGTAAAATCAAGGCCGCTGATTACTGAAGCGTTGTAGAGAATTGTGTTATCTCTGTTGTTGACAAGCCCGTTTGTATTTGCCTTTACGGAAACGTACTCGAGATAATCGCCGTCATAGGTCGTATATCCCTGATAATTTTCAAGTATTATCGGAACGGTGAGATTTAAGGTAATGCTGATTGTATCTCCTACATAGCAGGTCGTACCGTTAATTTTACATTTATCGTCCGATTTATGTTCGGTATTTTTGTCGGGAGTTACAACCCCAACTTTTTGAGCGCCTTTTGACTTCGATGGAGTTTTGCTTTTTGTCGAGGGTTTCTTTGAGGCTTTTGAAATTGTATTTTTTGACTGAGTTTTTGACGGTGTGACGGCTTTTTCGGATTTATCGGAAACCGTAGATTTTGAAGAAAGGTTTTTCGATGATTTATTATCCGCCTTTGAGTTATTTGAAATAATCTTTTCCGTTGCGCCTTTCTCGGAAGTTGAATGTTCCGCGGTCGGCGTTTCGATTGCTACGGTTGTATGTTTTGTGTCGGTTGCCTCACGGTTGGCGGAGTTTACATTGTTTACTATTATAACGGCTCCGACAGAAATAACAGCTATCATTAAAATTATTAATACTGCAAGCGCTATGATTTCTTTTTTTGTGAACTTTCTTTTTTGCATTTCAAAACTTCTTTCTGAAAATTTTAGCATAATTTATTATCATAAAAATTATAGCACTTCTCCGAGTATTATTCAACCTGAAAAATTCGCACAAAATCATACCCGCTTTTATGGATAAAATAACAATAGATATTATTTTTGAAAATGTGGTATAATTATTATCTATATGGTAAACAGGAGATTTTTATGAATATTTGTGTATATTGCGCGTCAAGCGAAACTATTGATAAATCCTACTTGAACGCGGGAGAGAAATTCGGCAGAGCTATTGCCGAAAATAATGATACGCTCATTTTCGGAGCGGGAAAATACGGAGTTATGGGCGCTGTCGCGAGAGGCTGTCGCAAAAAAGGCGGAAAGGTTATCGGCGTGATACCCTACTTCTTTGACAATGCTCACGTTATGTTTACCGACTGCGAAATTATACGCACGGAAACTATGCGCGAGCGCAAGCAGATTATGGAAAATAAAAGCGACGCATTTGTTATGATGCCGGGCGGAATAGGAACCTTTGAGGAATTTTTTGAAATTTTAACCTTAAAACAGCTCGACCGTCACCGCAAGCCGATTGCGCTTTATAACGTAAACGGCTATTACGATGATTTGCTTAAAATGCTCGACACCGCTATAGAGCAAGGATTTATGTCTGAAAAAATCAAAAAACTGTTCCTGGTCAGCAAGGACGAAAAGGAAATTTTGGAATATCTTAAAAACTACAGTCCATTTTCCTATAATAAATATGACTCTGTTTAAGGGGAGAGAATTATGACGGATTGCGAGCATTGCGCTCACTATGTATTTGACGATGAACTCCAATATTATATTTGCGATGTGAATCTTGACGAGGACGAAATGGAGAGGTTTATGAGCGGAAACGTCAGAGAATGTAACTATTTTAACCTCTATGACGAGTATAAAATTGTTGAAAAACAAAATTAATTTTTTTATATCTCCACGTCAGACATTGCAGTCCCTATCTGAAAAGCATATCCCCCAAACCTCCGCGCCTCTGTCTTGTTTTGGATAGGGAGGACAGGTTCTGCGGTAGACATTTTATTAAAGAAAATGTGTGATAAATATAAAAAAGCGTATTAAGGCCTGTCTTGCCTTGATACGCTTTTTGTTTTGCCGTTCATAATTTCGTTCATTTCTCTGTCCGCTCTCGCGCCTACAACTAAGCAGGCATAGAGTAAAATTAAAAAGAATAAAGAACCACCGGCAAGAACTATCCACAACATAAAATCACCTTTTTATCCTATGAATAGCTTTTACCAAATGTTAATAATTATTCCTTTATTTTTTCAACTCTTTTTCGCACATATCGAGCGCACTTTTGATTACCGCGTCCATATCGTAGTATTTGTACTCGCCTAAACGTCCTCCGAAAATTACGTTTTTCTCATTTTTGGCAAGATTTCTGTATTGCTCGTAAAGCTTTGAATTACGTTCGTCGTTTACAGGATAATAAGGCTCGTCTCCGGGCTTCCATTCAGACGAATATTCACGGCTGATTACGGTTTTCGACAGGTCGTTACCGTTTTCGTCCTTGCCGAATTCAAACCATTTATGCTCGATAATTCTTGTCCACGGAGTTTCTCTGTCAGTGTAGTTAACCGCCGCGTTGCCCTGAAAATTAGGCTTGTCTAAAAGCTCGTTTTCAAAACGCACGGAACGGTACTCTAAATTGCCGAGTTTGTATCCGAAGTACGCGTCAATTGCTCCCGTATAGATAACCTTATCGGCAAGACGGTCAAGCTCCTCCTTGTTTTCGAGATAATCAACACTTAATCTTACCTCAATCCCGCTTAGCATATTTTCGACCATTTTTGTATATCCGCCGACAGGGATACCCTGATAGAGCGCGTTAAAATAATTGTTGTCAAATGTAAGTCTTACGGGCAGACGTTTTATGATAAATGACGGAAGTTCCCTGCAATCTCTGCCCCATTGCTTTTCTGTGTAGCCCTTTATAAGCTTTTCATAAATATCTCTTCCGACTAAGGATATAGCCTGCTCCTCTAAATTTTCAGGCTCGCCCTTAATTTCCGCACGCTGTTCTTCAATTTTCTCCAAAGCCTCTTCGGGAGTAACAACACCCCACATTTTATTAAAGGTGTACATATTAAAGGGAAGCGAATAAAGCTCGCCCTTATAATTTGCTACGGGCGAATTTGTAAAGCGGTTAAAAACTGCAAATTTTGTTATATAATCCCATACTTCCTTAATGTTTGTATGAAAAATATGAGCGCCGTATTTATGGACGTTAATCCCCTCTACGTTTTCGGTATAGACATTACCCGCTATATTAGGGCGCTTATCAATAACTAAAACTGATTTTCCCAAGGCCTTTGCCTGCTGGGCAAAAACCGCCCCGTAAAGACCTGAGCCGACTACTAAATAATCGTATTTCATAGTTTTATCCTCCTTTGTTTTTTAGATACTCCTTATAGGAGAGATTCGCGTCAAAAATCACACCGCCGTGTACAGACGAACCAATTTCAAACTGTTTCCAGTTTCCATATTCGCGGTTTAAAATTTCTTCGTAATTACCCGGAACAGGCACCTTTATCATTTCAAAATCTATATATTCGGGATTATCGGTATAATCAACCCTGCGATGTTTAAATCCCTTTTTAAATATATACATACCTGCAAGCTCGCCCATATATTCTGTATTTACATTACGGTATTTAACCTTAAGCTTTTCTATTTTTTTATAGTAGGGGTTTTTTATATTAAAAAGTTCCGTAAAGCTTTTAAAAATCGGAGCAGTTAAATTTTTTAGATTGCTTTTTATGCCCTTATTTTCCGATTTTACATATCTTTGTGTATTTCGGTTCCAAAAATTCTTTTTCTTTCTTAATCTCAAAAGTTCTGAAAGATAGCTTTCAAGCTCATCTTGATTATCGGGAACATTATCAAGCGGAAAAATATCCACGAAAATACCCTGATTAAATTTAAGTCCGCATTCAAGCTCGCTTTTCAGAATACCGGTTGTTTCGCTGTTTCTAAGCTGAGCGTGTCCGCGCATTGAGCCGGGGTCCGTTTCTTCCGTTTGAAAAAAATATGGATATTTAAACTCCATTTCGGCAATTTCGCACAGGCGCTCGTAATCGTCTCTGAGTATAACGGTATCTATATCATCGTCCCAAGGAATCATTCCCTTATGTCTTACAGCGCCGAGCAATGTTCCGTCAGCTATATAAATATTAATTTTATGTTTTTCGCATACTCTTATAAGTTCACTTAATAAGTCGAGCCCGACAGCCCAAAGCTGTTTTCTCTCCTTTGTTACAGTAAAACCGCTGCGAACCTCTTCCCTAAAAAATTCATCGGGAATTTTCAGCTTTAAATTGACCAACTACATCACCTAAGCTTTTTTGCGGAACAGTTTTTTTAATACTGCCTGCTTAAACATCTTTATAAACTCAAAAAGCATATCATCGCGTAACAGCGCAAGGATTCCGACATAAAGAACAATTCCCGTCAACATCTGGACGCCTAAACCCAATGAAGATGAAAGGAGCCTGCCGAGCTTATCGCCTGCCGAAATAGTACTTTCAAAAAAACTTCCTGCAAACATTACACTGGGGCACATTACTAAACCTGCCACAACACGTTTCCAGCTCAATTTAAAAAGCTGTAAAAATGTCATATAACCTCTGCTTTTCTTTACATAGACATAAGAAATAAACCCTTCAGCAATAAGGGAAGCAACTATTGCTCCCTGCGCTTTAAAATACGGAATCATACAAAGATTTAAAATGAGATTAATGACAGAACCGATAACGATAATTTTCGCGCTCTCTTTTCTTCTTCCGCTCGGGGTAAAGTACTGCGAACCTAAACAGTTGCTTATTCCGATAATTATAATAAGCGGTGACATCATATATATCAGCAATGTTACCGGCTCGTAACCCTCGCCGAAAAAAACAGGCACAAATTTTTCAGCAATACCTATCAATCCGAATGTCGCGCCAAATCCGACTAAAAGTATAAAACTCATAGACCTGCTGATTCTGTTTTTTATTTCACCGAATTTTTCCTTGGCAAAAAGATATGCAATTCTCGCGCCCATAACGGTATTAACCGAAGTAAACACTATGGACTTTACAAGTCTTATAATTTTATACGCCTGGTCATAATAGCCGTTCTGGTAATTGTCGTTTGTAATAATACCTATTAAGGTTTTATCAAGCACGGTATATACCGATGTTGCAATAGTCGGTATAAAATAAACCATAGTTTCTTTAAAATGTCTTTTAAATTTCAGTCCTTTAAAGCTCACTTTCACGAGCATTTTTGGTAAGTGAACCCACATTGACAGACTTCCGAAGAATGACGCCAATGAATTTAAAAGTACATATAGAAACAGGTCGTTCTTAGATTTAATGAAAACAAAAAGGCAAACAAGCGACAGTATTTTTATTATAGAATTGTTAATAACCGTATATGAAACCTTTTCATACCCGGTAAAATACCACGAGATATCAAAGGTTGTTCCTATTAACATAGGTATCAATGCTAAAAGGTAGGGTGTATATTCTTTATATAAGACGCTTAATCCGAACCATACAAAAAGACATACAGCTGAAGTAAAAACGGTCATAATTTCTATTTCCCAGAATAATTTACTGCTTTTCTTTCTGTCATCTCTGTTCTGAGAAATTTCTTTCATACCGTATGTAGCGGTACCCAAAGCCGCAAACATTGTAAAAAACGACATAATTGACGAAGTATAGCTGTATATTCCGATTCCGTTTGCGCCCAAAACTCTTGAAACATACGGAGCAGTAACAAGCGGAGTTATGATAGTCAGAATATCAAAAAACGTCCTGTATATAAAATTTATTTTTACACTCGGCTTTTTTAACCTATTTTTTTTCGACATTTATCAAGAATCTCCTTGCTACTACTATTAATTATCAGGATATTCCGATATTTTCCCAAATTATGTAACAGATTTTAGTTTAAGTTTAACTTTAACCGCTTATGATGATTTTTCAAACGTGAAAATTTCACACGATAGCTGCCTTCGGTTAAAATTGCTGGAACTAAAATCAAGAACGGGTTCATTTCGAGATTAATAAATATATTGTTAATGAGAGCATGAATACAGATTAACACACAACATACAAAAAGTCCCATATCCCCTTTAATTACAGCGCTTCTGAATATAAGCGAATATCCTATCAGCAGGATTGCAAATACTATAACCCCATACGCTAAAAGAGTATATACATATCCGCTGTCAATATAGAAATATTCCAGTTGTTTCCTGCTGTTTGCAATGGCTGTGCCTCCAACCATCTCTATTTTTTGTCCAAAAAGTGATAATCCGTACTCATAAATTCCTTGATGACTAAACCTTATCCTACTTTTTAAAAGTGAATTAAGAGCTCTCATCCAATCAATTTTATAGCTAAACGTGTACGACACCCATAAACAAATTCCGGCAAAACACGGAAAAGCAAGCGTTGCAACAGTGCGCCACATTACGGTGTTTCTTATCTTTAAAATATTGTACTTGCTTATGAAAATCACCAGAACAATCTCAAGCAAGAACAAAATAAATGTAAGCCGTGTTGTTGAAAGCCCGTAGACTATGAAGTTTAAGAAAATCAGAATAAACATACATGGCCAACTTCTGAATTTTCTATTTTTTAATGAAAGTATTAATGTGGAAACGAGAAACGTAATAGTAGATATATTACCGTAATAAATAAATCCCAACGAATTAGCTTTTGTTACCCCTTGTGTGTTTACATGGTTATAAATCTGGTTTGGAATAAAACCAAAAGCACAACTTCCCAGTACGATTACCGTACATATAATGTTTGAAATAATTACAAATTTCTTTATCTTTTCAAACTCAATATTTTTACCGGCAACAACTGCAATAATATAAATAGCAAGCATTGGTCTGTCAGAGAGTATCGATGCTACTAAGACCGCGGAACTGATTAGACCCCAAAGAAGAAATTCAAGCGGTCTCCATTTGTTTTGCAGAAGCGACAGCATAAACAATATCAAAGCAGAGTATCTGATGATAGTATTGCTTCCGAAAGGCATTAGCCTCGACACATATGAGCCTGTATATACTATTGTAGAAAAACAGAGTAAAAAATAAGCTGTAAAATACAAAAACTCATTTGCCTTTAATTTTATTTTCACCATTTTTCACCACTCTTGTCCGGGAAAAAGAACTTTGGGATTAAATTTTACTCCCCTTTTGAAACCGATGATAATTGTTTTTAAACGTTTAATTCGATTATCTTTTGATCTTAATATGACTTTTGCACATTCTTTTATATAGATAAATAATATTTTTCCCCAAGAATATTTCCAGTAATTTCTGTGAATATAAATTCGGTTTCTGTACTCATATTCATACCGTTCAATTCTATCTGCAAGAGCCTCGGCAATTCCTATTCTCACGTTATTCGGCATTTTATGAATAATAACACTTTCTTTTACCAAATAAGACTTTTTATATTTGTTTAACCTTAATGTATATTCGGTATCATCGCCGTAGATAAAAAATTCTTTAAACGGAAGTCCCGCCTTCTTAGCAATATCAGCGTTTATAAAACATCCTACAAATGAACATCTGTTTATCGGAACAATACCGTTTTCCCGTTCAAATTCATTCGGCTCTCTTAACGCTGTACATTTATTCATTTTGCAAGGTTCTTTATCTATCCAAACCACATTATTTGCCAAGAAAGAGAAATTATCTTTGCCAAGAAGTTCGGCGGTTTTAATAAGCTTTTCAAGAGAGTCATTCTCCGGTATAGAATCATCATCCATTATCCAGCAATAATCATAATCCTTTTGCAAAATAATATTAAGTCCGAAAGCAAAGCCTCCCGCTCCGCCTAAGTTAGAGCCCGTATTATAATATTTTATTCTGCTGTCATTTTCCGCCATAGATTTAACTAAATGAGCGGTACCGTCTGTACTTGCGTTGTCACAAATATAAAAATCAAAATCCCCATAACTTTGAGCAGTCATTGCAGAAATATTCTCTGTAAGAAGTTCTTCTCGATTATAGGTTACAACCAATACGGCAACCTTCATTAAATCACCTCATACGCTTTTGTAATAAAGCTTTGCCAACAGCTTAGATATGGGATAAAATATCGGATTACACATTACCCACGCAAAGGAATTGGCAAATCCCCATTTCTTTTTATACATAATAGCTGTTTTTTGTATTTGGGAATTTTTTACATCCTGATATATCTTTTTGTACTGCGAAAAATTATTCAAAATATGCAGTTTCATAAGATAATTACAAACGCCGTGAATATATCGGAGAACAAAAGGATGTTTTAAATCATTATAATTTAAACTGTCAATAGTCTCAAAAAAACACTTTCTGACTTTTAAATAATCATAAATATATTTAGTACATATCTTTCTGGATATGCCATTTCTATTAATTCTGTAATTGTAAAGCGGTTCGGAAATTGCAAGAATTCTTTCAGAATTATTTAATAAAAACAAAGAATCAATTATATCATCACCCATTACAACATCATCATATTCGGAAGTCTCTGTGTCACTATTTAATTTCCTTTTCCCACATTTTATCCATATACTGTTTAGTTTATGATTTTCAATCATTTTTTTAAAAATCTCTTTTTTATCATCACCGATAAATAAGTGCTTTTCTTTACACAACGGAGAAACGTTTGTATCAATATAGTTATTATCTTTATCAATTCTTTTGTAGTTATATATAATTAAATCGGGTTTACATTCATTAATATTTTTGTTAAGACAACTAAGTAAATCTTCTGTACAAGAGTCATCACCGTCTAAAAACAAAAGGTATTCCCCTACAGCCTCTTTACGTCCTGATTTTCTTGCCATAAAAGGGCCTTGATTTTCTTTGTTTATAACTTTAATACGGCTGTCTGATTGTGCATATTTTTCACATATAGAGAGGCAATTATCGGTTGATCCGTCGTTGACAAGAATAAGCTCGAAGTCCGTAAATTTCTGATTTAAAATACTTTCTATGCAAGTTTCAAGATATTTTTCAACATTATAAATCGGAACAATTATACTGAATTTACAGCTCAAACAATTCACCCTAACCTTTAAGTTTGATTTATAATAACATATTAAATATTACTACTCAAATTTTCCTTTATCTGCGAAGTGCTTATCCCCTTAGTATACGGAAGATACTCTATGCTTGCGCCGAGTTCCTTAAATTGCCTTTCCGTTTTTTTATAGCGCTCACTGCCTTTCCAGTCATCACCCGAAAAAAGCACATCAAACTTAAATTTATTCCACGCTAAAATTTTATCGTCGGTTTCTTCAATTGTAACAATTTCAGCCTTATCTACAACTTTAAGAGCGTTTAAAATTCTTGCGCGCTGTTCTTCATTATATATAGGCTCTTTATGCTTTATTTCCCTGACATATTTATCGTCGCAGACCCCGACTATAAGATAATCGCACTGTTCCTTGCAACGTTCAAGCAGGTTTAAATGTCCGACGTGGAAAAGATCAAATACACCGCAGGTGTAACCTATTTTATACTTGCTCATATTTAAGCCTCTTATAACTTTATTTCAACAGGGTTATGATTTTTTCTCTTGTCTTTTGGCGGAAGCTGCATATAATCTCCATATAACGTTTTTAAATGCAAATCCCAGTCGGCAGGCGCTTTAAATTCAGTATCCTCAAAATTAAGTTGAGTATAACCGTCAAAGCATTTTTTTGGTATAATTCCTTTTTTATATTGTGAATCTCCCGACTGCGTAAAAACACATTCTGTTTCCATATTATCAAATTTGTGCAAAATTTTGTCATATTTTTTTATCAGCTTTTCGCGATTATAAAAAAAGCTTATAAACCTATAAAATTTATACTTTAAAAATACAGCGATTTTCTTTAAAAAAGGTTTTTTACCTCTCCACGGAACCATATTACATTTCATCAGCATAATATAACGATACCGCATAACCCTTTTTCCCTGTGATTTTCGGTCCCCTTCACTGTCAGGGCAAACATAATACGGAAAAATATCCACAAATACGCCTTTATGATGTTTAGCTTTTGCTACCATATTTTCACCAAACAGCGTGTCTTTTTTTCTCACTTTTGCAAACATCCATGGGAAAAACCGGTCGCTTTTCCATGTTTGCAAAAAATATTGGTCTTTAAGACATTCAGGGGCAATTTTTATAAATTTTTCATAATCTTCCCACAACATTCCGAAATCCATATCGTCATCCCACGGAATAAATCCTTTATGACGGACTGCGCCAAGCAATGTGCCGTAATTGATAAAATAATTTATTCCGTTTTCATCGCATATACGCTTAACTTCTTTGGCTATTTCAAGCTCAGTAAGCTGTAGCTTTCGGAGTAATTCTTTTTCCATATAATTTCTCTACCTCTTATACATTTTGCCGATTCTGCTCTACGCTTTAAGCGTAAGATTCATTATAGTACTCTGTATATAATCTCTCAAGCAATTTTACATTTTCTTTTATCTCATAGTTCTTAATTTTTTCTATATTTTGACTATAAAAATCAGTCCTGAAATTATTTGCGCACTCCGAAGCAAATTTTGAAATTACATCCGCCCACACCTGCGGTTGATCATTGATAGAAAGAGACTTATAATTATCACAAAGTTTTACCTCTTTTGTGATAACGTCCGATACAACGCAGGGAAGTCCGCTTATCTGCGCCTCTAACAAAGATACGGGAAGCCCCTCGTATTTTGAAGGGAATACAAAAATATCCATTGCCATATACAATTTTTCCGGCTCGGCAGTTTCTCCGTAAAGAATAATCCTATCTCTATACGGGTGAGAGTTTACCTGGTTTTGAATTTTTTCAATATTTGGACCGGTACCGACCATAAGCAAAACGGCACTCTCGTTTTCTTTGGCAACACATTCAAAAACTTTAAGGAGATATGTCTGGTTCTTTGAGTCGTTGATTCCACCCACATGACCGATAACAAACTCGTCCTTTAAAGCAAGTTCCTTTCGTATTTCCGTCCTGCTTTCGAGATTAAATTTAAATTTTTCAGTCACAAAGCCGTTTGGAATAACTACAAACTGCCTGTCCTCAAAAAGCCACTTTCCTGCCATCTCTCCGCAGGCAAATGCATGAGTATATCCCCTCTTAAATAACGGCTTCATCAGATTATGAATTTTAATACTCGTACAAAATGTACTGTGACTATGGGCAATGCGAACTTTTATCCCGCTGAACTTTGCCAAAAAAAGCTCCACTGCTATTGCCGACTGAACTCCGTGAATATGAACTATATCAAAACTTTCCTCTTTAAAAACTTTTTTGAGAGCCTTAAAAAAAGGCAGGGGACTTTTCTTGCGGTTCGGAAGTTTAATGATTTTAATTCCTAAATCATCACAAACTTTTTTGTGCGCTTGGGCTACCTCTCCGCCGACAATAATCGTTATTTTGAATTTTTCCAAATTTATATTGGTACAGTAGTTCATTATTACACTGCTTATACCGTTTAATTTAAAAACGTTGGCAACCATTGCTACCGATATTTTTTTATTAATAATTCTCACCCTTTTATACGAAATATCTGTTATTCAATAGGAATTTAGGGCTATTTACTTCAGTTCGTTGTAACCGGCTTTTAAATTATGAGTTTTATCCAACATTAAAATCTAACGCCAGGGTTTTTAAGTAGTTCTCAACCTGACAGGCCGAAATTCACAAATTTTTAATCCATATTAATGCAAAAAGAACCGCAGTTAACGATTCTTTACATATAAAATACCGATTTATATTTTATAACATTACAATAATTGTGATTTAAACGGGCTTTTCTGTATAACATAGCAAAATTACAACTCACTAATTTCTTATGTCTTATTGTTAAAATTAAAAATGTAGATTTTAAATAAATTCAAAATACACTTTTACATTGAACCTTCTCTTCTGAAAACCGTTATAAAAGTCTTAAGAAGAATTTTTATATCAAGCACTATGCGCCACTCGCGTATGTATTCAGTATCAAGCTTTACCACTCTTTCAAAATCAGTGATTTTGCTCCGTCCGTTTACTTGCCACATTCCCGTAATACCGGGTTTAATGGCAAGTCTTGCACGGTGATGAAGTTCATATTTTTCCCATTCATCAACCGTCGGCGGGCGTGTACCCACCAAACTCATATCCCCTTTAAGAACATTAAAAAACTGAGGACATTCATCAATGGAAAGCGCTCTAAGCCAACCTCCGAGTCCTTTTTTTATCTTTCCGTTTTTAAGACGTTTACAGCCGATTATACGCTCATCGTACTCGATTTTAAACATCATACCGTCTTTTACACGGTTTTGAGACATAAGCTCCTTTTTTCTCTCCTCTGCGTTGGGATACATAGTGCGGAATTTATAAAGCTTAAATTTTTTTCCGTTTTTTCCTACCCTTATCTGCTTAAAGAAAATAGGTCCGGGAGATTTTATATAAATCATCGGAGCAACAAATACGAATAGTATCAAAGTTACAATGCAACCGATTACGGCTCCGAAAATATCAAACGCTCTTTTTATGAAAAGCTGCCACGTCGAGGCGGTATTTATAGTTGAGGTCAGAACAGTATATCCGCCGATTTTCTCAACCATCTGCCGTTTAGTTTCTCTGACGGAGAAGTTTACAAGTCTTTCATGAATAACCAGTCCCATAGTTTCAAACTGATTTATAAGCTTACTCGGATAAATTGAGCTTTCGTGTACGTCAATAAAGACCTCGTCAACCCACTTACGGCATACATAATCCGCCGCGTCACTTGAACCTGCGACTACGTCAATTCCCTTAATCTTTTTACCCGTAAGGTTTTTATCAATAATTACTATACCCGCAATTTTATAGTCCTCAAGCTCACCGTTTTTTAAATCGCTAACAACCTTTTGTGCAATATTGCTTGTTGTCACAACAAGCATTGAACGCGATGGTGAATGTTTAATTCTGAAACGGACAATTTTTTTCCAAATATTTCTAAAAACGTAACTTAGGAAAAAGGATAAAACGGCAGATATATAGACAACTTCCCTAAGCGATTTTGACGCGTTGCTTTCAATCGCGAACAGATAAAAAACCGCCGCAAAGAACACAACAATTATATACTGGGCAACGCTTATAAACTCTTTATAATATCCCCTTTTAAGCACGTTATTATACGCTCTGGATAATAGCGCTACAACTATAGCTATTATATTTAGTATAATTAAAAATTTACTTACTTCTTCATTAATAATAGCGTTTATCTCGCCACATTGCTGTAAGAAAACTCCGCTAATAAACGCAATGTTAACGCAAATTAAATCCAAAACAAGAAAGTCGAGATGTTTTAACCACCCCGAAAGGCCTTTCTTATACATAATCGGACACCCGCATTCATTTAGTTAAATTTATTCGTAATAATCCGTCTGCTTCTTTTTACTTCCGGCAAGATAATACGCACCCTTTGAGGTTTCAAGCGTCGGAATACCATTAATAATAATTCCTAAAATCTTACCGTTATTTCTTTTAATTGTTTCCACAGCTCGGTTAAAATCGGGAAGGGTTGTTTCGTTATTTTTAACGACAAACACAACTCCGTCACACAAACCGATAAGCGGAACCATATCAACAACCATATTCACAGGGGGCGTGTCAAAAATAATATAATCATATTTTTGTTCAAGGAAGCTTACCATTTGCGACATACTGTCACTTGAAAGTAGTTCAGACGGATTCGGCGGAATTGCACCGAAAGTAATAAAATCAAGATTATCTATATCGGACCTTGTAATAATTTCGTCAAGACCGCATTCATCGTTTAGGTAGTTTGCAAGTCCCTTGTCAGCACTCAAATTCATAACCGTATGAACTGTGGGACGGCGCAAATCGCAGTCGATAACAAGCACCTTTGTTCCGACCTGCTGAGAGAGAGCAGTCGCAACATTTAAAGCGGTTGTTGTTTTGCCTTCGCTTTTATACGAACTTGTAAAAATTATCTTTTTACAGCCTTTCTTTATAATAGAATAAACAAGGTTAGTTCTTGCCTTTTTATATGCTTCGGTAATTTGAAAACGCAGAGCACGGCTTCTGTGAACATTATTTTTTTTAGCCATTATTTACCTCTCCTTCAAAAAATTCTTCCTTTTTCCAGAGCATAAATTTTTCTTCACCGAAATCGGGAATTGCGGATAGCACAGGGATACCGCTGATGTTTGTAACATCTGCGGAATATTTAATCTTGTTGTCGAGAGCTTCTCTCACAAAAACGAAAATAAGAGCAAGAACAAATCCCGCAATCGCAGCTAAAAGAGTATTTCGTGTGACGTTTGGAGATGAAGGAGCAGTAGGAATAACTGCGTTGTCTACGATTTTAAGCTCCGTATTATCGTCTAAAGCTGAGATAATTGAGGGCGCCGTATCCGCTACACTGTCAGCTATAACCTTCGCTTCTGTCGGAGAAGTAGCTGTTACAAATGCATTAAAAACCTCGGTCTGAATTTCATCATCCGAAACGAAGTTTACCATTTTACTCAATTCAAGAGGAGTGTAACGACTGTCAAGGTTCTCCGAAAGCTTTTCGTAAAAATTATTTGTTGTAAGCATTTTAACGTAGGTATCTACAAGCTTCGTAGCATAGTTATAATCGTTAAGAGAACCGTAAGAACTGTCGCTGCGATTGAGTGTTTCAACATAAAGCTTTACATTAGTAGTATATTGTTTAGCAATAAAAAGCTTTGAATATCCAAACGCCAATATTCCAAAGACAAATGTTGCCGCGATAATAATCCAAAGACCGCGTCTTAATGTTTTTAAAATATCGTTAAGCGAAACCTCATATTCCTCGTGATTGTTTTCATAAGTTTCCATTTGAGCACCTCACAGAAAGATGTTTATTTAATAATACTTATCTATAATATTTTATTTATTATACATTTTTACTCACATTCAATGTACAATTTTACACCATTAATCTTTTAAATGCAACATATTATTCATTATAACAATTATTTTCTGCAAAATCGCCCAAATTGCGGAACTCATTATGGCAAGTTTTCTCATTAATTAACAAATTTTTCCACATTGTAATTACACGCTTTACATTTTAGAACTTTTATGTTAGAATACAGGAGTGAAAAAAGCTAATGATATCATAGTTCACAAAAAGGATTGGTTTTTAAAAATGAAAAAGTTATTTGCAATTATTATTTCGGCTCTTATCGTTTGCCTTTCCTGCACAGGCGCCTTTGCCGCAGGTATTAATTCAAGCGAAGCAAGCGTATTGGGCAGTATGCGTACTCCCGCTAATATGAAAGGCAACAGTGTGTACGTTCCTTCTTCCTATATTAATCAGGCAGAAGCTTATTTTAATACTATTGATATGACATCTGCTCAGGCGAGCAAGATTAACGGCATTATCTCACAGGGACGTTCGTTCCTCCAAAGTACCGGAAAGTCAAGTCTTAAAGAGCTTTCAGCTTCGGAACGCAAGACTCTTATGGGATATGCAAGTTCCGCGGCCGCTGTTTTAAATCTTTCCGCTGCCGCAGGCTCCGACGCTAAGGGTGTTAAAGTTATTACCAAAGACGGCAACGTTATTGTTGACGATTCAGGAAATGTAATTAAAACTACAGGCGCGCAGCAGAGCGTTGCACCCTATGTTGCAGTTTCGGTTTTGGCAATATTGCTTTCTTTTGCAGGCGCAGGAGTAATCTATTCAAGAAAAAAGTCGTTTGTATATGAAGAAATCAAGTAAAAAAATTGACAAAAATTTCAAAAAATTTATAATTGTTCCGATAGTGATGTGCATTGTTATGTGTATTTTCACGGTCGCAGTATTCTATCCTACCATTTCGTTTGCCGTCTCAATAGGAAATATGTTCCTGTCCGACAAACAGGTTGACTACTCTAAATCGTATGAGAACATTTTTGTTCCTACCGATAACAACAGCGATACAATTGACGCATCGGAGATTGAGTTCCCGAGCATTAATAAGCAGTTCGGTGAAATCAAAATTGACAAGTACGATGTGTACGCAAAGTTGTTTTTCGGCGATGGAAGCGTTCCTCTCAGAAACGGAGTAGGAGTATATGCGGGAAGCTTTATTCCCGGCTACGGCAAGACAATTCTCATAGCAGGACACAACAACACCTATTTTAACGGACTTAAAAACGTTAGGAAGGGCGATGTTATTAAAGTAAACACAAGCTACGGAAATTATAAATATAAGGTAACAAGTACAAAAATTCATAACGCAGACAGCAAGAAATCCTATGATTTAAAGGCTGATAAAGAGAATTTAATTCTTTATACCTGCTATCCCTTTGACGAACTCGGTCTTACCGAAAAGAGATTTTTCGTTTACGCGGACAAAATTTCGGGACCGCAAATTGTCGGACTTTACGATTAAGGGAGGCTGTTATGAAGATATTTAAAAATAAAACCTTTATATCTATTTTATATCTGATACTTGCTTTCATAATGGGTCTTTGTATTTTTGCCTGTTCCGTATTTTCGGCGCTCAGATTTACTCTTTTTAATTCAGGCTTTTTAAGCGACACGCTCAATCAGACTGATTACTACACAGATTTGTGCGATGAAATAACGGACAGCCTTATGGACATTGGCGACGCGAGCGGTCTTGACAAAAGCTTCTTTGAGGATTTTGTTGACGAAGTCTTAGTCCGCAAAGATGTCCAAAGATATGTGGACGCGTTCTACTCAGGCTCAAAGCTTGAAGTTGACTCAAGTAGTTTTGAGGACGCTTTAAGAACGGCTCTTGAAAAATATGAAGATGAAAACGGACTTGATGAAAGTGATTTTTCAGATAAGAACGTTGATTACTTCGTAGAAGAAGCGTCAAAAATCTATGTTCAGAATGTTGAACTCAACTACTTCCCTCAAATTCAAAAAACGGTAATGAAATATACGTCAAAGCTAAACTTGTATATTACCGTTACAGCAATTGTTACACTGGCCGTTTTGCTGATTTTAATTTTTACAAATAAATGGAAGCATATTGCTGTAAGATATATTTATTACGGCACGGCGTCAGCCGGTCTGTTTATGCTTATTATACCGATAGCGGTATTTTTAAGCGGAGTAATAGACAGGATAACAATTCTTACGCGCTCTTTAAACGATATGTACACCGCCTGCATACAATCTGTATTTACAGTAATTTTGATTATCGCGGTTGTACTTATTGTTATAAGCATTGCGTTGTGGGTACTTCATAACGTACTGCGTAAAAGAGTTTCAAATTAGTCGGTGATGAAAATTTTTATAGATTAAAATTATAGGAGGATTCAAATGAAAAAATCTACTAAAATCATCAGCACAGCACTTGCCGCACTCACTGTGGCATCTACAATGGCAGTAGGAGCTGTTTCAGTTTCTGCAGCTACAGTTAAGAAGCCTACAGGTGTTAAAGCTGCTAATACCGAAAAGGGCATTAAGATTTCCTGGAAAAAGGTAAAGGGTGCCAAGAAGTATAAGCTTATCCGCGGTAAGAAAGTAATCAAAACAACTAAAAAGACTTCTGTCAAGGACCTTTCTGTAGAAGCCGGTAAGAAGTACACTTACAAAGTTAAGGCAGTAAAGGGCAAAAAGACAAGCAAGGCTTCAAAGGCTGTTAAGATTACAAGAATGAACTACGTGGTTATTAAGAACATTAATAACGGCGACAAGAAAGTTACACTTAACTGGACTAAGAGGTCAGGTGCTAACCAGTACAAGGTTTACAGAAAGACAACCGGCTCTTACAAGAAGATTGCTACTGTAAAATCAACTTCTTACACCGATAAGAGCGTTGTTTCCGGTACAAAGTACACCTACAAAATTCGTTGCTACAACACAAGCACAAAATCTTCATCACTTTACAGTACAGCGAAATCCACTACTTATCTTGACGGCGTTGCAAACGTAACAGCAAGAGAGAACACCGATGCTACTTGCATGAATGTAAAATGGGATGCAGTTAAGGGTGCGTCTTCTTATGATGTTTACAGATATAAGCTCGGCTATGATGGCTATGTAAAGCTCGCTTCAACATCTTCAACATCATACACAGACACAAAGGTTAGCAAGAACCCCACAGCTTATCAGTATATAGTTGTTGCTGCAAAGAATGGTTCTACTTCTATAGATTATTCTACATCTATAGCTCCTTACCTCCCCAAGAGAAACGGTGTTAACTCATACTACCGTGACAGCAAGAACAATCTCCATGTTGTTCTCAAGCTTGCTGTAGGCGAGCAGTACAAAGAGGGCAAGGGCCTTTGCGAAACATTTAACCTCGATGATTTACACGATGTTAAGGTTACAGAGGGTACAGATGTTGTTACAGTTAACGATGATGTTATTACAGCTGTAAAGGCTGGTAAGGCAGTTGTTACTGTTAACCTTTCTGACTCTGTTGCAGGTCTTGTTTCTTCACTTGGCAACAAGGGCGCAAGCACTGCTTACGACAAGGCTGTTTCTAAGACAGTATATGTAGAGGTTGAGGTAGCTTAATTTAAGCATAACTTAAACTTATATTCAGTCGGGTATTTTATACCCGGCTGATTTTTTATATCTCCACATCAGTCCGTGCAATCCCTCTCTGACAATTCATCTCCCCCAGACATTTCTTCCTATGTCTTGTTTTGGATAGAAAGGAAAGGTTGTGCTATAGACTTATTAAAAGCCTTTCCTTTAAATCTAATTTGAATAGAAATTAAAAGCTTACCTTTAAATTCTTATTTTTTATATCTCCACGTCAGACATTTCAGCTCCTGTCTTACAATTCATTTCCCCCAAATGTTTCTGCCTCTACCCCAGAGGACAGGTTTTGCTGTAGACTGTTTGAAAACAAAACGTAAGCAAATTTTTAATTCTTAATTTTTATATAAGTTTTCTCCCTATCTAACTTTAGATAGGGAGATTAATTTTTCTGTTACTATAGACTTTTTAGAAACTTTTTCTCTAAATCTAATTTGAAAAGAAATTAAAAGGTTACCTTTAAATTTAATTTTTTATATCTCCACATCAGTCCGTGCAATCCCTCTCTGACAATTCATCTCCCCCCAGATATTTCTTCCTATGTCTTGTTTGGATAGAAAGGAAAGGTTGTGCTATAGACTTATTAAAAACCTTTCCTTTAAATCTAATTTGAATAGGATTTAAAAGTTTACCTTTATCTTATTAATTCTTAATTCATAATCTCTCCATTTTTAATTCTCAAAATTTACTATAGATTTATTCCTTTATATATGTTACAATAGAGTGGAAATGAGGTAATGACTATGAAAAAAATTAAATCTATATCTGCTCTGCTTTTAACAGCTGTGATTTGCTCTTTAAGCGTAAGTCCATATCTTGCTGTCAAGGCTCCCAAAGCGCCTAAGCTTAAATTAAGCAACACCTCAAAGGGAATTAAGGCAAGTTGGTCCAAGGTAAAGAAAGCGACAAAATATGTTCTTAAATACAAAAAATCCTCCGCTAAAAAGTACAAAACCGCCTACAGCGGAAAGAAAGTAAAATTTACAGATGATAATCTTTCCCCCGGAGCAAGCTACACTTTTAAGGTTAAAGCAGTTGCAAAGAAAAAGAGCAGTGCTTACAGCAAAGCGGTTAAAATTGTTTATCTCGAAAAGCCCCAGCTATCCGCTGAGGAACAGATTAATATGAAAGGTATTACCTTAACCTGGAGAAAGGTTAAGGGTGCAAAAGGATACCGAATTTACCGTTCGCTGAAATCACAAAATTCATATAAAAAGATTGCTACGATAAAAAGCGGTTCAACAAAAAAATACCTTGATACAACCGTAAAGGATAAAAAAACTCCTACGCAGATTAATACCTACAAGTATTATATCAAGGCGTATAACGGAAACTACAGCTCGGCAAAAAGCAACGAGGCGAGCGAAATTTACGGCTATTATGCCGATGAGAACACCCCTCTCTATCTCACAATTAAAAAGGGAGAGGTTTATAAGGATATTTACAATAAGCTGAGTTCTTACTACGCAACAGGTCTTGTAACCTGGAAGTCCTCAAAAAAGAGCGTCGCTAAGGTAAGCCCTGTCGGCGTAATTACAGGAGTCAAAAAGGGTACCGCAACCTTAACCGCGTCAGTCTTATATGACGATACTGTTCACGACATTAAAATCATTGTAACGGTAAAATAAAATGAAATTAGCCCTTATTTTTACCGGAGGAACTATTTCCGCTCAAATTAAAAACGGATTTATCTCCCCCTTTTCCAAAACTAAATCTCAACTTTTAAAAACTCTCGACGACAGTATTGAAGTCGAGAGTTTTCAGCCCTATTATATTCTTTCGGAGCAGTTAAACGGCAAGTATATATCCGCTCTGCTTGAATGCGTTGAACAGCGATTGAAATGCAGTTTTGACGGCATAATCATAACTCACGGCACAGACACCCTCCAGTACAGCGCCGCCGCGCTTTCAATTGCGTTCGGAAACAGTAAAATTCCCATAGTCCTTGTATCCAGTAACTACATCTTATCCGACAGTCGAAGCAACGGACTTTCAAACTTTAAATACGCTGTTGAATTTATAAAACAAAAAATCGGCGGAGTATTTGTCAGCTACAAAAACGAAGGCTCGTATCCCGAAATTTTTCTCGGAAATTCGCTTTTGCCCCACCTGCCCTACAGCGACAGTTTATCCGCAATCGGCGGAGCGTTCGGATTTTTTAAAGGCAAAAATTTTACACGGCTTATTCAAAACTTTGACAGACAGGGCGAGGGAAAATTCACCCTCCCTGAAAAATCCCCCGTACTGTGGATACGCGCCCACGCGGGTATGAAATACCCAAAAATCAAGGACTGCAAGGCTGTTCTTTTTGAAAGTTACCACAGCGGAACTCTGCCGAGCGAGGACAACGATTTTATCAATTTTTGCAAAAATTCTACCGTTCCGATTTATCTTGTAGGAGCGGATGAGGGATTTCAGTACGAAAGCACAAAAAATTTCACGCAACTAAATATTGTGGTTTATAAAAAAGTATCCCCCATATATGCGTATATTTGGCTTTGGCATAAGCTTTGATTTTATATTTTGGTAACCATTGTAATATATTTTTAATATTAGAACTGTTGTTCGTTACAAATTGTTACTATTTTGTTTTTCTTTAGTTTGTTAAAGAATTAACCCTTACAGTTTATCCATATAGCAATTACATTCTGCTATAAATGTTGATTTATAAAAAATTATCGGGTAAAATATAATTGCACACGAAAGATGTGCCAAACATTGCTGCAATAAGTAGCATTCACACAATTTCATCCAAAAAAGCGCCGCAGTAATTCTATACTGCGGCGCTTTTTTGAATTTCCACGTCAGACATTGCAGTCCCTCTTGTAAATTAATCTCCCCCAAACGTTTCTGCCACTGTCTTGTTTTGGATAGTAAGGAAAGGTTCAGCTATAGACTTTTTAAAAACTTTTCTTCTAAATCCAACTTGAAAAGGAAATAAAAGTTTATCTTTAAATTTAATCCTTAATTTTTATATCTCCTCATTAGACATTGCAGTCCCTCTTGGAAATTAATCTCCCCCAGACTTTTCTGCCACTGTCTTGTTTTGGATAGTAAGGAAAGGTTCTGCGGTAGACTTTTTAAAAACTTTTCTTCTAAATCCAGCTTGAAAAGGAAATAAAAGTTTATCTTTAAATTTAATCCTTAATTTTTATATCTCCTCGTCAGACATTGCAGTCCCTCTTGTAAATTAATCTCCCCCAGACTTTTCTGCCACTGTTTTGTTTTGGATAGGTAGGATAGGTTCTGCGTTTTATCTTTCATTTCAAACATTACAGCCCTTTTTATATCTCTGCGTAAGGCACTGCTGTCCTTCTCTAAAATACATATCTCCCAGACGTTTATGCCTATTTTATTGTTGATAAGTTGGATACGTTCTGCTGTAGACTTTTTGCAAATCTATAAGTTCTATTCGTTTTGGGTAAAAGAATAAAGGTAAGATAAAATATATTAATTTTTAATTTTAATTCTTAACTAAGCCGTTCGGCGGATAGTTTTTAGAAAGAAACCGAAACTTTTGATGAGAAGATATAAAAGTTCCCCAAACGAGTGTATCTCTGCCTTGTTTTGGGTAGAAATAAATGTAGAAATTAAAAATTCTTAATTTTTAATTCTTAATTTCCAACTCGTTTGGGTTTTTTTAATTTCAGTCGTTAAACTCTAAATCCGGATCGTCTTGCGTCGGAAGATACGGATAAATATCCCCGTAAGCGTCCAGCTCCTCCTCGCTTTGAGGTTCAGAGGGAATTAAGCCCGTACAATCATACATTGAAGCTCCAAATCCGTATTCATCCTCTTCGCGACCGACCGGGTAATTTCTATAGATATTTTTATTCATAAAATCACCCCGAAAGTAGTATGTGATAAAACTTTAGAAAATTCGTTGGGAAATACTGTATTTTTTTAGATTTTGTGATATTATACTTTATATAAATTATGTAAATTTTGGAGGTGCAAAATGAAATTTTTTGCAAAATTTACGGCGATATTTTTAATTATGACAACTCTCCTCTCTGTCTTTTGCTTAACTCCCGTATTTTCCGTTGGAAAGCTTACCTATGAGTTTAAAGGCGATGAAAAGGATAAAGCCGGCTTTGCCGAGGGTAAAATTACGCTTTCATCGGTCAGTGACGGCAAGTACAAGCTTTACTGGGCGGACAATAAAAAGGCGCTTGACGGCTTTTACGAAATTACGTCCTTAAACGTAAAAGGAAGCGCAAGCTTTACCTTTAAGGACCATAACGCTATACCCGCAAACGCCACAAAGCTGATTGCCTGCACAGGTGACAATACTTCTGTAAGTTCCGCCGCGGCGGTTTACGATATTCCGAAAAGCAAACAGCTTAAATACAAATCTGCTGACGCAAACTACAGCTTTATGAGTTATTCGGATATTCACATTGACAGAGCGGACAGCCAATACTACAAATTTTCCGAGCTTCATTTCAAAAAGGCTCTCGAAACTGCCGAGAGGCGAAAGACGGATTTTATAATAACCGCAGGAGACAACGTTACAAACGCCGAGGGTCCGGGAGCAGAATTTGACAAATATCAGGAAATTCTTTCCGACTCCGACTATACGGGCTACGTCTACGAGGGAGGCGGAAATCACGAGCTTAGAACAGGCAACAGAAAAACACTTTTAAGCACCTTTATAAACGCTACGGGACTTGACTCGAAAGATGAAACCATAGCGGAAAACAAGCCCTACTACACATATGAGGAACCGAAAACAGGTGATTTATTTATCTTTATGGCTCTTGAATACAAATACGATCCGCAGGAGGGCGATGAGTTTTCAAAGAAACAGCTTGACTGGCTTGAAAGGATTTTAAAAAAGAATTACGGAAAAAACAAAAATATTTACCTCATTGAGCACGCGTTAATCGAAAGCTACGGCGCAGGCGACGACGAGGATAATTACTACACAGTTCCGTTAAGCCCCAAATACAAAAGCACGGTCCGTTTCCGCGACATTATCCAAAAATACCCCGAGCTTATCTGGATTTCGGGGCATACCCATATCGCGTTCAAATACGGCTACAACTACTCGAATATGAGCGACACCTCGTGCAATATGATTCACGACAGCTCCGTATGCTGTCCCACCCTGCTCAATTACAACAGCCACAATCTAAGCTACGCCGCCGCGTCAGATGAGGACAAAAAAGATTTAACCGAGGGATATTACGTTCAGGTATTTGATGACGCGAGCGTTTTCTACGGTGAAAATCTCTATCACGATAAAATTTATCCGAGCGCAACCTATATAGTCGAAAGCTGTCGCAAAACCTACAAAAAAAGCGCCGACGGCGACACCTCGATAACCGCGTCAAAGGGCTTTGTCTTTGGTACTGTCGACGATATTATTTCGTATGCGGAACAGGTTTTCACACTCCCGAAAAGCCTTAAATGCGAAAATATTACTGATAAAGACATCAATGAACTCTCTAAAAAAAGCAAAAAGCTTTTAAATGATTTGTATACGTTCAGCTCCTACGACAGCTATATAAACCTCAAAAGGGCAGTTAAAAACGCTCCCGACTCAAAGGATAAAAACAAGACGTACCGTGAGCTTTCCGACGCGTATTTGGATTTTCTTAAATACACGAGGCGGGGTAACATCACAGTATATTTTACAAATACAAAGAAATGGAAAAATGTTTACGCAAGGCTGTTTTCCTCAAAATCCGACAACGGTAAAAAAGGCGAAAAGATGACCTACGTCGGCAGAGACAGCGACAAAAATAAAATATACAAAATTGATGTAAACTATCATCAATACAACCAGGTTATTTTCACGGACGGAAACCCCGACCATATAAGCGAAACCCAGACATTGAGCGGAGAGGACAACAAACTGTTTTACCTAAACGGCTATGACCCCTCCTCACCGTATTATGTTTATGTCAGAGATTACAAAGAATGAAAACAGGGAGGACAGATTAGTCTGTCCTCCCGATTTAATTTCTCTTAATCTTCATCTCTTTTAAGTATCTCTTTTGCAATATAAATCGGTCTGTTCTTGCTTTGTATATAGGTTTTTGCAAGATATGAGCCGATAATTCCGATACAGAAAAGCTGTATTCCTCCTAAAAGCAGTATAAGTGCAACGATTGTAGCGTAACCGCTTACCGCGACGTTAAAAAATAACCTCTGAATAATTACCACGATAAGATATACTATAGCGGCGAAAGAAGCCGTTATTCCGATATATGTCGCAAGCTTCAGCGGTTTTGTAGAGAAAGCGGAAATTCCCTCAAACGCATAACGCACCAATTTTGAAAAGCTCCATTTCGTTTCCCCTGCGTTACGCTCCTGAACCTCATATGGAATATATTTTGTATTAAATCCAATCCAGCTGAAAATACCCTTTGAAAATCTGTGGTACTCTCCCATTTCTATAATCGCGTTGGCAACTCCTCGTGTAAAGGTTCTGAAATCGCTTGCGTCAGCGTGAAGCTCAACCTCGCTCAACCTGTTAATCAGCTTATAAAATCCCGATTTGAAGCCCGTCATAACCGAACTTTCCCTGCGTTTTCCCTGATATGCGGCAACGCAGTCGTACTCCGGCTCGTTCTGAAGAATACTCATCATCTCCAAAACAACCTCGGGCCGTTGCTGTAAATCCGCGTCAATAAGCGAAACATAATCTCCGTCACAATTTTTTATTCCCGCGTAAATTGCCGACTCCTTGCCGAAATTACGGCTGAATGACACAACGGTTATATCGCTTTCTGTTTTTTCATTATAAAGCTTTTTCAGCTTTTTCAGGGTGTTATCACGGCTTCCGTCATTTACGAATATAAACTCGTAATCAAAGCTTACGTCCTTAAAAGCCTTTACGGTTTCCTCATAAAAAAGCTCGATATTGTCCTGCTCGTTGTAACAAGGCACTACAAGTGAGAGTTTCATTTTACTTCCTTCTGTTCGCGATAATTTTCATATATATTTAATTTTACCACAAAATGCGCTAATGTCAATCTGATAAAAAATGAATATTATTGTCTTATCAGCCAAATTATGTTATTATATGATACGGACAAAATTTTAGGGTGATATTATGAATATCTTAGATATGTATAAAAGCGACCGTACACTGTTGAGTTTTGAGGTTTTTCCGCCTAAAAAAACCTCCCCGATTGAGTCGGTCTATAATGTTTTAGAGGAGTTATGCTCGCTTAAACCAGCATATATGAGCGTTACCTACGGCGCGGGCGGAACCGCCTGCGATAATACCTGCGCAATTGCAAGCAAGATAAAAAACGATTACAATGTCGAGGCAATCGCCCACCTAACCTGCGTTAACAGCACAAAAAAACAGGTTGAAAACGCGCTCAACTCATTTAAGGAAAATAACATTGAAAACGTCCTTGCGTTAAGAGGCGACATTGTACCCGATTTACCTCCTAAAACCGATTTCAGACACGCAAGCGACCTCACGGAATTTATTAAACAAATCGGCGGTTTTCATATCGCGGGAGCGTGCTATCCCGAAGTTCATCCGGACGCGCCCGATGATGTGGCAGATATAATCAATCTTAAAAAGAAAGTGGACGCGGGAGCGGGATTTTTAATTTCACAACTGTTTTTCGACAACAACAGCTTTTACGAATTTGTAAAGAGATGCAGGCTTGCGGGAATAAACGTGCCGATTGAGGCGGGAATTATGCCCGTTGTTAACAAGAAACAAATAGAAAGAATGGTGTCGCTTTGCGGAGCGTCTTTACCCTCTAAATTCAGCAGAATTATGAACCGCTATGAAAACAATCCCGAGGCACTTCGCGACGCGGGTATTGCGTATGCCGTTGACCAGTGCGTTGACCTTATCGCAAACGGCGTAAGCGGAATACATCTTTACACAATGAACAACCCATACGTTGCGCGTAAAATTACGGACGCCGTCAGTAGCCTGCTATGATTAAATTAACTGAAATTAATAAAGCGGAATCTCTACGCTATATAGGCGGAAGCAGGGTCGATATGAACGACAAAATGGACGCTCTGCTGAAAATCTGCGAGAAAGAAATTTTGGAAACGGCAACTCCGAAATATCTCTATAAAAAAATTCCGCTTAAAGACAGCGGACTTATAATAGGAAAATCTATAGAGCAACATCTTAAAGACTGCGATGAGGCCGTTTTAATCTGCGCGACAATCGGGAGTGAAACGGATAAGCTTCTTCGCACGGCCTCGGTTACGGATATGGCTAAAGCGGTCGTGCTTGACGCGATGGCGAGCGTTGCCGTTGAGCAGGTTATGCAGGAGGTTGACGAAATTATCGCTAAGGAAAATCCCGATAAATTCTTAACGTGGAGATTTTCCCCCGGTTACGGGGACTACCCTATCGAATTGCAGGAAAAATTTTTGCGGATTTTAGACGCCCCGCGGAAAATCGGACTGTGTACCAACGATAATTCTATTCTTACTCCGACAAAATCCGTTACGGCTATTACGGGCCTTAGCGAAAAACCTATAGAAAAACGGAGAAAAGGCTGCGCAGGCTGTAATTTAAAGGAAACCTGTAAATTCAGAAAGTCGGGTGAACGGTGTGAATTTTAACGATTTACTTAAAAAAAACTATATTCTCCTCGACGGGGCTATGGGAACAATGCTCCAGAAAAACGGACTAAAGCTCGGAGAAATCCCCGAAACGCTCAACATTACGCACCCTCAGCTTATTACCGATATTCACAGAGAATATATTAAGGCGGGCGCGGACATCGTTTATTCCAACACCTTCGGCGCAAACTCCTACAAAATGAAAGACAGCGGATATACCGTTGACGAGCTTATCGGCTCCGCCGTTAAAAACGCGAAAAATGTAGCCAATGGCAAAGCTCTTGTCGCGCTCGACATCGGACCTATCGGCAAGCTTTTGGAACCTGCGGGTTCGATGAGCTTTGATGAGGCATACAATTACTTTAAAGAGGAAATCCTTGCGGGAAAAGACGCGGACATTATTGTTTTTGAAACCTTTACAGATTTGCTTGAGGTTAAAGCAGGCGTTCTCGCCGCCAAGGAAAACTGCGACAAACCGATACTTGTTTCTATGACATTTGAGGAAAACGGACGCACCTTCGCGGGGGTAAGCGTTGCAAGCGCGGCTCTGACGCTTACGGGTCTCGGGGTAAACGCGCTCGGCGTTAACTGCTCGCTCGGCCCCGATGAACTTAAACCGATTGTAGAGGAATTCACAAAATGGACATCTCTGCCGATTATTGTAAAACCTAACGCGGGACTTCCCGACCCGAACAGTAACACCTACAACGTAGGTCCCGAGGAATTTTCACAGAGTATCGGAAAAATCGCCGACCTCGGGACGGTTAAAATTGTCGGCGGATGCTGCGGAACTACTCCCGACTATATTAAGACTCTGAAAAAAGTTGTTGAAAATAAAAAATATAAATCAGCTCAAATTAAAAAGGATACGGCAGTTTGTTCTGGAACAACCGCTGTTGAAATTAATCAGCCGAGAATTATCGGAGAACGAATTAATCCGACTGGCAAAAAGCTTTTCAAGCAGGCGCTTATTAATAACGACATCGACTATATTTTATCGCAGGCTGTCAGTCAGGTAAACGCAGGCGCGGATATTCTCGACGTTAACGTCGGACTTCCCGAAATCGACGAAAAACAAATGATGGTAAGGGTGATAAAATCCCTGCAGGCGGTAGTTGACGTACCGCTCCAAATCGACTCGACTAAACCTGACGTGCTTGAATCGGCGCTTAGAATTTACAACGGAAAGCCTATTGTAAATTCCGTAAACGGCGAGGAAAAATCTCTTAATTCGGTGCTTCCTCTCATAAAGAAATACGGCGCGAGCGTAATCGGCCTTACACTTGACGAGAACGGTATTCCGAAAACCGCCGAGGGCAGATTCAATATAGCGAAAAAAATCGTGGAACGTGCAAATGCTTTCGGTATCCCCTCAAAGGACGTTTATATCGACTGCCTGACGCTCACGGTTTCAGCGGAGCAGGAGGGTTGTATCGAAACGCTAAAGGCCCTGCACAGAGTTAAGGAGGAGCTTGGGTGCAAGACGTGTCTGGGCGTCAGCAATATCAGTTTCGGACTTCCAAACCGTCCGCTTATCAACCATATTTTCCTGACAATGGCCTTAGAGGAGGGCTTGGACCTGCCGATTATAAACCCGAACGATGAGGATATGACGGGAGCGGTCAGAGCCTACAAGGTGCTTGCGAATATTGACAAAAACTCGACTGACTTTATAAACGCCTACAATGAGATAAAAACCGAAAAGCCAAAGATTATAAGCCCCCGCGCAAGTATTGAACACGCTATAATTAACGGACTAAAAGGCGAGGCTTCTTCTCTTACGGAAAAAGCGCTCGAGAACAAAGACGCTATGGAAATTGTGAACGGCGAGCTTATCCCCGCCCTCGACAAAGTGGGAGCGGATTTTGAGGCAAATAAAATCTTCCTCCCTCAGCTTATTCAGAGCGCGAATGTCGCGCAGGTCTGCTTTGAGGTAATCAAAAAGCACCTCACAAAAACTAACAATGCCCCCGTCAGCAAGGGCAAGATTATCCTCGCGACCGTTAAAGGCGATATTCACGACATCGGAAAGAATATTGTAAAGGTTCTGCTCGATAATTACGGCTATACAGTTATAGACTTAGGGCGCGACGTTGCTCCCGAGTTGATTATCGAAACCGCAATCAAGCAGGATATAAAGCTCATTGGACTTTCAGCGCTTATGACGACAACGCTGAAAAGTATGGAGGATACTATAGCTTTAGCAAGAAAAACTCCCGAACTTCAGAATCCCGATGGGAGCAGTAAATGTATCTTCTTCGTGGGCGGAGCCGTTCTGACGCACGACTACGCAATGAAAATCGGCGCGGATTACTACTGCAAAGACGCGAAAGAGTCGGTTGACACGGCGAAAAAAGTATTCGGAAATTAATAACACGAAACTGCACTTATAATCTTAAACTTGAACTTGCTTTATATCTCCGTTTATATTCGGATAAAGCCCTCAATATACCGACTTAAACAGAAAATAAAAGGCATAACCTTTCCTTACTATCCAAAGTAAGAAAGAGGAAACGTCTGATAGAATTAAAATTTTATATCTATCACACGTTTTATTTAATAAAAAGTCTACAGCAGAACCTGTCCTCTCTATCCAAAGCGAGATAGAGGCTGAAACGTTTGGGGGAGGTGAATTTTAGAGAGGGACTGCAATGTCTAACGTGGAGATATAAAAATTAAGAATTAAATTTAAAGGTAATTTTTTTATACCTATTCAAATCAGATTTAGAGGAAAATTTCTAAAAAGCCTACAGCAGAATCTGTCCTCCCTATCCAAAACAAGGCAAGGGCAGAAAGGTTTGGAGGAGATGCATTTTAGAGAGGGACTGTAATGTCTGACGTGGAGATATAAAAATTAAGAATTAAATTTAAAGGTAATTTTTTTATACCTATTCAAATCAGATTTAGAGGAAAA
>CANQVS010000009.1 GCA_947627345.1 uncultured Clostridia bacterium
TCATACATCCGCAAAGCGCTATAAGTGTTTTGGGATATTTTCTTTTAAGGTTTTTTAATGCCCCGACATTTCCGAAAACTCTGTCCTCCGCGTGTTCTCTGACCGCGCAGGTGTTAAAAAGAATTACATCGGCATTATCGGGTTTATCTTCAAATTCAAAGCCTGCCTTTTCAAGCATACCTTTTATGCGCTCGCCGTCCGCTACATTCTGCTGACAGCCGTAAGTATGAATGTACGCAATCGGTTTATCAGAGCGCTTGCGGGTTTCCATTATTTCATATATAAGATTAAGGTACTCATTCTGCGTTTCATCAAAATCAGTTAAAGTACTATATTTTTCTGTCAAGACAAATTGCCCCAATCTAATCTATTATCCATAAAATTATAGCACAAAACCTATTTTATTACAATAGATTTTGTGCTAAAAATTACTATAATTACTATATTTAGTGTTATTTCTTTCTTACTTTACAACATCTGCATACATAGACGGTACTGAACCTACAATGACAGTCTGGGCGATTTCATAATCTGTTTTAAATTTAACCTCTTCACTGTAATTAGGACTTATAGCCACAATATCGGTTGTTACTATAAGGTTAATATGATGGATAGTTTGATTAACTCCCGAGCTTTCAAAAGTACTTTTAATTTTACAGTTCACAGAGCCTGTTAGTGTAAAAGTTATTTCAACATCAGGTCCTAATGTGCTTATTAATGTTAAATTCGTAAAAGTCCCGGCAGGAAGAGAAAAACTATACTGTTTTTGTTTATCAAGTTCATTTTGAATTTTCTCTATAACTTCTGATTTTACACGGTTTATGTTGATTGAATTAGCGGAAATGGAGTTAACCTGCCCGCTGTCGGAATAATTTATATTCGCTAAATCGTCATATGTAAAATCAAAATTTTCAAGAGTTTGAGTAACAGCGTTGCCGATTATTTTTGTCGATATTGTTTTTGATTGCTTTCTAACGCATTTTAAGGTAAACGGAACAGCCTGCATTTCAAAGAGGACAATCAAAACTATAATAATTACAGTAACAATTATTGAATAACGTCTTATACGTTTATGTATTCTCGATTTTTTCTTTTTATATAACAAAAAACACCCCTCGTTATTCTATACGAGAGGTGTTAATTTGTTACAATTAACTTAATTTTCTTCGATACCGCACACGGAGCAGTCGTCATCGTACGTTTCATCAGAGAATAAATCGGAAAAATCGAACTCTAATTCTCCTCCGCAGTTGGGACAACTCATTTCTCCCTCAATCAAAGTGTCCTCATCAACTACAATCTCAGCACCGCAATCAGGACATTTTACTTCGTAGTCAGGGCTTTCCTCGTCATCATAATCATATTCGTCGTCATAGTCATCATAATCAACTTCGCTCAGAAGTTCACACAACTCATCGTTCTGCTCGTTCAGTAACTCAACCTCATCTTCCAACTCCGCAATTTCATCAGCCATACTGTAAATTAAATCAAGCATAGATGAGATAAGCTTGCCTTCAGGCTTGGATACATCAAGTTCAAGTCCCTCGGACATCCCCTTGAGGTAAGCGGCTCTTTCAGAAATATTCATATCATCTTTAACAGACATTGTTACTCCTTATGCTCTGCCGAGATACTCGCCTGTACGGGTATCAATCTGGATAATTTCCCCCTCATTGATGAAAAGCGGAACCTTAACCTCTGCGCCTGTTTCAACAGTAGCGGGTTTTGTAGCGTTTGTAGCTGTATTTCCTGCAAATCCGGGGTCGGTTTTTGTTACTTCAAGTTCAACAAAGTTAGGCGGTTCTACGCCGAAAACATTGCCCTTGTAAGAGAGAATTTTGCATATCATATTTTCTTTTACAAATTTAAAGTTATCGCCTAAAACGGAAGCGTTAATCGGGAGCTGTTCCCAAGTTTCCGTATCCATAAAATAGTAAAGTTCTCCGTCGTTATAGCTGTACTCCATATCCTTACGGTCAACAAATGCCTTAGGATACTTATCATTAGGGTTAAAGGTTTTTTCAACAACAGCGCCTGTAATAACATTTCTGATTTTTGTTCTTACAAAAGCAGCGCCCTTGCCGGGTTTTACATGCTGAAATTCAATGATAGAAACAACCTGTCCATCCATTTCAAATGTAACGCCGTTTCTGAAATCGCCTGCAGAAATCATAATTTTACCTCCTGAATTTTCATAAAAAGTAATAACAAGGTATATTATACATAAATTGCTTGTAAATTGCAAGTATTATACAATAATTAGTTCCTTGCCAAGCGTTGCAAAATTTTTGAAACCATTTTCTTTAACTAAAACCATATCCTCAATTCTGACTCCGAATTGATTTTCAAGATATATTCCTGGCTCAACGGTTATAACCATATTTTCCGATAAAATATCCTCGCTTTTAGGGCTTACATAAGGTTTTTCGTGAATATCCAATCCTACGCCGTGTCCCGTTGAATGTCCGAAATTTTTTCCGTAGCCCGCGTCAGAGATTATATCCCTCGCTATTTTATCGACATCCGACGCTTTCATTCCCGCCTTAACGGAATTTAAAGCCGTAGTCTGAGCATTTAAAACAATGCTGTATATTTCACGCTTAAATTCATCGCAGGACTTTACCGC
Source organism: uncultured Clostridia bacterium (assembly GCA_947627345.1). Lineage (GTDB taxonomy): Bacteria > Bacillota > Clostridia > Oscillospirales > Acutalibacteraceae > Ruminococcoides. The sequence continues at coordinate 2,627 of CANQVS010000009.1, forward strand.
AACCGTTCTCGTCATATCGCTGTGATAACCCATATAAACCGAGCCTATATCCATTGTGAAAAAATCGCCCTCTGAAATAATCCCGTCACCGGGCACTCCGTGAGGGAGTGAAGTCTTTTTTCCCGTAATTGTAATTAAATCAAAACTGATATGACTTGCACCGTATTTTTTCATAAGATATTCAAGTTCAACAGCGATTCTTCTCTCACTCTCTCCCGGTCTGATATAATTTAAAATTTCATTGTAGGCTTTTTCTGTTATTTTTTGCGCCTCATCAATAAATTTAATTTCTTCCACGCTTTTTATCAGTCTTAAATTTGATATAGCTTTACTTAAAAAATCGTTTGAAATTAAAGAAATTCCCTGCGAGTTAAAGTTTTTTAAATATAAATTATAAATACCGACTGTTATATTATCAGATTCAAGAGAAAGAGTGTTTACTGAATGTTTTTTACAGAGTTTTGCAACATCACTGCACAAAGATTTGAACTCAACCACTCTGCAATTTTTACAATTTTTTTTGGCGTTTTCGATATATCTGAAATCAACCAAAAGATATGCCTCGTCTTTTGTGACGAGTATTTTTCCCTCACAGTTTTGAATACCCGAAAAGTAATAAACGTTCTTTTCGTCCGTAATAAAAAACGCATGAGAATTGTCCTCTATTATCTTTTGAAGTTTATTTATTCTGTTGCGCTCAATAGACATTAAATCATTTCCTTTAATGCGTCAATCGCTAAAAGATAGCTGTGTTTTCCGAATCCCGCAATTTGGCCCTTACATACGGGAGCAATAACAGACTTGTGTCTGAACTCTTCTCTCGAATGTATATTTGACATATGAACCTCGACAAAAGGAATATTCACGCTTGCTATAGCGTCTCTTAACGCATAACTGTAATGAGTTAACGCGCCTGCATTAATTATAACCGCGTCAAAGCTATCCTTAGCCGAATGGATTTTATCAATTAAATCTCCCTCGTGATTTGACTGATAAATTTCAGTTTCAAAGCCGTTTTCTTTAGCGTATGATAAAATCTGTTCGTTTATACTTTCAGAACTTTCATTACCATATACGTTTTTTTCGCGCACACCAACCATATTAAGATTAGGACCGAGTAATACAAGAATTTTTTTCATCTTAATTCTCCCTGAATAAAATTATTTAAAAAATAAAAAAGCGGACAACTCACTGTCCGCCTTAGTATTTACCTATATTTGCGTTTACGAGCTGCTTCGGACTTCTTCTTGCGCTTTACAGAAGGCTTCTCATAAGCTTCTCTCTTGCGAACTTCAGCGATAACGCCTGCTCTTGCACATTGTTTTTTAAATCTTCTCAACGCGCTTTCAAGAGATTCATTTTCTTTAAGTCTTACTTCTGACATTTCTATATCCCTCCCATCAATATGGGTAATTTGTTAACTAATGTAATAGTAATTATACAACAAGTAGACATAAAATGTCAATACTTATCAAAAAATTAGTGAAAAAATATTAAAAAGTAACATTTACGGCTTTACAACAATATTGACAATTCTGCCTTTAACATAAATTTCTTTTATAATATTCATACCTTCAATCGCCTTTTTGACATTTTCGTCATCTTTAGCAAGTTTAAGAACTTCGTTCTGCTCTAAATCAGGAGAAATATTAAGCTTAGCTTTTATTTTTCCGTTAACCTGAACAGCAATCTCAATTGTTTGTTCAACACATTTTGACTCATCGTATTCAGGCCAGCTTTGTTCAGCTACCATTCCCTCTCCTAATGAGCATATTTCCCAAATTTCCTCGGTAACGTGAGGAGCAAAAGGATTGAGGAGAATAGTAAATACAGCAAGCTCTTTCTTTGAAATTGAGCCGAAAGATGTAACCTCATTTATAAGCGACATCAAAGCGGCAATTGCCGTGTTAAACTTAATGTTTTCTATATCGTCTCCGACCTTCTTAATCGCCTTATTAAACGCGCTTTCAAGCTCAGGACGGATTGTATCGCCGTCGACCAAAATATTTTGAAGATTATAAAAGCGTTCTATAAATCTTCTGCATCCTCTTATGCTTGAGGGGCTCCACGGAGCCGCTTTCTCAAAGTCGCCGATAAACATTTCATAAAGACGCATTGTATCGGCACCGTACTCGTTCACTATGTCATCGGGATTTACAACATTCCCTCTTGATTTAGACATTTTCTCGCCGTTTTCTCCGAGAATCATACCGTGGCTTGTACGCTTAGCGTAAGGCTCGGGTGTCGGAACTACGCCGATATCATAGAGGAATTTGTGCCAAAAACGACTGTAAAGCAGGTGAAGAGTAGTATGCTCCATACCTCCGTTATACCAGTCTACGGGAGACCAGTATTCAAGCGCCTGCTTAGACGCAAGAGCATCGTTATTATGAGGGTCCATATATCTTAAAAAGTACCACGATGAACCCGCCCATTGCGGCATAGTGTCGGTTTCTCTTACGGCTTTTCCTCCGCAACAAGGGCATTTAGTATTAATCCAATCCGTCATCTTCGCAAGAGGAGATTCACCTGTGTCAGTCGGCTCATATGAGTCAACCATAGGCAATTTAAGCGGAAGTTCGCTTTCGTCAATCGGAACAAAACCGCATTTTTCACAATGGACAATAGGAATAGGCTCTCCCCAATAGCGTTGACGCGAAAAAACCCAATCGCGGAGTTTGTAGTTAACCTTAGCTCTGCCTATTTTCTTTTCTTCAAGCCAGGCTGTCATTTTTTTCTTGGCTTCTTCTACAGATAAACCGTTTAAAAATCCCGAATTAGTTAAAATTCCCGTAGCGCAATCGGTAAACGCCTCTTTTTGAACGTCCTTTCCGCCCTTAACAACCTCAATAATAGGTAGGTCAAACTTCTTCGCAAACTCCCAGTCGCGCGTATCGTGAGCGGGTACAGCCATTATAGCGCCCGTTCCGTAGGAAACGAGGACGTAATCTGAAACAAAAATAGGAATTTGAGTATTGTTTACGGGATTTACAGCCTCTACACCTTTAAGACGAATACCCGTCTTATCCTTTGCTACTTCTGTTCTCTCAAAGTCGGATTTTTTCGATGCCTCAAGCTGATACTTTTTTATCTCGTCTAAATTTTCAAGCTTGTCAGCCCACTTTTCAATAAGAGGATGTTCGGGAGAAATAACCATATATGTAGCGCCGAAAAGCGTATCACAGCGAGTAGTATATACAGTCAGCGTATCGCCTGTCGTAGCCTTAAAATCAACCTCGGCGCCCGTTGAACGGCCAATCCAGTTTTTCTGCTGCGCCTTTACTCTGGGCGGATAATCGACAAGGTCAAGGTCGTTTATAAGTCTGTCCGCATACGCTGTGATTTTAAGCATCCATTGGGATTTAACCTTGTGAATAACCTCACTTGAACAGCGTTCGCAAACTCCGTTTACAACTTCCTCGTTTGCAAGGACGCATTTACAGGAGGTACACCAATTAACATTCATTTCCTTTTTATACGCTAAACCCTTTTTAAAAAGCTGTAGAAAAATCCACTGCGTCCATTTATAGTAATCGGGGTCGGTAGTATTAATTTCTCTGCTCCAGTCAAAAGAAATACCCAATGACTGTATTTGCTTTTTAAAACGCTCAATATTTTGTTTTGTAACAATTTCAGGATGAATATGATTTTTAATAGCATAATTTTCGGTCGGAAGTCCGAAAGCGTCCCAGCCTATAGGATAAAGTACATTGTAGCCCTGAAGTCTGCGCTTACGTGCTACGGTATCCAAAGCCGTGTACGGACGGGGATGTCCGACGTGAAGTCCTTGACCCGACGGATAAGGAAATTCTATAAGAGCATAAAATTTTTCTTTTGAGGTGTCGTCACTTGCGTGAAAAACACCTTTATCCTCCCAAATTTTTTGCCATTTGCTTTCTACATTCTTATGATTATATTTCACCATTATACCTCCCGATTTATTTTAAAACTTCAGATAAATCTATTTCCCTGCCGTCCTGCCAAAGACGTTCGAGGTCGTAAAAATCCCGAGCCTCTTCGTTAAAGACATTTACTATTATATCAACGTAATCAAGTAAAATCCAGCTGTTGGAGCGGTGTCCCTCAATATGGTTTACATGTATACCGAGTTCATCCATTCTGAATTCAACCTCGTCCGCTAAAGCCTTTACCTGCGTACTGCTTCTTCCTGTGGCTATCACCATATAATCAGCAAGAATGGTAACATCGGTTATCTCAATTACTTTTATATCCTGAGCAATTTTTTTATCCAAAATTTCTGCTATTTTAAGAGCCTGTTCATAAGTTGTCATTATAGCAACCCTTTCTTTTCTAAATTACAAAGTATATCATTATAACAATGGATTGCATTGCTATGTATAGGAAGTTTTCTATGAATTAAATCCGATATTGTAAAGCGCAGTCCGTAAAGCATAGCGTCATCTATATCGGAAAACGCCTTTTCACGCATAATGTCAACATCTCTGTAATCACGTTCCGCGCTGATAAAATCTGCGGTAAATATTATTTTTTCAAGCATTGACATATTCTCTCTGCCTGTCGTATGATACCTGATTGAATTTATAATATCTATGTCGTCAATTTTTAAAACATCTCTGACATAAACGCTTCCCGCAATTGCGTGCCAGAGCTTTGACGAGCTCTTTTCGGTAGCGTCAAGTATTATACCACCGCATCGGATAATTTGCAACATTTCATCTTTTGGGGTTTCTTTGCAACAATCGTGAAGTATTCCGGCTATCTCTGCCTTTTCTATGTCCGCGTTATACCGCTTTGCAAGCTCGACCGCGGATTTGGAAACATTTACGCTGTGAATATAGCGCCTTTCCCCCATTCGTTTCTTTATTAAAGAACGGTATTCGTTTATGTCCACAATTCCACTTCCGTTTTTATTTTTTCTTTGATTTTGGAAGTTCTATTACAGGCTCGTCGGGATTCGTTCTGTATAAGACAAATTTTGAGCCTATAACCTGAACAACGTCTGAATTTGTTTTCTCTGCAATTAAATCGGCGGTCTCCCTCGAAGAAATCGGACTGCTTTCAAGGCATCTACCCTTTATAAGCTCACGCGCTGTCAGGGCGTCGTCTGTCTGCTTAATAATCTGCTCGTTCATTCCGCCTTTACCCACATAGATAATAGTATCAATTGAATTTGCCAAGCCTCTTAAATACGCGCGCTGTTTACTCGTTAACATTATTTTCCTCCAAGTATTTTTCAAGTTCTGCTTTCATCATTCTCAAGGCGTTTCCTCTGTGGCTTACTTTATCCTTTTCTTCCGCAGAAACCTTTCCGAATGAAACGCCGTTATATAGAAAAATCGGGTCATAACCGAAACCGCCGTCACCATCGGGAGTATGGGCAATCTCGCCGAAACATTTACCCTCTGCCTGCAGCTTATCTCCGTTTGGAAACACACAGGTTATAGCTGCCGTATAATGCGCTTTTCTGTTGTCGCCGCCGACATCTTCAAGCTGTTTTAAAAGAAGATTATTTTTGTCCTCGTCAGACGCGTCCTCTCCCGCAAATCTCGAGGAATAAATTCCGGGACGTCCGTCTAAAGCGTCAACGCAAATTCCCGAATCATCCGCAATTGCGGGTAAACCCGTTTTTTTGCAGGCGGAATACGCCTTTAAATAGGAATTTTCTTTAAAGGTTGTGCCTGTTTCCTCAACATCATCAAGAGTTATTCCCGCCTCTTTCGCGGAAACCGCATCAATGCCGAGGGGAATCAAAATTCTTTTAAGCTCTGTTAATTTTTTCGCGTTGTTTGTTGCAATTATAAATTTCATATTTACCTCTTAACTAAAATCAAACAGCGCTTTTGAGAATTCTTCCGGATTAAATGGCTGTAAATCATCAATCTGCTCGCCGACTCCGACAAACTTAACGGGAACATCAAGCGAATTTTTAATTGCAAGAACAATACCGCCTTTGGCTGTACCGTCAAGCTTTGTAAGAACAATTCCAGTAATTCCCGTGGCCTCCTTAAAATGCTCGACCTGAGAAACAGCGTTCTGACCCGTTGTTGCGTCTAAAACAAGTAATATTTCCTTATCGGAATCGGGTAATTCTCTGTCAATAATTCGATTGATTTTCGCCAGCTCATCCATTAAGTTTTTCTTGTTGTGTAGTCTGCCTGCCGTATCGGCAATAATAATATCCGCGCCTCTTGCCTTTGCCGCGGAAATAGCGTCAAACACAACTGCCGCAGGGTCGCTTCCCTCATTTTGCTTAATAATATCGCACTTACTTCTCTCCGCCCATATCTGAAGCTGGTCTATTGCCGCCGCTCTGAATGTATCCGCAGCGGCAAGCAAAACCTTTTTACCTTCATTTCTAAAGCGATTGGCCATTTTTCCTATAGTAGTAGTTTTTCCTACTCCGTTTACTCCTATTACAAGAATAACCGAGGGTTTTGTATTGACGTTAAGTTCCTGTCCTCCTTTAAGCATATCGCTTACAACTTCTTCAAGAAGAATGTAAATCTGCTGAGGGTCGGTTGTGCCTGTTTCCTTAACCTTGGCTTTAACTTTTTCACAAATATTTTGGGCTGTAGAAACACCTACGTCACCCATTACCAAAAGTTCCTCAAGCTCCTCAAAAAGTTCCTCATCAATTTTTGTAAAGGATTTAAGCATTGAATCAATTTGACCGATTACGCTGTCTCTTGTTTTTTTTAATCCCTGTTTAATTTTACTGAAAAATCCCATATTATCTGTCCTTTGTTAAATTCCCAACTTTGCGCTGACTTCGCTTGCTCTAAGTTCCAAAAGCTTTGAAACACCTTCGTCCTGCATAGTTACTCCGTAGAGAACATCAGCTTCTTCCATTGTTCCTCGTCTGTGGGTAATTAAAATAAACTGCGTTTTGCCCGTTAAGTTACGCACATACTGCGCAAATCTGTCTACATTTACCTCGTCTAAGGCAGCCTCGATCTCGTCCATTACACAAAACGGAGCAGGGCGAACTTTCATTATTGCAAAATAAAGAGCGATTGCGACAAGCGCCTTTTCACCGCCCGAAAGAGCGTCAAGATGTACTACTATTTTTCCGGGGGGATGAACAACAATATCAATTCCGCTTGTCAAAATATCCTCAGGGTCGGTAAGAGAAAGTGACGCTGTACCGCCCCCGAAAAGTTCTTTAAAGGTAAATGTGAAATTTCGGTTGATTTCTTCAAAACTGCTTATAAATTCTTCCTGCATCTGTTTTGTAAGTTCTTTTATAAGCTGTTCGATTTCTCTTTTTGACTTTTCAACATCATTAACCTGAGCGCTTATAAATTCGTATTTCTCGGAAACTTCTTTATACTCCTCTATCGCTCCGACGTTAACAGTTCCGAGGGCGCGGATTTTTGATTTAAGTTCATTAAGACGTGTCTTTGAATCAGATATATTATCAAGTTTTACGGAAGTTTCCTGCGCCTCTTTTTTGGTAAGCTGATATTCTTCCCATAGCTTTGAAATAATATTATCATACTCTTTCTGAAGATTTATACGTCTTTCCTCAAGTCTTGCAAGTTCTTGCCCGGCGGTTTCACGCTCAATATTCTTTTCTCTTTCTAAAATTCTAAGTTCTTCGGAACGTTTTTCAAGGTCAGACTTTTTGGCATTAAGATTTTCAATATCTTTATTAAGAGAAATAACGTTCTTATTTAATTTATCAATATCGTTTTTATAGAATTCAATTTTATTTTCAGAATCATTAATAAGCTCGTTATAGCTATCTATCTGATTTTGAATTTCCGATTTTCTTAAATTTCTTCCTTCTTCTGTAGAAATTGCGTAGGAAATTTCAGAATTAAGCGAGTCAATGTCCTTTTTTGCGGTTACAATTTCCAGACGAATATTCTGTAAAATTCCACTCATTTCTTCACGCTGTGCGGTAAGCTTTGAACGATTTCCGGTAATCTCCTCAATTTGAGCTTCATATTCTGAAATTGACCAATTTATATCGTCAAGCTTCTCTTTTGCTTTTTTCTCTTCTATTTTATATTGAGCAATTCTTTCTTTGAATGTGATAATCTCATTTTCGTTATCATCTATAGATTGCTTTTGCAGGTCCAAGTCATTTTCGCAAGCCTTAGTCTCAGTGAGAATACGAACCTGTTCTTGTTTAGCGTTTGACAAATCTGCTCTTGTTGCTAAAATCTCACCTTCAATCGCTGAATAATCCGAAACGGCTTTTTCAAGAAGTTTTGCCGACTGTTCGGCCTTTTTGCTTAAATCCTCAGCAATTTTCTTATGCTTTAAAATTTCACTCGCTCTTGAAAGTAATCCTGATTTTTTACCCAAAGAACCACCCGTAAGCGAGCCTCCCGCGTTTACAACCTGTCCGTCAAGAGTTACTACCTTAAAGCGGTAATTATATTTTTTTGCAATTACGGTTGCGCTGTTTAAATCCTCCGCAACAACAATTCTTCCCAAAAGAGATTTTAATATATCGTTGTATTCCTTATTGCAGTTACATAAATCTGAAGCAATTCCGATAAACCCGTATAAATCATCAAGACCTTTTTCGTTAAGCTCCTTTGGCTTAATCGTATTCATCGGCAGAAATGTGGCGCGTCCTCCGTCACGTTTTTTTAGAAAGGCTATCGCGGATTTTGCATCCTGCTCGGTAGCGGTTACAATATTCTGCATAGCGGTGCCGAGGGCAATTTCAATAGCAACGGTATATTCAGACGGAACTTCGATAATTCTCGAAACAGGCCCTTTAATGCCTCTGAGCTGTCCGTTTTTTGAAGCTTTAACTACATTTTTTACGGAATAGGAAAATCCTTCCAGATTTCTCTCCAAATCTTCCAAAAGCTTAACTCGTCTTAGCGCCTGCTGCGCGTCAAGATTAAAATTATCAGTCTGTTCTTTTAATTCGTCGCGCTTTTTCTCCCTCGACTGCAGTTTAATTTCAAGACCGTTTACGGAATTTTGCAATGATTCAACCTGCTGATTTATTTTTTCTATCTGATTTTTATAATTTTCAAAAATTTCAAGCGTAGCTTCGTACTGCTCTTTTTTCTGTGTTATCGAGTTAAGATTGCTTTCAATACGTTCCTGTAATTCCGTTACGGAAGTAACGCTTGTCATTTGAGTTACGCGAGCGTCGGCGGACTGAGCTGTTAATTCCGCAAGCTTTGCGTTTAACTCCTGTATTTTATCACCGCTTCTGCTTGAATCCGTGTTTATCACATTAAGCTTGTCAGAGGTTTCGTTATAGAAGTTTTGCTTGTCCTCAATAAATATTTTAAGCTCTTTAATTTTGCTTTTTTTATTTTCAATGCTGTTAAAGGCGTCTTTGGCGTCAATGTCTACCTTTTCAATTTCCTCATACAGACGGCTTACATTCTCTTTATTATGTAAAATATCATTTTCACATACAGATACAGAGGACTTTTTTGAACTTATTTCTGCGATTACATTGTTAATATCCTCACGTATTTTTTCAATTTCGGATAAATACCGACCGCTTTTTATGTAGATTTGCTCATTCTCAGCTTGAATATTATCGAGAATTTCTCCTGCATTTGTATGTTGCAGACGGGAAATTTCGATTTTATCCTCTTGTTCCTTAATAACCTTACTGCTGTTATTAAGCGTATTTACCCAAAGAGCAATTTCAATATCCTTTTTTTCATCGGAATATTCAAGGAACTTTTCAGCCTTCTCCGACTGCTTTTTTAACGGTCCTACACGCTCGCTTAAATCCGTAACAATATCTCTAAGGCGTAAAAGATTGTCCTCTGTGTATTTAAGCTTACGCTCCGACTCAATCTTTTTATACCTGTATCTTGAAATTCCTGCAGCCTCTTCAAAAATTTCACGTCTGTCCTCGCTTTTTGAGGAAACAATACTGTCAATTTTGCCCTGACCTATCATTGAATACCCGTCGCGTCCCAAGCCTGTATCCATAAACAACTCGTTTATATCCTTTAATCTTACCTGAGCGCCGTTTATAAGATACTCGCTTTCACCACTGCGAAAATATCTTCTTGTAACGGAAACATCATCCCCGTCATACGGAAGAAATCTGTCTTTGTTAGCGATATTCAAGGTTACCTCGGCATATCCCAAGGGTTTTCTTCCGTCGGTTCCGTTGAAAACAACGTCCTCCATCCTTGAACAGCGCAGACTTTTAGGCGACTGCTCGCCGAGTACCCAGCGTATAGCATCGCTTATATTACTTTTTCCTGAACCGTTGGGACCTACTACAGAGGTCATTCCTGTATCAAAATTTAATTTAGTTTTATCGGGAAATGTTTTAAAACCTTGAATTTCAAGGGATTTTAACAGCATCTTACCACCTATTTTTTAACATACTTTAACTTCGTACTTATCTAAACTTTTGTCAGTTTTAAACTTAATATTATATCCTAAAGAAACAAGTTCTTTTATATTACGCTTATTCTGCCCCACAGCTTTTGATAAGGATTTTGGATTAACGAAAATCGTTCTATTTTTATCTTTCTCAATCTTTAAACTGTCTAAAATTTTCCGCAGAAAGATTTTCCCTTCACAAAGCTCTTTAAAAGCGGGATGATAATTTTTAGCTACATCATTTTCTTTTAGGGAATCACTGTAATGAAGTCCAACGCGGATTACGTCGATGTCGTTTTCATAGAACATCATCATAATTTTTGCGCATAAATTTACTGACTCAATAAGCGTTTTTGGTTTATATTCACCGTTTATAAATAAAGTTTCAAGCTCGGTATCTTTCATTATAACCGTCGGATAAATTCTTACGCAATCAGGGTTAAGTTCAATAAATCTTTTCGCTGTCTCAATATCTGTCTCGTCCGTTGATTTATACAACCCCGTCATCATTTGAAGTCCCAAATTAAATCCGTATTTTTTTATAAGTTTTGATGATTTAACAACACCACAAACCGAATGACCTCGGTTGTTAGCAGTTAGAACCTCATCATTCATTGACTGCGCCCCGAGTTCAATAGTTGTAACATTATAATTCTTTAAAAGATTTAAAATTTCATCGTCAATATAATCGGGTCTTGTTGAAATTCGGATACCCAAAAACTTATTTATGTAAGGCTTTGTCGCGTCAAGCAGGGAAATCATATAATTTCTGTCAATAGCCGTAAAGCTTCCGCCGAAAAAGGCAATTTCGGACTCTTTGCATTTTACGCCCAAATCACCAATAGCCTTTTCTACTGTTTCTTTAACATCATTCGGAGCGGGTTGTTTTGCATTTCCGATAATTTTTCTTTGTTCGCAAAAAGAACATTGATGAGGGCAACCGTTATGCGGTACAAATATCGCTATATTACTGTGTTTAATAGCCCATCAACTCCAAAGCCTCCCGCGCCGCATTCTGCTCGGCTTCTTTTTTGCTCCTTCCTCCGCCTTTTCCTATAACATTACTGTTGAGGAGAACCTCAAAAATAAAATGCTTATCGTGGTCTGGACCCGACTCGGAAACAAGCCTGTAAGAAATTTTTTCACCGGGATTTTTCTGCACAATCTCCTGCAGGGAAGTCTTATAGTCTTTAAAAGGTTTTTTATTGTGGTTTTTAATCTCGGGAATTACAAATCTTAAAATATGCTTTTTAGCCGCCTCTATTCCTCCGTCAAGGTATATAGCGGCTATAACAGCCTCAAACGCGTCCGAAACAATAGACTGGCGGTCTGCGCCTCCGCCGTTTTTCTCTCCCCTGCTAAGCAAAAGGTAGTCGCCCAAATTAATTGATTTGCCGAATTTATAAAGCGCCTTTTCACACACAAGGGCCGAACGCAGTTTTGTTAATTCGCCCTCCGGAAGCGCGGGACAGTTCTCAAAAATATAATCAGCAACAACTATAGAAAGCACAGCGTCGCCTAAAAATTCAAGCCGTTCATTACATTCAATCTTTTTATCTCTATGTTCGTTAGCGTATGAAGAATGAGTTAACGCCTCTTTTAAAAGCTTTTGATTATTAAATTTATATTCTATTACCTTTTCAAATTCCTTCATTATTTCCTCATTTTACGGCTTGTGAAATTTCTTTTATAACATCTGCTTCAACAAACTCTTTTGTCAACTTTATAGCGTTTTTAATCGTTTTTGCCTTTGAGCTTCCGTGAGCTTTGAAAACAGGCTTTAACGTCCCCATAATCGGAGCACCGCCGTATTCATTGTAATCAAATTCTTTAATCATTTTCTTTAAATCGCTCATAACAAGAGCCGCCGCAAGCTTGCTTTTAAGGTTTTTTGAAAACAAATTTTTAACTTTGTCGGCTATAGCTTTGGCGGTTCCCTCATAAGTTTTAAGAATAAGGTTACCCGTAAATCCGTCGCATACAACTACATCACATTTTCCGTACGGAAGATCTCGGCCTTCAACGTTGCCGATAAAGTTTATATCAGCCTCTTTTAAAAGCTCGTATGCTTTGTGCTGAAGTTCCATTCCTTTATGTTCTTCTGTTCCGACGTTTGCAAGTCCCACTCTCGGATTTTCTATTTTCATAACATTTTTCATATACGCCGAACCCATAACCGCGTACTGCAAAAGAAATTCAGGACGCGTTTCAAGGTTCGCTCCCGCGTCAATAAGCATAAAACAACCGCCTGCAAAATGAGGCAATAAAGGAGCAAAGCCGGGACGTTTTATGCCTTTTATACGCTTGGTAATCAGCGTACCGCCTACACACAAAGAACCGCTGTTACCTGCGCTGACAAAAGCGTCGCCCTCATTTTGCGCCAACATTCTGAACGCAACTGCCATAGAGCTGTCAGGCTTTTTCTTCAGTACCGTATTTGCCTCTTCGTCTGTTTCGATAACCTGTTCTGCGTTTATAATCTCAACATCGGAAATATCAAGATTATTCTCCCTGGAAACAGAATTTATAACACTTTCTTTTCCAACTAAAATAATATCAACATTGTATTCTTTTTTTGCAAGTAATGAACCTTTTATAATTTCTAACGGAGCGTTATCTCCGCCCATTGCGTCAACTATTATTTTCATTATCTCACACTTTCCAAATAATTATTTAAGTCCCTTATCGCCCTGTCGGCATATGCCTGTCCGCGTTCGCGTTTATCACGCGGTCTTTCTTCAAGTTCGGGCAAAATTCCAAAATTAGCGCCCATAGGCTGAAAATCCTTAATACTGTCATCAGCAATATACCTGCTCAAACTGCCTGTCATAGTAGTAGGCGGTAAAGTTATGGTTTTTTCTCCTTTAAAACGCTTAACCGCGTTTATACCTGCAATAATTCCTGACGCGGCGCTTTCCATATATCCCTCGACACCCGTTATCTGACCTGCAAAGAAAATTTTATCATTAAGCTTCGTACTGAAATCGCTGTTTAATATTTCAGGTGAATTTAAAAAGGTGTTTCTATGCATAACGCCGTAGCGTACAAATTCCGCATTTTTTAGGGCAGGTATTAATCCGAATACACGTTTTTGCTCGGAAAATTTTAAATTTGTCTGGAATCCTACCATATTATACATTGAGCCTTGGGTATTTTCCTTTCTGAGCTGTAAAACAGCCCACGGACGACGACCTGTATTCGGGTCTGTAAGTCCTACGGGCTTCATAGGACCGAAACGTATTGTATCATAACCGCGTTGAGCCATAACCTCAATCGGCATACAGCCCTCATACACCTTGGAGTCTCTTACATCAAAATCGTGAATCGGAGCGCGCTGTGCGTTTACAAGTTCATTGTAGAAAACCTCGTATTCATCTTTATCCATAGGACAATTGAGATAATCCGTCGTATTTCCTTTTCCGTAACGCGATTCAAAGAAAGCCTTGTCCATATCAACGCTTTCAAATGTAACTATCGGAGCCGCGGCGTCAAAAAATGAAAGAGAACTTCCGAAAAGGTTATAAATATAATCCGAAAAATCATCAGACGTCAGAGGACCCGTAGCAATTACAGTTATTTCATCAAAATTTATATCTTTTACTTCTTCATTTATAACCTTAATATTTTTATTATTTTTTATCTCATATGTAACAAGTTCGGAAAAGACGTCACGCTCAACAGCGAGAGCGCCTCCCGCGGGGACTCTCGCCTTATCCGCAACTTTTAAAAGCAGTGAGTCGAGAGTTCTCATTTCTTCTTTTAAAAGTCCTGCGGCAGAGTTTATTCTATCCGCTTTAAATGAATTAGAACAGACAAGCTCCGCAAATAAATCGGTTTTATGCGCGGGAGATTTTTTTAAGGGTTTCATTTCGTAGAGATTTACCTTAATTCCTCTTTTTGAAATTTGATATGCCGTTTCACAACCCGCAAGTCCCGCGCCGATTACATTAATGCACATTAGCTGTTAACGGTCTTTTCATAACCGCAGTCCTTATTTTCACAGAAAAGAACCTGTTTTTTGCCTTTTTTCTTGAAAAGAATTTCTCCGCATTGAGGACATCTTTCATTAACCGGCTCATTCCATGAAACAAAGTCGCACTTCGGGTAATTACTGCAACCGTAAAAAATTGTTTTTCTTTTTGTTGTTTTTATAATAACGTCTCCGTCCTCGCATTTAGGACATTTAACTCCGATTTTCTGAACATATTTTTTAACATTTTTACATTCAGGATAACCGGGACAAGCGATAAATTTGCCAAATCTGCCGACCTTTATAACCATATTTCTTCCGCAGTTTTCGCAGATTATATCGGTCTTATCCTCCTCAAGCTGAATTTTAACGCCTTCCATTTCGGTTTTAGCCTTTGCTAAAGTTTTATCAAAATCCTGATAGAAATCATCTATGAGAGCCTTCCACTCAACCTCTCCTTTTTCAACTGTATCAAGGTTTTTCTCCATTTGTGCGGTAAATTTTGGGTTAACTATCTTTGAAAAACGCTCTTTCATAAGCTTGACCATAGCCTCGCCAAGCTCGGTAGGAACCAATGACTTGCTCTCGCGTTTTACATATTCGCGTCCTGTAATTGTTGAAATCGTCGCCGCATATGTCGACGGACGTCCGATGCCGTTTTCTTCAAGCGTTTTAATAAGCGACGCCTCTGTATATCTTTGAGGAGGTTGCGTAAAATGCTGATTCGGAACAATCTCCTTTTTTCTTACGCTCATACCCTTTTCAAGGTCAGGAAGCTGTGACTCCTTTTCTTCCTCAACATCCTTTCCCTCTACATAAAGTGACGTAAATCCGTCAAAGGAAACTGTATATCCCGAGGCTTTGAAAATATGACCGTTGCCCTCAATTTCAGCTCTGGTCGTCTTTTGCAGACATTCAGACATTTGAGACGCAACAAAGCGTTTCCATATAAGGCTGTACAGCTTATACTGGTCCGAGGTAAGATTATTTTTTATTTTATCCGGCTCTAAAGACGGCATTGTAGGGCGAATTGCCTCGTGGCCGTCCTGAGCGTTTGAACGTGATTTGAATACTCTCGGCTTTTGAGGAAGGTATTTTTCTCCGTATTTTTTTGAAATATATTCAGTAACTTCAGAGATTGCCTGCTGTGAAATTCTAAGCGAGTCAGTTCTCATATAGGTAATAAGTCCGGTTGCGCCGAGCGAGTCAATTTCGATTCCCTCATAAAGCTCCTGCGCTACCCTCATCGTACGTCTTGATTGAAAGCCAAGCTTTCTTGAAGCCTCCTGCTGGAGAGTTGAAGTTATAAACGGAGGCGCAGGGGATTTTTTACGAGTTCCGTGTTTTACGCTTGATACGGTAAACTCAACGTTTTCAAGTTCAGAGAGTATCTTTTCGGCTTCTTCTTTAGTTTTTATTTTTTCTTTTCCGAGATAAAGAGTTGCTGAAAACGATTTTCTGGAACCCTTTGGGATAAATTTAGCGTCAATAGTCCAATATTCTTCAGGATTAAACGCTCTTATTTCTTCTTCCCTGTCAACAATTATCCTAACCGCTACGGACTGAACACGTCCTGCGGACATACCGCGTCTGATTTTTTGAGATACAAAGGGACTGAGTTTATAGCCCACAAGTCTGTCGAGAACGCGTCTTGCCTGCTGTGCGTTAACGAGATTAAGATTGATACTCCTTGGCTCGCTCATACCCTTGTTAACTCCGGATTTTGTAATTTCATTAAATTCAACACGATTTTTTTCGTTTAAATCCAAATCAAGAATATATGCCAAATGCCAGGAAATCGCCTCTCCCTCGCGGTCAGGATCGGTTGCGAGAAATACTTTGTCTGACTGTGAGGCACATTTTTTAATATCTTTAACAAGTGTTTCTTTCCCTTTTATAATAGTATATTTCGGCTCGTAATTGTTCTTTATATCAACGCTTAATCTTGCGTTAGGCAGGTCACGTACATGACCCATGGACGCAATAACATCGTAATCTTTACCCAAGTATTTTTTAATTGTTTTAGCCTTTGCAGGCGACTCAACAATAACTAAATTAGACATATAATCCTCCGTTTAAATCAATCTATAGCTTCTTCCCTGTACGCACTTTATAAGCTTTCTGAGTTCAAGAGTTGTCAGAATAGGGAGCAGTTTAAATACAGGCAAGCTTGTAATCTCTGAAATTTTATCAATATGAACAGGCTCAATGCCTATTGCATAATACACAGTGCTTTCGTCATCACTTAAATTTAAGTCTGTTTTATGAACGGGAGCCTCGGTAAGGTCATAGGTTTTAAGGCCGTTAATATTTTCAGGTGCTTTCCCTTTTATTGGAATAACATCAATAATATCGTCAGACGGTTGCGACGAAATATCAAGCTCTGTTGTAACATATACTTTGTCAAAAGCATCAATTATATCTTTATAATCAGTAACAAGGGTTGCTACCTTATCTTTAACAAGTTTATTTGAACCGTCAAAATGAGAGTCAACAGGACCCGCAAGCGCAAAAATCTTTTTACCCGCATCCTGTTCTAACGCAGAATTAACAGTTATAAGAGAACCGCTTTTTCTTCCGGCCTCAATTACTAAAATACCGTCTGATAAAGCAGATATAATACGGTTTCTCTGTGGAAAATGGTAGCTGTACGGCTTAGTATCGGGCGGATATTCTGAAATTACAGCTCCCTTAAATGTAATATCTCTCCTCATTTTAGCATTTTCTCTCAGGTAATCATAATTTATTCCGCAACCGAGAACACAAATTGTAACTCCGTCTGCAGCCAATGCTCCGAGATGCGAAGAACAGTCAACTCCAAGCGCGCCTCCGCTTACGATAGTTACCCCGGATTTTGAGAGATTATACGCAAAATTATAAGATGACCTTATCGCATACATTGAAGCTTTTCTTGTTCCGATAACCGCAATTGACATTCTGTCGTCAATATCCGGCAAAACTCCCGAAATATAAAGCACCGCGGGCGGGTCGTCAATATCAAGCAGACACTTAGGATACTCAGGACTGTCTATACAAATAATATCATAACAATAATGATTGCACTTGGAAATTATTTCATCACAAACGGACAGGGGTGTATTTATCATATTTTCAATTTCTTTATTTGAAAACAGCCCCGATAAACGCCACTCGTCTTCTCCCAATGTATAGAATTTCTCAATACTGTCGTAAAGAAAGGTAATCTGCTTAGCCTTCGGTGTGCAATATCCGATTGCCTGAGTAAACCAAATCCAATGCTTTAGATTGTTCATTTAACCATTTCCCAAATTATTATAGCCGCCGCGGCTGAGGCGTTAAGCGATTCTGCCCTGCCGTTCATAGGTATTGTAATTTTCTTATTGCATACCTCTATTGTAGAGCTTTTGAGACCATTTCCCTCGTTGCCGACAGCTACTACGCATGGTCTTTCAAATTTAATCCGCGTTATTTTATCGGCATTGCTGTCCACTACCGAAGCATATGAGGTAATATTTTTGTTCTCTGAAATAAATTCAGCTATACTCTCTTTTATAATATACGGAAGTCTGAAAACAGCCCCCATACTTCCTCTTACAACTTTAGGTGAGTATATATCACAACAATCGGAAGAAAGTATAACTCCGTCAATTCCGACCGCTTCAGCCGTTCTTAAAATAGTTCCCAAATTTGACGGGTCCTGAATATTTTCAAGAGCCAGAAATTTACCGTTACTTTTCATTTTATCAAATAGAGAATGTTTGTCAAGAGTTTTTATAACGCAGATTATTCCCTGCGGATTTTTGGTATCTGAAATATTGTTAAAAAGAGCCTTTGAAAAAACATAGCTGTTATTAGACGCTTCGCTGATTTTCTTTATTATATCCGAATATTTCTCTAAAATATCCTCACATACAATAAGTGAAGAAATTTCAGCTCCCGAAATTAAAGCGTCACTGCATAAACGTATGCCCTCAGCGACAAATTCTTTACATTCTCTGCGATATTTTACACTTTTATTAAGCTTATTTATATGTTTTACCAAGGAATTATCCTTGCTTGCAATTCTAATCATAGTAACATCATTTTTTATAAAATATAAAATTAATTTTCACTTTATGATAGTATTCTTTTTTATTTATATATAAGAAAAATTTCTGCAAAGTAAAATAGCAAAAGCGTTTGGGAAAACCCAAACGCAATCACATTTTTAATTATTTTGCTTGCTTTGCCTGCTCAACAAGAGAGGTAAAAGCGGCAGGATCGGAAATTGCAATTTCCGAAAGCATTTTACGGTTAAGAGTAATTCCTGCTTTTTTTATTCCGTTCATAAATGTAGAATAATTAACTCCGTTAGCCTTGCACGCAGCAGAAATACGCGTAATCCAAAGGCGACGGAAATCTCTCTTCTTCTGCTTACGGCCGATATACGCATAGTTGCCGGACTTCATAACGGCCTGTTTAGCCATTTTAAAATGTCTTGATTTAGAGCCAAAATAACCCTTAGCGAGTTTTAATACTTTTTTTCTTCTTTTGCGAGTAGCAATCGCACCTTTTACTCGTGCCATTTTAAATACCTCCGTTAATTAGAAATTCGTAAAAAGATTATTTATAAGGGATAAGACGTTTAATCTGAGCCACATTTGTCTTATCAGCACAAGTAGTCTGGCGCAGACCTCTCTTACGTTTTGTTGTCTTCTTGTTTAAGATATGAGATTTGTTTGCGTGAGCGCGAATAACCTTACCGTTTTTGGAAAGTTTAAAACGTTTTTTTGCTCCGCTGTGTGTTTTAATTTTAGGCATAGTATTGTCCTCCTTAACTTTAATTACTTATTAGGCTTAGGTGACAGAAACATAAGCATATTACGGCCCTCCAGCTTAGCAGGCTTATTAATAACCGCGTACTCACTGCAGGCCTCTGAAAATCTGTTCATAAGGTCATAACCAAATTCGGAATGTCCCATTTCACGTCCGCGAAATCTGATAGTAACCTTAACCTTATCGCCGTGCTTAATAAACTTAATCGCGTTATTTAGCTTGGTGTTAAAGTCGTGAGTGTCAATATTAAGAGAAAGTCTTACTTCCTTAGTATCGACAATCTTCTGATTTTTGCGAACTTCCTTTTCCCTTTTAGCCTGTTCAAATTTGTACTTACCGTAATCCATAATTTTGCATACGGGCGGTTTAGCCTGAGGAGCAATCTTTACAAGGTCGAGATCCTCTTTAGCCGCCAGATCAAGAGCCTTTTCAGCCGACATAATACCGAGCTGTTCTCCGTTAACGCTTATTACACGAAGCTCGCTGTCGCGGATATCCTCATTGATCTGAATTTCATGCTTACTGATAACAAAGCACCTCCAAAATGGTTATAAAAAATAAATGCGGACAGAAAACCGTCCGCATCGAAATACAAATAAACACAGCACAAGCTGAAGCTTTAATTAGTATTACCCGTGCAGACGACACCCCACAGGTGAAGACATTACTGTCTTTCTTTATTTTACCAAATGATTATATAACATTAAATTTAATTTGTCAAGCATTTACTCTAAACATTTATAAATAAGTTTTGCAATTCTTTCTGAGGATTTACCATCGAGGTCATCAAAAAACATATTTCTAAAACGTTCAATCTTTTCTGATTCAAAATCCTCCTCCTTAATCGCTTGCAGTAATGTATAAAGAGAAGTACAGATTTTACCGGGTATATAAAGCTTATAATCAAAATAAAAATCTCTCGACTTAATATACGCTTGTAAATCATACGCATAAAAAAGCATTGGTATGTTAAGAAGCGAAGCCTCAAAAACAAGAGAAGAATAGTCGCTGATAATAATATCCGAAACAAAAAGAAGGTCATTTATTTCAGTACTTTCGGAAAGGTCGATTACCCTGTCCTTATATTCATCGGGTATAGGATGTTTCTCTGTAATAAACGGGTGATGCTTAATAATTACAGCATAATCCTCTCCGAGCGTTTCGCAAACCTCGTTAATATCAAAAAGCTCCATAGGGTATCTTGCGCTTTGTTTTAAATCGCCTCGGAAAGTAGGAGCGAAAAGAATAATTTTTTTGCCTTTAAGATTGGGATACTCGCTGAAAAACTTTTTTCTAAAGTTACTTTTATATTCTTCATCAAAAAAGATATCCGTTCTCGCTATACCTGTCGGTATAATATTTTTAGTCGCAATTCCAAACCCTTCGGAGTGGCACTTACGGCAAAACTCCGAGCTGACAGTTACATAATCGTAGGAGCGATGCATTCTCGTAGCCTGAGGAGAACCCTTAGGCTTACCTATTCTTGTAAATCCAAAGGTCTTAAACGCTCCGCATGCATGCCATAACTGAATAATTTTAGTTTCGGGTTTTAAGTCAATTAAATGGATTTGAGGAGTGTATTCATCAAGAATAATTACTTTACTCGTAGCGCACGCTTCGGTAAAATCATCAATCTCTTTTCTCGTCATATATCTAAACGATTTAGTATTAAACAAAAAGTTTATGTCTAAATTCTTATCATCCTTGATTTTGTTATATACAAATTCAAAATTACCCGAAATATCCTCTCTTCTCGCAGAAAAGAAAGTAATTTTATTAGGCTTTATTTTTTTATGTTTTTTATGCTTATATTTACGTCTTATAAGCGACCTCTTATAACCGTCCATTGTCAGGTTTTCTCTTGAAACCCTCGAACAGCGGTAAATAATATAAGATATAAGACGTGCAATTTTATTCTCTGATTCAATCTTACTCGGCATACTTTTAAAGCCAGTAAAGGTTAAAAGGCCCTCAACTATAAATATTGGAATAAGACAGATAGATAAAAGAAGTGTAATTAACTTTATAAAACTGTCCAAAGCGCTGACAAACGAACCTTTTCGTTTAT
The DNA here is from genome assembly GCA_947627345.1 of uncultured Clostridia bacterium. GTDB lineage: Bacteria > Bacillota > Clostridia > Oscillospirales > Acutalibacteraceae > Ruminococcoides. The sequence goes on from CANQVS010000009.1 coordinate 23,773, forward strand.
AAGCAATTATTTTTTCAGGCTTTGAAGTGATTGAAAAATGGTCTTTTTTATCTTCAAGTATAAAGAATTTTTTGTCCTGAATAAATTCCGAGGGAGTTACATTTATCGGAACCTTTTCCTCATAAAAATCAGCAAAACTTAAATTAAAATAAAGGTCAAAAGGTAACCCTTTTCCCCTTGTTTTCCAGAAAACGTAATCCAATCGGTAAGTATATATTCCAGAAAACATACACTTACCATCAATATAAGTAATATCACGGAAACGAATTACAAGCGGTATGCGCCTGTCTTCCTCTCCGTTATCAAAGTACAAAACAACCTTTGGCGTAGAAAGAAATTTTGAATTTATAGACTCATCAATAAATTCACCAGACAAATCTATAGTCATAGACTGCTTTTCAACTACAAGACTGTTTATTTTAATCTTATACCGCAATTATTTTCTCCCCCGTATATTTATTTAACTAAATTGTAAAATTTCTCAACCGCTACATTCAAAGGATAATCATTGCCGTAAACAGACGACGATCCTGCAACGAAAATATCCGCGCCTTTTTCTCTCATTTCAGAACAATGGTCCCAACTGACGTGGCCGTCAACCTCAATTAAAACATTTTTCCCTGAATCTGTAATAATTTTTTTAAGCTTTTCAAGCCTCTCCATACTTTTTGGGGCCATCGGCTGACCTGCAAATCCCGGATATACAGTCATAAGAAGAACAGCATATACCTCGTCAAGATAATCCAAAACTGATTCAACCGGAGTATCGGGACTTATGGCAAGACAAGGTTTAGCGCCCCTTGCCTTAATATCCGCCAAAACTGAGCGCACATTTTCGCACGCCTCAAAATGAACGGAAACCATATCTCCCTCTCCGATTTCCATTCTGTCAAAATACTGCATAGGTTCAAAAGCCATAAGATGAATATCACGCTTGATATTTTTCATCGGTTTTTTAAAGCTTTTTACCATATTGGTGTCAAATGTTATATTTGGAACAAACTTATTGTCCATAAAATCTATGTGCAAATATTCAACTTTAAGCTCATCAAGTTTTTTTATCTCATCAGCAAGATTGAGCAGGTCGGCGCACATAACCGACGGTGATAACATACCGCGCATATTTACCTCAAATCAGTCGATAACGACCATAACCTTACTGTAAAATTCTTTATTATCCCTCATAATTTCAAGCCCCTTGTCCATATCTTCAAGACTAAATTTATGAGTAATAAGCGGTTTAACCTTTATCGCTCCCGAGGACATTGCGTCTACAACAATGCTCCAGTCGCTTTGGGGAGTGTTGTTATAAGCGGAATTCCACGTACCGTAAATTTTAAGCTGTTTTCTTAAAATCTGCCAATATGTGTTCTGGGGGAAAGTAAAATCTCCGTGCGGATTACCCACAAAAATAACCTTACCGCCTGAGGCAACGCTGTCAAGACAGTTTCCGGCAGTTGTTGCGATTCCCACAGCCTCAATCGCTACATCGGCGCCGTTTCCGTTTGTTTTTTCCATAACCCATTTTATCGGGTCGCCGTGAGAAGCGTTAAAATAATCGTGAAAACCTAAGCTTTCAATAAATTCATAATTATTTAAATCAGTACCTACTAAAAGAACTTTGTTCGCACCCCAAGCCCTCGCCCATTGCGCAATAAGAATACCGATTGTTCCCGGTCCGTAAATAACTACGGTATCTCCGATTTCTATTCCTGCACGTCTTAAAGCGTGAAGAGCAACAGCGGTAGGCTCTGCCATAGCTGCCTCCTCGTATGATACATTATCGGCAATGGGGACAAGGTTCCACACAGGAACTCTTACATATTCAGCGTATGCTCCATCCGAACGCGAACCCAAATAATCATAGCTTTTACAAGTTTCAAAAACGCCCTTATTACAGCTTGTGCATTCTCTGCATGGTATAAGGGGAAATACAGCGGCACGGGTACCGATAAGATGCTCGTTTTCTTTAGATGCCGCCGCAACTACCTGACCCGCAAACTCGTGTCCCGGAATTGTCGGAAAATGATATGTTCCGTTTACAAAAATTCTCGGAATATCCGAACCGCAGATACCGCAAGCCTTAACCTTTAAAAGAACCTCATCGGGTTGCAACTTTGGTATCGGATGGTCCTCGTATCTTAAATCGCCTACAGCGTGTAAAACGCGGGCTTTCATTGTATCCATATATTAAACCTCCTAATCAACCGTTAACTATGGTTTCAAAAGTTTCTAAATCTTCTATTGTTGTAATTTTAAAATTGCGTTCACTGCCTTCAACAAGGCGTATATTCATATTGTGACGGTAAGCAATTTCACTGCTTCCCGCAGTAGCTGAGATTTCATCATCTGTGACCGAATTATGAATTTCAAGATATTTTTTAAATTTAAAACTCTCGGGAGCCTGCCCTGCAAAAAGCTCCGAACGCTTTAACAGGTTATCAATCGTCTTTCCGTTTTTGCTCTGATAAATAGTATCTTTAACGGAAATAACGGGCATAGCGCCGTCATCTTCTATTGCGCCGATTATACAATCATCTATTATTTTATCGGAAACTAAAGGACGGGCGGCATCGTGAATAATGACAACATTGGTATCAGTCGCATTTTTATCAACACACTTCAGACCGTTATATATTGAATGTTGACGTGTTTTTCCCGCGGGAGCGTAACCGCAAACCTTATCAACACCGTATTTTTTAACATTTTCAGTTACATAATCTTTCCACTCGTCGCTGACAACTATGCATATTTTATCAATATTCTTATGATTTTGAAATATTTCAAGACAATATACGATAATCGGTTTTTCGTTTACAATAAGGTACTGCTTTGGCCGGTCCACGCCCATTCTCGAGCCTACTCCGCCCGCAAGTATAATCGCAGTATTCATAATATACCTCCAAAGGCATTTTCATTCTGATTATTTTAACATACATAATATTTTACGTCAATTTAATGTATACAGTCAAAAGTATATTTACCGACTATTACATTTAAATCAAGTATAATATTTATTAATAAAACTGTCAATTTTTGTAAAAAGAATGTAACCTTTTAAAGAAGATAAAGCCTCTTGATTTAGTATTGCCTTTATGTTAATATCATTGTGGAGTGATATTATGGAATTTTATAATAGATTACAGCTTAGAAAAACCGCAAGCGGAATTGGGTTTTATATTTTTACAATTATATTATCAATGTATTTTTTTGCAATCGTAGGAACAACTGTTTCTGCCTTTACTACTAATTCATACGACACTACCGTTTCATTTTTACTTGATAATATTGTTTCAATATCAAGTATGTTTATAATCGGTCTTTTTTACTGCTCGTTTTCAAAAACCGATTTATCGGAAATTGCGCCCATTAAAAGAGTTTCGGGAAAGCTTTTATATAAATTGGTTTTAATTGCTTTATCAATTGCCTTTATTGCTGATTATCTAACTGAAATTTTTCTTTCCGGCGTTTCTTTATTTGGAATACAGAATAAAGTATCTATGGATTACACAACAAATAATTCATTTGAATCAATACTTTATATTATCTCTGTCGCCGTAATTCCTCCGCTTGTCGAAGAATTTGCGTTTAGAGGAATTATTCTTCACAAGCTCAGAAAATACGGAGATACGTTTGCAGTATTAATTTCGGCCGTACTTTTCGGTCTTATGCACGGAAATATAGTTCAAATACCGTTTGCGTTTATCGCGGGAATCGCTCTCGGCTTTGTTACAGTTAAATCAAATTCGCTTATACCTTCAATGACAGCACACTTTATGATAAACTTTACAAGCGTAATTTATTCAATTGCTTATGATAATAAGATCTTAGAAGAAAACCTAATTGAATTAATATACATTTCATTTATTATAATTGTAATTATCGGAGCTGTATTCTCGGCGATTAAACTCTCTAAAGATAAAAACTTTTTTAAATTTGAAGCTTACAGCGAAATTGCTTTTAAAGACAGAGTAAAAACAGTATTCTCTTCGACAGGAATAATATTCGCACTTATAGCCTTTTCAATTGAAACATTTATTTCGGTAATATAATATGAACAGTAACGATTATATGAAAGAGGCTTTAAAACAGGCGCGTATCGCGTTTGAGCTTGGAGAAGTCCCCATCGGAGCTGTGATTACTCACAAAGATGAAATTATTTCTACCGCCTACAACAAACGTGAAACTAAAAAAAACGCGCTCTTTCACGCCGAAACAGAAGCTATCTACAAAGCCTGCAATAAGCTTGGCGGTTGGAGACTTTGGGAATGTAATCTATACGTTACCTTAGAGCCGTGTCCGATGTGCGCAGGAGCAATTGTAAACGCAAGAATCCCGAAAGTTTACTTCGGAGCGTACGATTTGAAGAACGGAGCCTGCGCGTCTAATTTTAATCTCTTTAATATGGAAAATAATTTCCGTCCCGACTTTTTCGGCGGAATACTTGAAAAAGAATGCTCAGATTTATTAAAGGACTTTTTCAAAAAATTAAGAAAATAAAATTTTATATTTAATAGAACATTATATTTTAACCCTCCTGCGGAAATTAAAATATCGCAGGAGGGTTTTTGTCTTACATATGGTTATCAAGCTCTTTATAAAGTTCCAACGCTTTCTTTTTCAAGAAAACTCTGTCGTTTTCAATTGTTTCATCAATTACGCTGTCAAGAAGAATTTCAAGAATATCTCCAATTGTTTTTCCGTCCGTTATTCCAAGGTGAATTAAATCAGAACCATTAATTTTTAGGTCTCGGATTTTATAACATTCATTATTTTCCCTGATTTCATTAAATACTTTTTTTGTAAGCTCTAAATTATTCAGCTTACTTTCTCTCATATACTTAGATTGTGCAAGAATATCCGCCTTTTGAACCTTTATAAGCCGTTTAAAGTTCTCCTCACCTATTTTATTCACAATGTGTTTAATCTGTTTTTTATTATCAGAAGTTCTGACATCGTGATACTCAATAAGAGTTACAGCGTCCTCAATAAATTTCGTGGGATATTTAAGACGTTGCAAAGCAGTCTTAGCCAAAACGGCGCTGAAATGATTATGCCCCTTAAAATGGTCAATTCCCTTTTTGTCAGTTCTCAAAGCAAGAGGCTTTCCTATGTCATGCAACAGCATAACCATTCTTAGCAGAGTATCGGGTTCAATATTTGAAACTGAGGCGGTAATATGACGCCATACCGTTTTGTTATGATGCGGAGTATTCTGCGCAAAATCAAAGGTTGATACAATTTCAGGGAGAAAAACGGCAAAAACATCCTTGTATCTTCTTAGAATAAAGTTAACATTTTTTCCGCATATTATAAGATTTAATTCCGATGCTATTCGTTCCTCTGAAATATTTGATAAAAGCTTTTTATTTCTAATAATTGAAACCGCGGTATTGCTTTCTATGCTGAAATTATATACAGAGGCAAACCTGATACATCTGAGTATTCTCAATGCGTCCTCAATAAATCTTTTATCCGGGTCTCCTACACACCTTAACGCCATATATTTTAAATCCCTTTCTCCGCCGAAAGGGTCTATTAAACCTTTTTCCTCATTATACGCCATAGCATTTACAGTAAAGTCTCGTCTTGACAAATCAATCTCTATGTCATCAGTAAAAATTACTTGTTCAGGATGTCTGCTGTCAGAATAGTTGCCGTCTATGCGGTATGTAGTAACTTCATAAACTTTTTTATTTATAACAACGCCTATAGTTCCGTGCTGTTCCCCTACGTAAATCAAATGATAAGGTTTAAAACATTCTTTTATTTCTTCGGGCTTTGCGGAAGTAGTTATGTCCCAATCCTTTGGCTCAATTCCCAAAACAGCGTCACGAACACAACCGCCTACGACAAAAGCGTCGTAACCGTTTTCCTTAAGTGTGTTCAAAATAATTTTAACGTCATCGGGAATTTTTAAAGTCAAATATATCACCTGTTGAATTATAGCATAAAAAATAAATGTTTTACAAACAATTTACAGATTTTCAATATATTTTTTGATTAATTCATCGTTTTGAAACGATAACCTTTTTAAAATAAAAAAATAAAAAATTTCCGCAACCATAATTATAATAGGCATTGCAATACCGTTATAATTTTTAAATAACACAGATACTGTTAAGCTTTCAACCGCAACAGCAAAAAGTATCACAAGTAAAACTATAACATAAGTTGCAGGTCTGAATTTACCTTTGATTTTATTTTCATTTAAAAATTCGCCGTAAAAATAATTCGACATAAATGCTGAATGTTTACCGTAATCGTCCTCAAGATAAAGAGAAAATTTTCGTTTTGAAATATCTCCGGCAATTCTTTTTCCGCTTATAAGATATTTTCTTCCCAAATCAGAATTTAAAGTCGGTTTTGAATCTGAGCTTACATTAAATATCATTTTGCCCTCCCGTTTTCTGTCTTATCGAACTTACAGCTTAAAGTATAAAGAATGTTATATAAAATTATTGACACTACAGAAAGAACAACAGTTAAGGCAAGCGCAAACGGACTTAAAGGTACTATATTAAAGAAATATCCAAAAACGGAAATACCTAAAATCAAACCTCCTGATACAACCGCTATAAGCGCGCCTCTTAAAAGATTAATAGGAATTGAAAGTCTTATTACCATCATAGTTCCCACTAACGCGGTCAGAATTACCGCCATTGTTGAAAATTCCTCATAATTGTACTCGCGCGTAAAGAATACAAGCGTCAGAATATTTAACACTACCATTAACGCCGCGGGCCAAGACCTCATAATTACATTTTTGATAAAGCGTCCCCTTATTCTGCTATGATTTGGCTGGAGCGCCAAAACGAAAGACGGTATTCCGATTGTAAAAGCGCTTATTAAGGAAAGCTGGAGCGGTTGGAAAGGATAATTTATATTAACAAAAATAAACGCAAAAGCAAGTACAAGGGAATAAAGCGTCTTTACAATAAACAAGGACGCGCTCCTTTGAATATTGTTAATCGCGCGTCTGCCTTCAGCTACAACTTTAGGCATTGAGGCAAAATCATCATCGGTCAAAACAAGCTGTGATATATTTTTTGCCGCGTCCGAGCCCGAAGCAATGGCAACACTGCAATCAGACTCTTTAAGCGCAAGAACATCATTTACGCCATCGCCTGTCATTGCTACGGTATGGCCGTTACTTTTAAGAGCCTCAACAAATTTTTTCTTCTGTTGCGGAGTAACCCGTCCGAAAACAGTATAATTTTCTACCGCGTCTAAAATTTCTTCATCAGTAACAAGTGTTGAAGCGTCAATTGATTTTTCAGCCTCGGGGATACCGACCGACTGCGCAATTCTCTCTACGGTTTTTCTGTTATCACCTGAAATAACTTTTAGCTTTACTCCCTGCTCGTTAAAGAATTTAATTGTTTCACCTGCGTTATCTCTAACCTTATCTTTAATTTTAATTAACGCTAAAGGTTTAAGCTTTTGGGGCAAAACCTCATTGTTTTCAAATTTATCAGAGCTTACCGCTAAAGTTACAACCCTAAGAGTATCGTCAATTTCAGAAATTTTATTAAATATTTCTAAATCAGAATTATTAAATATACATTCAGCCGCGCCTAAAATATATGACTTTCCGTTGCAAAGCTCAGCCGCCGACCACTTCTTTTCAGATGAAAACGGTATACATTTTTCAGTTTCAATTGTGCCACAATTTAAGTAGTTGTCTATAGCGTCAATCGTTGAATTTTTATCAATTGAAGATTTCGCGATTGATTTAAGAGCCGTATCTGCATCCTTTTTATCATTACCGAGATAATCTATGTCAACAACTTCAAGCTCACCAGTGGTAATTGTTCCCGTTTTATCAAGGCATAAGACGTCAATTCTCGCTAAGGTTTCTATACAAAACAACTGCTGAACAAGAACTTTTTTGGCTGAAAGTCTTACTACCGAAACTGCTAAAACCGTACTTGTGAGAAGTATAAGTCCCTCAGGTATCATTCCGATAAGAGCCGCCACAGTGCTGACTATAGTATCTTTAAAGCTTTCGTGGTTAAAATAAAATTGGTTAATAAAAAGAGCAATTCCCACAGGGAAAATCGCAATTGAGCAAAACTTGATTATTCTGTTAAGAGTAATCATAATTTCCGAATTAATTTTCTTATGATATGTAGCCTCGTGCTGGATTTTTGAGGCGTAATTTTCTGCTCCTACTTTTTCAACCTTTGCAAAAACTATTCCCGAGGAAATAAAACTGCCTGATAAAAGTCTCTCTCCCTCTTTCTTTTCAATACGGTCGCTCTCTCCTGTTAAAAGGCTTTCGTTAGCATAACAAAATCCGTCGATTATTTTGCAGTCGCAGGGAATCTGCAGTCCCGACTTTAAAATAATAATATCATCTAATACTATTTTATTAACATTTATATTTTCAATTTTACCGTTTCTGACAACGTCAATATTACTTGACACTACAATAGAAAGCCTATCGATGGCTCTTTTTGAACGAATTTCCTGTACAATACCTATAATAGTATTACATACAACAACGCCCATAAAAATCATATTTTTGTTTGAGCCTACCAAAAGCAAAAGTAACATTAAAAATAAATTTAAAAAATTAAATAATGTAACAGTATTTTCAACCACAATTCTCTTAATTGATTTTGATTTTGAACCTGCGTCTTTATTAACAAGTCCTTTTTTTATTCGTTCTTCAACGTCGCTTTGTGAAAGCGACTGATTTTTTACATATTCTTTTAACATATGCACCTCATTGAAAATACTGCTAAAATTAATTTATTTATCTTAATAAAAACGATATTCATAACAAATTATTTTCTTAAAATCTTATTACCATTATATTATACACTATCTTTTCAAAAAATAATAGAGCAAAAGTGAAGGAGGTGAACAAATGTTAAAAAATGTAAAATTAAGAATTCTGTCAACAATTCTTGTTATTATTTTTTCCTTTTCAATTTGTATAATTCCTGCATCGGCAAAAAGCAGGCAGGTAATAATTGGCGGTGAATCGTTTGGATTAAAGCTTTACTGTAAAGGAGTTATGGTAACTCACTTTGAAAGCTTTTTATCAAACGGTAAAAACGTCTGCCCTGCGAAATATTCAGGATTAAAAAAGAATGATATAATTTTAAGCGCAGACAAAAAAGAGGTTAAAAGCAATGAACAAATAGATGAAATTGTAAAAAATTCTAAAGGTAAAGAAATTAATTTCAGAGTATTAAGAAATTCAAAAATTCTTAATATACAGGTAAAGCCTCTTCTTAATTCTAATGAAGAATATTATATCGGACTTTGGGTAAGAGACAGTTGTGCCGGACTTGGAACAATAAGCTATTATGATACAAAAAACAAAACGTACGGCGCGTTAGGTCACGGAATATGTGATATTGATACAGGCGGACTTATGCCAAGCGGAAAAGGAGAAGTGTTAAAAGCAAATATTACAAGCGTAACAAAATCCAAGAATAATCAAATAGGAACGCTAAACGGTTATTTTACCGATTCAACAATAGGAAATATTAAAAATAACACCCCTATTGGTATCTACGGTGATATAACCGAAAACATCTGCAAAAACAAAAAATACGAAATTTCAGAAATTTCAGAACTGAAAGTAGGTAAAGCAAAGCTTATAACAACAATTTCAGGTACAACACCTAAAGAGTATGATATTTCAATAACCTATATTTCAAAACAGAATGAAAATTCAAACAGAAATTTTGTTGTTAAAATAACAGATAAAAGACTTTTAAGTAAAACAGGCGGTATCGTTCAGGGAATGAGCGGAAGCCCGATTATCCAAAACGGAAAGTTCGCAGGAGCGTTAACTCATGTTTTTATAGACGACTGCAAAAGAGGTTACGGTATATTCGCGGAAAATATGATTAGTAACTAATGCCTGCCTTCGGGCAGGTTACATAAGATGTCGATATATTGTGTCGAATTATTTTTAAATATACAATATATTGTTATTTCATTTAGAATTTTTTGGCAACAAAATAAATTTTTTAAGAAAATTTAAAAAAGTTTTTTGGAAACTATTGCCAATTTTACCACTTTATGGTAGTATTAATTCGTAAACAAATCTTACGGAGGTTATAAAAATGAATGACAGTATAAAACTACTTATTACAGAAGACAAGTCGTCACTTTCTGATGATGATTTTCTGATTTTTCAGAACCATGGTATCTCCCCTGTTTTCTGTACAAAAGACGGTGAGGAGCTTTTATTAAAAATAGTTAATGAGTCACCCGACGCTGTAATTATGGACTTATTTATGACAAGGCTTGACGCTCTCGGGGTTATGAGAGCAATCAAGAAAAAAGATATGGAAGAACCGCTTCTAATTGTCACAGCTTCATTCAGCAGCTCAGCTTTGGAAAGAGAAATTATGAACGGCGGAGCGAGTTATTATGCTTTAAAGCCTTATAATTTAGACGCAATTTGCGAGGATATTGTCGCTTTATTAAGTAAAGGTAAAAATGCTCAAACATCGGGAAGGTATTATGACGCGTTCGGAATAGAACTAAAAGTTACTGAAATTCTCCACGAAATCGGCGTTCCCGCGCATATTAAGGGTTATAATTATTTGAGAGATTCTATTATTATGTCAATAGAAAAACCCGAAATTATTAACGCTGTTACGAAACAGCTTTATCCCGGCGTTGCAAAAAAATACGAAACAACCTCCTCAAGAGTAGAAAGAGCGATACGCCACGCAATTGAAGTCGCGTGGGACAGAGGCGATGTCGACGTACTTAATTCATACTTCGGTTATACTATACATAACGGAAGGGGCAAGCCGACAAACAGCGAATTTATTGCTATGATTGCAGATAAGCTAAGATTACAAATAAGAAACGCTAGTTAAAATTACGGTCTGTTTTTACAGGCCGTTTTCTTTTATTGACTTATAAATTTGAATATGTTAATATTTTAACAAATAATAAATAAGGAGGTAACTTAAATGAAAAGTCAAAAATTCACTATAACAGGTATGACTTGTTCTGCATGCTCATCAAACGTAGAGCGTGCTGTTAATAAGCTTGACGGAATTGAAAGCGTCAGCATAAATTTAATCGCGAATACAATGGATACTCAATATGACGAAAATAAAATAAATGAAAAGAAGATTATAAACGCGGTAAAAAAAGCCGGTTACGGAGCAAAACCGTTTGTAAGAGATGAAGAACAGTATGACAGAAATTCTGACTCAGTTAAAAAAAGATTGATTTTTTCTATCCTCTTTCTTATACCCTTGATGTTTGTGTCTATGGGACATATGATTGGTATTCATATTTCCTTTTTAGAAAATATGATTATTCAAGGAATTTTAGAAATTTTATTTCTTATTCCAATTATTATTTTTAATAAGAAATATTTTATTAACGGTTTTAAATCTCTTTTTAAGCTAAGACCTAATATGGACGCGCTGATTGCACTCGGAGCAGGTGTGTCAATTGCCTACAGCTTATACACCTTTGTAAATGTAATTATATTAAATGCGGATATGATGACAGCTGACGCTTTAGGTTTGCACTATTATTTTGAATCGGCAGGAATGATTCTCACATTTATTACTATAGGAAAATATTTAGAAAGCAAAAGCATAAGCAAAACATCTTCCGCAATAAGCGGTCTTATCAAGCTCACCCCAAAAACCGCAATTGTTGAAAAAGACGGAAAAGAAGTTGAAATTGATACCAACAAAATAGTCGGCGGTGACATAGTAATATGCAAAAACGGTATGTCCGTGCCTGTTGACGGAAAAATAGTTGAAGGTAATTGCAGTATTGACGAAAGCGCTATTACAGGAGAAAGTATACCGATAGATAAAGCTGTCGGCTCTCAGGTTACGGGCGGTACGGTGCTTACTTCGGGTTATATAAAAATTGAGGCGGTCAATACAGGCGAAGATACAACATTGTCTAAAATAATTAAACTTGTTGAAAACGCTACAAGTTCAAAAGCGCCGATAGCAAGAATTGCAGATAAAGTTGCAGGAATTTTTGTTCCGTCTGTTATCGGTATAGCAATTGTAACAACTCTGATTTGGCTGTTCATTGGTATGGATTTTGCGAAAGCAATATCATTCGGAATAGCTGTACTTGTAATTTCGTGTCCCTGCGCGCTCGGACTTGCAACCCCTACCGCAATTATGGTCGGAACGGGAAAAGCCGCGCAAAACGGTATTCTTATTAAATCTGCGCTCGCTCTTGAAACAGCGAATAAGGTTAAAACGGTAGTCCTCGATAAAACGGGAACTATAACAAAAGGAACTCCGCAGGTTACAGATGTTATAGAATACTCGGATAACTTGCTTAGTATCGCGTACACAATTGAAAATAATTCCGAACATCCGCTTGCAAAGGCTGTTGTAGATTACGCTAAAGAAAAAAACATTGAGCTTTTAAAATCGGAGGATTTCAAATCATATACGGGTTTCGGTATATCAGCAAAAATTGACTCAAAAATTTACTATTCGGGAAACTATGATTTTATTCAAAGCTTAGGAATAGAATTTGATAATAATTCTATAAAAGAATTATATAGCAGTGGAAAAACTCCCCTGTTATTTGCAGATGAAAAAGAAATCATAGGAGTTATCGCGGTTGCGGACACAATCAAAGAAACAAGCAAAAATGCGGTAGAATGTCTTAGAGCGCTTGATGTAGACGCGGTTATGCTCACGGGAGATAATAAACAGACCGCTGAATCAATTCAAAAATCGGCAGGCATTAAAACGGCTTATGCTCAGGTTCTCCCCCAACAAAAGGAGGAAATAGTAAGAGAATACAAAAATAAAGGAAGCGTCGCAATGGTCGGTGACGGAGTTAACGACTCCCCTGCCCTTGTAAGCGCTGATGTAGGAATAGCAATCGGCGCGGGAACGGATATTGCGATTGACTCTGCCGACATAGTCCTTATGAAAAACGACTTGCTTGATGTTGTAACCACGATTGAACTAAGCCGCGCGGTTCTCAAAAATATTAAAGAAAACCTTTTTTGGGCATTTATTTATAACGTAATATGTATTCCGCTGGCGGCAGGAGCTTTTTACTCTCTGCTGGGATGGCAGTTGGAGCCGATGTTCGGAACCGTGGCTATGAGTTTAAGCTCAATATGCGTTGTATCTAACGCTTTAAGACTTAAACGCTTTAAACCTAAAAAAATAAAATCGGCTGATGAAAATATAACAGATTTTAAAACTATTGTGCCTAACCGAAACGAAAACAATACTAAAAAGGTAAAAATAGAAGGTATGATGTGTGAACATTGTGTTTCAAGAGTTCAAAATGCGTTAGAAGAAATCAGCGATAAACCTGTCAAAGTGGTTTTGAGTGATAATACTGCAATAGTCGATAAAGATTTACCAAACGATGCTATAAAAAATGCGATTAATAAAGCAGGATACAAAGTTATTGATACAGAATAAAGGCGGTCAATTGACCGCCTTTTCTCTTTCATAGTCATCTTTGAGGATTTTTCCATTTTATTTCTTTCTTATTTATACCATACCTATTATTGATTTCGTCATAAAAATCGTGTTTTTCCTGTTCCTTAGACCATACCCGAATATATTCATATTCGGTGGTTATATACTCTCCGGTCACTGCGTCAATTTGTATAATATAATAGATTGATAAATACGGATATTTCCAGAAATAGTTTCCTTTTTCATCTTTCCAGACCAAACCTAATTTTATAGCTATTGACGATAATTTTTTAAAATCAAAGGATTTGGGAATTTTTTCAACATAATTTTCGTAGTGATTTTTGAAAATAACAATATATACAGGTCTTTTTAAGTTGTTATTTTTCAAGATTTTTTTATCTGAAATTAAATTCACGCACGATTTTGCTGTAATCAGATTACAGGATGAAACATTATCTTCATCGTAATACTTCGTCTTTTTTATTTCATTTTTAGCTTTTTTAAGCGCGAAATCTTTTGAAACATATTTTCCTTGTTTTCTATATCCTGTAGCTTGCGCCGTTGTAGATGATTCAACAGTTTTCTGCTCTGCGGTTTTATTATTAAGAAGATTGTATGTAAAGATACCGCCTCCGCCCGCGATAACTGCAGCGCAGGCAACAGCCAAAGCCTTAACTCCCATACCGACAGAGCCGGCTGACGCGGTTTTTGCTACAGAAATAATATTACCATTTGTTGAGAATGTCTTTAACGCGAAAATTGACTTAGGCGCCAATGTGCATTTATATTTTTCCGCTTCATTTATAAGAGCATAGGAAATATATGCAGTGGGGCTTAACGCTAATAAATTTTCTTTGCCTATTTTTTCAAACTCACTTTTAATAGCCTTACGCGCTGTATACAGACGGCTTTTTACCGTGCCTTCCTTTACTTCAAGCACATCGGATATCTCCTTTACGCTAAGCTGTTGAAAATAGTAACATAAGAACACATTCTCTCTGAACATTCGGAAGTTTATCAACAACATTTCTGATTATATTGCAAATTTCGTTCGTTTCAACAGAATTTTCGGGAGTAATTTGTATGTCTGTATCCTCAAAATCCTCAGTTAACTCTTCTTCGGTTACGGATTTTGCAAAAATATCCTTGCAGTAATTTGCCGTAACTGCTTTAAGCCAGCCTAAAAAAGCGTTCGGATTTTTTACAGAGGACAGCTTGTTTAATACAGTAACATAAATATCCTGTACCGCGTCATTTGCCTTTTCTTCATCTTTAAGTAAACTAAGACAATAATAGTAAACGTACGAGGCTGTTTCGTTTATAATATACTCCAACGCCTTTTTATCACCGTTCTGGGCTTTTAATACGTTCTTGGAAAGCTTTTTATTGTTAATTTTTTGTTTTGGTGTTTTGTGTTTCATAAAAATTTCATAACCTTTCTTTTTTATCTTCTATTTAAAAAGACGAATTTTAATCAAAAAGGTTCATTTTTCATATTTTTAAAGGGTTGCCGTAAAGACAACCCTTTATTTTTAAAAATTATTTTGTTCTTCCAATATCCGTGCGGTAGTGAGCGCCGTCAAAGCTGATTTTATCAACTGCGTTATATGCCTTTTTCAAAGCCTCGTCAAGCGTATCGGCTTTTGCGGTAACTCCTAAAACACGACCTCCGTTTGTAAGGAATTTTTCATTTTCAAGCTTAGTTCCCGCGTGAAAAACAACAGCTCCGTCTACCCCGCCGTTTTCATCTAAGCCTTTAATTTCAATTCCTTTTTTGTAAGCAAGAGGATAACCTCCGCTTGCCATTACGACACACGCGGTCGCTCCGTCATACCATTCAATATCAATATCTGCGAGTTTTTCATCAATAACTGCATTGCAAATATCAACCAAATCGGTTTTAAGTCTTGGAAGTACAACCTGCGCCTCGGGATCGCCGAAACGAGCATTATACTCAATAACCTTCGGGCCGTTCGGTGTTATCATAAGTCCGAAATACAAACACCCCTTAAACGGTCTTCCCTCTTTAGCCATAGCCTTTATAGTCGGAACAAAAATTGTATCGTAACACTCTTTGGCTATTTCATCAGTATAATACGGGTTAGGACTTATTGTACCCATACCGCCTGTATTAAGTCCCTCATCATTATCATAAGCGCGCTTGTGGTCCTTTGAGCTTACCATAGGTTTAACGACCTTGCCGTCCGTAAATGCCAAAACGCTTACCTCGGGTCCTGTTAAAAATTCTTCGATAACAATATTGTTTCCCGAATCTCCGAACTTTTTATCCTCCATAATGGATTTTATGGCATCTTTTGCCTCCTCGACACTCTGCGCAATAATAACGCCCTTGCCGAGAGCAAGTCCGTCGGCCTTTACAACTACAGGAACCGCGTTTTCCTTTTCAACGTACTCAATTGCTTTTTTAGGGTCGTCAAACACCTCATATTTAGCGGTGGGAATACCGTATTTCTTCATCAAATTTTTTGAAAAAACCTTTGACGCCTCGATTATAGCGGCATTCGCGTTAGGTCCGAAAGCCCTTATTCCCTCTTTCTCCATTGCGTCTACCATTCCTGCGGCAAGAGGGTCGTCAGGCGCTACGAAAACTAAATCTATGGAGTTATCCTTAGCGAATTTAACCATATTTTCTGTATCCATCGCGCCGATATTTACGCACTCGGCGTCTTTAGCAATACCGCCGTTACCGGGCGCGCAATAAAGCTTTGTGCATTTATCGGATTCTTTAAGCTTTTTAATTAAGGCGTGCTCGCGTCCGCCAGAGCCAATCATTAAAATTTTCATCTTAATACCTCGAATTAATGATGGAATAAACGTATTCCCGTAAAGCACATTGTCATATTGTACTTATCGCAGGTTTCAATTACGTTATCGTCGCGGATTGAACCGCCGGGCTGAGCGACAAACTCAACGCCGGATTTACGCGCTCTTTCTATATTATCTCCAAACGGGAAGAATGCGTCGGAGCCGAGCGCAACACCTGAATTTTTAGCTATCCATTCTTTCTTTTCCTCCGCTGTAAGAGGTTCGGGTTTAACCTTGAAAAGATTTTGCCATACACCGTCTTTTAAAACGTCTTGGTATTCATCAGAAATATAAACATCAATTGTATTATCTCTGTCGGGACGGCGGATATTATCTACAAACTGAAGTCCTAAAACCTTCGGGTGCTGACGCAACCACCATATGTCAGCCTTATTTCCCGCAAGTCTTGTGCAGTGAACTCTGGACTGCTGGCCTGCGCCTACACCGATAGCCTGTCCGTCTTTAGCGTAACACACGGAGTTTGACTGCGTATATTTTAAAGTAATAAGTGAAATTATAAGGTCGCGTTTCGCCTCGTCGGTAAGATTTTTATTCGCAGTGGGGATATTTGCCGTAATCATTTGCTCATCAATTTTAAGCTCGTTTCTTCCCTGCTCAAACGTTATGCCGAAAACATCTTTATGCTCAATCGGTTCGGGAGTATAATCAGGGTCGATTTTAACTACATTATATGTACCCTTGCGTTTTGTTTTTAAAACTTCAAGCGCCTCGGGAGTATAGTCGGGAGCGATAATACCGTCGGAAACCTCTCGCTGGAGGAGTTTCGCTGTCTGAACATCACAGGTATCGGAAAGCGCTACCCAGTCGCCGTATGACGACATTCTGTCCGCGCCTCTCGCCTTTGCGTATGCGCTCGCAATAGGAGAAAGCTCTAAATCATCAACAAAATAAATTTTCTTTAATGTGTCGGAAAGCTCAGAGGCAACCGCTGCGCCCGCAGGGCTAACGTGCTTAAAGGACGCCGCCGCAGGAAGTCCCGTAGCAGCTTTAAGCTCTTTTACAAGCTGCCAGGAGTTAAACGCGTCGAGAAAGTTAATATAACCGGGTTTTCCGTTTAAAACCTCAACAGGCAGGTTTTTACCGTTATTCATAAAAATTCGTGACGGTTTCTGATTAGGATTACATCCGTATTTCAAACTTAATTCATTCATTTTATATTCCTCCGTTTTTTATAAAATAATTTCACTTTGTTTTACTGCGTTTTAGTCTTACTTATTTTTATTAATAATTCTTGAGGTTGCCTTATTTGTCGCAATATCTATGTATCTGACAAAAAGACTGACTTTATTATCGCTGTCAAGCGCGTTCCATACTTTTTCGGCAAACGTATCAATATCATCATTGCCGATTTCAACCAATGTCGGTTCGCCCTCAAAGCTCGGGAGCGGATTTCCGTCGCCCATATATGTGTGAATAAAATGTCCTTCTCCCTGAATCGGGTGGTCATAGTCAAAAGTAAATCTCTGACAGCATCTGGGATTGCCGTTTGAGCTTTTTAATATCGACATACTATATGAAAGCTTTTCGCCTCTCGCGTCATTTTCAGTACGGCAGTTAACAATACCGCTGATACGTGGCGTGTAATTAGGAGCGTCAGGCTCGAACTCACGTCCGCTGAGAGACTGCTCAAATGTCTTTCCGCAGGACATAAGTGAAACGATTGTATCTGTCTGGTCGCCGTTTGTAACAATAGTGCTTTCTGCGAGCGTACGCACGGGAGCGTAAATTATAAGGCTCGGGTCTTCAAGTTTACTCTCGTCAAATGCCTTTGTGCGTATTCCGTTGCCGTCTTCTACGAAAACTCTGTTACGGCTGTTTTCACTTCTTCCCATAATAAAGTAAGCGATTACCGCGTTATTTCCGTCCTTTGTTCTGCCCAAAACAATTCCTCGTCCGGGGTAGCTTGTTTTTGAAATTTCTTTTTCAAGTGATACAGCGTTCATAATTATCCTCCGTTAATCAATAATTTCGGTTGTGTTTCCTACAACTTTTATCTTATCTTCACAAAAAAGCGACACAGCTTTCGGAAGTATTTTCCATTCTGCCTGTTCCATAACGCGTTTTTGTAATATTTCGGGTGTATCCCCGTTTTTTACTTCAACGGCTTTTTGAATTATTATTGGTCCGCCGTCGCACACCTCGGTAACAAAATGAGCGGTAGCGCCCGTAAGCTTGACGCCCTTTTCCAAAGCCTTTTCGTGGACTTTAAGACCGTAGAAACCTTCTCCGCAAAAGCTTGGAATAAGTGCAGGGTGAATATTAATAATTCTGTTTTTAAATGCGGAGATAACCTCTTTCCCGAGGATTGTCATAAATCCCGCAAGAACAATCAAATCGGCTTTTTTACTTTTTAACAGTTCGGTCAAAGCCTTGTCATAATCAGAAAATTCTGAAAAGTCCCCGCGTCTTATAACCTCGGTTGAAATACCGTTATTTTTTGCTCTTTCAAGCGCATAGGCTTTAATGTTGCTTGAAATAACACAGGTTATTTTTCCGTTTTTTATAAGTCCCGATTTTTCTGCGTCAATCAAAGCTTGCAGATTAGTTCCTCCGCCTGAAACAAGCACGATAATGTTTTTCATTATTCTAAAATTACTCCTTCGTCACCCTTAACAACTTCGCCTAAAATTACTGCGTCCTCTCCGTTTGCTTTAAGTATGCCGAGCGTTTTTTGAACATCGTTCTTATCAACCGCAACTACCATACCGACACCCATATTAAAAGTGTTAAACATATCGTGCTCCGAAATATTGCCGACACGCTGAATAACATCGAAAACAGGAAGTACGGGAATTGAAGATTTTTTGATTTTAGCGCTCAATCCGTCTTTTAACATTCTCGGTATATTTTCATAAAAACCGCCGCCTGTAATATGTGAAATCGCTTTTACATTAACTTCATTTAAAAGTGCGAATATCGGCTTAACATAAATTTTTGTAGGAGTAAGCAAGGTTTCTCCGAGAGGCTTGTCGAGTTCTTCATATTTATCGTTTATTGTGTTTTCATCAATATTAAATACTTTTCTTACAAGTGAAAATCCGTTTGAATGAACACCCGAGGAAGGAAGTCCTATGATTACATCTCCTTCATTTAGAGTGCTTCCGTCAATCATCTTCGGCTTATCCGCGATACCAACGCAAAAACCCGCAACATCATATTCGTCCACAGGCATAAGTCCAGGGTGTTCCGCGGTTTCTCCGCCTATCAAAGCACATTCAGACTGAACACAGCCCTCGGAAATCCCCTCCACAATCGAGGCAACCTTTTCGGGTATGTTTTTGCCGATTGCAATATAATCAAGGAAAAACAACGGCTTGGCTCCGCAACAGATAACATCGTTGACGCACATAGCAACAGCGTCAATTCCGATTGTGTTGTGCTTACCAAGGAGAAAAGCAAGCTTGATTTTTGTTCCGACACCGTCTGTACCGCTGATTAATACAGGCTCCTGCATATCCTTGAAATTAGGCGCGAAAAGTCCTCCGAAACCGCCTATGCCTGAAATTACACCGGGGATTTTTGTACGAGCGACGTGCTTTTTAATAAGCTCTACGGATTCGTACCCTGCGGTAATATCAACTCCTGCTTCCTTATAGCTTTCGCTGAAACTTTTCATAAAGACCTCCAATCAGACTTTTTTTATTTTATTTTCAAATTTGTCCTCAAACTTAATTTTTGGTTTATCAGCGTGATAAACTCCGCTAAAACAACCATCGCAAATTCCGATTTTACAACCAGAGGCAATTTTGCGAATACCATCGATACTTAAAAATTTCAGCGTATCAGCGCCGATTAACTTTTTTAACTCCTCTACGCTGTATTTATTTGAAACCAAATCCTTTGAATCGGGTAAATCCATTCCGAAATAGCAGGAATGGACAAACTCGGGAGAGCTTATACGAACGTGTACTTCCTTTGCCCCCGCGTCCCTTAAAACCTTTACAATATGAGCGGATGTATTACCGTGAATAATTGAGTCGTCAATTATCACGACGCGCTTTCCGCGAACAACATTTTTTATTACATTAAGTCTTGTTTTTAGCAAGCGTTGTTTTTTATCAATACCGACAACGTCAAATGTACGTCCGATATATTTATTTTTAATAAACGCGGTAGCATATTTTATACCCGAGGCGGACGAATATCCTTGAGCGGCATCAAGGCCCGAATCGGGAACACCGCATACTATATCAGCGTCAACGGGATCTTCCGTATATAAAATTTCTCCGGCTTTCCTACGTGCAAGATTTACGTTAACTCCATCGATTATTGAGTCGGGACGGGCAACATAAATGTATTCAAAAAGACAAAGGGAGGTTGTTTTTTTCTTGTTAACAAAGTAGCTGTGAAAACCTTCGCTGTCTATAACAACCATTTCTCCCGGATTAATATCACGGATAAACTCACCGCCGATTGAATCAATCGCGCAACTTTCAGAAGATAAAATATAGCTGTTTTTCAGCTTGCCGATACACAAAGGCTTAAATCCGTGGGGGTCTCTTAAACCAATCAGCTTGCTCGGTGAACTTATAACCAAGGAATACGCGCCTTTTAAATCTTCCGCGGCGCAAAGAACAGCCTCTTCAATTGAGTCTGTTTCAATTCTGTGGGTAGAAATCATATAGCCAATTACCTCGGCGTGAGAATTAGACTGGAAAATCGCCCCGCCTTTTTCAAGCTTTGCGCGTATTTCAGGGAAATTTGTTATTGCCCCGTTGTTAGCAAGCGCAAGCGAACCCTCTATGTATCTCATAACAAGGGGCTGGCTCGCCGCACGGTCGAGATATTTATGTGAGGTATATCTGACGTGACCGACTGAAATTTTACCCTGCGGTAATTTTTTAAGATTTTTTTCGGTAAAAACCGTAGATACAATTCCGATGTCCTTAACGGTAAACGGCTCGCCGTCCTTAATAACGGTAATTCCCGCGCTCTCCTGACCTCTGTGCTGAAGTCCGTAAAGGCCGTCCTGCGTCAGAGAAACAATATCAAAATCGTCATTATTATAAAAGCCGAAAACACCGCATTCATCATTAACCTTGTCGCGGCTCTTATCTATTACAACACTTCTCAAAGTTCATTAGCCTTTCTTTTTATGTCTTCGTCTTTTTTAGCGACGCTCTCAGCCATATTACTTTTCATATCTACAAGCTTTTTACTTAAACTTTCATCTGATAAAGCGAGAATCTGCACAGCAAGAATAGCAGCGTTTACGGCTCCGTCTACACCGACAGTCGCGACAGGAACCCCGGGAGGCATCATAACTGTAGCTAAAAGTGCGTCCATTCCGTCAAATGTCGCTGATTTAATCGGGATACCTATAACGGGCAGGGTGGTATGAGCCGCTAAAACTCCGCCGAGATGAGCCGCCATACCCGCCGCGGCAATAATTACTCCGAAACCGTCATTTTTGGCGTTTTTTGAAAAATTTGCGGCTTCATCGGGGGTACGATGAGCGCTCATTACCCTCACTTCATACGGAATATCAAATTCTTTTAATTTTAAAACCGTTTTCTGAACAACTTTAAAATCGCTGTCAGAACCCATAATTACAGCAACTTTTTTCATAAAATAACTCCTTTTTACAATCTTCAAAAAATACCCTTATATTATACTAAAAAATTGGAATTTATTCAATAGAACAATCCTTAATTTAAATATTTCATTACATAAGTTGATTAAATAAAAAAAAGTTGTAGATTTTTGTAAAAGATAAACAAATAACCGACTGCAAAGCAGTCGGTTAACAATATTATTCTTCTTTTTTATCGTTCTCCCAAAGAGCTTTAAGAGAGGTTACATAGCCCGCCATATTCTGAATATCGGAGGGAACAATAATTTTTGTAGCTTTACCGTCAGCCGCTTTTGCAAAGGCTTCAAGACTGCGTATTGCAATAACGGGGTCGGACGGAGACGCCTCGTTGAGCATTTTTATAGCGTCGGCATTTGCTTTCTGTACTGTAAGGATAGCTTCAGCCTCACCGCTTGCCTCACGGATTTTCTGTTCTTTGACAGCGTCAGCTTTAAGAATAGCTGATTCTTTCATACCCTCGGCAACAAGAATCTGACTTCTCTTTTCACCCTCTGCGTCCAAAATACGCGCACGTCTTTCACGTTCAGCCTTCATCTGCTTTTCCATCGCGTCTTGAATTTCTCTCGGGGGGAGAATATTTTTAAGCTCAACACGAATAACCTTAATTCCCCAAGCGTCGGTAGCCTCATCAAGAATTATACGGATTTTATCGTTAATTGTATCGCGCGAGGTCAAGGTCGAGTCAAGCTCCAAATCACCGATAATATTACGCAAGGTTGTAGCGGTAAGATTTTCTATGGCAGCCAAAGGATTTTCAACACCGTAAGTGTAAAGCTTAGGGTCGGTAATCTCAAAATATACAACGGTATCTATCTGCATAGTAACATTGTCGCGGGTAATTACAGGCTGAGGCGGAAAATCAACAACCTGTTCTTTTAGAGATACTTTCTTTGAAATACGGTCAATGAAAGGGATTTTTAAATGAAGTCCAGTATCCCACGTTGCATAAAAAGCTCCCAGTCGCTCGATAACATAAGCGTGCGCCTGCGGAACGATTTTTATATTTCGTACGATAACAATCAAAACAGCCACTAAAATAATTAAAATTATAATAAACAGCACTTATAATTCCTCCATAGAATTAAAATTTTAAATAACATCTACTAATAATTTAACACCCTCGATAGAAGTTATTCTTACATTTGCGCCTGATTTTATTTCTCTGCCGTCAATACTTTTAGCACTCCAAATTTTACCGTCAACATTAACCTGTCCTTCGCCCTTTTGGTTAATTATATCAACCGTAACAATTCCAACTCTTCCGATAAGACGGTCGGAATTTGTCGGCTGTTTTTTATTTTTCATAACTTTCTTAACAAGAGGGCGCGTTACAATTAAACAAATGAACGACACTACGATAAAAACCGAAGATTGTATAAGCAAATTATCAGTGAATATACATGTAACTGCCGCTGCGATACCTCCGATAACAAACCATATTGATACAAGCTGGGTTGTTAAGGCTTCGCAAACCAACATAAAAGCAGCGAAAATAAGCCAAACAAAAACAATATAATTCTCCACTTTTCCACACTTCCTTCCGTAAAATATATTATCATTTTAGCAAAAACAAGTCAATAAAAAATACTATACATTTTTTCCTTTTTGTGCTAAAATAATATTAAAGGACGGTGAGAATATGGCATTTGATACATTTGATGAAGGAATTAACTTAGGCGGTGTGCGTTCTAAAAATGAAATAAGAACATTAATCTGCTATTTATTTGCATCTATCAAAAAACCTTTGGATAAATCAACTATAGTTGAGGCTGTTCAAAAAAAAGGTCTCGCAAATTATTTTGAAACAAGCTCTTGCTTTGATGACCTTATTTCTCACAATAATATTGAACCTGAAAATGAAAACTCAAAGCTTTATGTTCTGACTGACAACGGCAAAATGGTTGCAGAACAACTTGAAAATACTCTGCCGATTACAGTTAAGGAAAAAGCTTACACATGCGCTATCGAACTGTTGGAACAAAAAAGAATTGAAAAGGAAAACGCCGTTACAATTACCAAAACCGATAAGGGCTACAATGTAAATTGCAGAATATCGGGCGGTGACGTTGATTTGGTAGCGATAGACATTTACGCTCCCGATAATAAACAGGCTAAAATTATAAAGAAAAATTTCCATAAAAATCCAGAACTTTTATACAAGGTTATTATGGGAACAGTAACGAAAAATAAGGATATCGTGAAAGAATGCTTAAATGAGATTAATCTTTAAAAAAATAAATTCATACAAAGCATTGATGTTACCCCGGGTATTCCCCCTATAACAGAAATTAAAATGCTTAAAAGGCTTATAGGCAGATATACTCCTGTAAAAATACTGCTTATATCTACTGCTAAAAGCGCTCCCAGGCCTGATAAAAAAGACAGAAAGGCTCGTCTTACGGGCCTTTTATTTTTGCCTATTTTATGAATTATTGCAAAAATTATAAAAGCGATAAACAGAATTAAAATAACGTAATACCATTTCATAAAAACACATCCGTAAAATAAAAATAGACTGTAGGACAACCTACAGTCTATAATTATGATTTGTTTTTAATTATTAGAACAATCAAGTAAAATACGCAAGCACATTAAGTCCGATTACAGCGAGTACAAATATACCCGCGAAAACCTTCGTCCAACGAGATAAGAACGCGTCAATCGAACGAGCCTTATTCTTGGAGAAGAATGTATCCGCACCGCCTGTTACTACGCCTACGCCCTGCTGATTACCTTCTTGAAGAATAATTACTATAATAATCGCAATCGACATTAAAATCAAAACTGCGCCTAAAATAATTTCCCAAATTCCCATTATTTATGTCAATCCTTTCGATTACGCAAAATGCGTTATATTTCAATAGCCATATAATAATATCATATTAAATATATTTTTGCAAGAGTTTTTTTACAATTTATGTTAATCCCTGATTAAATCAGGCTTAACTGTTCGCTCGTATCGTCAGACGACGGCAAAGCTCCCAAAGCGGGAAGATTTTTTGTACGGTAACGGGACGGTTTGCTGAATGTTCCCTCCTCATACGCTCTAATAGAGAAAAGTCTGTGACCCTTTTTCAGTTTCATAACGGAAACACCCTGTGTTGTACGCGAGGCCTTTAAATTTAAAACTCCCGTATGCAAAAGTAACATTCTGCCTGATGAAGATGAAATTATAAACTCTCTGTCCTCTTTTGAAAAAGCAATATCTGAAAGAACAAATTTATCGCAAAATGCTTTTGTAAGCTTTTTTCGGTTTGTCTTGGTGGCATAAGCGTCAAGAGGTACTTTCGCGATTTTACCGTTTTCAAATCCAAAGAGTAAAAATCCCTTATAATCCTTTGTCGCTACCATCTTAACTGCCGTTTCTCCCTCTTCCATTCCCAATTTCGCGGGAATATAATCACCGAGAGCGCTTGCTTTTGTATCATTAAATTCATACGCCTTTGATTTATAACACTGACATTTATTTGTAAAAAACAACAAATCACAGTTATTGGTAAATTCAAATTCCTCGGTAATTTCATCACCGTCTTTAAGCTTATGTTCACCGCTCATACGAAGGGATTTAGGAGTTATCTTTTTAAAGTAACCGTCTTTCGTAAAGAAAAGATGAACGGGATAATCGGGAATCTCCTCTAAATCTTCCTCATCATCCGTTTCATCGTTATATATAATCTCGCACTTTCGCTCCTGACCGTATTTATCCGCAACCTCTTTTAACTCTTTAACGATAATAGTTTTTACTCTTGCCTTGCTTTTTAATACAGCGTCAAGCTGTTCAATATCGTTAACTAAATCTTCAATATCCTTTGTGCGTTTTAATATATACTCACGGTTTAAATGACGGAGTTTAATTTCAGCCACATATTCAGCCTGAATTTCATCTATACCGAATCCAATCATAAGGTTCGGTACAACCTCCGCCTCTTCGTCGGTTTCCCTGACAATTTTTACCGCCTTGTCTATATCGAGGAGAATTTTTTCAAGGCCCCTTAAAAGATGGAGCTTATCTTTCTTTTTATTTAAATCAAAATATGTTCTCCTGCGGACGCACTCAATTCTGAAAGCTATCCATTCCTCAAGAAGCTGTTTTACTCCCAAAACCATAGGGGTTCCTCCGATAAGGACATTAAAGTTGCACGCGTAGCTGTCCTCCAAAGGGGTCATTTTATATAGCTTTTTCATAAGCTTGTCGGGATCCGTACCGCGCTTTAAATCAATAGTAATTTTAAGTCCGTCAAGTCCTGTTTCATCACGAATGTCGGAAATTTCTTTTAATTTTGAGCCTTTTACAAGGTCAATAACCTTGTCGATAACGGACTCGCAGTTTGTAGAATACGGAATACTTAAAATATCTATACAATTAGCCTTTTTGTCAAAGCTGTATTTAGCGCGGAGTTTAATACTTCCGCGTCCTGTTTCATACACCTTTTTCATAACCTCATCGTCATAGACAATGTACTCTCCTCCGGGAAAATCGGGAGCGGGCATTGTGCTCATAACATCGTGGTCAGGGTCGCGTATTAACGCCGCGGTAGTTTCGCACACCTCTTTTAAATTAAAAGAACAAATATTGGACGCCATACCGACGGCGATTCCCGTATTTGAATTAATAAGTACAGACGGAAATGTTGCGGGGAGCAACGTCGGCTCTTTCATAGTATTGTCGTAGTTATCTACAAAATCCACCGTATCCTTATCTATATCCTTAAAAAGCTCCGTACACAGCTTATCAAGTTTTGCCTCGGTATATCTTGAGGCAGCCCACGCCATATCTCTGCTGTAAAATTTACCGAAATTACCTTTTGAGTCAACATAAGGGTGCAAAAGCGCTTCGTATCCGCGGGACAAGCGGACCATTGTATCGTAAATTGCCGCGTCGCCGTGGGGATTAAGCTTCATTGTCGCTCCGACAATATTAGCCGATTTTGTACGCGCGGAATTTAAAAGCCCCATTTTATACATTGTGTAAAGCAGTTTTCTGTGTGACGGTTTAAATCCGTCAATTTCGGGAATCGCGCGAGATAAAATCAAACTCATAGCGTAAGGCATAAAATTTTCCTGAATTGAGGAAACAATATGCTGTTCGGCTACCTCGCCCGCTCCGTCGATTACGCCGTTGACAGCAGACATATTTATCTTTTTGGCGGATTTCTTTTTCTTAGCCAAGTAATCACCTTCCGTTTAATCAGCTGACGTCAAGCTGATCAATATAATCAGCGCCGTGGTCAACAATAAAATCCTTTCTTCCCTGAAGATTATCTCCGAGCAAAGTGTCAAAAATAGCGGATGTCTGCTCCGCCGAATCTGGCATAACCTTTATAAGCCGTCTTGTAGACGGATTCATTGTAGTTAAGTTCATCATCTCCGGTTCATTTTCACCGAGACCTTTGCTGCGCTGAATTGTATATTTCTGATTTCCTATCTCGCTAATGTACCTGTCCTTTTCAACTTCGTCATAAGCAAAATAGACTTTGTCTTTGGTTGTAATTTCATAAAGAGGCGATTCGGCTATAAAAACCTTTCCCTCTTTAATCAGAGTAGGCGTCAAACGGTAAAGCATTGTTAAAACAAGAGTTCTGATGTGAAAACCGTCCACATCAGCGTCAGTACAGATTATTACTTTATTCCAACGCAGATTATTCATATCAAAATTTGAGAGATTTTTGTTTGCCTTGGATTTCACTTCAACTCCGCAGCCAAGCACCTTTAAAAGGTCGGTTATAATATCGCTTTTAAAAATTTTATCATAATCGGCTTTAAGGCAGTTTAAAATCTTTCCTCTAAGCGGTATAATCGCCTGAAAGTCAGGGTCGCGCGCTTGTTTGCAAGCGCCCAAAGCAGAGTCCCCCTCAACAATAAACACTTCTCGTTCGTTAACATCCTTGCTCCTGCAATCAACAAATTTGTTAATTCTATTTGTGATGTCTATATTTCCCGTAAGCTTTTTCTTAATATTAAGACGTGTTTTTTCCGCGTCCTCACGACTGCGTTTATTTATAAGAACCTGATTTGCGATTTTTTCGGCTTCAAGAGGATTTTCAATAAAATAGACTTCCAGACTATGGCGCAGAAAATCTGTCATAGCCTCTTGTATTCCCTTATTCGTAATCGCTTTCTTTGTCTGATTTTCGTATGATGTAATGCTCGAAAAAGATGAAATGCAAAGCACAAGACAATCTTGAACATCTGCAAAATTAATTTTTGATTCAGTTTTATTATATTTGCCGTTTTTCTTTAAATACGAATCTATAATATATACAAACGCGTTTTTAACCGCCTTTTCGGGCGCTCCGCCGTATTCAAGCCAGCTTGAATTGTGATAATACTCGGTTTGATTGATTTTATTGGAAAAAGCGCAAGACACGCAGATTTTACATTTATACTCGGGCTTATCGGCTCTGTCACGTACCTTTTTCTCCGTTTCCCAATACTGAACCGAACTTAAACCGTCCCCGCCTACAATCTCTTTAATATGGTCCTCAATACCGTTTACATAATTGTAGCTTGTAACGTCAAAGCTTCTGCCGTTTTGATTGCGGAAAATAAACTCAATTCCCGCGTTAACTATAGCCTGCCGTTTCATAATATCGAGAAAATACTCCGCGCTTACATCAATTTCCGTAAACACCTCAATATCGGGCTTCCAATGTATTTTTGTTCCCGTATCACGGCGGTTATATTCTTCCTTTTTAAGTCCGCCGATATTCTCTCCGTGTTCAAAATGAAGGGAATATTTATAGCCGTCGCGCTTAATTTCAACGTCCATATACTCCGACGCATATTGCGTCGAGCAAAGTCCGAGACCGTTAAGACCTAAAGAAAACTCATAGTTTTCTCCGTCGTTATTGTTATATTTACCGCCGGCGTACATCTCGCAAAACAAAAGCTCCCAGTTCATTCGGTCTTCATTTTTATTATAACCGACAGGTATTCCTCGTCCGTGGTCCTCAACCTCGTAGGAACCGTTAGAATAACGGGTAACCTGTATTTGTTTTCCATAGCCCTCTCTGGCTTCATCAATTGAGTTTGACAGAATTTCAAACACGGAATGCTGGCAACCCTCAATACCATCGGAGCCGAAAATTACCGCCGGTCTTTTTCTGACACGGTCTGCCCCGCTTAATGAGGATATACTGTCGTCGTTATAATCATTTGCTTTCTTTTTAGGCACTACTTTTCACCTCGTAGTTTTTTAATTTTATCTCTTAAATACGCCGCGTGTTCAAATTCAAGTAGCTTAGCCGCCGCTCTCATCTCACGCTGAAGGCTCTTTATAAGCTGTTGTTTTTCCGCTCGTGACATTTGTTTCATATTTTTAAATTCATCGTCAGTATGTGTAGAAATTTCAATAATATCACTTACCTTCTTGACAATCGTCTTAGGAGTAATATTATGCTCCGAGTTATATTTCATCTGAATTTCACGCCGGCGGTTAGTTTCAACAATAGCGTTTTTCATAGACGGGGTAACGCTGTCCGCGTACATTATAACAGTACCCTCGCTGTTTCTTGCGGCGCGTCCTATCGTCTGAATAAGACTGCGCTCGCTCCTTAAAAATCCCTCTTTATCAGCGTCGAGAACAGCTACCAGCGACACCTCCGGAATATCAAGGCCCTCTCTTAAAAGGTTAATTCCTACAAGAACGTCAAACTCGCCCAAACGCAGGTCACGGATAATCTCCATACGCTCAACGGTATCAATATCGTGGTGCATATATTTTACTCTTATGCCCATTTCAATAAGATATGAGGTTAAATCCTCCGCCATTTTTTTGGTCAGCGTTGTTATAAGCGTACGTTGTTTTTTTGAAACTCTTATATTAATTTCAGAAATAAGGTCGTCGAGCTGACCCTCTGTCGGACGAACGCTGATTTCGGGGTCTAAAAGTCCTGTAGGACGTATAATCTGCTCCGCAATAAGGGAACTTTTCCCCTTTTCAAAATCGCCCGGAGTCGCTGAAACAAAGCAAACCTGATTTATTTTTGAATAAAACTCGTCAAAATTAAGCGGACGGTTATCATATGCTGACGGAAGTCTGAATCCGAAATCAATAAGGCTCTTTTTTCTTGCGTGGTCGCCCGCGTACATTCCGCGGACCTGCGGTAAGGTCACGTGGGACTCATCGACAAAAAGAAGAAAATCATCGGGAAAATAATTTAAGAGAGTGTAAGGAGATGAGCCCGGTTTTCTTCCCGACATAATTCTCGAATAGTTTTCTATTCCGCTGCAAAACCCCGTTTCAAGAAGCATATCAATATCATAATTAGTTCTCTGTTCAATTCTTTGTGCCTCTAAAAGCTTTCCTTTAGATTGAAAATACTTAACTCTCTCGGAAAGCTCTCTGCGAATTTCAGCTACAGCATCAAGCATCTTTTCTTTTGAAACTATATAATGCGACGCGGGATAGATTGCCGCGTGACGCAGAGTACCGATAAGTTCTCCAGTAAGGGGATTGATTTCACTTATCCTGTCAATTTCATCGCCGAAAAATTCAACCCTTATAATTCTGTCGCTTGATGACGCGGGGAAAATTTCAAGAGTATCCCCTCTTACACGGAATTTGTTACGGGTAAAATTCTCATCATTTCTCTCATACTGCAATTCAACAAGCTTTTTCACAAGCTCATTTCTGCCTTTCTCCATACCTGGGCGAAGTGAAATCACCATATTTCGGTAATCTATCGGGTCGCCCAAGCTGTATATGCAGGACACCGAGGCTACTATAATAACATCTCTGCGTTCGGAAAGCGCCAAAGTAGCGCTGTGGCGGAGCTTATCTATTTCATCATTTATGGAGCTGTCCTTTTCAATATATGTGTCTGTTGTAGGAACATAGGCCTCAGGTTGATAATAATCATAATAAGACACAAAATACTCGACGGCGTTTTCAGGGAAAAAGGACTGAAATTCCGAACAAAGCTGTGCCGCAAGCGTTTTGTTATGAGCCAGAATAAGAGTAGGTTTTTGAACTCTTTCTATTATATTAGCCATAGTAAAAGTCTTTCCCGAACCTGTAACGCCGAGCAAAGTCTGCTCTCTGTTTCCGGAAAGAATGCTTTTTGTAATTTTCTCTATAGCCTGAGGCTGGTCGCCCGTCGGCTTATATGAAGAATGGAGTTTAAATTCTCCCATAAAATCACCTTAATCGGAACTCTTAAAGAAAATCCCCTGACCGTAATACTTGCTTTGAGCCAATGAAATCTGGTCGTCATCACATACGATAATATGGTCGACTAAATGTTTATTCATAAGCTTTAATGTGTCGTATATAGTTTTTGTGGTTTTAATATCAGCCTGTGACGGCAAAGCGATACCGTCGGGGTGATTGTGAGCTATAGCAACATATTCCGCATTATAATACACGGCGTTCTCTATGATTTTTGTTATCGGCACATCGGTTGTATTTATTGAGCCTTTGGATACAATACCGCAATAAAGCTCCTTGTATTTACCGTCCATCAAAAGAAGATACAACACCTCGTTTGTTCTGCCGATAAACTTAGGGCGGAAATATTCGCAAAGCTCGCTTATTTCTATCCGCTTAGAATTATAATCGGTTCTATCCATATTATATATTCTGGAAAAATCGGGAATTAATTTTAAAAGCGCTATAGTATTATCGGTTAAACCAAATCTTTTGAGCTGAACAATCGGAGCGTCAAATACGGCGGAAATTGAACCAAACTGGTCGATAAGTTTATGTGCAATAGGATTTGTATCACGTTGCGGAAACGCGTAGAAAAGCAAAAGTTCAAGCGCTTGATGGTGATTAAAATTATCTATGCCCTCGTTAAGATACAAATTACGCATACGCTGTCTGTGACCCTTGTGGACATTTTTATCCGCCATATTCTGCGCCTCCCCAATTCCATAAAATTTATCTTATTTAACTCCGTATTTCTCGTAATAAGCGTCAATTGCTGACTTTAACTTTTCGTCAATTATAACTTTACCCTTGTATTCTCTGTTATAAAGATGTTCAACAACCTCCCCCATAGTTACAATCGCTGTGGTTTTAAGTCCGTATTTTTCTTCAATTTCAGAAAGAGCAGATTTTTCACCCTGTCCTCTTTCCATACGGTCAACCGAGACAACAAGTCCTATGGGGGTTATATCACCCTGCGCTTTAATAATCGGCAAAGTTTCCTGAATTGATGTTCCCGCAGTAGTAACATCCTCAATAATAACTACCTTGTCGCCGTCTGAAATCGGGCTTCCGAGAAGTATCCCCTTATCTCCGTGGTCCTTTATCTCTTTACGGTTTGAACAGTATTTTATATCTTTATTAAACTTATCCGCAATAGCGATTGACGCCGTTACCGAAAGCGGAATACCCTTATAAGCAGGTCCGAAAAGCACATCGAAATCAAGTCCGAATTTATTGTTAATCGCCTCGGCATAATATTCACCAAGCTTTTTAAGCTGAGAGCCTGTGCGATAGAAACCTGTGTTTACAAAAAAGGGCGTTTTTCTACCGCTTTTTGTTACAAAATCTCCAAATTTAAGAACCTGACAATCTACCATAAACTCTATAAATTCCTGTTTGTACTTTTCCATAATAATACCTCCGTTTAGAACATAATTACATATTTTTACTTATACAATATATCACAATATATTGTGCCTTGTAAACAAATAAAACACAACTGTAATTTATATTTACATATAAGAATTAACTGTTACAAAGTTAATGCCCGAGGCTGTAACCCCGGGCATAAAAATTATATAAACCTTGTTATTTCCGAAATATCTTTACGTTTTGGGGCTTTCGGCTTGTCATCAGTATATCCGAGCGCAATTAAAGCTGAAACCTTTTCATTTTTGGGAAGATTTATAAGCTTTGAAACTCTTTTCTCATCAAAAATCCCCATTATAAGAGTTCCGAGTCCATTTGAATAAGCCGAAAGGCAAAATGTCTGCGCGCAAATTCCCGCGTCAAACGACTGCCAGTGCTCGCCTTTAGACGTTGTATATGAGCCGTCAGAATTAAATCCCGAGATTTTATCAACTGTTGAAAGGATGACAAGTACAGGCGCATTTTTAATAATACTTTTATTTTTCTCAAACCCGCAGGTCGCTTCATCCGCAATTTTATCCTTTAAAGCTTCATCAGTTATAATATTATATCTTGACGTTTGAGAATTTTTCCAGGACGGCGCATAACGTGCCGTTTCAATAATACTCTCAATAAGACTTTTATCGACCTTATCTGTCCTGTATTTCCGAATACTTCTTCTTTCTTTTAATCCATCGTTTAAATTCATATTATATTTTCCTTTCAAATTTAATTATTCACTCTTTTTAAGTAATCTCTTGTAGCCTATATCCATTCCGAACGCACCGAGAGGAGCCGTAATGATTATAGATAATACAGCAATCGAGAGTACTATATTTCCGCAGGGCAGTCCCAGCGAGAGCGGAACAGCACCTATAGCCGCCTGCACTGTTGCTTTGGGTAAATAAGCAATAACACAAAATAATCTCTCTTTAAAGTTTAATTTCGTGCCAATCATACATATCAATACTCCCGCAGAACGGAAAACAAGTGCGATAAAAATTAATCCTATTGAAACAAGTCCTGCTTTAAACGTATAACTAATATTGACCGCAGCTCCGACAAGAACAAATAAAATCACTTCGGCGGCAATCCAAAGCTTGCCAAACTTTTCGGAAAGCCGTTTTGAAACCTTGTCAGTGCTTTTTATTTGCAGAACGCACGCCATACTCATTACTGCCAAAAGACCTGATACAGGCACAAAATTTTCGAGCCAATTTTCTATTGAAATTAATAAAAACGATAACCCAAGAATGATTATTACCTTTGTGCTGTTACGAATTTTATTTTTATTAGTATACGCTTTTTCAAAAAACACTGCAAGAAAAAATCCTGTCACGGCACCCAAAAGTATTCCCAAAATAATGGAAATTGGAATACCCGCAAAATCCATTACCGAAGCCGAACCGCCCTGAGCCATAGATACAAATGTTGTGAATAAGACTATTACAAAAACATCGTCAAGCGACGCTCCTGCAAGAATGAGCTGAGGTATGCTTTTATTTGTTCCGTATTTTGTTTCCATAAGGTTAACCATTTTAGGAACAACAACTGCAGGTGATACAGCTCCGAGTACTGCTCCTATAATCGCAGCCTCAATGAGAGAAACGCCAAGTAAGCTCGGCGCAAAAATTACAAATGCTAATATCTCAAAAACAGCGGGCAAAAATGACATTAGAATCGCAGGTCTTCCAACCTTTTTTAAATCGTTAATATCAAGTGACAGTCCTGCTTTTATTAAAATTATAATAAGCGCTATCTGCCGTAATTCTGCTGATATTCCGAGAATAGACGGGTCGAGAAAATCGAGAACATAAGGACCGATAACAATACCTGTTATAAGCATTCCGATAATCCGAGGCAATCTAAGCTTTTGAAATATTCCTGCCGTCAAAAGCCCGACAAGAAAAATGAGTGATAAAGACGTTAACATAAAAATCCTCCTAAAATGCAGAAAAGCCAATGCCATCTGCAAAATAAATACAGAAGTCATCAGCTTTTAAAGCGGTTTTAGCAATATGCTACAGGAGAACTTCATTCCTGTCTGCTAAAAGTATATCATATGTAAAAAGAAAATGCAATGAAATAATTTATAAGATTTAATATAAACCGAATAAGCGAAGCAGTTTTTGCCATAAATTGAGTTTTTCGCCTGAATTAACCTCTCCTGTTTCCTTTTCCTTTATTTCAATTTTATCCGTCTTTATTACAAATTGAACAGAGGTTACGTCAGTATTTTTCTCGGATACAAATGAACGGGTTTTGCCGTCAGAACCGCCTATTGTTGAAATTAAATCATTAATCTTATCATTAATTTTTTTATCCATTCCCGATGTTTTACGGTCTAATTCACAAGTGCCTTCATAAAGCTCTCCCGTACCGCCGTACAATTCTGAAATACCGCTGTATAGACTTTTCATTCCTCCGTCAAAGGCCTTTGTACCTTTAACCAGCGAATCACTTCCTGTTGCAAGGTCAAAGACTCCGCTTTTAATTTTGGAAAATCCCTTTACAGCTTTTGCAACACCGTCTGTATATGATTTAATTCCGTTGTCCAATGTTTTGTATTTTTTTACTAAAGTATTGATTCCGTCAGATAATTTTGAAACATTTACAAGCATTGTTTTTAGTTTATTCGCCAGCGTATTTATTGAATTGTCAAATTCTGTATATTTAGTTTCAAGCAGTCCTAATCCCGAGTATAACTGTGAAGCTCCGTCGGCTAAACCGTCGATATATTCTTCAGTACCTTTAATCATACCGTTATTTCCCGTAAGCAAAGTGACAATATCGGTAAGCTGTGAAATCTGCTCCTGTAACTCTTTAGCCTGTTCCTTATACAGTTCATTTCCCTGAATTTTTAAAAGCGTTTCCTTTAATTGAGAAATTTGAGCAGTAAGGCTTTTAATCGCCTGCTCATTTTTTGATGAAAGCGCGTCAATATCAAGTCCATTTGCGGACATTAATGATTTATATTGATTAAAATCAGTATTATTTTTTAATTCAGACGCTCCGTTTTTCAACTCTTTTATTGACGTTTTGATTTGTCCTGACGCCGAAGTTAATTTTTTAATCTCTTTAGTATCTGCGGAAACAGAATTCAGGGAAGTTTTAATTGTTAACAACGCGTTTTTAATCTGCAAGGAACCGCTTGTGAGATTTTTTGATTTCAAATTAAGTTTATCAAGCCCGCTTTTAAGCGTATTTATGCCTTTAGAAAGTTCCTCAACTCCGTCATCAAGTTCTTCTGTTCCGCTATACAGCTTGGAAGAATTGTTCTTTAATGTTTTTCCTCCTTTATTAAGCTGTGAGGAACCGTCGTTAACCTGTTTTGCGCCTTTATTGATTTTGCTGATTCCTTTATTCAGTTCATCTACTTTATCTGTTATTTCATTGGTATCGACATCCAAATCAATATTCATTTTTATGCCGTTAATTGAAACCGCTGACATTTCAAAATTTTTAACCTTTGAAGTTATGGTTGTGTCAATACCATTACCGGGAAGAATTGTGTATGTAAGCTGTTTGTCACTGCCTACATTGGCAAAAGTAGCATCATCAGCGGTTATTTTGGAGCATATCTTGGTGTCAAGTGTAAAAATCGCCTGCAAAGCATAATTTTCATAAAATTTAGTTTTGCATTTTTTGTTTTTCTTAACTGAAAACTTTATTTTTAGATTACCGCTTTTACCGGCAATTTCTTTTGCTGTCAATTCCTCTCCATTTAAAAAATATCTGATTGATATTATCCACGGAATTTCAGTATCTGTTAAAGTGCCTTGCATATAGACTTTTTTTGAGGACGAGGAAAATGTAATTTTATCTCCGCTGACGTTTACTTTATCGCTCGTATTAAGCATTTTTATTTTATCATAGTCCC
This sequence comes from uncultured Clostridia bacterium, assembly GCA_947627345.1. Taxonomy (GTDB): domain Bacteria; phylum Bacillota; class Clostridia; order Oscillospirales; family Acutalibacteraceae; genus Ruminococcoides. The sequence continues at coordinate 60,072 of CANQVS010000009.1, forward strand.
CGTAATCGGTAATATCTCCGCCTTTAAAAATATTAACCGCGTAAACTCCACCTACAGAACCCTCGGCGTCTGTCATAATATAAATTACTTCTTCTTTTTCTGAACTATGCGCGGAAGCCGAAAAAGTAACCGACATAATAATTAATATTGAAAGCACTACGGAGATTATCCTATTGAACAACTTCATTACAATCACCTCGTTAATTTTCATAAAAGTTGGTATGTTTAGTGGTCTTTTTAATAATACCGTCCATTAAATACAGCAGTCCCGGCAACACAAACATTACAATTGCCAATGAGAACAGTGTTCCCCTGCCGATAAAGAGTCCGAGTTGAGCAAGCAAACCGTGGGTTGAAAAATGTCCCAAGAGAAAACCTACAACCGTAAGAACACTTCCCGATGTAAGAATCGAAAGAGTACAAGATGAAATCACATTGACAATGGCCTCTTTTTTCGGCATTTTCTGACGAAACTCCATATATCTGTCCGTCATTAGTATCGCGTAATCTACAGTTGCCCCAAGCTGAATGGAGCTGATAATAAGATAAGCAATATAGAAAATTGTATCACCGCTAAAATACGGAACTGAAAGATTTAACCATATAGCGGTTTCAATACCTGTAACAAGAACAACAGGAAGAGTAATTGATTTCAAAGTAAATACGAGAACTATAAAAACTGCCAATATCGCTATAAAGTTAACCTTCATCATATCGCTTGTAACGGTTTTCATCAAATCGTATGTACTTACGCCGTTTCCTGCCAAATAGTACTCATTCCTGTAAAAGCTTTCAGCCGTGTTCCTAATTTTTTCGACAAGTTTAAATGTATCTTCGCCCTCGTGGTCAGTTTCAAGATTAATAACCATACGGCTGTAATTGTCTGATTCAAGCATTGACAGCGTATCTTTATCAATATATTCTTCAGGGATTTCCTCTCCTACAGTATCTACATAGGAAAGAATGTTTTTAACCTGCGGAAGCTTTTTAAGCTGATTTGATAACTTCTTCTGCTTTGCATTATCTCCGCTCGGTACCATTAAAACATATGTATCGCTTTTATCAAAAACTTTTTCTATTAATTTTGTATCCGAACCCAGTTTGGTATTTTCATTAAAAATATGAGCGGACCCGTAATAATAATCATTTGAGTTTGAAGCCAAAAAAGAAGGAACAATTATCACCGCAAATACGCATACAAATGGTACCATTACCTTGCTTACAAACTTGCCAAACCTTTCAAATTTCGGCAAAAAACGGCGATGACGTGTTTTATCAATAATTTTAAATACTAACAGTATAAAGTTTGGCATAAAGACAAACACGCTTATCAGACTTATTAAAACCCCTTTGGAAAGCACCAAACCCAAATCAGGCCCGATGCGAAATCTCATAAGACAAAGAGCGGCAAAACCTATAACTGTAGTGAGTCCGCTTGAAAGTATTGAGCTTGTGGATTTGCAAAGCGCGTCAACCATAGCCTCTCTCGGGTTTGAAAAAATTTTTCGGCTTTCCTCGAACCGATGCAGTAAAAAAACATAGTAATCAAGTGAAACCGCAAGCTGTAAAATAGCCCCTGCCGCATTAGATACAAACGAAATTTCTCCAAAAATAATGTTGCTTCCCATATTTATTAGGATTGCAACTCCAAGCCCTATAAGAATTATAACAGGTTCAACCCACGAAAGCGTGTTAAGAATTAAAACTATAAGAACAAAAATAACGGCAATTATTGCTATAAGATATATTTCACTGATTGTGCTTTCGGTAGCTACTGCAGTAGATACTGCCGAACCCTCCATAGCGTTATTATCGCCTATAATATTTCTGATTTTTGAAACTGCGTCAAGGATACTATCTTCCTCAATTGTAACAGACAGAAGAGCTGTATTATCCTTATAATATGTTTCTACCGTTTCTGAATCCATAAATTCGAGCGGTTGAGTAATATCAACGCTGTCATCAAGCCATGTTACGTTTGAAACGCCTTTAACGTTGCTAATCTTATTCTTATATTCTAACGCCTCTGCAACAGTTACATTTTGAATCATTACTCTGGCATTTGGAATACCACCGTCAAATTCTTTGTTCATTACATCTATCGAAACCGTAGACTTGCTGTCCTCAGGAAGGTAATCGTTTATATCATAGTTAACTGCAACAAAACCCCTAAGGAGCGTACCGAAAACAGCAAAAAGTATAAATATAATTATTACCGATTTTGGTCTTGCAGTTATCTTCTTATAAAAATTTTTCAAATATTACCGCCCCTTTATATAACAGATGTCCCTGTAACAATAAGATTCCGACCTTCAGCGTTTAGCGTAAAGGTAATTGTGCTGTCGTCTAAATATCCCTCTCCGTCACATTGAACTATATTAGTGAGAGTTTTTATATGCCCCTTAATTTTAAATTTACCATAGTAATTAATCGTTCCTCTGAAAAGGTTTTCATTTTTCATAACCTTTATAGTACACTCTAATGTATCGCCTTCAATTTCAGCGGATAACGTTCCTTTTTTATTCCCTAAGGTAGTATGAATAACTATGTTGTACTCAATAAATTTTCTGTCAGCCATTCTAATACACCCGCTTTCAAAATATTATTATAAATATTGAATGTATTACATCAACGGTTAAATTAATTAAAATGTTGAAAAATCGGACAAAACGGGACATTTGATGGTCAAATTTAAAAAATATATTGAAATTTTAACGGACAGGTGTATAATAAATTATAGAGGGAGAGAAAATGAAACACGAAATTACAACTTTTAATACAAAGAAAACAATAGCGGCTTCTCTCAAAAAATTTATGGAGAAAAAGCCGCTATCAAAAATAACAGTAAGCGAAATAGTTGCCGACTGTAAAATTAACCGCAAAACATTTTACTATCATTTTGAAAATATCGAAGACCTGCTAAAATGGACGCTTGAACAAGAAGCAATAGATGTGGTAAAGAATTTTGATTTACTGTTGGACTATGAGGATGCAATTAATTTTGTATTAGACTATGTTGAGGAAAATAAGCATATTCTTAACTGCGCCTATGATTCTATAGGTTCAAATGAATTAAAAAGATTCTTTCATAATGATTTCAACAGTATTGTAATGACTATAATCTGTCGCTATGAGGAAATTATGGGCATTGATGTCGGTAATGACTTTAGGACATTTATTTGCGATTTCTATACAGAGGCAATCGTCGGAATGATTGTGGAACTATTAAAAAATAAGCGCCCGTACGACAGGCAACAATTGATTGATTATGTATCATTAACGATAAGTTCCGCCTTACCTGCCATACTTAAAGAAGCGGCAAATAACATATAAACACTTTATATTTTTTGGTATTTTGCTCAATTACCTAATGTCATAAAAAAAGTTGATTCTGATTTACTATTTTCTTTTTAACAACCAAAGTTACGTGAAATGTCATTAAATTCATAATGAACAAAATAAAAAGCCCAAAAAGTCAGGTTATATCTGGCTTTTGGGCTTTTAGTCTTCATTTACGCTCTGTAATTTCATCGCTTGAGTAAAACTATTTTGTTTAATATTTGAATATTTGCTGTAAAGATACCTCTTTTTACTTCTTTAATTGGTTTTAAGTTTTCTAAGTTTTAACCATTTCATAGTATCGCCTTTTTTTACAAGTGGTAATAAGTACTTTTAAAGCGATATGCCTTTGTTTCTATTTAAGGCAAATTATCTGCTCTTGATTTTGAAAATATATTCTTATATTAAACTCAATTTCCCGTACACATTACGTATAACTCCGCCTGAAAGGAGATGTTTCTTCATATTCCTTTGCAGAGATGTGTTTTCGGGCAAGGTCATAAAATCTGTGGATTTTGTGTTGAAAATCCATTCAATAAACTCCGTGTCAACCTCTCCCTCATCGAAGATTTCAAAGCGTTTTTGAAAGCTAATGATATTAGATTTGTCACTTAACATATTTTTGAGCTGACTATCCAACAGCCAAGAATGACAGCGATATTCTGTATCTGCAAGCTTTGGATAATGCTCTGTAAAAAACCTTTTTGCGGTTTCTAACGAATTATCAACTGCAAATGGAGAAAAGTCAGCGTCCGAGGGAATATGAATACCGATTACTGTTTTATCCTCAAGATGTTTCATTTCATACTCCAGTTCGCCGATTCTGAAAAGGTGACACCCTGCCTGTCGAGCAGTCCACCAATATCTGTCGAAATATAAGCGACCTGTCATCTTATAGGTTTCATCAATAAAACGTGTGTAGCATTTCATTGTGGAGAAATAGATTTCATCACAAATGCCTTTCTCTTTATAAATATCATAAACATCAACAGATGCTTTCAGCATACAAGCAAGAATTTTGATATTGTCCTCATCATCTCCGAGAATATATTGCAGTTCAATTTGAGCATCTTTCATTTTCTCATACACAAGAAAATCTTTTAGCTGTTTATCTACTATTTTGAAATCAAATGCATCAGAAAATCTAAGAACTTTGCTTTTGATTTCAGGTTGCAGATTTATTTTGTCACAAAGATATAAAATATTCATCTTATTCCCCAATATTCAACTTATCTTTTGCCTTTGTTACTGCTACATTACCATTTATATCAAACCGCAAACGAATATTACTGTTATTCGTTATACAACTGTCGTTGATTTCGGCACAACTCATTTCCCTTAGATAGTCGATAATTTCAATTGTTATCATTGGAAAAATGTCATTGTATCAATAATTTTCTTAAATATACTTTCAATTCAGTCCCTCATATTTTTAATATCAAGGTCGTAAGAGTTATCGGCAATTTGAAATAATGTAAGCTCATGGTTAATGTTGAAAAATGTGTTTTCAAGTTTATCAATCTCATAATATAAATGAAACGCACTCGCTTTCCAATTATAATAGTTGCACTGAAATGTGAAAGATCGGTTCTCCTCAGGAATACGTGCGTATTCAAAACCACATTCTTTAACGCAGTTTTCAATCAGCTTTCAGGGATTTTATTCTCTATTCCCACTCGCTTCTCGAAAGCGTGATTTAAACAATTTTGTCTTTGTCATTTCGCTCGTGATGTTGAGATTATTCAGATTATCCACATATTATGGATTATCAAAACTTTTGTTGTCACGATATTGTCACGAACACTTCCTTTTTTTAACCACGTTTTACAGGGTAAAGTAGTAATCTTTTTGATCCAACTTGCTGTTTAATCATAAATAGCTCATCCTCCAAAGTAGATTTGGTAAGTGCCTTTTTGTATAAAACATTAATCGTGGGTACTTTGTCCATACTATCTCGAAATATTGGAAGTTTGTCCCACAAGTCTATAATCTGCTTTTTAATCCCATTCGTATTAGCAATATCTGTTTTTTCAGCGTAATCTGGATAAATAACAATTACTGGCAAGCCTTGATATTAATCCCGTAATCAATTTCCTCTCTTAATGCACGACTATTCTTTGTTATATTGCTAAGTACCAAAATGATATTTTTTGAAATTCTAAGTCTTTTTCTCAATCTTGGCTTTAATGTGTTTTCTCAATCACTTTCAACCCTAACATTTTAGTTCTTATTATGCAAATCAATAAAAGGGAACGAGCTATCATCGGCTTTCCATGCCTGTAGCAAATTATAAGTTACAAAATCTATTGTCGATGAGGCACTAAATTTTTTTGGTTAAATGGCTCATCGACATAAAACGCACAGTAGTTTCCATTTCAGTATGAAATGTTTATTACTTCACATGTATCTCACGAAACATATCCTTATACTCGTATAAAGGAAGCTCTTTTGCTTTTCCATAAAGGACAATCTTAACCTTTGATTTCAAACTGACACCGCTACTATTTAAGGTGCATAACATGCACCTTAACAGTGCCCCATTATCCTTGGGTCCGTCGTCAAATCTCGGTATTCCTGCTCCAAGTACCGGAAAAACAACATCGTTCATTGCGTAAACTCTATTGATCTCTTTCCACATTTTCATAAGCATTTGTTCATATTCAGCCATATTAGTATGAGCTTCATATTGTGTATTCAAATTTGTCATTGCAAGTAAAAGATACTTCTGATTATCAACACTACTTTTGTAGGGTATAATTGTACCAAGTGGAAAACTATATTGCCCATTTTTATCTTCGTTAATATGTAACCGTTCGGCTTCAGCCTCTATTGCTGAATTAATTTCTTTTATTATTCCATGATGTAATACGAACTGCCCATGAAGAGACTTTTTAGCAATGACAATATCATCAACTCTTGTATCAAAATGTGAATCGCAACCAATTACTTTCCACCCTGTTTCGCTAAAAATATCTCCGTCACATATGCATATTGGTGTCTGTCGAATTACAAGGTTTATTTGTTCTCTAAATATCTTTCCTATTATCCAGAATACAAGAAAATAGATTACAACCACAGAGGCAATTACAACGCAGACTCTAATTATAATACTTGAACCATTCCAATCTCCAAGTGAAACACCAAGTATAGATAAAACGGTAGAGATTAATCCAACTATAACCAATGAAATACGGATGCTATCCCGTATACGCTTTGAAAGATTGTTGTACCAAATAAATAATTTTTTCATACTAATCCTATCATTCTAATCCAAGAGCAATGGATCTGAGATTTCTATATCTCATTCCCACCTAACCGATATTAAATATTTCTGATTAGGAATTATTATCCGTCTTTTGACTATTTGATGTATCCATATTATACAACCTATTCGAACTCGTGTTATCATTTTGTTATCTCCGTTGATAACATGGGGCTTTGAGCTGTGAATATGTTAATCGCTGTGACAAAAGTATTATAAACGATTTTGCTTATATAATCAAAACATATGGCGAAATCACTTTTCAAAACTTTTGCAGACAAATACTTGCATCTTTTTAACATATACTATAGTTTCCTGCTTGAATTTTGGGCAGTAAAGAGGAGAATTTTTGATTTCCGTATCCTCTCGTATTTTAACACGAGTTTTATTTGGCATATAGGTTACAACAACTGTATATTTCAGATATAATTTTTATTTACCTATCTTGTTCTAATATGAATTACAATTTTGAAGGAAATATTGCCCTTATTTCTTCAACCTATTGAACTTTCGATTCAAAACAAGCAACACGAAGATCAGTATAATCGGGAATGCAGTAGCAACAAGCAATCCGATTTTAAGATTACCGCCAGCCATATTTGAAACGCCGCCGACCATTGCAGGACTTACGGTCGCACCTAAATCCCCGGCCAAAGCTAAAAATGCGAACATCGCCGTGCCGCCCCTTGGACACTTCTGAGACGAAATACTGATTGATCCAGGCCACATAATTCCAACAGCAAAGCCGCAAATGGCACAACCAGCCAACCCAAGAATCGGCAAAAAAGCCAGAGATGCCGTCAAATAGCAGACCACACATAACAGACCACACACAGTCATCGTCCGAACCAAGTCCAGTTTCTCACTCATTTTGCCATATATGACTCGGGATATTCCCATAAACACCGCAAACAAGCAGGGACCTGCCAGATCACCGACGGTTTTGGAAACACCCATCGCCGACTCTGTGAATGCCGACGCCCATTGCGCCATAGATGTTTCGGATGCACCGGAGCATACCATAAGCAGTATCAGCAACCAAAACAGCGGTAATCTAAGTAGCTGACCGGGACGCATGCTCTCGCCTTCTTCTGTCAACCGCTCAATAGGACAGGTGATAAAATTGAACGCATTATATAACGGCACCACCGCCCAAATCAGTGTAAGTATCTTCCAGTTTGCTACGCCAAATACCGAAAAAAAGAGCGTTGAGCCCAAAATCACACCGACTGCGCCCCAACAGTAAAAAGAGTGCAATAAGCTCATCATACCATCTTTATTTTCAAAGGGGCAAGCTTCAACAATAGGACTTACTAATACTTCAACAAGACCGCTGCCCATAGCATAGAGTACTACTGCAATCATAATTCCAAAAAACGGTATGGGAAGCAGCTCTGGCAGAACAGCCATTAAAGCAAGTCCTGCCGCAGACAGCACCTGAGATGATACTACGCAAATGCGGTATCCTATTTTATCGACAAATTTAGTGGCCGCAAAATCAATCAGTAATTGTGTTAAATAGAACGCAAATGGAATCAGAGCAATCTTTTCAAGCCCAATTTCATAAGTATTCTTGAATGTTAAAAATAAGAGCGGTGTGAAGTTCGCGGATATAGCTTGGGTGACAAAGCCGAGATAACAGGCTATAAGTGTTTTTTTGTAGTTCTTTTGTCTGGTCATAACTACTCCTTTTTGGTTAATGCAATGATATACTTGAATTATATCATATCATCATAGCCAAAGGATTTCACTCCCACTCGCTCCCTCAAACCTTTGCTTAAACAATTTTGTATATGCAATTTAGCACAATTTATCGGGATTATTTAGATTATCCATTAAATATAGACTATCAAAATTTTTGTTGTCATTGTGTTGTCATAGACAACACGATAATTATAAGCAATTTTACTTATAAAAGCAATAGTCATATTTCATTAACTTGTATCAGCTATGAGTTGTTCTTATGTGTGGTTGTTACTTTCAACCCATAAGTTAAGAACATCTTCAAATAATAATTCTTCTATAACTTGTTGAACTTTGTATTTTATAGTACGAGTATTCTCACCTCGTGTACTTATACGGGGACTTACCTCCGCATAAATTATTTCTGCACTAAGCTTATCTTGATATTCCATTTTACGGGCTTGTATCTCGTTTACAACAATAGTATGAATTGTGTCACACCAAAAATCATTAAAATGTATAAATTTATCGATACGATAAAAATAGGAAATCCTAAGTTTTTCTTCATTTCTTCTGTATGATAATTAGAAGTTATGACAATAAGTGTTCCTGATACATCTACATCATAATTCGTATCTTTATATAACACATTATCGAACAATGTATAAAATGCGGAATAAAAATGTTCAAGATATTTATCAAGTTCATCGTCGAAAAAAATCAAATTTGACTTGCGTTCTAATAAAGCATACCCCAACTTTTTCGGTTCGGTGTTTCACCGAAGAAATAATCAGAAAGTACTTTCGGAGGATTGTGGACATATATTTTAGCTTAATTTGTGGTTAATTCCTCAATAAGTGCACCTAATCTATCGTGTGCCACATCAACAATGCCGTGATAATTGTCGTTTTTAAGAATCAGCATAGGAGTACGAAAATCAAAATCAATTTTATTTTGTTTTGCAATATCCGATAATTTTACAAGTTCCAAAAAGCTGTATGCATTATCATTTTCATCAAAAGTTGGTAACTTAGAATCAAAAAAATGTTTTTGAACCGATAATAATATAATAGCTCCTTTTGTTACTCATTTTTATCCTCCGCTGAAACACACGCATATAAGACATCATACAGCTTAATAATGTCCTCATCTGAACTTTCATCAGACACAGCATTAGTTTCTTTAACAAAAGAAATATTAGATGGATAAACATCAGCCAAGGTTTGAGATTGTCCTGCGGTTGATAACAATGTTTCCTTTTTGCTAATTTCTTTTAAAAAATCATATCGTTCTTTTTTAAACTTTCCAACAGGAATACAATATAAAGTCATCATTGTGGTTAAAATATCATTTCTTTTATAATTACTAACAAAAGCTATGTTATTAAACCTTACATAATTTTTCTCATTGATTTTATATGTATCATAGCAATCGTAACTATCCATTACATTTTTTAATTCTTTATTGTCAACACCTTCTATGCCACCTTTTACGATTTTTAAATATCCTCAGCTACTCGCAAAGAAGTTGATGAGTTTTCAATATCAGATAAAATTACATTTTTTTCTTCTTTTAAATGTGGCTTTATTTTTTTTAATTCAGAAATTTCAGTCGAAGTAATTGTTGTAGTTTTATCCCTCTTAGCAATATAGGATTTGGATAATTTACCACTAAACAGAAATTCTAAGCGTTTTCAAAAAATGTACACCTAAATTCACTTTGTCAGAAACTTCAATATTTCCCTCGCTTTCCATTGAAGTCAAAATGTCTGTTGTATGAAGTAATCTGCCTTGATCTTTTTCTTGAAGTATATTTTGGATTGTATCCTTATCAAAATATATTATTTTATTAATTGCTTTTTCGCTCATTTTAAACACCTAATTACACTACATAATGATAATTAATAGCGTGAATTATGTCATTATAATCATTTTCTGCTATTTCCAGAACAGTGTCATCGTTCCAACCTATACTTAACACCTGTAGAAAATTACAAAACTCAAAAATATGTTCCTCAACCTCGCTCGTAAGATTTTGACGAATACTATAAGTCTTTGCAATAAGCAAAACCTTTTGAGCTGCTAAATCAATTATATGAGTGTTGTTATTCGGATGAGCATAGCTATAATGCTGATTCGGCGTTAACATTATCAAATTTTCAACATAATTCATAATTTCAGGAAATTCATTTTTCGGGAAAATATGATGTGCCTGTGTAGGAGCAGCATTGTCATCTTGCCCGTCAATAAACATCGTTAATTCAGATATGTTTTCCCTATATTGATTAGTGAAATCACGCAACAGCCTTTTTGCACGGGACATCATCTGCTCGAAATATCCATCTCGTCTGTCAATATCAGGATGTGTTGCGAGCCACTCTTGTCTTGTTATGTCCTTAGGTTTATCACGATAAACATCTCTGAAATTATCTTGGTTGTACATCATATCAGAACGATTTATTTTATGCTTAGACATCCTACCTTTTTCAGAGCCGAGCTTATCTCTGCCGAAAGCGAGAGGATTAACCACCTTTGTAAATATTCGTTTCGGTTCGTAATCCTTTTGTACATGAGTATGGTTATGATAAAAATCAATAAAGGCTTGCTTCATAGCGTTAAAATGTGCCGAATCTTGGTTTTCAAAGAAATCATTAAAAACACCCATAAGACCGCTATCAGTAAGTACCTTTTCAATATAGTACTGCAAAAACCTTAACGCATATACATCATTCCGAGAAATATATTCAAGAACATCCCTATTTTCAATAATGTATAAATGTCTTGAAGTTTCCGAAATATCTTTGATTATTCCTGCATAACAAAGCATATTAAGAGGTTGTGAAAAGACTTTATTGTACTCATTTTCCGCCGTTCTCTCATCTGTCCCTGGCTTTGAATATGTTTCAGCAATTGTTTGTTTTGCATATTCACTTTGCCAAATGTCTTTAACAGTAAATTTCTCATTGACATTATCTACATAGTCTAACACAAAGTCTGAAATCGACCAAATAACATCAGGGGTGCATTTTTGATCTATCCATCTACCATTGTGTCTTTTCCTTATATCGTAATCGTGCTGATTACAGAAATTTATAATATCCTGCCGCGTTAACATATTTTTCCTCACCTTGCATAATCAAAGATTGTAATTTGAATATTTTCTTTTTTATCTAGCTTTTCAGTTATAGGAGCTTTTTTTACTTTATCTCTCAATAGTCCATAGAAGAATACCGAGCAAGCATCAACATTCAATGACCTTGTTTGAAAATTCCTTGCAATTTGATAAAAATTTCTGTATTCTTGTGTTGAGAAAAATGCCATTTGTTCCTCGGTAGGAGTTATTCCTTTGGGGGGAATTAAAACTGCTAAAGAGCCATTTACAAGGCATTCTTTTGGCTTCTTTATCATACGCGGTTTATATGTCATATTAGGCGTAAGATATACATTATCACAATTTAAATAGCTATAAACTGATAACCTTTTCGCATCGTCGTATGAGATGTATGAATCATATCCATCAATATCTATAACGCTTTTTCCATCATTGCTGATATTACGAGATTTAAGTACACGAATATCTCCATTAGGAAAAAGTACTTTATTTGTTATCTGTCTATCCCTGAATACTTTGAAAACATTGAAATCAAGTTTCTTGCACACAGAATCAAAATCATCATTGCGATAGATAATCCAATAAGGCAATTTATCATCAAAAATATAATTCTGTGACTGTATCATAAATTTCCTGTGTGTAATTGACTCAACACGAGTATTTGACGGGCGACGAAGGTTGTTGATGAAAATTGCTAATGTTTCCACAAGAACGCCGGGGAACCCCTTTTCTCCAAAGTCAATAATACACTCTATCGCCTTTCTCGAAAGATAACTCCTTGTCGGTGCAAATTCCGGCGTGTTAAGTAAAAATTTAGGAAACACCAACGCTACATAATTTCCGATATTTATTGCTTTGTCTAAAAAGAACGAGCAAATATTAGTCGTTGTCTTATTGATTGCCTCACGGCGATAAATATCAAGTAGCTTGTTTTTTGATTTCATTTTAAAAAATGGGGGGTTACCGATGATGTAATCATATTTTTCCTCAAAATTGTACAGTAAAAAATCTGCATTGATATAATTGATAGTGCAGTTGTCAGGAATGGTATAATTTTTCAGTATCAGCTTCGCAAGTTCCAAGCTATACTTGTCAATGTCCACTACATCAAGAATAATATTTTTACCCTCAAATTTTTTGACAATAAGTGGTATAAAATTTCCAACACCAACCGAAGGTTCAAGAATTCTAACCGTTTCCTTATCAATGTCAGGCAAAGCTTTCATTATTTTGGTGATTAATGTCTTGCTTGTAAAAAAAGCAGCATTATCAGTTCTGTTGGTATTTGCCAATTCGGCAATTTTGCCTAATGCAGATGATGATAAGTTCATCGGATTATCAGAGACGAATTTTTTTAAAATATTAATATCATTTAATCCATTGACCGCTACTATTTTGTTAATTGCCGCCGTATTAAGCGGTGGATGTTTTAACGCCGACTTTATTTTTCTTGCTATAGATTGAAAAATCGCAGTAGGCACAGCTTCGCCTAATGACTGCCTGATTTTTATTTCTTCTTTCTTTAGAAATGCTCGTTTCTTTTCAAGAGGCATATCATTCAAAGTTGAAAAGTCTGTTTCAACCCATTTAAAAGAACTTGGAACAGTCATCATAAGCATAAGCTCTCTTATGCTAAACACTCTATCATCGCTCGGATGAATAGTGTTTTGGCTTGCCATTTGGTCATTTCTTGTGTGTATGCAAGGACCAACTTTGTCCCAATATTGCCTTTTATACTTGTCACCATTTTTCTGCTGATTAATTACAATTTTACCATCGACAATTCTGTGAGGTTTTTTGTTATCGTCAACATTATCGAACGCAGATTCACCCTCTTTTATATCGGAAATCCACGCTCTCATATGTTCTGGATATGTTCTAAATGAATGATAAATATCATCTTTGTCAATTTCACCAAATTCTTTTAACGGCTTTAAATCGCCTATAACTTCTCTTAGCGTGCGCTCTTTAACAATGTCAGGATATAATTCTAAAGGAGATACCTCATCAGCATAATCTTTAGAAACGCCGATAACAACAGTTCTTTGTCTGCTGGAGCAAGCTCCATAATTCTTGAAGTTTATGATACGAGAAGTGTACGAGTAGTCTTGCCCTAAATTACTTTCAATTGCAGCGGCAATGGTCTTATTTTCTCCATCTATATCAGTACATATTGTTTTCATAAAAGCAACAACATTTTCAAAAATGAAAAATCGAGGGTTAGTCTGCTTTATGATTTTTATTGATTCAATTACTAACGAATTTCGCACAATTTCATTTGTGCTTTTTTTATGGTTTGCAACGGACATTCCCTGACAAGGAGGGGTTGCAACTATAACATCAATTCTTGATACATTTTCTTTTTTCTTCCATAAATCAATCTGTGAATACAAAATATCCTTAGTGGAATTGTCGGTAATATCTCCGCAGATATATCCGCTTTCATATTTGCATTTATGATTATAACGCTGAATATCTAATCTTCTTGTAATTAGTTCGTTTGTTGCAACACAATCAAAATCTTCTAATTTAAATCCGTAACAACCTACACCTGCACTACTAAACAAGCTGATATAAGTTGGTTTATTTATTTTCATCATTATTTACTTTCACCTTTCACAACTTGTTCTGTATCGGGAATCAATTCAACTATATCATCTATCTGACAGTCAAGAGCGGTACAAATCTTAACTAATACTTCAACTGTTACATTCTCATTTTTCCCAAGCTTTGCAATAAGAGAATTGCTTATGCCTGCCGCTTCTCCAAGTTCTTTTTTCTTCATATTTCTATCTATCAAAAGTTTCCACAACTTATTATAACTGACAGCCATACTGCACCTCATAAATATCATAAAATCGGCTTTTATACTTATAAAGTATATCATATTTTTTGGGACAATGCAACAAGTAATTACACGATAATGGAATTAAGTCCCCAAAAGAACACTTATATAGCTTTATAAGTAGTTATAAAATCAAAAACACCCGTTGATGATATGCACCCCAAAAGTTAGACACTTTTGGAGGTGCATATTTTTATGGGAAAAACAGGAAGAAAAATCAAGGTATATAGTGCAGAATTCAAAATATCTGTTATAATGGATATGCGTGAGAATTATTTATCCCACAGAGAAACTGTTCGAAAATATTGGAATACGCAAAATCGAACAGAAGAAGATAAATATCTTTGCACATTGAAGAATTGGAAACGCATATACATAGAAGAAGGAGCCGAAGGACTAATGAAAGAGAGACGAGGCAGAGGTTCTGCCAATGGAAAAAAGAGAGGTGGACCACCGAAGCTTGATAAAAAGGTAGAAGAGGATTTAAAAGCAGAAAATCAGCGTTTGCGAATGGAAATAGAATACTTAAAAAAACTGAGTACCTTAGTTCATGCGGAAGAGCAAAAGAGCGGGAAAAAGCGAAAATAGTCTCTGAATTAAGGCAGAAATATCCGCTTAAAGAATTGCT
>CANQVS010000010.1 GCA_947627345.1 uncultured Clostridia bacterium
GTTTTATGCAGTTCATCTGTTATTCTGCGATAACCGTATCTGCTTCTGTGCTTTTTGAATATTTCTAAAATCTTATGATTTAACTGTTTTATCGCTTCTTTATTCTTACCCATGGTATCTACGTAATATTCCTTGCACCAAAACTCGTGATTTCTGTACGCTAATTTAATTTTTAAATATCATTAGAGCTTTTCCTTTTAAGTATTCCGTAAATCCTGAAACACTCATTTTGGGCAGGATGCTTACCAAAATATGAATATGGCCAAGACATACTTCTCATTCTATGGTTTCCACTCCTTTCCATTCACATAATTTTCGTAGTATTTCTATTATCACCTGTCTCTTTTCTTAATAAAACACTTTTCTTCTGTATTTTTGGCAAATGCGATGTGGTACTTGCTGTTCCATTTTGTGTGATAAACTATTTGCATCAATTTTTTCTCGTTTCACTTTTCGTCCCAACGTTTGTGTATTTCTTTCGACTGACAGGTCGTCTCTATTACACATTCTTCGGATGGGTTCTTTTTATCGGTTAACCTATTTTGAACCATTCTACTATCGCGTGGTTTTCGTTATACGAAAAAAGCGTACGCACAAAGTGCGTACGCTATGTATTTTAATTAATTATTTTTATTTATTGAAAATTGACATAATATCGTAGAATGTATCGTCATCATCGGTGTTATCCTTATCCTTTGTTTCATCGTTTTCTACGATTATGTTATCGTCCGCAGGAGAAGCCGTAACTGCCTTGCCGTCTGCGTTAAAGCCTGTAGCGATTACTGTTACGCTGATTGCGTCCTCCATATTTTCATCAATAACGGCACCCCAAATTATATTCGCGTCCTCGGACACCTTATCTTTAATCATTGTAGACGCAGCGTCAATATCGTCAAGGCTTATATCGGGAGATGCTGTAATATTGATAATTACGCCCTTTGCTCCGTCAATAGATGTTTCAAGCAACGGGCTTGAGATAGCAGAGTCCGCAGCTTCGATAGCTTTGTCCTTGCCTGTAGCAAAGCCCATACCCATATGAGCATAGCCCGCGTCCTTCATAACCGAAGTGACATCAGCAAAGTCAAGGTTAACCATTCCCGGAACAAGAATAAGGTCGGAAATACTCTGAACGCCCTGACGGAGAACATCGTCGGCAATCGCAAAAGCATTTTGGAGTGTAATCGGAGAATCCGAAACATATTTTAACCTTTCGTTAGGAACTATAATAAGAGAATCCACACAAGCGGCAAGCTCCTGTATACCCTGTTCAGCCTGAGCCATTCTTCTTTTGCCCTCAAAAGCAAAAGGCTTTGTTACAACAGCCGCCGTAAGTATTCCCATATCCTTTGCAATTTTAGCAACCACGGGAGCCGCACCTGTTCCTGTACCGCCGCCCATTCCGGCAGTTACAAATACCATATCTGTATCCTTTAAGAGAGCCGCAATTTCTTCCTTGCTCTCTTCAGCCGCTTTTTGACCGATTTCGGGCATTGAACCCGCACCTTTGCCCTTTGTGAGTTTCTCACCTATCTGAACGGTCTGGGAAGCCTTTGATAATCTTAAAACGTGGTCGTCCGTGTTAACCGCGATAAATTCTACGTTCTTAACCTCCATAGTAACCATTCGGTTAATAGCGTTTCCGCCACCGCCACCGACTCCGATTACCTTAATAACAGGCATATACTCACTTTCCATCTCTAAAGCAAAAGCCATTTTTACTTCCTCCTTAACAATTTACATCCAAAAACATTATAATATAAGAATTTTATACAAATTAATACCTTATTACGTTACCACATTTTTTCTAAAAAGTAAATATAATTTAAGAAATTTTAACTAAAATCCAAAAAAACATCATAAATTAAGCCATTTTATGGCATTTTTGTTACTCAAAAGGCTCGGTATATCCCTCATTGTCAATGTTATCCTCATTGTCGTCATCTGAAGTTTCGCTGTCTGACGGTGCAACAAAGGTTGTCCGCACGGTAGTTTCTTCTGTAACGGCAGAGGTCGGATGGGTTACTTCATCATCCTCATCCTTTATACTGCCCTCTTTAAAGTAGGATTTTTTGGTTTTGTCACAATTAGAAACATTTAAAACTCCCTTAATTTTTTCAGTATGATTCGGGTCAAGCTTTTCGTTAATAATTGCGAAAGCAGTTCTGAGCTTATAATCAATAGACTCGGGAATTCCGATTTTTATTTTTATGCGTTTATCATATGTAACAGAAATTTTGGAAATTTCCCTGATATTAATTTCGTTAATTTTATTATATTTGTTTTTCTTAATGCAACGATTTATTTCTTCAAGCGCTTTTGTATACACCTTGTCCCTAAACTCCACCTTATCTCCGATTTCAGTTGATTTCAAACTTGGAGCAATTATCGAGGCAAGCTTTTTAGGTTTAGAAGAAACCTGTTCAAGTATTCTGTTGTCACCGCTGACTTTAAAATAAATTCCATTGGTTCTTATAGAATACACGGCAGTTTCATTCTCTATATCTATAACAAGGGTATTCGGAATTTGAAACTTGATTTTCGCGGATTTTACATAAGGAAGACTATTGCTTACGGCGTCGGAATTTCCAAACATTGACGCCATAAAAATATTTTGTCCCTCGCTTACTCCCGACAGACGGATTATAGTATCGTCCGCATAGTATTCGTTGCCTTTGACATAAATTTTCTCGGTCTTAAAAAGCACGGTCAGAGAAAGTACAATTCCGATAATTACCACCGCCGCGATTATGGAAACGTAAGCTGAAATCCTTTTTATTCTGCGTTTTTTTGGAGAGATTGGCTTAGGCATTTTCTTCCTGCGCTTATCAAGCTGTTTTTTCGCCTGCGCCTTTCTCACTTCAACCTCATCGGCATAAAACCCGTCTTTATGGTCGGAGGCTTCAAGATTACGGACCCGTTTATCGGTTTCTCTCTCGATTATATCAGGGATTGATTTGCTTCTGCGTTTTCTCTTAGCATAGTTCTCATGTATCTTTGAATTTCCGTGATTGTTTTCGGAAACTCTGTTAATATTTACAGAGTGTTGTACCTCTGTTTCTTTCCTATACTGTCTGCGGTCAGAGTGACTGCTGAAATCCTCGGCGCGACTGTATCGGCTTTTTTCAGAGTTCGGCGGAATTTCAACAACAATATGTGACTCACCGTTTTTGCGCGCCCTTTTTCTTGCCTCTTCTCGATATTTCGCGTCCCTGCGCTGTGTTCTCTTTTCAATTTCATCCTGTTTTCTGCGCTGTTTTTCGAGCGCCTTTCTCTCTTTAGGGCTTAATTCACGCCTGCGTTTCGGCCTTTTATCGTCCATAATCTCACCCCTTTCCTGCTTTTTATCATACCTTGCGTACTTCAGCTCCCAAGGAACTCAGCACAATCTCGAAATTTTCATATCCTCGTTCCAAAAATTCTATTCCGCTTATTTCAGTTTTACCTTCTGCGATAAGCGCCGCGGTAATAAGTGCCGCCGCTCCGCGCAAATCCTGCGCTTCGACGCACGCTCCGTAAAGCGATTTTACGCCGTTTACTACGGCCACCTTGCTTTGAACTTGTATATCGGCTCCAAGCCTCGTGAGCTCGCCGACGTGCTTAAAACGGTTTTCAAAAATATTTTCAACAAACACAGAAGTACCGTTGCAAATTGAAGCCACCGCCATAAGCGGAGCCTGCGCGTCGGTCGGAAAGCCCGGGTAAGGCATAGTCCGAACAAGAGGCATCGGATTAAGTCTTTCGGGAGCGGAAAATTTCATATTACCGTCTTTGACATTAACCTGACATCCTGTTTCCTCAAAAACAGGAATAACAGAACTCAGGTGATTTTGAATAACTCCGCTTAGAGTTATATCGCCTTTTGTAACGGCCGCCGCGGACATAAGCGTTGCCGCGACTATTCTGTCGGGTATAATATTATGTGAAACCGCGTTTAACTCTGTAACGCCGTCTATAACAATTACGCCCTCGCCCGCTCCGTAGATTTTTGCTCCCGCGCAATTTAAAAAATCGCACAAGTCACAAATTTCAGGCTCCCGCGCCGCGTTGATTATCGTTGTAGTTCCATCGGCTAAAACTGCCGCAAGAATTATATTTTCGGTTGCTCCTACGCTAGGGAAAGAAAGATTAATCTTTGCGCCTTTAAGTCCGTTTTCCGCACGGCATTGTAAAACGCCGTGGCGCTCGGAAATTTTCGCTCCCATTTTCCTGAGAGCTTTCAAATGTAAATCAATCGGTCTCGGGCCTAATTCACAACCGCCCGGAAAGCTAAGCTTTGCCGAGCCTGTGCGTGAAAGTATCGCTCCCAAAAACACAATGGAACTGCGCATCTCGCGCATTAAGCAATCGGGTATTTCATTTTCGCAAAGTCCATCGCAATTCACTAAAACAGCGCCGTTTTGCTCCTTGGCGTCACAACCTAAATAGCGGAGTATTCTAAGAGAAGCATCAACATCCGAAAGCTTAGGACAGTTATAAAGTATATTTTCACCGCGGGTCAAAACAGTTGCTGAAAGTATAGGCAGAGCGCTGTTTTTCGCGCCTTGAACCTCAACCTCACCGCAAAGCCTTTTTCCGCCGTTAACTACAAACCGTGACACCGAAAGCACCCCTTAACGCTAAACACTTAAATGTTTAGCTGAATAATCATACCGATTATATTTTATGGGAGCTTTAAGTGAATGTTACTAAATTGCGCCCGTGATTTTTCTTATTACGGAATATATTCTTTCATTGGCGTCTGTAATCGCCATTTTATGTGAATTGTCTGAATATTCTCTCAACCTGTCGGGATTTTGGAGCAGACCGTCCGCCTTATTTATAACAATCTCCTCCGTCAAATCCTTTTCCTCAATAATCTCCGCCGCCTTATTGTTAACGAGGGCCATAGCGTTATGATACTGGTGATTTTCAGCTACGTTCGGAGATGGAATAAGAATGGCGGGTTTTCCGAGAGCCTGAATTTCGGAAAGCGTAATTGCCCCTGCTCTTGAAATAACCAAATCAGCCGCCGCCATACAGTCAGCCATATTGTCAATATACTCGCGCACATCGAGATTATCGCACTCGTTTATATCAACGCCCTTTTCCTTAACAAGGTCAGGAAACCAATGTCCATACTTTCCGTAGCCGTGGATATGCTGATATTTCCCGTCTTTACCGCTGCGGGCAACAAGTCCTGCAACTCCCTCGTTTATTTTACGGGCTCCTAAAGAACCTCCGAACGAAAGAATAACGGGACGTTCGTCAAGCCCGAGCTTCTTTCTCGCCGTCTGTTTATCAGCCGAGATAATTTCTCTCCTTACGGGGTTTCCCGTAATAACAAAATTGCAGTTTTTATCTAAATATTTTTCTGCTCCCTTAACCGCAAGCATAACCGTTTTCGCGGATTTTGAGAGCATTTTATTTGTAACGCCGGGGTAGGCGTTTTGCTCGTGGATTATCGTAGGAATACCCATTTTCGCCGCTGTTCTCAAAACGGGACCGCTTACATATCCGCCTGTTCCGACGCATATGTCGGGCTTGAATTTCTCTAAAATTTTCTTAGCTTCCGCCGAAGACGAGAAAATTCTTTTTACGGTCAAAATATTTTGCTTTAAGGCGTCAAAGCTGATTTTTCTCTTAAATCCGCTTATCGTAATAAGCTCCATTTTGAAACCTGCTTTGGGAACGAGAGTTTCCTCCATTCCGCCTCGGTTTCCGACAAAAAGAATATCTGCGTTCGGATTTTTTCCTCTTATATATCCCGCAACAGCCAGCGCGGGATTAATATGACCCGCGGTGCCTCCTCCGGCAAACAGTATTCTCATACTTTTTCTCCTTTAATATCCTCTATTGTTTCTCTATATTTGCCGTTCTGGAAATTGAAAGTATTAGCCCCATTTGAGCCAAAAGCATTATAAGGGAGCTTCCTCCAAAACTGAAAAACGGCAAACTGATACCTGTGTTCGGGAGCCAGTCAGTAATAACAAGAATATTAAGCACAACCTGCACTCCGATTTGTGAGGAAAGTCCGATTCCGAGCAGTTTTCCGAAACGGTCCTTCGCCCTTAAACTCAGCGTAATTCCTCTCCATACCAAGAGAGCGAAAATTAAAAGTATAATTAAAGCGCCGACAAAGCCAAGCTCCTCGCACACTATGGCGAAAACAAAGTCGTTTTGAGGTTCAGGCAGGTAAAGATATTTCTGTCTTGACTGTCCTAAACCCAAGCCAAAAAGTCCTCCTGAACCGATTGAATAAAGCGAGTTTCGCGTCTGCCAGGTTGTCTGCCACATATCTTCGGTTGTATATACGAGCGCCTGTCCCCAGCCGTCCATACGCTGCATAGCATATGTAAGAATACCTGTCGCCCACGCGATAACTATTACAACTCCTAAGAGCAAGGCTCCGATAATCAGATACTTCACCCTCATTCCGCCGATATAGAGCATAATTACTGTTAGTATCGCCGTAATTACTATACCTGAATAGTGAGGCTCTAAAATAAGCAATACAGCGGTAATACCAAAAATTACAAGTCCCGGCAAAACACTGTAACGGGCGTACTGCATTTTATCGTAATACAAACTTCCCCAATGGGCAAAAAACAGGATTATCGCGAATTTCATAATCTCGGACGCCTGAATATTAATAGGTCCGATTTCAATCCAACGGTGTACATTACCCGGCAAAAACAAAACTAAAACAAGTGTAGCAAACGAAACCATAAGCATCGGAAATGCAAACTTATGGAGCTTGTTATAGTTAAAAAACGAAATGCCGAGCATAGCCGCCACGCCGATTATTGCATAGAACATTTGTCGTCTGACATAGTAATAGCTGTCGTTAAGCTTATAGTACGCAGACGGATAGCTCGCCGAGAACATCATAATCATTCCGATTATGACAAGCACAAGCACTAAAAGCAGAAACGGCAAATCAAGACCCATACCTCTATCAAGCCAGCGCTGTCGCAATCTTCTTTTACGTGTGCGCGTTTGAGTCTGCGCAGGGGTACTGCGTCTGTTTCGTGAGTTATTCACTTTTTCATCATAAAGTCGGTTAACGTCAGCACGACGCATTACCTCTACCTGAGGTGCCATTTAATCTCTCCCGAATATAACATCATTTAAGCTATAAAACGAAATTATTAACTATTCTAATAAACTCCGTAAAATACGAGTAAAAACGAAACTATTCCGAAAACAACGGTTACTGCGCTGAAAACGGAAACAATTTTAACTTCCGACCAACCACACATCTCAAAATGGTGGTGTATAGGGCTCATCTTGAACAGTCGCTTTCCGTGAGTTAATTTAAAGTAAGCGACCTGAAGCACAACGGAACCCATTTCGCAAAGGTAAACTATTCCGAGCGGTAAAAGCAAAATGGGCATATCTACCGCAAATGCTAAAGCGCAAACTATTCCTCCGAGGAAAAGCGAGCCTGTATCTCCCATAAATACTTTTGCAGGGTGAAAATTCCAAACCAAAAATCCGAGACATCCGCCCGCAACAGCGGCTGACATAAACGTAACTCCCATATAACCTATAAGGCTTGCAATAAGCATAAAGAATAATCCTACAAAGAAAGTTAGCGAGCCGTCAAGTCCGTCGATACCGTCAGTCAGATTAACCGCGTTTACAACGCCGACAATCACAACTGCGCAAATAATATAATACAACCAGCCGAGCTCAACCTCGCCTACAAACGGAATTATTGTAGATGTGCCGTAGCCCATAAAACCGAGTACGGCAAGATACGCGATTGTTACGGCAAATTGGAATATAAGCTTTTGAACTGCAGTGAGTCCGAGATTGCGCTTTTTAACGACCTTAATATAATCGTCAATAAATCCTATCGCGCCGTGGCAAAGCGCAAGACCTAATCCCGCGAAAACAAATGTTACGCTTTTTGAGGGATCCTGCTGATAAACTCCTACCATAGAGTTTGCAAACATACCGTAAAGGATTACGCTTACGCTTGTTACAACGGTTATTCCGATTATAAACATTATACCGCCCATAACAGGAGTTCCCTGCTTTTGCTTATGCCACGAAGGTCCTATATCAAGGATAGTCTGACCGAAATTTACCTTATGGAGAAACGGGATAAGGAATTTTCCGATTACCGCCGTTAACGCAAATGACATAAGCGCTGATAAAAATGTCCATATTCCAAAAGTCATATTATAATTCCTTTCTTTTTAGTTTTTCTACGTCATAAATGCAGTCCCTGTTTTAGAAACATATCCCCCAAACCTTTCTTCCTCTGTCTTGTTTTGGATAGAGGGGGCAGGTTTTGCTTTTTTATATTTCCACGTCATAAATGCAGTCCCTCTCGGACAATTCATATCCCCCAAATGTTTCTGCCTCTGTATTGTTTTGGATAGAAAGGACAGGTTCTGCTGTAGACTTTTTAAGAACTTTTCCTTTGAATCTGATTTGAATAGGAATTAAAAGGTTACCTTTAAATTAAATTCTTAATTCTTAATTTTTATATCTCCACGTCATATATGCAGTCCCTATTTTAGACGCATATCCCCCAAACGTTCCTTACTCTATTGTGTTTTGGATAGAGGGGACAGGTTCTGCGTTTTTTATAACTCCACGTCATAAATGCAGTCTCTGTTTTAACTTCATATCCCTCAAACGTTTATTCCTATGTCTTGCTTTGGATATAAAATATAAATTTATTGTTAATTTCTTAATGCTTAATTCTTAATTATTATATATCCACCTATTACATTAATTACATATTTGACTTTCAAAATTTTGAAACGAAAAAATCTTAATCAGTCGTGAACTACCGTACCTCCGGAGAACTCAACAGTGATTACAGTTCCCTCGTTTACCGTTTCACCCGCAGAAATACTCTGTGAGGTCGAAACAGCATTGGAGCTTGACGTAACGCCCGAAAAGCTTACATTAAGTCCGACAGAGGACGCAATTTCGTTAACTGTTGAAACTGAATATCCTACCATATCGGGAACTTCAACCTTTTGTTTTTTAGACTCCTTATCAGTATACAGTACGATATTACCGTCAACGGGTATTTTTGACGCCGAATAAGGAATTTGCGCGACAACCTTTTTGCCGTTGCCCTTTATTGTTGTTGTAAAGCCGTCGCTCTTTGCAAGCTCCTGCGCCTTTTTAACGGAAAGTCCAATATACGAGCCTGCGACTGTATCAACATACTGTTTTTCGTCGTCGGTATATTCCGCCTGCACTTCAAGATACGGAAGAACCTCGCTCATAATATTTACAAACACGGGAGCCGAAACCTGACTTCCGTAATAAGAGGCTCCTCTCGGCGTATCGAAGAATACAAGACACGCAACCTGCGGATTGTCGGCAGGGGCAAAACCGCAAAACGACGCGATATAATCCTTATGTCCTTTTTGGGACTGACCGATTTTCTCGGAAGTACCTGTTTTTCCTCCTACGCGGTAACCTGCAATATATCCGTTGTTGACACCGCCTTGAATCGTATTTCTCTCGAGATAATCGCACATTTTTTTACTTACAGACTCGGAAATAACCTGTCTTTTAACGGTAGTTTCGGTTTTCTTGACTACATTTCCGTCAACATCGGTAATGCTCTTTACTATATACGGTTGTAAAAGCTTACCTCCGTTCGCAACCGCCGCACACGCTGTCATCATTTGGATAGGCGTAATTGAAAAGTTCTGTCCGAATGACGCAACGGCTAAATCGGTTACGGACATTGAACCGTCCTCGTTGAAGAATAAGTCGTCGGATTCTCCGGGCAAATCAATTCCCGTAGGCTCCGAAAATCCGAAAGCCTGATAATATTTATAAAATCTTTCAGCGCCTACTCTTGCGCCTATATCAATAAACGCGGGGTTGCAGGAATTTGTAATAGCTTGAAAAAGGTTCTGGCTTCCGTGTCCCGCAGTATAGTGGCAATGAATGGTATTGTTGTAAATTTTAACCGAACCTCCGCAATAAAATGAGGAATTATCGCTTACAACACCCTCGTTGAGCGCCATCGACGCGGTACACATTTTAAAAACGGAACCCGGATAATATGTATCCGAAATCGCCTTATTTCTCCACATCGCTCCTAAAGCCGCGCTTTCTGCCTCGGCTCTCTTTTTCTTTGGGAGAGCTCGGATTGAGGCGAGGTCAGCGTCCGATAAATCATAAGGGTTATTAAGACTATAACCGTCAGCTGTTACCATAGCGAGGATTCCGCCCGTGTTTACGTCCATAATAATGCACACACCGCGGTTTACGACCTCGTTATCCACAAGTCCCTGTTTCATATATTTTTCAGCGATTGACTGGACTGTTTCATCAATTGTCAGCGTTATATTGTTGCCGTCTTTAGCGTCAACATTCTGCTCGTACTGGAACGGCATATCGGTTTGATTGGCGTTGCGCGCGGTTATAATTCTTCCCGGAGTACCCGTCAAATATTTATCGTACTCATACTCAACGCCCTCAAGTCCCTGGTCGTCCGAGCCTGTAAATCCAATAACAGACGACGCTAAATCATCATAAGGATAGTAACGGCGGTAATCATCAAACAAAGTTATAACATTACTTAAACCATCGAACTTATCGTTTATTTTTTCGCAGAGTTTAAGGATTTTTTCTCTCTCGTCGCTCTCGATTTTACGTTTAATTACAACGTAATATATTTTTTGTTTTGTTTTATTGTAAACATCTTTATAGTCAAGGTCTAATATCTTCGCGAGATTTTTCGCAACATACTTTCTTTGAGCATTTGTTTCGAGATAGGCGGGAGCTAATACTACTTTCCATACCGATGCGCTCTGGGCAAGAACCTTGCCTTTAGCGTCGTAAATAGTTCCTCGCTTGGAGTTTACGGTTGTATCAACGAGTTGCTGTTCAACAGCCTTTTCCTGAAGATAAGGTCCCGATACAAGCTGAAGATACGCAAGTCTTACGGAAATTGCGCCGAAACCAACTACGAGGATAATAAGAATAAGTATCGTAGTTCTCATTCTCAAAAGCTGTAAAACGCCTCTTTTTGTACGTTTAACGCTCTTTTTCGCCATACAACCTCTCCTTTCTTAAAAAATTGCGCCTGCATAATATAGCCAAAATAAGAGTTAAGATTACACATCTCAACTCTTATTCATCCATAACATATTTATTAATTTAATTTGAATGTTATGACCAAAGCCCTGTAAATGCGTTTATAATTTTTTGGAAAAAGTTCCGGTTCGCATCTTTCGAGATTTCGGCCTTGTCGCCCCGTGACAAGGAAACAAACTCTTTTTGAACGTTCTCTGCCTTACTCATTCCAAGCTTGTCCTTAGCATAATTTTCAATATCGGTCGTAGAATGTTTCGACTGGATAGCCATTTGGTTTTGAGTATATGTACTTTGGGCGTTGCTTAACTGAGCCTGCTTTTGGATAATCTGCTGATTTAGTTCGGTTAAAGTAACCTGACCTATAATAATCATAGCCACAATTGCTGTTACAGCCGCGCTCGCCACAGCTCCTATAAAAAGCTTAAACGGGTTGTGCTTTCTTCTCCTTATTTTTACAAGCTCGTCCTGCGGTATAGATACTACTTTATTTTTTCTGACCTGAGCGGTCTCTTTTTCAGTTTTTTTCTTGGGAAGCTTTTTGGCTGTATTGTCCTTAAATAGACTAAGGTCATAAGCCGCGCTTCTGTTATCAAATGTCATTGCCATAAATTTTCCCTCAACGGTTATCTATCATACACTAAAAAAATAGTCTTATATTTCTTTTTAGTAAAAATATTACAATTTTTTAATTTTTTCTTTATTTCTGTTACGGAAGTATTTTATATTCTTATCAAGAATTATACATAATATAGTGATTTTTTCTCGATTTCGACACAATCTGTTGTGGTTTCATATAATTTACATTTCTGTTATATTTTACACCAAATTGTAATGAATGTCTATAGTTATTCAAGAATTTTCATTTATTTTTTTGCAAATTCTTAGTTTTGCACTCCTTGAACGCGGATTTTCGGATAATTCTTGTGAATTTGCTACAATGGGTTTTTTAGTTACAAGTTCCGCCCGAGGTTTTTTATTGCAAACGCAAACGGGAAAATCGGGCGGGCAGATACAACCCTGACACCAATCCGCCATAGTCTTTTTGACAATTCTGTCTTCAAGCGAATGAAATGTAATTACCGCAAGCCTTCCGCCCAAACTAAGCAGGTCAAACGCGTCCTCCATACCCTTTTTTAAAACTTCAAGCTCGTGGTTAACCTCAATTCTAAGCGCCTGAAATGTTTTTCTTGCAGGATGCCCCGCGCGTCTTACACGTTCGGGAACGCTGTTTCTTATAATTTCGGCAAGCTCAAAGGTGGTTTTAATCGGTTTTTGCTGTCTGTACTTTACAATTCCCTTTGAAATGGAGTCGGCAAATTTCTCCTCACCATAGGTAAAAATAATTCTCGAAAGTTCCTTTTGTGAAAGTGAATTTACCAAATCCTCCGCCGAGGGTCCCGACTGTGACATACGCATATCGAGCACAGCGTCCTCGTGAAATGAAAAACCACGCTCTGCCGTATCGAGCTGATGAGAGGAAACCCCTATATCAAGCAAAACTCCGTCGACCTGATATATTCCTCGTTCGGCGAGAAGGCTTTTCATTCGGGAAAAATTACCCTTTATGATTATTGAGTTTTCATTGTCCGCGAATCTTTGCTTAACCGCGTCTATTGCGTCGGGGTCCTGGTCAATTGAAACGAGCTTTCCCGAGCTAAGTCTTTTTAAAATTTCGGCGGAATGTCCCCCGCCCCCTGCCGTACCGTCAACATAGATACCGCTCGGT
This sequence comes from uncultured Clostridia bacterium, assembly GCA_947627345.1. Taxonomy (GTDB): domain Bacteria; phylum Bacillota; class Clostridia; order Oscillospirales; family Acutalibacteraceae; genus Ruminococcoides. The sequence goes on from CANQVS010000010.1 coordinate 12,791, forward strand.
TTGATATTAAGACCGTCTACAGATTCGTTAAGCAGTACGGGGGTATGAGAAAATTCCATATAAACCTCTTACAGACTTAACATTGACAACGCCGCCTCAACTGTAGGCTCGTTATTCTTGAGCATTTCTTCAAATTTATTCTCGTTCCAAATCTCGATACGGTTGTCCATACCGACTACGACAGCTGATTTTTCAAGAGACGCCGTTTTCCTCAAATTCGCAGGAATAGGTATTCTTCCCTGCGAATTTGGAGTAACTTCCACGGCAGTAGCAATTATACTGTATTGTAACGCGAGCGCCGCCTGTGCGGGCAAATTTTTAATATTTTTTCTTAAACCTTCAAATTCGGGGAGAGAGAGAACCTGTACACATTCAAAAAATCCTTTTGCTATTATAAAGGTTTCTCCGAGTTCCTCTCTGAAACGAGCCGGCAAAATAATTCTGCCTTTTGAATCAATATTGTGACTCGATGTGCCTGAAAACATTTTACCGCCTCCTTATCAATCTCTGATGTATAATGCCACTTATCAATCGTTTAGAGCCACTTTATGACACTAATTGCCACCGTGTAATTATTATACCTTATCAGAAACGAAATTGCAAGAAAAAAGTTACAGCATTTTTACCAAATATACACGCTTGTTTTGCAGTATTTTAGACAAAAAATTACACATAACCCCTTATTCTGACGAATAAAAAAGGTTATGTGCAAATTATTTACAAATATTTTAATTTTTATAAGTGTAAATACACGGCAATAAGCGAATAAAATACAAAGCCGTAATATTTTTACATTATTTCTTGGTTGATTTGAAATTCTGACGGGCTTTGCGTATTTCCTGAGCGCAGGAGGTTACCACATCATCGGTGCGCTTCATAATGCCGTCAACATAGTCATTAGCAGCCTTTGTAACTTCACTTGCCTTTTTCTTGGCGTCTGAAATAATTTCTCTCGCCTGAGCCTCGGCGGCGCGGGTAATTTCACTTTCGCTAACCATTATTCTACGGCGTTCCTCAGCCTGGCGGATAATTTCCTCACCGTTGTTTTTAGCCTCAGCCAAAATCTGCTCCCTGTCGGCTACGATGTTTTTAGCCTGACGGATTTCGCTCGGCAGGGTATCCTCAATCTCGTCGAGAATATCAAAAATTCTCTCGCCCGAAATTAAAACCTTTCTGTCCTTAGAAAGAGGCATTGCTTTGGCGTTGTTTACCATATCCTGTAATTCAAGAATTAAATCGTCTACTCTCATTTTCTCCACTCCATTATTTAAAATTTTTTAATCTTTCCAATATCTTATCGTGCACGCACTCAGGAACAAAAGAACTTATATCTCCGCCTAAGGACGCGACCTGTTTCACCATACTTGAGCTTAAATAAGTAAACTCGGAATTACAGGTCAGAAACACGGTTTCAAGATTCGGGTTAAGCTTTTTGTTCGTAAGAGCCTGCTGAAATTCATATTCAAAGTCAGATACCGCCCTCAGACCTTTTACTATCGCCGTAATCCCCTTATCCTTGGCGTATTCGGCAAGAAGTCCGTCAAAGCCGACAATCTCGACATTATCAAGCCCGTTTACCGCCTCTTTTAAAAAACAGATGCGCTCGTCCGTGGTAAAGCAAGGGGTTTTTTCAGCATTTTTCAAAACACCCACTACAACCTCGTCAAACATTTTTGAGGCTCTGGTAATAATATCAATATGTCCTAACGTAACAGGGTCAAAACTGCCCGGACAGATTATCTTTGTTTTCATAAGAAACTTCCCGATTAAAATTTTCAGCCGTCAAGTAAATTTATGACTGAATATATTCTTTATGCCGATACATAGATATTTTTATTTTACCATAGTGTTTCTGTCTGTCAAGCATAAATTCACCATAATTTTGCAAAATTTCTTCTTTTTCTGGGTTTTCTACAATAATCACGCCGGTTTTTTTCACCTTTTCGACAATCTTAGGCAAAACTTTCTGCAAAATTCCCGTTCCGTAAGGCGGGTCAAGAAAAACAATGTCAAAATTTTCATCTGTTATATCAAGATATGAGGAGCTGTCAGTGTGAAAAATTTTTGCTTTGCTGTAAAGACCTGCGTTATTTAAATTTTTTCTGATTATATCAATTGATTTTCTTGAGTTATCCACAAACACGGCGGATTTTGCTCCTCTGCTAAGCGCCTCAATCCCCATCTGACCGCTTCCCGCAAACAAATCGAGAAATATTCTTCCCTGAATATCAAACTGTATGGCGGAAAAAACCGCCTCTTTCACCTTTGAAGTGGTCGGGCGCACGTCCTCGCCTTCAAGAGTTATCAGCTTTCTTCCCCGCGCCTCGCCTGTTATAACACGCATAATTGTCCTCCCAACACGAATGTGTATTTTATTTTGTCAATCCGAATGAAAGTAGTTATAGACTGCCAAAGCGCTGTCGCGAGTCATTCTCGGACAGTTCTCAAGCTCCTTTAAATCGGCGTTTCTTATATTAGCTATAGTCTGAAAATGCTTTAAAAGCGCCTTAGCCCTTGTTTCGCCTATTCCGTCAATATCGGTAAGCGAGCTTTTAAATGCCGTATTTTTTCGGCGCTGACGGTGGTATCCTATTGAAAACCTGTGAACCTCGTCCTGCATCTTGCTTATAAAGGTAAATACCGAACGGCGCGAGCTGATTGTAATTTCACCGCCGTTTCCCGTTATCGCTCGGGTTCGGTGATTTCCGTCCTTTACCATACCAAAAAGGGGAACGCTTATGTTGTGCTTTTTGAGTATCGGCTCAACAGCCGAAACCTGACCTTTACCGCCGTCGAGCAAAATTAAATCGGGAAGTCTGCCAAAGCCCTCTCCCGTATCCTTGAGATTTTCATACTCGGTAAAACGCCTGTCCAGAACCTCCGCCATTGAGGCGTAGTCGTCCTGTCCCTCAAAAGATTTTATTTTAAATTTTTTGTATGCCTTTTTCAGAGGTTTTCCGTTCTCGTAGACTATCATTCCCGCTACGTTTTCCGTACCCGCAAGGTTTGAAATATCGTAAGACTCTATATATTCGGGAATTTTTGAAAGCCCCAAAAGGCCTTTAAGCTCCTCTAAAACAGAATATTCACGCGAAGTTCTTCCCTTAATCTGCGCCAAAACCTCCACCGCGTTTTTACGGCACATTGAAACAAGCTGTGCCTGCTCTCCCCTTTGCGGATTGGTAATATAAACCCTGCGTCCGAGTTTCTCGCTAAGCCATTTTTCAACGGCTTCTTTATCGTCAAGTTCTCTGTCAAGGGTTATATTTCGCGGAATTTCACGGTTCATAGAATAATAACTTAAAATAAACTGCGAAAGCTCTCCGCCATCGTCCATAGGAGAATTTACCACAAAATTTTCGTGGTCGGTCAGACGTCCTCCCTCAAACCTGAAAATCTGAAAACATCCTCGTTCGCTGTCGGTAAAATATGCAATTACGTCCTGGTCGGGAACATTAACGGAAACTACCTTCTGTTTATCAGCCATCTTTTTGACTGCAGTAATTTTATCACGAATTTTCGCCGCGCGCTCAAAATCAAGGTTTTCGGAGGCCTCTTCCATTTCTGCCGTAAGCTGTTTTAAAGATTTTGTACTTCCTCCCTTTAAAAAATCAAGCGCCTGCTCAACATTTTCATTGTATTCCTTAAAGCTCACTTTTCCCGTACAGGGAGCTAAGCATTGTTTTATATGGTAATTTAAGCAGGGGCGCGCTTTTTTAAAATCCTCGGGAAACTTTCGATTGCAGGTAGGAAGCTTAAATATTTTATTGGCCTCCTCAACCGATTGTTTAACATAGAAACTGTTTTTATAAGGACCTATATAGAGAGCGCCGTCGTTTGTTTTCTGGAGTTCATATGTTATTTTACGCCATTTATCCGGGCTTACTCTTATATACGAATAACCTTTATCATCTTTAAGCAAAATGTTGTATTTAGGAGAATGCTGTTTAATTAAACTGCATTCCAGAATAAGCGCCTCAAACTCGCTGTCGCAAATAATATACTCAAAGTAATCAACATTTTCGACCATACGCCGAACCTTTTCGGAGTGGTTGTTCTGCGAACCGAAATATTGCGAAACACGGTTTTTGAGCGCTTTGGCTTTTCCTATATATATAATTTTACCGCTTTTATTGTGCATTATATACACACCGGGCGACAGTGGCAACGCCATTGCCTTTTTTCTAAGCTCGGACAATTTCTCGTTCATAAATATCTCTCTTTAAAACAGTAAAAAATTTACTGTTTTTACCTTTTATACAAGAATTTTTCTATAAAGTAAAAAAACGGGCGGAAAATCCGCCCGAAAAGCTTTTTATGCAGATTAATCTGTAAATCCTGATTCAACAAGAGCGACAAGACCGTCAACTGCCTCCTGCTCGTCAACTCCGTCAGCTATAATCTTAATATCCGTTCCGCCGATAATGCCGAGTGAAAGTACGCCGAGAAGACTCTTAGCATTAACTCTTCTCTCTTCCTTTTCTACCCAAATAGTAGCTTTATACTCATTGGCTTTCTGAATGAAGAAAGTTGCCGGACGTGCGTGTAAACCGGCTTTATTTTCAACTAAAACATCCTTAACGTACATAAGTCAAACCCTCTCTAAATCTTATATAGTATTTTTAATATACCACTCGGGCATTTCCAATTTATTATATTATATCACTTTTCCTTTTAACGTCAACACTCAAAAATAATTTTCGGATTTAGTAATAATTTAATTGTTTTAATGTATTTTTGCTTTGTGCAACTTAACTAATTTATTCTGCAAAATATTGTTACTTATTCAAGCTGTCGGACGTATCATAATACTTCTTTATTACCGCCTTATCTTCTTCTGAAAGTTCATTTTTTTCAAGCATATCGGGACGCTTAACGGCAGTATTTATAAGGCTTTGCTCGTACCGCCATCGGTCGACCTTCGCGTGGTCTCCGCTGTAGAGAACAGGCGGAACCTCTATTCCGCGCCAAGAGACAGGCTTTGTATATTGAGGATATTCCAAAAGACCGTTAAAATGACTTTCTTCGGTAAAACATTCGTTGTTTGAAAGGACTCCGGGCGTGAGCCTTGACAACGCGTCAATAAACACTAAGGCGGGAAGCTCTCCGCCCGTGAGCACATAATCTCCGATTGAAATTTCTTCGTCAATAAATTCATCAATAATCCTTTGGTCAACGCCCTCATAATGCCCTGCAAGAACGCAGATATTGTCAAGGGTCGAAAGTGCCTTGAGTTTTTCCTGAGTTAACGGCTTTGCCTGCGGTGACATATATATAAAATAAGGCGTGCAATTCCGTTTTTTACATATATCTTCAAAGCAAAGCGCAATAGGCTCACACTTCATAAGCATACCCATTCCGCCTCCGTAGACGGTGTCATCAACCCGTCTGTGTTTATCAAACGCGTAATCTCTAAGCTGATGACATTCAATTTCTATCGCGTCGCTTTTTCTTGCCCTGCCAATAATACTCTCGCCCAAAACCGCCTCGCACATTTCGGGAAAAAGCGTAATTAAATCAATCTTCATCTAAAAAAAGCCCTTTCATAGGTCTTATAAAAATTTTTCTGTCATCTACGTTTTTCAATATAACAACGCTGTCAATGACGGGGACAAGATACTCTTTTCCGTCTGAATCTTTAACGGTATATACATCGTTTGCACCTGTTTTAAACACATCAATAATTTCTCCGTACTCAACATCTTTATTGTCAGCGTCAAGCACTGTACAGCCGATTAAATCCTGAACAAAATTCTTTCCTTTCGGAAGTTTCACATCGTTTCTGTCTATATATAAAATTTTTCCTCTTAATTTTTCCGCGTCTTCTATGGAAGACACACCGTCTACGGTAACGAGAACTATGTTTTTATGAGGACGGCATTTTACCTTCAGCTTGGTCTTTCCCCCGTCAAAATAAAGGGCTTTAAAGGCGGAAAGAAAATCGGGGCTGTCGCACCACGGATTAACTCTAAGCTCTCCGCGCACTCCGTGAGTGCCTACCACTTTTCCGACCTCAAGGTACTGTTTTTTCATAAATATCACCTGAGGTTATTTTAACATATACTCACTCTTTTTACAACAAAAAAGCTTTTAATAAAATTCAAAACCTGTATCACAACATTAAATTAAAAACCTATATATTGCCAAATTCGAGTTTAAGTGGTACAATAGCCCTGCGACATATCTTAATAACCAGTTATTTATCGTAACTTCTGTAAAAGTACGATTTATCGTGCTGTTTTCAGGGGATACTTGTATTTGTAAAAATGCAAGCCTCAAAGTCTCCTGAACGCAAGTTACGGTTACTAAAGATATGTCGCAGTATCTGAGGTTTGTGTTTTATGCGCGGTTCCTCGGAACTGCGCTTTTTTATTTGGGATTTATTATGTTTTGTTGCGGGTTTGGGCATAGAGATGTATTCAGCAAAATAGACGATGAGTTGGACAAGGCGATAGCTGATGCTGTCGCTTTAGGATGTGATACGTTCTATACAGGAGCTATGGGAGAATTTGACGTCTTGTTTTCATCAGCCGTCCTCAAAGCGAAAAAGTCCAACCCCGACATAAAACTCATTTGTGTTAAACCGTATATGACTAAGGAAATCAACGAAAACAAGGCCTACTACAATGCTATGTATGACGATGTGATGATTCCTACAGAATTGATTGGTGTTTATCATAAGGGAGCTATTAAAGCGAGAAACCGCTGGCTTGTCGATAACAGTGATGTTATAATCGGATATATAATACGGGATTACGGAGGAGCATACACCGCGGTTAAATACGCCGAGCGTTTGAACAAAAAAATCTTTTATCTTTAAAAACAACTCATCAACCGCATATGAAACGGCATCCGTTTTACAAGAAAAAAGAGGTTGCCCGAACATAGGCAACCTCTTAATTTAAGGTTATTATCAGTCAATCTCAACCATAACCTTCTGCTCAGTTCTAACTGCGGCAGAACGTGCGATTGTGCGGATAGCCTTTGCAATTCTACCCTGCTTACCGATAATGCGTCCCATATCGTCCTCGGCAACGTGGATGTGATAAACAACTACGTCCTCCTCGTTGGGAGCGTCTGCTGTAACCTCTACAGCGTCGGGATTTTCAACTAAACCCTTTGCAATAATTGTAAGTAAATCCTGCATTTCTAAATCTTCCTTTCCATTTCTTTGCATTTTAATATAGGAACATACTGATTTTATTCAATATATCCGTTTTTCTTTAAGAGTGCCTTTACGGTATCAGTAGGCTGTGCGCCGTTGGCAATCCACTTCTTGACTGCCTCACCGTCAACCTTGAACTCCGACGGGTTTTTTAAGATGTCATATGTGCCGATTTCCTCAATGAAACGACCGTCACGTGGATACCTCGAATCGGCTACAACAACACGGTAGAACGGAGCCTTCTTTGCGCCCATTCTTCTGAGTCTGATTTTTACTGCCATTTTTCATCACCTCCGATTAATAATTTAATTTATTTATTAACCAAAAGTTATTGGTTCAATAACTTGGTTTAAAAACAATTTAAAATCCCGGGAAACCTCCGCCCGGCATTCCGGGCATTCCGGGCATACGCATAGCGCGCTTTTTCTTTCCTTTGCCGTTAAACTGGCGCATCATTTTCTGCATTTCCCTAAGCTGTTTTAAAAGACGGTTAACCTCTTCGACGCTTCTGCCCGAACCCGAGGCAATTCTGCGCTTTCTGCTCGGGTTAATAAGGTCGGGTTTTTCTCTTTCCTCGGGCGTCATTGAAAGTATAATTGCCTGCGTCCAGTCAAGCGCTCTATCATTTATATCAACATCGTCAAGCTTGTTTCCCACTCCCGGAATTTTTGAAAGTATTCCTTTAAGCGGTCCCATTTTCTTAATCTGTTCAAACTGCGCCAAAAGGTCGTTGAAGTCCATTTTATTGCGTAACATTTTCTTTGCGACTTCTTCAGCCTTTTTTTCGTCAAGCTTTTCCTCCGCCTGCTCGATGAGGGTTAAAACATCCCCCATTCCGAGAATACGGCTCGCCATACGGTCGGGGTGGAATTGCTCCAAATCCTCAAGCTTTTCACCGATACCCGCAAACTTAATCGGAGTACCCGTAACCTGCTTTACGGAAAGCGCTGCTCCGCCTCGGGTATCGCCGTCGAGCTTTGTTATAATTACGCCCGAAATTTCCAAAAGCTCGTTAAAGCTTTTTGCCACGTTTACTGCGTCCTGACCTGTCATTGAATCTATAACAAGAAGAATTTCCTTTGGATTAACCTCGGCTTTAAGGTTTTTAAGCTCGTCCATCAACTCCTCGTCAATATGCAGACGGCCCGCGGTATCGAGAATTACTACATCATTACCGTAATCTTTAGCATGCTTAACTGCCTCTTTCGCAATTTTAACAGGATTGCTCTGACCCATTTCAAAAACGCTCACGCCCGCCTTTTCTCCGACAACTTTCAGCTGTTCTATAGCCGCGGGACGGTAAACGTCGCAGGCGACGAGGAGCGGTCTGTGATTCTGCTTTTTAAGCATAAGCGCAAGCTTACCGCTGTGGGTAGTTTTACCCGAACCCTGAAGTCCACACATCATAATTACCGTCGGCGGATGGGATGAAAATTCAAGGCGCGCCGTTTCCGAGCCCATAAGTTCGGTAAGCTCCTCATTAACAATTTTAACTACCATTTGAGCCGGAGTAAGACTTTCCATAACAGCGCTTCCTATAGCTCGTTCGGTAACCTTATTAGTAAATTCCTTAGCAACCTTATAGTTAACGTCAGCCTCTAAAAGCGCAAGTCTTACTTCGCGCATAGCCTCTTTTACATCGGATTCGTTTAACTTACCTTTATTTCTTAGGCGCTTAAACGCACCTGAAAGCTTTTCGGATAATCCTTCAAAAGCCATAAACCTACCTCTATTCGTGTAAGGATTTTGCAGTATCTATAATCTGCTGTACCGTGTTTTTATCATAGCTGTCAGCAAGCCCTGCCGCTAAGCTCTCAATCTTATAAAGTCCCCTTTCGGTTTTCTGAAACCTCTTCATCAGCCCGAGTTTTTGTTCATATGAAAAAAGCAAATTTTCGGCGCGCTTTATAGAATCGCGCACACCTTGTCTTGTTATATTAAGCTGGTCGGCAATTTCCGAAAGGGAAAGGTCATCATTATAATAAAGAGTTACGGTCTGTTGCTGTTGTTCCTTTAAAAGCTGACCGTAAAAATCAAACAGCAGAGAGATTTCAATATTTTTTTCCAAAGCTACTCCGCCTTTGTCGCGTTTAGTGTAAAGCAATTTTCTTTACAGCAAAGTTATTATAATATAAAGCCGTAAATTTGTCAATACTTTCTTTATAAGAGAATAATGAAACGTCAAATAATCAGATATATATTCCTAATTTTATTATCAACATTTTTGTTTATTTTGTCTTAATAATGTAGACTACTAAGAATAAATTACAATAAAAACTATTTGAAATGAGTAAATTATATGTTAATAACAACCGCATAAAGGCAGATTTTTTATGTGTTTATGCACATTTCCTACAAAGTTTAAAAAAAAGTGAAATTAATGGGATTTTCTGATGATTTTTTTGGATTATTATGTTATAATACTGTCAACATTGTTCTCACACATTAGTTGAAAGAGGAGATTTTATTACGGAAAATTCTTTTAGCATTGGAAGAACTGAACATGCTGTTGCTCTTTTTGGAAGTTTTGACGAAAATATCAAATTAATTGAAAGAGAGTTTAACGTTAAAATCACCGTCCGCGGCGATGAGCTTAAAATAAGCGGCGACGACGAGAATGTCCTTAAAACAGGCAAGGTTTTAGAAGCTCTTATGCATTTTATAAACCGAGGTGAAAATTTAAGTGAGCAGAATGTTCGCTACTGTATCTCAACGGTAAATGACGGTACTTCCGAAAGCTTTGAAAAGCTTGCAGACGACTGCATCTGCATAACTGCCAAAGGAAAACCGATTAAGCCCAAAACGATAGGTCAGAAAAAATACTGCAAGGCTATTTCGGATAATACCATAACCTTTGGAGTAGGACCTGCCGGAACGGGAAAAACCTACCTTGCGGTAGCTATGGCGGTAACCGCTTTCAGAAGCAAACAGATTAACCGTATTATCCTCACACGTCCGGCCGTTGAGGCAGGCGAAAAGCTCGGATTTCTTCCGGGTGATTTACAGAGCAAGGTTGACCCTTACCTGCGCCCGCTTTATGACGCGCTGTTCGATATGCTCGGGGTTGAGACCTACCACAAATACGTCGAAAAAGGAAATATCGAAATCGCTCCGCTTGCATATATGAGAGGCCGTACGCTCGATGACAGCTTTATCATTCTTGACGAAGCGCAAAATACTACCAAAGAACAGATGAAAATGTTTCTCACTCGTCTGGGCTTCAACAGCAAAATGGTAGTCACGGGCGATATAACCCAAATTGACCTTCCGAGCGGAGCCAAAAGCGGTCTGAAGGACTGCCTTAGAATTTTAAGGGGAATAAAGGATATTGCTCAATGTAAGTTCAACGAAAAAGATGTCGTCAGACATCGACTTGTGCAGGACATAATTAAAGCTTACGAGAAAAACGAGGTGACAAGGAATGACAGAAAATAAGATCCGCGTGATCATTACCAACAACCAAAAAGCAATTAAAATCCCTACAGGACTTAGGATGCTTATCAGACGTTGCTGCCATGCCGTACTCGAACTCGAACAGTTCGAGGGTCCCGCTGAAATTAGCGTAACTTTTACTGATAATGAGGGGATTAGGAAACTCAACGCTCAGTACAGAAACATCGATTCGGCAACCGATGTGCTTTCGTTCCCTATGGGCGAGAACGGGCAGTACGACATTAATCAGGAAACAGGAGCAAAAATTTTGGGAGACGTCGTTATCTCTGTGGAAAAAGCTGTGGAACAGGCAGACGCGTACGGACATTCACTGCAGAGAGAAGTCGGCTACTTAACCGCGCACAGTATACTTCACTTGCTCGGTTACGACCATACCAGCAATATGGAAAGAGTAAGAATGAGAGAGAAAGAGGAGCTTGTTATGGACCAGCTCGGACTTCCCGCCTCATCAAGCTACATTGTTAATCAATGAAAAAACAACTGAAAAGCTTTTGTAACGCAATTAAAGGTTTTTTGTCCGCTTTGAAAAGCGAAGGACATCTGCGGTTTCATTTTATCGCCGCTATTTATGTAATTATATTCAGCTTCTTTTTCGATTTGAGCATCACTCAATGGGCTGTTGTAATTTTACTTATCGCAGGTGTATTAAGCGCCGAATTATTTAACACCGCTTTGGAGAAACTTTGCAACAAAGTCACAACCGAATACAGCGAACGTATTAAATTAGTAAAGGACATATCCTCAACCGCGGTTTTGGTTCTTTCAACTTCGGCATTAGTAATCGCGTTTTTATTCTATTTTACCAATACGGATAAAATCTCATATATCGCGCTCTACCTTCTTAAAAATCCCGTGCTGTTGATTTTATTTGTTTTATCGCTTATAATATCGGTAGTATTTATATTTACGGGTTTCAGAGGGATAGCAAGGCTTTTCTGCAAATCAAAGAAGTAATATACAGAGCTGTCTTTCAGGGACGGCTCTGTTTATCTGTGAGGTAATTTATGAACAACCATAATAAATCCGCGTTCATAGCGATTGTCGGACGCCCAAACGTTGGAAAGAGTTCGCTTTTAAACTGTATTTTAAAGACTAAAGTAGCTATAGTTTCAAGCAAGCCTCAAACGACAAGAACAAAAATCACCGGTATTTTAACCGAGGGCGAAGTTCAGCTCGTTTTCGTTGACACCCCGGGTATGCACAAACCTAAAACCTCGCTCGGAAAATATATGGTGCGCTCAATAAGCGAAAGCGTAAACGGCGTTGACTGCTGTATGCTCGTAGTCGAGGCGGACAGAGAACCCTCGCCCGTTGAGCTTAACTTGATTGAAAAATTTAAGAGTATGCAAATGCCCGCAATTCTCGCCATTAATAAAATAGACACTCTGAAAGAAAAAGAAACTCTTATGAAACAGATTTTAACCTACAGCTCGCTTTATGATTTTGAGGCGGTCGTACCTGTCTGCGCAGTTGACGGAAACGGAATTGACGAGCTTAAAGACGAGCTTAAAAAACAAGCGGTTGAGGGCGGACATTTCTTTGAGGATGACGCGCTTACCGACCAGCCGGAGAGAGTTTTGGCGAGTGAAATAATACGTGAAAAAATCCTAAGGCTCTGCGACAAAGAAATCCCCCACGGAATTGCAGTAGTTATCGAAAAAATGCGTATGCGGAAAGATAAGGAAATTCTCGATATCGATGCGACAATTTACTGCGAGAGAGAAACACATAAACGAATTTTAATCGGAAAACAGGGAAATATGCTTAAAAAAATTTCAACCTATTCAAGACAGGATATGGAAAATTTCTTCGGCTGTAAAGTCTTTTTGCAATGCTGGATTAAGGTTAAGGAGGATTGGAGAAACAGTATCCAAATGATGAGAAATTTCGGATACGATGAAAACGACTTTAAACAGTAAATTTTTTGACAGTTTTTTGTATTAACAATATCAGCCTGCTTTGGTAATAATTACTGAACGCTTAATACTGCATACTGAATTGCCGTTCGTAAAAAATAAGTTCGGGTGATATAATTATGAATGAGATAGACGCCTGGAACGCATTTTGGTACAGCGGAAGAATATATGACTATCTGATGTACAAAAGTATTCATAACGACCGAGTAAATAGTGGCGAGGCCACGGAGAATAAAAATGAAATTTATAACAAACGGACTTATAATCAGGGAACAGAATATCGGGGAGAGGGATAAGCTCGTTACGGCTTTAACCGAAAGTCACGGAGTAGTTAAGGGATTTGCCCGCGGAGCAAAAGATATTAAAAGCTCCAAATCATCGGCAACGGGACTCCTCTCCTACTCCCGGCTTACTCTCCACAAACGCAGAGACAGCTATCTTATCGGCGACGCCAAAACAATTAAAATTTTTTCGGGACTTAGAAAAAGTATTGAAAATATGTATCTGGCTCAGTATTTTTGCGAGCTTTCGGGTGCAGTATGCCCAAAAGAGCAAGAAGCGAAACAACAGCTAAGACTGATTTTAAACGCGCTCTACCTGCTTTCTGAAAACAAAAAAGAACTTTCCGTCGTTAAGCCCTGCGTAGAGCTTAGACTTATGTGCCTTTCGGGTTATATGCCTGACATTATAATGTGCAGGGAATGCGGTGGATACGAAAAAGACGTTATGATGTTTCTGCCGAAAATCGGGCAGTTAATCTGTAAAGACTGCTACGAAAAGAAAGAAGATAAAAATTTAAAAATAAAGCTTAATATTAGTACGCTTACCGCAATGAGGCATTGCTGTTATTGCGACGCGGAAAAATTATTCTCATTTTCTCTTCCCGAAAAAGATTTAAAAACGCTTAATTTCTGCAGTGAAGAATACATAAAATTTATATTGGAACGGGATTTTAAAACATTAAAATTTCTTAAAACTATCATATAGGTGGAATATGTACAGACATTACAAGGCTTTGGAGCTTGATAAAATTTTAAACCTTTTAGCCGAGAGAACTTCTTGCGAGGAAAGCAGGGAAATGGCGCTCGAACTAAAACCTGAGTTTAATTTAATAAAAGCAGAGCATAATATGAAAATGACGGACGACGCTTATGTCCTTACGGGTAAATTCGGTTCGCCGTCGTTCGGCAACATAAAGAATGTCGCCAATGAACTGAGACGAGGCGAGGCAGGCGGTATGCTTACTGCTGGAGAACTGCTTAAAATCGCCGAGGTCCTTAGAATAATCAGAGGGGTTAAAGGGTGGCAGAGCAAATGTGTGAACACCCGTACGACACTTGACGTTTTGTTTCAGGGCTTGGTTTCCAATAAATTTCTTGAGGATAAAATACACTCGTGCATAATCAGCGAAGAAGAATTTGCGGACACTGCCTCCCCTGCCCTTTCGGATATAAGGAGGAAAATCCGTACTGCAACCTCAAAGGTGCGCGAGTCGCTTGACAAAATTATCCATAGCAGTACATACCAGAAGTACCTTCAGGATACTATTGTAACTCAAAGAGACGGGCGGTATGTAATACCCGTTAAGGCGGAATGCAGAGGAAGTATTTCGGGACTCGTACACGACACGAGCGCAAGCGGTCAGACGGTTTTTATCGAGCCTATGGGAGTTGTGCAGGCTAACAACGATATTAAAGTTCTTTTGGCAAAAGAGGAAGCGGAAATCGAGCGGATTTTGTTTGAACTTTCCGCGCTCGCAGGCTCGTACGCGGACGTAATAATCGGAAGCTACAAATGTCTTTCGGAGCTGAATCTTATATTCGCAAAGGCTGATTTAGCCTACAAAATGAAAGCGACTGTCCCCGTTTTAAACGATAAGGGAAAGATTGATTTAAAACAGGCGCGTCATCCGCTTATACCCTCGGACAAGGTCGTCGCGGTAGACGTGAGACTCGGCACGGATTTTGATACTCTTGTAATCACGGGTCCGAACACGGGAGGCAAGACAGTTACTCTTAAAACAATCGGACTTTTAACTCTTATGGCTATGTGCGGACTTATGATACCCGCAGGCGAAAACAGCGAGATTTCCGTATTCAGGAGAGTTTTAGTAGATATAGGCGATGAGCAAAGTATAGAACAAAGTCTTTCGACTTTCTCCGCCCATATGACGAATATTGTCGGAATACTAAAGCAGGCTAACGCCTCAACTCTCGCGCTTATTGACGAGCTCGGAGCGGGAACTGACCCCGTGGAGGGCGCGGCGCTCGCTATTGCGATTTTAGAAAAACTGCGCGGACGAGGCGCAAAAATCGCAAGCACAACGCACTACGCGGAGCTAAAGGAATTTGCGCTTCGTACTGACGGAATAGAAAACGGAAGCTGTGAGTTTGATATAAAAACCTTACGGCCGACCTACAGGCTTTTAATCGGAGTACCCGGAAAAAGTAACGCTTTTGCGATAAGCAGACGTTTAGGTATGGATGAAAAAGTTGTAAACCGCGCCAAAGAGCTTGTAAACAGTGAAAGCCGTCAATTTGAGGACGTTGTCACAACGCTTGAAAGCAGACGCCAGAGCCTTGAAAAACAGCTTGAAAACGCGCAGAGGCTTACCCAAAAGGCAAATACCGAAAAGCAGAAAGCTGAAAATGAACTTGCTAAGGCTAAAAAACACGCCGAACAGGAAATCGAACACGCCAAAGAAGAGGCTGAAAGAATTGTATCGCGCACTAAAGCGCAGGCTTACGCGCTTATGGACGAGATAGAAAAGGCGAGAAAGGCTAAATCCGACAACGAGGGTATTCGTGCCAAACTGCGCAGAGAAATTAATAAAATTGAGGACAGCTCCAATCCTGTTCAAAAGAAACCCGAAGAGAAAAGCTATAAGCTCCCCAGACCGCTTAAAGTCGGGGATAATGTCCTTATATACGATATTGACAAGGACGCCGTTGTACTGGAGCTTCCCGACAAGGACGGTATGGTATTGGTTCAGGCAGGTATTATAAAAACACGAGTTGAGCTTTCCAATCTCCGCCTTAAAAAATCCGAGGAAAAGAAAGTTAATCCTTATCAGAACCGCAGAAGAAACATTCCGTCAAATGTAGATATTCACCCCATTACAGAAGTCGATGTTCGCGGTCAAAGCGCTGTAGAAGCAATTATGGCGGTTGACAACGCGATAGACAACGCGATTTTGTCGAACGTAGAGCATATTACTATTATCCACGGCAAAGGTACAGGCGTACTGCGGACTGAAATTCAAAAGCATCTGCGTTCTGTAAAATTTGTAAAAAGCTTCAGGCTCGGAACATTCGGAGAGGGCGAAAGCGGAGTTACAATCGTTGAGTTAAAATAATTGCAAAACAATTTTTATTGTGTTACAATACAAAAAACAAACTACGGAGGTATAGATTATGACAGTTACTAAAGATTCAGTTATCGGTGACGTTCTTGACGCATATCCAAAAACCGCTGCGGTTTTTATGTCAATAGGTATGCACTGTCTGGGATGTCCCGCGTCACGAGGCGAGAGTATTGCCGACGCGTGTATGGTACACGGAGT
Organism: uncultured Clostridia bacterium; assembly: GCA_947627345.1. GTDB lineage: Bacteria > Bacillota > Clostridia > Oscillospirales > Acutalibacteraceae > Ruminococcoides. The sequence goes on from CANQVS010000010.1 coordinate 28,887, forward strand.
AGACGCTGACGAGCTTATCCAGGAAATCAACAAAGTTATTTCCGAATAATGGACAAGCTTTTCAGTCTTGATGAGAGATTAAAAACGTGCGCAAGCCTTGTACGGAAAAGTGCAAGGCTTGCTGACGTTGGAAGCGACCACGCGTATCTGCCCGTATGGCTTTTAAAACAGGGGAAAATCTCTTTCGCCATAGCATCGGACATCAACGAAAAGCCCCTCGAAAACGGAAAGCTTACCGCCGAAAAATACGGCGCTGAAAACATAAAGTTTCGTCTCGGAGCGGGACTTGACGCAATAAATAAAAGCGATAATATTACAGACGTTGTAATTGCGGGAATGGGCGGAGAGGTTATAAGCGAAATCATACTTAAAAGTCCGCTTACGAGAGATACAAATCTTAATATTATCCTCCAGCCGATGACAAAAAGCGGTGAGCTTATCTCCTTTTTGTACGAAAACGGTTTTGAAATTCAAAAACAAAAGTGTGTAATTTCAAAGGGAAAATGCTACACGGTTATGGCGGTACGCTACACTTCGCAAAAAATTGAAATCAGCGATATTTTTCCGTATATAGGAAAACTTAATTTAAACGATGAGGTAAACCTGCGTTTTATAAACGCGCATATAAAACACCTTGAGAATAAAAGCCTGGGCGATAATTCTCTTATCCCCCTCGTTAAAAAATTAAAAAAGATAATAAAAAATAATTGAAGAAGATGATAAAATGAAAACCGTAAAGGATATTTTGAATTTTACAGAAACCTTTGCTCCTCTTGACTCTGCAATGGAGTACGACAACGTTGGACTGCTTGTAGGAAACGATAAAACGAAGGTCAGCAGAGCGGTTGTCGCCCTCGACATAACCGACAGCGTTATTGACGAAGCTTTAGAGAACCGCGCGGAACTAATCATCAGCCATCACCCCGTAATATTCAATCCGATTAAAAACATTTCAAGTGACAGCATAGTCTACAGATTAATTGAAAACAACGTAAGCGCTCTCTGCCTGCATACGAACCTTGATTTAAGCGAAAGCTTTGGAGTTAACACCTGTCTTGCAAAGGCTGTCGGAGTTAAAAATGCAAAGTTTGTTCAGGGAGAGTGCCTCTACATAGGCGAACTTGATAAGGAAGTAAGCAACCTCGAGTTTGCGAAATCGGTTAAAAAAGCTTTACACTGTAAAGGGTTAAGGCTTACACTTAAAGACAAGAAAGTAAAAAAAATAGCGGTATGTTCGGGAAGCGGAGGAGAGTACGCGCCCTTGGCTAAATCCCTCGGCGCAGACGCCCTGCTGACGGGAGAGATTAAACATCACGAAATTTTAGAGGCTGTAAAACTAAATATTGCTATTGTTGACGCAGGTCATTTCAAAACAGAGGATATAGTAACAGCTCCGCTGACAGACAAGCTTAACAGAGAATTTAAAGACGTTGAGTTTATAAGGAGCAAAAGCTGTACAGATACAGTTGAATATCTTTAGATAAAATTCGGCAGGGAATCGAGAAAATCAAAATGTTCTCGTTTTTCCCTGCCGAATTCTTTGAGTTTATTATTAACATTATACCCTTTTGGAATGTCATTTTTACTTTATTGTAATAATTCTTTCACAATTATTATTCTTTTATGGAATATTGTAACTGTTTTTACAGATTTTTAATTATTTAAAGGAATTAAATGCACGAAATGTAAAAACAGTAAAATAATAATTGCAATATCGTAGAATATTTGTTATAATGTTTAATGATTATAAGTAATAGTATGTAAAAATATACAGGTGTATTGTATGCGTATTCGTAAAAAGAAATGGGCAGAACCTGAGCTTAACGTATGCGACTTTTATGTTTCAGAGCCAAAGCTTTATAAAAACCGCTGGAGTTGTTTTTTCAACAACGAAAACCCGATTATGCTTGAGGTCGGTTGCGGTAAAGGCTCTTTTGTCGGACAAATGGCGCTTTTAAATCCCGACATAAATTTTATAGCGGTCGATATAAAACTCGATATGCTCGGGGTAGGACGCAGAAATATAGTAAAGCTTTTTTCTGAAAAAAACAGAGAGGTAGACAATATCGCGCTGGTCAGATACAATGTTGAGATGCTTGACGAGATAATCGGCAAGGAGGATAACATTCAGAGAATTTACATAAATTTCTGTAACCCGTGGCCGAGAGAAAAACACAAAAAGCGCAGACTTACCCACCCGAGAAAACTAAGACTTTATAAAGAAATTCTCTCAAACGGACGTGAAATACATTTTAAAACAGATGACGATGAACTGTTTTCTGAAAGTCTTGAATACTTTGAAAGTGAGAATTTTAAGCTTAAAAAGATAAGCTACGATTTACACAAAAGCGATATAGACCCCAAAACAACTCCTATGACAGAACACGAGAAAATGTTCTCCGACGAGGGAATTAAAATAAAATACTGCATAGCTGAAAACAAAGGAAATGATGTCCTATGAAAAAAATGGCGGGGATTTCGGCTGTAGCTTTGAGCCTCTGTATGATTTTTTCAGGATGCTCCTTAGGCATAAATGACTCAAGCCTTTTACATCCTCCCAAAACGGCGGGACGCGAAGCGGAACTTGAAAGACTTATTGAGGAAACCGCAAACGGCACTTATAAGCTTAAATACCCGCAGAGCGGTGCATATCGTTCGGCAATTATTACAGAGGATTTGAACGGAGACAAAAAAGACGAGGCTATCGCCTTTTACTGTACCGACGATACTTCGACAAAAATTCTCGTTATGTACGACGACGGAAAGAAATGGTCGATAAGCCAAAGCTTTAAGATAAATTTAACTGAAGTTGACTGCGTTCAGTTTGCTGATTACGATTACGACGGAACCGAGGAAATTTTTGCAGGATTTGCCTCTTTGAATACGGGGCTGAATGAACTTAATATTTTCGACTGTAATACCGAAAATCACACAACAAGCCATATTGATTTTAAAAGCTCCTATTCAAGCTTTACGACTGGCGATTATGACCGCGACGGGGCTAATGAAATTCTTACTTTTATTTTAAACTCAAACGAGGCGGACGCGCAGGCTGTTCTTACTGATTACGATAAAAACGAACTCTACACTCTCGCACGGTGCGATATGGACCGGGCAGTTACCAGATTTGAAAAGGTGACTTCGGGACTCATAAACAACGATACTATGGGCGTTTGTGTGGACGGATCTCTTGAAAACGGCTACAACAGTCAAGTTGTTTACTACAACCCTGACAGGGAGGAGCTTATAAGCTATCCTATTACATTGGGCAAAAAACAAAACCAAACCGTAAGAACCTACAATGTAAACTGTACGGATATTGACGACGACGGATTTTTGGAAATCCCGATTATAAAAGATATTTCGCCTAAATCGTATCCCAAAGAAGAAACCATTGCGCCAATAATAAACTGGAGCTGTCTTAATACTGAAAAGGTTAAGCTTTCTACAAAGGTTAAATGCGTTACAAATTTTGAATTCGGCTACTATTTTAAGCTTAGCGGAAAGCTTTCAAACAACACTATAGCTACTTTAAGCGATGATATGAAAACTCTTAAAATTTACTCTGAAAAGACTGAATCCACTCAGTCACTTATAGCCACATTCAAGGTTTTTGACGTTGGAACGTCAACCGACGGTATGAGTGGCTACTCCACGCTTGAAAGCTATAACCAGTACATATATGCCTTTAAAATTGAGAATAATTCTCCGATTTATATAAATGAGGATATGATTAAGGAAAACTTTGCGCTGAACGATTCAGCGTCCGAAAATACAGAAGTTTATTTTTAAATTAACGGAGGTTTTAAAATGAAAAAGGTACTTGTTTGTGAGGACGAATCCGCTATCCGCGACTTCGTCGTAATTAACCTGCAACGTGCCGGATACGAAGTTGTCGAGGCAGACAGCGGAGAGGCAGCTTTAAAGCGCTACGAAGAAAACGGCGGTGACTTTGACGTTGCGATTTTAGATGTAATGCTTCCGGGAATCGACGGTTTTCAGGTTTGTAAAGAGCTTAGAAATAAAAACGGCGGTCTTGGAATTATTATGCTATCTGCAAAAACTCAGGAAATGGATAAGGTTACGGGACTTATGCTCGGAGCCGACGACTATGTAACAAAGCCATTTTCCCCTTCGGAGCTTTTAGCGAGAGTAGACTCTCTCCACAGGAGAGTTTCGCTTGCTCAGGCCAATGCCGAAAACAACTTTAAAGAGGAGCTGCATTCGGGTGATTTTACTCTTAACCTGAGAAACCGCTCGCTTCTTAAAAACGGCGAGGTCATCGAGCTTACGCAGGTTGAGTTTCAGATTATGGAATACTTCTTCTCAAATCCGGGAGAAACACTCGACCGTACCGATATTCTAAGTCATGTTTGGGGTGACGCTTACGTCGGAGAGGAAAAAATTGTTGACGTAAATATCCGCAGGCTCAGAATGAAAGTTGAGGACGAGCCGTCAAACCCAAAATACATCGTTACTGTTTGGGGCTTAGGATATAAGTGGGACACTAACTGATTACATATTAAAAAATAAAAGGAGGCAGAAAGGATTTGTTTAAGGGTATTACCAGACGATGGGTATTCAGCACAATACTGCTTATAGTTCTGATAATAGTTCTGATTGTTACAGGTCTTATTTACGGAACTGTCTACCTTTTTAATAACGAGGTTGAACGCACGCTCACGACAGCGGGTTCAGAGCTTACCTCGGTTTTTGAAAACTACGAGGCGGACAACTCGACCGCCTTTACCTCAGGCGCAAGGAGTTATGTTGAAAATTTTCAGCATAAGGAACAAATGGAGGTAATGTTAGTCAATTCAACGGGGAGAATCATTCTTACCTCGACAGGCTTTTCTTATGACGAAAACGAGGACGTTAAAGACTTTGAAAACGCCAAAAACAACAATCTCGGCTATTCTTTTGAGCATGGAATATCGCTCTCGGGAGAGCCTGTTACAAGCTATATACGCATAATTAACAACAGAAACGGCTACGCCATAGGTGCGGTACGGTATGTCGTTTCCACTACCGATGTTACAAATCGTATAGTTATAATATCCTCGATTATTATCTTCTCGGGGCTTGTGATACTTTTTATAATAATCGTTTCAGGCTCCTGTTTTATCCGCTCGATTGTAACTCCCGTACGAGAGCTTAGCGAAACAGCCAACAAAATTGCCCACGGCGACTTCAGCACAAAAATAGAAAAACGCTATAACGATGAAATAGGAGATTTGTGCGACGCTATTACCGATATGGCAAAGGATTTAGAGGCAACGGAACAGATGAAAAACGACTTCATTTCCCGTGTTTCTCACGAGCTTAGAACTCCGCTTACGGCAATTAAAGGCTGGGCGGAAACTATGCAACTATCGGGCAGAAAAAAGCTTGACAGAAAGACCTTTGACAAGGGTATGGACGTTATTATAAAGGAAAGCGGACGTCTTACAGGAATTGTTGAGGAGCTTTTGGATTTCTCAAGAATACAGACGGGAAGAATGGTTCTCATCAACGAAAAGCTTGATATTTTAGCGGAGCTTGACGAGGTAATATATATTCTCAAAGACAGAGCCGTAAACGAGGGTAAACACCTAATTTACGATGAACCTGTTGAAATGTTCCCTCCCGTTTACGGTGACAGAAACCGCCTTAAACAGGTGTTCATAAACGTAATAGACAACGCTCTCAAATACACTCCCGAGGACGGAGTTGTGGCTATTGAAATAAAATACGATAAAGAAAACGACCCCGATAATATTATAATCACAATTACTGACACGGGATGCGGAATATCCGCTGAGGATTTGCCGAAAGTTAAAGAGAAATTTTATAAGGCGAATCAAAAGGTCAACGGTTCCGGAATCGGACTTGCCGTTGCGGACGAAATTATGCAGCTCCACAAGGGAAAGCTGGATATTGAATCGGGCGTAGGCGTAGGGACTACGGTGACAATTACATTGCCTGTACTTAACGAAGGTTAATTTGATATAGAATGAAGGTATTTTATGAGTAAAAAAACGGAAACAAAAAAAATTACTTCAATCGGCGGAAGCGCGCTGATTGAGGGTATTATGATGAGGGGTCCGAAAAAAAGCACGGTCGCAGTAAGAACGGGCGAGGACGAAATATATACAGAGGACGTTAAAATAAAATTTTTAAGCCAGTCAAATAAATTCTGGCGGTTACCTCTTATAAGAGGCGTTTCGGGTATGATAGACTCAATGCGTTTAAGCTATAAATGCCTTATGCTCTCAGCAAACAAGGCGCTTGAATCGGGTGAAATCGAGGAAGAAGAACCGAGTAAATTTGAAAAATGGATTGACGAAAAATTCGGCGATAAATTTATGAAAATTCTTATGGTTTTTTCAAGCCTTATAGGAGTTGTGCTTGCGGTACTTTTATTCTTCTTTTTGCCGACCTGGATTTTCGGCCTTTTAGGCTTAGCGTTTCCCGCCCTCAACACAGGAGGCGAGGGAATAGCGTTCTGGCAGTCGGTTATAGAAGGAGTTTTGAAAATAGCAATCTTTATTTCGTATATTATGCTTGTTTCTATGACGCCCGATATGAAGCGTGTTTTTCAATATCACGGCGCGGAGCATAAAACGATTTTCTGTTATGAAAGAGAACTTGAACTCACCCCCGAAAACGTAATGAAACAATCACGTTTCCACCCGCGGTGCGGAACAAGCTTTATTCTCCTTATGCTTTTAGTCGGAATTGTTATCGGACTTTTTATTCCGCCGGGACTTTTTTTAAGACCGCTCATAAAAATACTTCTTTTACCGCTTACTATGGGAATAGGCTATGAGTTGATCAAATTCTGCGGAAAGCACGATAATTGGTTAACAAGAATAATCGCCGCGCCCGGACTTTGGGCACAGCGAGTTACTACGAAAGAACCCGACGAGAAAATGTGCGAGGTTGCCATTAAGGCGATTGAGGCGGTTATTCCCGATGACGGTTCGGATATTGTGAAAAATGGTTGCTGTTAAGTTTTTATATAATAAAGCTAAAGAGGAATTGGATAAGGCAGGAATTTCATCTCCTGCCTTTAATTCTATGTGCCTTATTGAAAAGGTTTTCGGGATAAATAAGGCAGAACTTTTATCGGGAAATCATATTGCCGATGACGATAAATCGGTAGAATTTATAACGCTTTTGGGCAGAAGACTGAGCGGAGAACCTCTGCAGTATCTGCTCGGAGAATGGGAATTTTACGGCTATAAATTCAAGGTTGGAAAGGGAGTATTAATTCCGAGAGATGATACCGAGGTTCTTTTAAGAGTTTGCTTAAATTATCTTAAAGATAAAAAATACACAAAAGTTCTCGACCTTTGTTCGGGAAGCGGGGCGCTCGCAATAGCAATAGCAAAGGAAACAGACGCGCAGGTAACCGCGATTGAAAAATCCGCCGAGGCTCTCCCCTACCTCTGCGAAAACATCAGCTTAAACAAAGCGGACGTAGAGGTTATTGCAGGCGACGTTTTTAAATGCTCGGGGGAATTTGACGACGGGTATTTTGACCTTATTCTCTCAAATCCTCCGTATATAATACGAAGTGAGATTGACTCTCTTCAAAAGGAAATCTCCTTTGAACCGAGAATTGCACTTGACGGCGGAGTGGACGGATACGATTTTTACCGCTGTATTGTAAGGGACTATTCAAAAAAGTTAAAAAGTGGCGGAATGATGGCGCTTGAAATCGGAGAGGGTCAGTTTTCAACAGTTAAAAATCTTTTGGAAAAAGAAAACTTTATCAAAATAGGCTATGAACTTGACCTTGGAAATATTCAGAGGGCTATTTATGGTACTTTGGTGTGACTTTAGAAAATTTGTTCGATAAAAATACGGCTTTAATATTGATTTTTTCCCCGTAATAATTTATAATTGAGTAGTAAGTTTGAATTAAATATACACGAAAACGGAGGTATGAATAATGGCAGTTGATAAGGCAAAAGCGCTTGAAACAGCGATGACGCAAATTGAAAAACAATTTGGCAAGGGTGCGGTTATGCGCTTGGGACAGAATCAGCATATGGCGGTTGACCATATTTCAACAGGCTCGCTTTCTCTCGATATTGCGCTCGGTATCGGCGGACTCCCGAGAGGAAGAATCGTAGAAATTTACGGACCTGAATCATCGGGTAAAACCACACTGTCCCTCCACTGCATCGCGGAGGGACAGAAAAACGGCGGAAACGTCGCTTTTATAGACGTTGAACACGCGCTTGACCCCGTATACGCGGAGGCATTGGGAGTGGATATTAATTCGCTTTTGGTTTCACAGCCGGACACGGGCGAGGACGCATTGGAAATTGCGGAGGCGCTTATCAGGAGCGGAGCGATTGACGTTATCGTTGTCGATTCCGTTGCGGCTCTTGTTCCGAAAGCAGAAATTGAGGGCGAAATGGGCGACAGCCACGTCGGACTTCACGCAAGGCTTATGTCGCAGGCTTTGAGAAAGCTTGCGGGCGCTATCAACAAGAGCAACTGCGTTGCAATTTTCATTAATCAGCTTCGTGAAAAGGTCGGAGTAATTTACGGAAATCCCGAGGTTACCACAGGAGGACGCGCGCTTAAATTCTACTCCTCTGTTCGTATTGACGTAAGACGTGTGGAAACCTTAAAGCAGAACGGCGAGATGATTGGTAACCGCACAAGGGCAAAGGTTGTTAAAAATAAAATTGCTCCCCCGTTTAAAGAGGCGGAGTTTGATATTATGTACGGTAAAGGTATAAGCCGTATCGGCGAACTTGTAGACTTGAGCGTAAAGGCTGACGTCATTCAGAAAGCGGGTGCGTGGTTCAGCTACAACGGGGAACGTCTCGGACAAGGACGCGAGAACGTAAAGGACCTTTTGACAAATAATCCCGAGCTTGCCGAGAAAATCGAAAAAGAACTTTGGGAAAATATAGATAAACTCGGACCGAAAAAGAAAGCTGCGCCTAAGGCTAAGACTGTAGAGGTAAAATCAGAGGTTAAGGAAAATTCCGTTTCAACCTCCAAAAAAGCTAACATTGATATTTTAGTCGAAGACTGATGATTATTACCGATATCGTTCCTAAGAGAAAGAAACTCTCCGCACTTTATATTGACGGAGAATTTGCGCTTAAAATAGACAGCGAAACCCTGCTTGCGAGTCCATATTCCATCGGCTCTGAAATTTCAGACGAACAGCTTAAAGAGCTTATCGACTCCTCAAAAGAAAAGCGGGCTAAAGAAAAGGCGCTTTGGCTTCTTTCAACACGAGACCACAGCAAGCGTGAGCTTGAAATAAAAATACGAAGAACCTCCGACGGGGATTCCGCTAAAAAAGCGGTTGAGCGTATGGAGGAACTCGGACTTGTAGACGATGAAAAATTCGCGAGAAGATACGCGGACGAACTCATAAACATAAAACACCTATCCGAAAGAGGCGTTAAATACAAACTTTTGGAAAAAGGTATCGAGCGCGATTTGGCTGAAAAAATTCTGGGAGAACTTTCTCCCGACCCGCGCGAGCATATTGGTATTTTAATCGAGAAAAAATACCTAAGATACCTCTTTGACGAAAAAGGAAGACGAAAAACCGTGTCGGCTCTTGAAAGAATGGGATACTCGTGGAGCGATATCAGCACGGTAATGAATAAATATTTTGAGGACGAATACATATGAAATACAAGGTAGGTATCGTATCTTTGGGCTGTTCTAAAAACCAAGTTGACGCCGAGATGTTGCTTGCGATTTTAAATAAAAACAATTTTGAGATTGTGCAGAATGTCGCTATGTCTGACGCCGCAATCGTAAATACCTGCGCTTTTATCGACCCTGCTAAGCAGGAAAGTATTGAAGAAATACTCGAACTTGCAAAGCTTAAAGCAGAGGGTAAAATTAAATGTCTTATCGTAACAGGCTGTCTTGCAGAGAGATATAAGAAAGAGGTTATGCAACAGCTCCCCGAAATTGACGCCTGCATAGGAATCGGCGCTAACGACAAAATTGCCGAGGTTATTTTAAACGCACTTGCAGGAAAAAAACAGGAGCTTTTTTTGCCTAAGGAAAATCTTCCGCTTGAGGGCGAAAGAATACAGAGTACCCCGAAACACTACGCGTACCTTAAAATTGCGGAAGGTTGTGACAATCATTGTACTTACTGCGCTATTCCGATGATACGCGGACGCTACAGAAGCCGTACGATTGAGAACCTCGTAAAGGAGGCAAAGTGGCTTAGCGAGGGCGGAGTACGGGAACTTATCTTAATTGCTCAGGATACCTCATATTACGGTTGCGACATTTACGGAAAGCCAATGCTTTCAAAACTTTTGAGAGAACTTTGTAAAATCGACAGGCTTAAATGGATACGCGTTTTATACTGTTATCCCGAGCGTATAACAGACGAGTTGATTGACACAATCGCAACAGAGGATAAAATCGTAAAATACCTTGATCTGCCTCTACAGCATTGTAACAAAGATATTTTAAAGCGTATGAACCGAAAAGGTGACCTTGAATCCCTGACGGCGCTTATCAATAAGCTTAGAAAGCGTATTCCGAACATAACCCTGCGCTCAACCTTTATCGCAGGTTTTCCGGGAGAAAGCGGAGAGCAGTTTGAGGAATTGTGCAAGTTTGTTGAAGATATTAAATTTCAGCGTATGGGATGTTTTCCGTATTCACAGGAGGAGAACACACCTGCCTCAAGACTTCCCGACCAGATTGACGAGGATATTAAGAAAAAAAGAGCGGAAATTATTACCGACCGCCAGCAGTTAATTATGGAAAACTATGCCGAAAAGTCAATCGGCAGTGAGGTTGAAGTCCTTGTTGAGGGATTTGACCGTTACGCGGAATGTTATTTTGGAAGAACCGCAGGAGACTGTCCTGAGGTTGACGGAAATATTTTCTTTACCGCAAGCACAGTTAAGCCTGCCGAGGGCAGTTTTGTTAAGGTTAGAATAACAGACTGTCTCGGAATTGACCCCGTAGGAGAAATGATTTAATGAATTTACCTAATAAATTGACGATTATAAGAATTGCGCTCGTCCCGTTTTTTATGGCGGCAATTCTCATAAATTTTCCGTTTCACTATCTTGTCGCGCTCGCAATCTTTGGAGTTGCGAGCCTTACGGATATGTTTGACGGAAAAATCGCGAGAAGCCGTAACCTTGTAACTAATTTCGGAAAATTCAGCGACCCTCTTGCCGATAAAATACTCGTTCTCTCTACTCTGCTTTGCTTTGTGCAAAACGGACTTTGCGACGCGATTATAGTTGTAGTCGTACTTTTCAGAGAATTTGCCGTTATGTCGGTACGGCTTATGGCGGCGAGCGAGGGCAAGGTAGTCGGAGCAAATATATGGGGCAAGGTAAAAACCGTAACACAGATTATCGCGATAATTATAATCTTTGTTTTGCAGTTTTCAATCGAACTTATGAATCTCGGCATTATCCCGATTAACGTCTACGATATAGCTTTAATAAGCAGGGCGTTCTTTGTTATCGGCGAGGCCGTGCTTTGGATTTCAACAATTTTCTGTATTATTTCGGGCGTCATTTACCTTATCGACAACAGAGAGTTTATAAGTATGGAGTGATAAATCTATGATTTTATATAATACATTAGGTCAGAAAAAGACCGAGTTTATACCGCATAATAAAAACAAGGTCAATATGTATACCTGCGGTCCGACCGTTTACCACTATGCGCATATCGGAAACCTAAGAACATATATTATGGAAGACGTACTCGAAAAATATCTGCGATATTCAGGCTACGATGTAACCCGTGTTATGAATATTACCGACGTGGGACACCTCACCTCCGACGCGGACACGGGCGATGATAAAATGCTCGAGGGAGCAAAACGCGAGCATAAAAGCGTAATGGAGATTGCTAAATTTTATACCGACGCATTTTTTGAGGACTGCAAAAAGCTCAATATAAAAACTCCCGACGTTGTCGAACCCGCGACAAACTGCATTGACGATTTTATAAATATGGTAAGCGTTCTTATGGATAAGGGCTACGCTTATTTTTCAGGCGGAAACGTCTATTTTGACACATCTAAGCTTGATAATTACTATGTTTTCGGAAACATCAACGCCGACGACCTCGAAGTTGGTGTTCGTGAAGACGTTGAACACGACGATAACAAGAGAAACAAAACAGACTTTGTTTTATGGTTCACAAAGTCAAAATTTGAGGACCAAGCGTTAAAATGGGACAGTCCGTGGGGTACAGGCTACCCCGGTTGGCATATTGAATGTTCCTCAATAAGCATTAAACACCTCGGCGAATATCTTGATATTCACTGCGGAGGCGTTGATAACGCTTTCCCCCACCATACAAACGAAATTGCGCAGAGCGAAGCATTTCTCGGTCATAAATGGTGCAACTACTGGTTTCACGTTCTTCACCTAAATGACGCGAGGGGCAAAATGAGCAAATCAAAGGGCGAGTTTCTGACCGTTTCCCTGCTTGAAGAAAAGGGATATAACCCTCTTGTTTACAGAATGTTCTGTCTTCAAAGCCACTACAGAAAACCCCTCACCTTTTCATACGACAGTCTTGATAACACGGCTAAGGCTTACGACAAGCTTGTTAAGCGTATCTCCTCCTTAAAAGCTGACGGCGAAATTCAGCAGGACAAGGCGGATGAACTTAACGGCAAATTCCGTGAGGCTTTGGACAACGATTTAAACACCTCGCTCGGTTTGACCGCGGTTTATGATGTGCTTAAATCCGATATAAACGACGCGACTAAGCTTTATCTTATCAAAAAATTTGATGAGGTTCTCGGACTTGACTTAACAAATTACAAAGCGGAAGAAACAGAAAATCTCGACGCTGAAATCGAAGAGCTTATTAAAAAACGTCAGCAAGCGCGAGCAGATAAAGATTTTGCTACAGCTGATAAAATCCGTGACGAACTGACCGCGAGAAACATAAAGCTGATTGACACTCCCGAGGGCGTTAAGTGGGAGCGGATTTAAGGATTGTATTTATCTGAACATCACCAAATCCGCAAAATAATTTTTCGTTTAATTAGAGTTAAGCTCAACAAATGTAATAAGAAAAAACTAAAACGCATATAATCTATCGGTGATTATATGCGTTTTTTAATTCTTACCAAACGGTCAATTTTAATTATAATGCTATGCGCGATTTTGGGAATTGCCTCTGTTTCCATCGGGCTTAATTCGGTCAGCGAAGCGGTCGCTACCGCCTCAACCGAGAGGAAAATTCCGATTTATTGCGTTGATAAGCAGGATAAGGTCTGCGCAATTTCGTTTGACGCGGCGTGGGGCAACGAGCAGACGGACGACCTTCTTAAAACTTTGGACGAATATAATGTAAAAACGACCTTTTTCCTTGTGGGCGATTGGGTCAGAAAATATCCGAAGTCGGTTAAAAAGATTGCCAAAAAAGGACACGATATAGGAAACCACAGCTCCAACCACCCGCATATGACGCAGCTTTCGGTTGACGAAATGAAAAATCAGCTTACCGACTGCAACAGCGAGGTAAAGAAGCTTACGGGCAAATGTCCTACCCTGTTCCGTCCGCCATACGGCGACTATGACAACAATGTTGTCAATACAACCAAGGAAATGAATATGTACTGCGTCCAATGGAATATCGACAGTCTCGATTGGAAAGACCCGAGCGTTGACCAGATAGTGCAAAACTGCACGTCAAAGCTTGTACCCGGCTCAATTATTCTTCTTCACAACGGAGCGAAAAACACCCCCGAAGCCCTGCCAAAGGTTATCGAGGCAATTAAGGACGAGGGATATAAGATAGTCCCAATATCAAAGCTTATTCCGAAAGGCGATTACACTACCGATGTTCAGGGAAAAATGTGTTTAGTAGATGATGATTAGTAAAAATATTTAAGCATAGATTTTTCCAAAATTTAAACAGCCGTAATTTTACGGCTGTTTTTCTTTGCAATATCTGATTTTAAAATTTTATTTAAGTATTATATCGTTTAAATGTCTCTTCTCAAAAATAACTATAAACGGAAGTCCGAGTACAAAAAGAACTCCTAACTCTCCCAAAGCTACAAATCCGCCTTGAATGAGAAAATCAACAAAATTAAAACTCATACTTCCTATAAAGAAGAAGTCTATCTCAAAGCCAACAAAAATTCCGTTGAATAAAGCAGGCATTAAAACAGCCAATAAAGGCAGATTTTTTATTCGAACATTCCTTAAAAGATACATTGTAATTGCCGCAAGCAACGTAGCCGCAGAGCCGAAAATCATATCATAAAATCCAAGCCCTGCCGTAACGGAGCTTATATTGGCTATAATACAGCCGATGGTAAGCCCCGGTATGGCCGCGCGCGTATAAAGCGCAAGAACTGTCAGAACCTCCGCAACTCTGAACTGCACCGCCATTGATGCAGTTCCGGGCAAGAGCATATTCTGCCCCACCGTAAGCACAGCGTACAGAGCCGCGATAACCGCGCCCTGCACTAAAAAAGCGGTTGATTTTTTTGTCATATTAAATTCCTCCGTAGTTTTATTTATAGTCTGGATATTGCGAACAGACTCGGCAAACGCCGACAAATATTATATCAGGGAATTTAACATTTTGCAACAATGTTTTTAACTCAAAAAACTAAATAAAACCGAGAAAGGCTGCCTAAACGGCAGCCAATCCCGGATTTAGAAGTTTTGAAATTAACGTGAAAACGTGGATGTCTGTTTTAGTGACTTTAGCAAACCTCATCAAAAAGATTAAGTCTGAAAAGTTTGCTTTCATCAGTCTTGTTCTCGCAAACAATAGATGCTTCCGCAATCCTGCCTCCCTCAATAAGCTGGGTAAGCCCTACAAGCTGTGAAAGTTTGCTACGAAGATTTAACTTATCTCCATCTCTGGTAACGAGATATACGTTACCCTCGCAGGTATCAAGCACAGCTAAGAATTCAGAAACATTGATGTCGTGAATGTTGAGAATAGGGGTCATCATTCTTTCCTCCTTTATTATGTTCTGTTGCCATTTACCATTTGTCGATAATGTGCAATTGGTTGTCAACCGTAGCAATGTCAAGTAAAATATCTGCTTGACAATTATCATTATATCCATTTTTTCGGAAAAGTCAACAATTTTTATAAACTTTGTTTGTACATAATTACGAGCAAAAAGCAAATTTATCTAATTGTATTGCAATATAATTGTGCATATCTAACAATAAAATACTACGGAGAAAACAGCAATCGACAACACTTACCTCATAAATTCGTCAATTTGTACTTTACTGAAATTAAATTCTTATTATCATTTTACATTTTTCACAAACTTCCTTTTGGATAAAATATGTATGCTCTTAAATTAAAAAGAGCAGTTGAGAAAAAAAGCTTTTTAGTGTATAATTTGCATATATTAGAAAAGAGGGGTCATTTTATGCTTAATACCTTTTACAAAAACTTTAAAAGCGGAACAGATATAAGGGGAGTTGCCGTTGAGGGCGTAAAGGGGCAGGATATAAACCTCACAGACGAGGTCGTTTCGGCTATGGCAAACGGTTTTGCTCTTTGGCTGTCAGAAAAGGTTAAAAAGCCCTGCGACAAGCTCACGGTTTCTATCGGCAGAGACAGCAGAATAAGCGGTCCGAAAATTCTGGATATTGTTTCACAAACGCTTAAAAACGCAGGCGTAAGCGTGCTTAACTGCTCGCTCGCGTCAACTCCGTCTATGTTTATGACAACCGTTGATTTAGAATGTGACGGCGCGGTTCAGATAACGGCGAGTCATCATCCCTTTAACCGAAACGGCTTAAAATTCTTTACACGAGAGGGTGGACTTGAGGGAGAAGATATTGAGAAAATACTTCAGTACGCGCAGGACAACAAAACTCCCCTCCGCTCACAAAACGGCGCAATAAAAGAAATTGACTATATGAAACAATATTGCTCTCATTTAGAGGATATTATAAAAAAAGGCATAAACGCCGACGATTACGAATATCCGCTCAAAGGCTTTAAAATCGTAGTGGACGCGGGAAACGGCGTCGGCGGATTTTACGCGGACGTTCTGAAAAATTTAGGAGCAGACACAACGGGAAGCCGTTATCTTGACCCCGACGGAATGTTTCCTAACCATATCCCGAACCCTGAAAACAAGGAGGCTATGCAGTCGATTTGCGAGGCTGTACTTGAAAACGGGGCGGATTTAGGCGTTATATTCGACACAGACGTTGACCGAGGCGGAGCGGTTGACAAAAGCGGTAACGAAATTAACCGCAACCGTCTTGTTGCGCTGGCTTCGGCTATCGCCCTTGAGGGAAACGACGGAGCAACTATTGTAACAGACTCGATTACATCAAGCGGACTTAAAGAATTTATTGAAAACACATTAGGCGGAAAGCACTACCGCTACCGCAGAGGATATAAAAATGTTATAGACAAGGGAATTGAGTTAAACAATAAGGGAATCAACTGCCCGCTTGCGATTGAAACTTCAGGCCACGCGGCTATGAGGGAAAATTATTTTCTCGACGACGGAGCGTATCTCTGCACAAAAATCATCATTAAAATGGCTCAGCTGAGTAAAGAGGGCAAAAGCATAGAAAGTATAACCTCCGATTTAAAGGAGCCTTTAGAGGAAGAAGAAATACGCTTTAAAATTGTTGAGGACGATTTTAGAGCGTGCGGAGAGAGAATCATTAAAGAGCTTAACGATTACGCTAAAAATGCCAGGGGTTGGATATTGGCTGACGACAACCGCGAGGGCGTGAGGGTTTCCTTTGATAAAAACAACGGCAACGGCTGGTTTTTGCTAAGGCTTTCGGTTCACGACCCGATTATGCCTCTTAATATTGAAAGCGACAGCGCGGGTGGAGTTGATATAATCAAGGAGAAGCTTTTCAAATTCCTTAAAACAACAAATGGTCTGGAAATATAAATCTGAAAGCACAAAAAGCACCTCTATGGTGCTTTTTGTGCTTTATTATTAAATTTAACAGCAAAGTACATATGGCTCATTTTTTGTATATGTAAAATAACTCAACGAAGTTATCCCTAAAAACAAATAAGGAAACGCGTTTAACAAGAGATTAACTGTAAGAGCAAGCTGAACCGAACCGCTGTCTAAAAAGGCGACAAAAATTGCTGATAATAAAAACAAACCAGCAAAAATAAAATTCATCACGGAGAAAAACATCGCTGTTTTACGTCTTATCTTTTCGTCTCTTACGCTCTTTCTCACAGAGCCTGCAAACAGAAACTGTGAAATTGCAAGCAGTAAAATCAAGGCGCATATAACCAATAAAACCGTAAACAGTACGGCAATTACCCCGACTGAAATTACAGCAACCGGCAAATATCGTATTAAAAAAATCGCTGTGCCGAAAAACAAAGCAAAAACCATAAAGCACGCTAAAGCCAATGAAAGTAACAAGAGAATTAAGCTGATTATTGAGCCTGTTCTGAAAAAAGCAGATGCAAAGTTCAGATTTCCGTTTTTTGAACGACTTTTAATAAAAAATATCAGCAAAGCCACCGCGACAAATATCTCAAAAAGATTTATGTTATATTTCTCAATTATCCTAATAAAATTATTTTTCTCCTCAAAAATTACGCTCAAAAAATCTATACGCGAAAATCCCGTAAGGCTGAGCGAAAGATTTATAACAGCAGTAAGAAAAATTACCGCCGAGGTCACAGCTGTAATGGGCTTGCAAAAGAAGCTTTTTAAAATATTATTTCCCGTCTTTCTTTGCAAGAAGTCACTTTCACAGTCGAATTTCCTGACCTTATCATTTTCATAATTGTGGGTGGAATTTTTATAATTTTCCGTTTCGGTTTCTTTTTTTACCTTAAAAAGTTCGTCGAGAGTTACCCCGTAAATCTTTGCCAAACTGATGAGATTATCGGTATCGGGCGACGCTTCCGCACGCTCCCATTTTGAAACAGCCTGACGGCTGACGCCGATTTTCTCTGCAAGCTCCTCCTGCGAAAGGCCTCGGGCTTTTCTATACTGTAACAATCTGTCTGCAATTTCAATATTCATAAATCTTTCTCCTTAAATCGTGCCACAATTATACCCCGAATTTTTGCGTTTTCGCCATACATTTTAGTTTTCATTAGATTTATTTATCATTTCAACTATACCGTAATACACGGGAATAGTCAGATAAGCTGTCCAGCCCCAGCTCCAGCCGTCAAATAAAAAACCTGTTATCATCTGAAATACTACGCAAATAACGGGATAGGCAAAGCAATCGGCATTGTGTTTATGAACCGCTTCAACAAAGGAATGATATACAGGAATAGCTAACAAACAAATCCACGAAAGTGCAAATCCGCAGAATTGTCCCGAAAATCCCCAAAAAAGCGTTCCCATTAAGGCAAGTATACCTATTAGAAAAATATGAACGATTTTTTTATATTTTTTACCTTTAATTTTCTCATCTTCTGTAATGTTTTCGCTTTCGTCAGCCTGAAAGTCCTTATTAACATATGCGGTTTCTTTATCAGGTTCTGCCTTATCGTCTTCGATTTTTCCTTTTAAAAGTTCGTCAAGAGTTACCCCGTAAATCTTTGCCAAACTGATGAGATTATCGGTATCGGGCGACGCTTCCGCACGCTCCTATTTTGAAACAGCCTGACGGCTGACGCCGATTTTTTCGGCAAGCTCCTCCTGCGAAAGGCCTCGGGCTTTTCTATACTGCAACAATCTGTCTGCAATTTCAATATTCATAAATCTTCCTCCTTAAATCGTGCCACAATTATACCCCGAATTTTTGCGCTTTCGCCATACATTTTAGTTTTCAATTGCGCAACTATAGGTTGCGTTTCAGTTTTTATGCGCTTTACAGGAGATATGTAAGATTTTCGGTATCAAGCTCCGCCGTGTTAAGCGCTGGCTTTGCGAGAGGAATATTTTTTCCGTTTTTTATAAACAAAGGCACCTCGTTAAGCGCTACATCAATATAATTCAGTCCTTTTTTGAGCTTTTCGGTTTTTATATTTTCTCCGCTTAGTTTTACAAATGTCATATCCTCGGGAAGATATACTGCTCTGCCGTTTTTGTTCTGTTCATAAATCGGCGCAATCATACATTCATCGCCGAGCATAAGCTGGTCCTCAATCTCCCTCGCGATTTTATCATCGGGATAATCAAACGCGAGCGGACGGAACATCATATCATCGTTTTCACTGCAACGTCTAAATGTTGAATAAAGATACGGAATAAGCCTGTAACGCACACAAAGAACGTCTGAAAAGTCTTTGCAGTCGCCGAATTGATATGCCTCCTGAACACGCGTACCGAGAGCGCGGTGATTACGCATAAGCGGAGTGAATACGCCGAGCGCAAGCCATCTCAAAAGCAAATCTCTCGTCACATTGTTATTGAATCCGCCGAGGTCCGCTCCGCAGTAGAGAAAACCGCACATATTGGCAGACGCAAGCATTTTGAGGTTGAGAAGAATATGCGACCACCAGCTGAAATTATCGCCGAACCATATTCCGCTTGTTCGGTGAGCGCCTATATATGAAGCCCTTGAAAAAATGAGTATCTTTTCCCTGCCGAATTTTTCCTCAAAAAATCCGCTCGCGGCGTTCGTCATAAACGCTCCGTAGAGGTTATGGACATCTTTATGGCAGACCATTTTTCCGCCAACATTGTGATAGAAAGAGCAATAATCGTCCATACTGTTCTGAATACCCAAAACGGCGTCTTTCATCTTGAAAAAGCCCCATATATCAACTTCATCACGCCTTATCTCGTCAAGCTTATCCAAAGCCTTGTTAAGACCGTTTGCGGAATAGAAAATAGCAGGCTCGTTCATATCATTCCAAAAGCCGTCAATCCCGACGTCTGTCAAAACCTTGTATTGACTTCCAAACCAACGGCGCGCGTCCTCGTTAAGAAAATCGGGAAGTCCTACAATGCCTGGCCATACTCCGCACTCAAAATCCGTACCGTCGGCGTTCTTACAAAAATATCCGTTTTTATGCCCCTGCTCATAGACCTCATAACCCTCTTCCTTTTTTACTCCCGCGTCAATAATCGGGATAAGGTGGATATTATTTGCCCTCATATCGTCAACAAAGGCTTTAAAATCGGGAAATAAATCACGGTTTACCGTAAAATCCTTAAAGCGCTCCATATAATCTATATCCATATAAATACAGTCAAGCGGAAGATTATTTTTTCTGTGATTTTCCCGTACGTTTACAAAGTCTTCCTGCTTAGCGTAACCCCAACAGCTTTGCTGATAGCCGAAAGCCCAAAACGGAGGGATATAGCTTTTTCCGATAATTTTTCTGAAACTCCGCACAATTTCCCTCTCGCTGTTGCCTTCAATATAATAAAAATCAGCGTTTTCTCCGTCAAGAATAATTTTTACCTCGTCCGTTTTGCTGTAGGCTAAGTCCCATTTTACACGCGCGGGGAAGTCAATAAACAGTCCGAATTTTTTCTTCGCACTGACCACGATAAAATTGTGCGCACCGTACAGAGAGCGTTTGTCCTCTGTGTGATTTGTTTCATCACTGCACCAGCTTTCATAAACCCAACCGCGCTTATTAATTCCGCGGACCGCCTCGCCGAGTCCGAAAATCATATCACCTTCGCCGATATTGAATTTTACAACCGCCTTTTCATCAACAGAAAGTTCAAGAGGAAAGTCCCTTATATCACTTATCTCAATATTTTCAACTACCGCTTGCGTGTCAAACGGATTTCCTATTCTGAATTTTTTTACCATATTTTCACCTCTGTAAATGCTGTATTTTTATTGTACGATATAATGTCTTAAAAATCAATAAATCCCTTTGCATTACCAAACGCAAAGGGATTTTTCTTATATCACACCGCGTGTTTAGGAGGGTTTTTCTGAATTTTTTGAACGGCGAGCCGTATCCACTTAAACGGATACTCAAAAACAGGTATTGAAAGCACGCCGACTATTGTAGCCACCGCAAGCAGAAGAAGAAGAAAATCAGTAACGGAAACAATCTGAATTTCCTCTAAAAACTCCGTATCCATCAGCGAAATAACCAACGGCATATGGAATAAATAAATGCTGAGAGTATGTCTGCCGATATACGAAGTAACAAGCCTGCAGGCGGGAATAATGAGCAGTACGCCCGCAATCATCAGCAGGGCAATCGCCAATGCCTGAAGCCTTAAAAGAGCGCCGTAACGGAACCACACTTCAAGCTCCGTGAAGTTAGCCTTTCCGTAAAAAAGCTTTATGGGAATATCGTCACGATTTTGCAAAGACCAAATTAAAATCGAACAGATGACAAACAAAGAACCCAGCAAAAGCCTGATGAAAAGATTAATTTTTCTGATTTTCATAAGCGCGTTGTTCGACATATAATATCCGATAAAGAAAAACGGCGCGAAAACAAAAATTCTATGCACGGCGAGCAGAATACCCGCGTCGGGAGCGTCGCTGATTAAAACAGAAAGAAGAACGGAAACAGTAATTGTTATATATGCGGGGAGTTTTTCGGCAATCGGAATCAAAAGATAATAGAAAATAATCGCGAGCAAATACCAAAGTCCCCTGTTGGAGTGGAATATATCAAGAATACTTGCTCCCTCAACCTCAATTCCGACTAACATCTTATAACCCGTTAAAGCGAGCTGAAAAACAAGATAATACGCCGAAAATATAAGCACCTTTTCCGCGCGGACCTTACCGTCTTTACAGTAGCTTTTGGAAAGAAATCCCGATACAAATATAAACGCCGGCATATGGAAGGTGTAAATCCAGTAATCGAAGTCCTTGGCAAACGGTAGCAGGAGTTTTGTTCCCTCCAAAAGATGTCCCGCCACGACTAAGAAAATTAAAAATGTTTTTATATTATCCCAAAGATAATTTCGTTCCTTTTTCAGTTCCATTTTTACACCAAATTAAATCTCGCTGTAGTTTCCCAAAAATGAAAATCCCGGCATTTCTTCCGAAAGCTGGCAGATAAGGTCAACCGCGTCCCTGCTGTGAACATTGCCCGTAAAATCAAGATAGAAAAGATACTCAAACTTACTTCCCTGAATCGGTCTTGACTCGATTTTCGTAAGATTAAAGCCGAGCGAGTTGAATCTGCACAGCACGCTGTAAAGAGAACCCGAAACGTGAGGCAGACTGAAACACAGGCTGATTTTATCCGCATTGTCGGGGATAAAAAGCTTTTTTGAAATGACGATAAAGCGCGTCATATTCGCATCGTTATCCTGAAGATGATTGTCTAAAATCTTTAATCCGTACTCCTCGGCTGCCCTGTAGGAACAAATCGCCGCTACATTCAGCCGTTTCTCACGCGCTACGTCACGAGCCGCAACCGCGGTATTAGCGCAGGGAGTAGGCTCAAAATTATGGGAGGCTATGTAATTCTCGCATTGAGAAATTGACTGCGGATGCGTCCAGACCTTTTCTATATCGCCTATCTCGGACTGTTTAAGTCCGCCAAGACAATAGTCAATCGGCAAATCGAGCGCGCCGACAATATAAAAACGATGCTTTAAAATGAGGTCGTAAACCGCAGAAACGGAACCTGCCGTTGAATTTTCCACGGGAAGAACTCCGTAATTCACTTCTCCTCTGTCTACGGCGTTAAAAACATCGGCAAAGGTTTTAAAGGGTAATGGCTCTCCCTCGGGGAAAAGTCTTAATGTCGCCTCGTGTCCGTTAGCACCCTTTATTCCCTGATAGGCAATTTTGACGTTCCTTTCAGGCAGAGAATTTTCAGCGCTCGAAAGAACGCTCTTAATAGCCTTTCCGCTTCCCACAATATTATGCTGTAAAGCTCTTGAAAGCTCCATTATGTTGGAATACAAAAGCCTCGCCGACGGCCCGTATTCTCCGCCCTCTTGCTGAACCCTGTCGAGAATTTCATTCTCACGGTTTTCGTTTAAAACGGGAATACCGTTCATTTTTTTGTATTCTCCGACGTCTTTAGCGCAATCCATACGCTGTTTAAAAAGCTCAATAATACGCTCGTCTATGTCGTTTATTTCCTTGCGTATTTCGGATAAATCTCTCATACTTTCACCCTATTTAACACTATAGTAAGTCAAAAACCGCTATCGCCGTTACTGCCTCGACTACAGGTACGGCTCTGGGTACAATGCAGGGGTCGTGCCTGCCCTTTACAACGAGTTTATCGTTCCTTTTTGTCTGCAAATTTACGGTATCCTGCTCCTTTGCGATTGACGGGGTAGGCTTAAACGCAGTTTTAAAAACAATCGGCATACCGTCCGTTATTCCGCCGAGTATCCCTCCGCAATTGTTGGTTTTTGTTACTACCTTATCATTTTTATATTCAAACGCGTCATTGTTAACGCTTCCCGTAAGTTTTGAACTTTCAAATCCTTTTCCGAACTCAACGCCTTTAACGGCAGGAATCGCAAAAAGCGCCTTGGCCAAAGCTCCCTCCACTCCGTCAAAAAGCGGACCGCCGACTCCGACGGGCATTCCGACAACGGCACATTCGACCGTACCGCCCACACTGTCGCAGTCAAGGCGTGCGTTTTCAACAACTTCACGCATTTCCTTTTCCTTTGATTTATCAATCAGCGCAAAGCTTGAGTTATTTAACTCGTCAATAAGTTTATCGTCTATCTCAACAGGGTTAAAAGGCTCGTCGTTAACGTCTTTAATGGAACTGATGTGAGCCGCAATTTTAATTCCCTTTTGCTCTAAAATTTGTCTTAAAACCGCACCGACAAATACAATCGGAGCCGTTAATCTTCCGCTGAAATGTCCTCCGCCTCTGATGTCGTTATTACCCTCGTATTTAACAAAAGCGGTATAGTCGCTGTGACCGGGACGCGGAGTGTCTAAAAGATTTGAGTAATCCGCGCTTTTTGTGTTTGTGTTTTCGATAACGCAGGCAATCGGAGCGCCCGTCGTAACGCCGTTTAAAATGCCCGATTTAATATTAGGAAAATCCTTTTCCACTCTCTTGGTCGCGGTTTTATCCTTTCCTGGAGCTCTGCGCGCCATCTGCGCGAGCACCTTGTCCATATCAATTTTACAGCCCGCAGGCACTCCTTTGATTACCGCTCCTATCGCCTCTCCATGGCTTTCGCCGAAAACCGTCAGCTTTATCTTTTCGCCGTAGTCAGACATCAAATACACCCCCGAGCCTTTTATATTCATCAAAAAAATTGGGAAAGCTTTTATTTATACTTTCTCTATCGGTTATTTTTACATCGTCTTTGCACGCAAGCGCCGCAATCGCTGCTGACATTACAATTCTGTGGTCGTTTGAGCCGTCAACCGTACCGCCTTTAAATCCGCCTGTTCCAAAAATTACAAGACCGTCCGATTTTTCCTCAACCTTTCCTCCGATAGACTTCAGCATATTAGCAGTCGTTTTAAGCCGGTCGCTTTCTTTAATACGAAGTCTTTCGGCAGAGTGGATTAAGGTATTGTTTTTCGCGCATCCCGCCAAAACCGAAAGTATAGGTACTAAATCGGGAATCTGACTTGCGTCTATATCAGCCTTGGAAAGCTCTGATTTTCTCACCCTTACGCTGTTGTCGGAAACTTCAACATCTGCTCCGAAGCTTTTAAGCAGGTTTACGATTTCCTTATCGCCCTGCGTTGAGTTTATATCAATTCCGTCAACGGTCACATCGCCCGAAACCGCGCCCGCCGTAAGGAAAAACGCCGCCTGCGACCAGTCGCCGTCCGTTCGGTAATCGCGTGATACATACTTTTGATTGCCTTTTACAAACCAGCCATAATCGGTTGTTTCAACATTAACTCCGAACTTTTTCAAACAGGCGATTGTCATATTAATATAGCCGATGCTCTGGAGCGGAGTTGTGAGTACAATTTTACTGTCGCCGTCTAAAAGCGGAAGCGCGAATAAAAGTCCCGTTATAAACTGCGAACTGATATTTCCCGCAACCTTAAATGTTCCCGCTTTAAGCTTTCCTTTTATCTTTAACGGAAGTGTTCCCGAGGTTTCACAGTCAACTCCTGCCTTTGGAAGAATATCCGCAAAAAGCCCTATCGGACGTGAAACTAAGCTTCCTCGTCCGTTAAAATCGGTTTCAATTCCGCCTGCCGCAGCAACGGGTACGAAAAATCTCAGCGTAGACCCGCTTTCTTTGCAGTCCAAAGAGGCGGTTTTATTTTTAAAAATGTCAGTTCCGTCCACAGTCAGCACATCGCCGTTAATTTTGGCGGCAGCGCCGAGCGAACGCACGCAACCAATCGTTGCCTTTATATCGTCAGACAGTGCGACAGGAGCAATCCTGCAAACGCCTTTCGATAAAGCAGCGCAGATTATTGCTCTGTGGACATCGCTTTTTGACGGAGGAGCGGTTACTCTTCCGTAAAGTTGTGACGGTTTTACAATAATATCCGACATAATTTCCTCAAACTTTCCAAATCGGATCAACGCTATGCTCTGCTTGCAAAGAGCAGAGTGCGCGACAGATTTTATCCTGCGCAGGGAGCGTTAGCACCGCAGGATCAGGGGATTATATCCCCTGCTGAAATTCTGAATGCGACCCGCCTAAAAGGCGTGGGTCTGCGCTTAGGTTATAAAATTCTCAAGCTCCGAAAGCGGAGTTTTTCTCGTAAAGCTTTCGCCGATTTTTTTAAGCAAAACGAGGTTTACACTTCCGCCGCCCGCTTTTTTATCTCCTGCGCAGGTTTTTGCAATCTCTCCTATATCGGCTTTATCATCAATGGGAAGATTATATTTTTTACAAAGAGAAATAATTTTATCAAGCGTTCCCTTTTCTGTAATTCCTGCCTTTTCGGAGGCTTTAGTAATCATAACCATTCCGATTGCAACAGCCTGCCCGTGCGAAAGCCCCTCAAAATTATAAATTTTCTCAAGGCTGTGTCCGAGAGTATGTCCGAAATTGAGGAGCATTCTCTCGCCTGCCTCTTTTTCATCTCTGTTTACAACATCTCTCTTTATGCTTACGCATCTCTCGATAACATCATC
This sequence comes from uncultured Clostridia bacterium, assembly GCA_947627345.1. Lineage (GTDB taxonomy): Bacteria > Bacillota > Clostridia > Oscillospirales > Acutalibacteraceae > Ruminococcoides. The sequence continues at coordinate 54,801 of CANQVS010000010.1, forward strand.
GATAATCTCAAGAGCATTTTTATCCTCTAATGTTTTAAATAGCGCGCCGTCCTTGATACACCCGTACTTTATAACCTCCGCCATACCGTCGTTTATATAATACTCGGGCAGGGTTTTAAGCGTATTCGGGTCTATAATTACCAAAATCGGCTGATGAAACGCTCCGACGAGGTTTTTCCCCTGCTTTATATCGACGCCTGTTTTTCCGCCGACCGAGGAATCAACCTGCGCCAAAAGCGAGGTAGGAATCTGAACAAAATCAATTCCACGCATATAGGTTGCCGCGGCAAAGCCTGCCATATCCCCTGTTACTCCTCCGCCGAGGGCGACTACCAAATCTTTCCTCGACATATGAAACTCTGCCATATGGCCGTACATATCGGAAACGGCAGACAGGTTTTTGCTCTTTTCTCCTGCAGGGAACACAAACAAACTCGTATCGAATCCGTTCTCCTTCAGCGAGAGAACAACGTCCCGCGCGTAAATTTTTTCAACATTGCTGTCGGTTATGACAGTAACCTTTGACGCGTCCGATACATTTTTTATAAGCCTGCCTGCGTTTTTAATTAATCCGCGCTCTATAAGAATATCGTAGGGAGTATTCGTTTGTACCTTTACAACTCTCATTCTCCGAGCGCCTCCTTAGTTTTATGAGCCTTTTCCAAAAGCTCCTCTATCCTTTTCTTATCGTTAGCTTTTACCGCATCTGTTATGGCGTGAATATTATCAATAAGAGTGTCAAGCTCGCCGATTAAAGGCTCTCTGTTTTCCAAAAAAAGCTCGCTCCATAGTTCAGCGTTGATGTTGGCAACTCTCGAAACATCCTTATAGGAACCCGCGGAAAAACCCTTGTGATTTTTACAGCACGGGCTTAACACATAGGCGCAAGCCAAAACGTGCGGAAGCTGTGATGTAAAGGCTATCATTCTGTCATGTTCTTCGGGAGTAGTTATCTTAACCATTGCAAATTTCAGCTCTAAAGCTAAATCGGAAAGAACCTGTACGGACTTTTCACTCGCGTTACAGGGAACAATAATATAGCTTGCGCCGTTATAGAGAGTTTCGTCCGCTGAATCATAGCCGTTCGTTTCCTTGCCCGCCATAGGGTGGCTCCCCACAAATTCAAATCCGAACTTTTCAGAAAGCTCGGAAAGCTTGGGGCAGATTTCTGATTTAATACCTGCGGAATCGGTTACAATTGCGCCCTTTTTTATATATTTGCCGTACTTTTCAACAAAGCTTACCGACGCCTTGGGATAAAGAGCAAGAATAATCACGTCGGCTTGACTCAGACTTTTTTCATCGCCCATTTCGTCTATTGCTCCGTCGTCGTAGGCCTTTTTTAATGTAGATTTTGTGCGGTTCATTCCAATTACATAATGGTTGGTATATTTTTTTATCGCCTTGCAAAAGCTTCCGCCGATAATACCCATACCGATGACCGCGATTTTCATATAATCACTAACTTTCCAAGCCTCAGCCCAAGGCTTTCTTTAAGTCAAAAATTTTCTTCGCAACGTTGTCAAACTGCTTTGGAGTGAGTGACTGAGCGCCGTCCGAAAGCGCATGGGGCGGGTCGTTATGCACCTCGATAATAAGTCCGTCCGCTCCCGCGGCAACAGCCGCCATTGCAAGCGGTTCAACGAGCCAGCTTTTTCCCGAGGCGTGGCTCGGGTCTGCAATTACGGGAAGATGCGAAAGCTTTTTAATAATCGGAATAGCCGAAACGTCCATCGTGTTTCTTGTAAAGTTTTCATATGTACGAATACCGCGCTCACAAAGAATAACCTTGTTGTTTCCGCCTGCCATAATATACTCGGCAGACATCAGCCATTCCTCAATCGTCGCGGAAAGTCCGCGCTTTAAAAGAATAGGCTTATCAATTTTCCCGAGTTCTTTTAAAAGTTCAAAATTCTGCATATTTCTCGCGCCGACCTGAATTATGTCAACGGACTCAAACATATCTATATGAGAGGTTCTCATAATTTCCGTAACAATGGGAAGTCCCGTCTCCTTGCGCGCGATTTTCAGAAGGTCCAAGCCCTCGGATTTAAGCCCCTGAAAGGCATAGGGCGAGGTTCTCGGCTTAAACGCTCCGCCTCTTAAAATCGTTGCCCCGCTCTTTTTAACAGCCTTTGCGACTTCGACAATTTGTTTTTCGCTTTCAACCGAGCAGGGTCCCGCCATAATATTAAGACTTCCGTCACCGATTCTGATTCCGTTTCCGAGGTCAATAACGGTATTCTCGGGGTGAAATTTTCTGTTTGCCTTTTTATACGGCTCCTGTACGCGTTTTACGCTTTCAACTATGTCCTGCGCGTCAATATATTCAATGTCAATTTGGGTAGTATCGCCTAAAAGTCCGAGTACGGTTGAATGAACTCCGTTCCATACATTAACTTTCACGTCATATTTTTCTTTAAGCATTTCAGAAAAATTAAGCTGTTGTTCTTTAGTACATTCGGGTTTTAATACAATAATCAATTCAAATCATCCCTTTATATTTAATAAATTCGTGTATAATATCCGCAAAATATATTAGCACTTTAAAGCGCTGATGTCAAGCTTAACAAAGTATACCGATGATTATATCCGCAACATATCCCGAAGCAAAATTTCCGTCAACATAAACCGACGACGCTCCCTTGTAAACCGGAGTTCTTTTGCCGAGCAGTTCCCTGATTTTTTCATCACGGTTTTCAACCTGCAAAAGCGGTCTTTTCGTATCGTGCCTAAGCCTTTCGCAGAGAATTTCATACTTAACATCAATAAAAACAATTCTTCCCGTTTTATTAAGAATGTCGATATTTTTTTGAAAAGTCAGGGTTCCGCCCCCCGCGGCGATAATAATACCGCTCTTTTGTGAAAGCTCAAAACAAACTCCGCTTTCAATTTCACGGAATTTTTCCTCTCCGTATTTCTCAAAAATTTCGCTCACCGTCATATTTGTTTTTTTCTCGATATATCTGTCCATATCAATAAACGGTCTTTTTGTTTTCTCGGAAAGTATTTTTCCGATTGTGCTTTTTCCGCAACCCATAAATCCGCAGAGAATAATATTCTTCATCGGCTAATAAGCTCCTTTGCCGAGTCAGCGCATAACCTTTCAATATCACTCACGTCATATGTGCTTTTATCCCAATGATAGTGAGAAACTACAGCCTGCCAGACGAGCATTGACATTCCACTCTGCGCGTTGCTTCCGTTTTTCTTTGCGTTTTTAATGAGCTTGGTTTCGAGAGGATTATAAACAGCGTCAAAAACATTGGCGCATTTTTTAAGCTGAACATCGCTTACAGGCTGAAAATCCGTATTAGGCGACATACCAACAGGAGTAGCGTTTATAAGCGTAGTAATATCTCCCGAAAGCTCGGGAATCGTAATACAGCTTACCTTGGGATTTTCAAGCGTCAGATTAATTTCGGAAATCAGCTTTTCCGCCATTTTTATATCTTCTTTTCTGACAGCAAACTCAACCGCTACATTTCTAAGCAAAACCTCATACGCCATAGTACGGGCCACGCCTCCGCAGCCGAGAATTACAACTCGTCCGTCAATCGGAATTTCAGCGTATTCAAGCGCTTTTATGAATCCGTCGGGGTCTGTTGTATATCCCTTTGATACTCCGTTTTTATTGGAAACGGTATTTACGCTTCCGTACATTTTCGCTTTTTCATCAATGCCGTCCAAAAACGGTATTATCGCCTGCTTATGGGGAATAGTTATATTATAACCGTCAAGATTTTTTAAAATCCCGTTGTAGTCTTGCTCAATATTCTTCGGGTCAATATCTAAAACACCGTAATCCGCGTCTGTTCCCGAAAGTTCAAAAAGTCTTTTGTGAATAAACGGCGACATTGTGTGACCTATAGGATGTCCGATAACCGCATATTTTTTAGACATAACTTCGCCTCCCAAAGCATAATATAAGTTAAATATATAAAAATAGTAAAATTTTTGAAATAATTATTGACAAAGTGGTAATTTACTAATAATATAGTTTAGTAACAACTAAGTTGTTTGCTTAGATGTTTGCTTAAACCATTGTAACAAAAAAACACCGCTTTGTCTATAGCAGGTGTTCTGAGAAAATTATTTTAGGAGGATAATAAAATGGTATTAGAAAAAGTAAAAGCTATCTTAGCTGAACAGTTTGACGTTGAAGAAGATAAGATTACGGAAGAAACTGACCTTCAGGACGATTTAGGTGCGGATTCTCTTGACGTTGTTGACCTTCTTATGTCGATTGAGGACGAGTTTGAAATTGAAGTTCCTGACGACGAAATTGAGAACATTAAGACTGTCGGCGCTCTTGTAAGCTACATCGAAGCTAACTCATAATTTTTTAAAATTTGCAGGGACGTATGTCCCTGCCTTTTCTTTTTTGGGGTATTTAATTTTTTTTAGATAAAATAATGCTTACTTTAAACATTCAAGGGTAAATTGCTTGAAAAACGTGCGGATTTTATGTATAATAGGAATGTTATAGATATAGAATTGTAATTCGGAGGAAAGTATGGCTGATAATAAAAAAATGGTTGAGGCGATTACAAGCCGAGACGAGGATTTTGCGAAATGGTACACGGATATTGTAAAGAAAGCGGAGCTTGTCGATTATTCGAGCGTTAAGGGCTGTATGGTTTTCCGCCCGTACGGTTACGCGATATGGGAAAATATCCAGGCGGATATGGACAGACGCTTTAAGGAAACAGGCGTTGAGAACGTTTATATGCCGATGTTTATTCCCGAAAGCCTTCTCCAAAAGGAAAAGGACCATGTTGAGGGATTCGCTCCCGAGTGCGCGTGGGTTACAATCGGCGGTCAGGAAAAGCTGAACGAACGCCTTTGCGTTCGTCCTACCTCTGAAACATTATTTTGCGAGCATTATAAAAAGGTCATAGAAACATACCGTGATTTGCCAAAGCTTTACAACCAATGGTGTTCCGTTGTAAGGTGGGAAAAAACGACGAGGCCTTTCCTGAGAAACTCCGAGTTTTTGTGGCAGGAAGGTCACACAATGCACGAAACAGCGGAAGAAGCGCAGGAAGAAACTCTGCGTATGCTGAAAGTTTACGAGGACTTTTACCGCGACACCCTCGCGATTCCCGCCGTTGTTGGCAAAAAAACCGAAAAAGAGAAATTTGCCGGAGCCGAGGCTACATATACAATTGAGCCTATGATGCACAACGGAGTTGCTCTGCAGGGCGGAACATCTCACTACTTCGGCGACGGTTTCGCAAAGAACTTTGATATAAAATTCCAGGGTCGCGATAACAAACTCCATTATCCTCATCAAACCTCGTGGGGGGCCTCAACAAGAATGATTGGCGCGATTATTATGGTTCACGGCGATGACGACGGACTTATCCTCCCTCCGAAAGTAAGTCCTGTTCAGGTTGCGATTATTCCTATTGCTATGCACAAAAAAGGCGTTTTGGAAAAAGCGGGGGAGCTTAAAGAAAGACTTCAAAAACAATTCCGCGTTAAGCTTGACGACAGCGACCACGCGCCCGGCTGGAAGTTCTCGGAATACGAAATGAAAGGCGTTCCCGTAAGAGTTGAAATCGGCCCTAAGGATATTGAAAACGGTCAATGCGTGATTGTGCGCAGAGATACGCGCGAAAAGATTTTTACCCCTCTTGAAAATCTTGAGGAAACGGTTAAAAAAACCTTAGAGGAAATTCACAACGATATGTACGACAGAGCGCTTAAAAATATGCAGGAGAAAACCCACGTCGCAACAACCTATGAACAATTCGTTGAGCTTGGAAAAGAGCAGGGCGGATTTATCAAAGCGATGTGGTGCGGTGACAGCGAATGCGAAGAAAAGCTGAAAGAAGTTACAGGCGGAGTTAAGAGCCGTTGCATCCCGTTTGAGGAGGAGCATTTGGCCGACACCTGCGTTTGCTGTCAGAAAAAAGCCAAACATATGGTATACTGGGGCAAGCAGTATTAATTTGATTTAACGGTGATTATATGCCAATTAAAGTACAAAGCCATCTGCCCGCTATAAAAATACTTGAGGGCGAAAACATCTTTATTATGCCCGAAGAAAGGGCAATGGCGCAGGACATACGTCCGCTTAAAATTATTATTTTAAATCTTATGCCTACTAAAATCGAAACAGAAACCCAGCTTATGCGGCTTCTCGGCAACAGCCCCCTGCAGGTGGATATTGAACTTTTGCAAATGGCAACTCATAAGTCGAAAAACACCTCGCGCAGACATCTGACCACCTTTTACAAAACCTTTGACGAAATTAAAAATCAGCGCTTTGACGGTATGATTATCACGGGTGCTCCCGTTGAACTTTTGGATTTTGAGGAGGTCGATTACTGGGAAGAGCTTTGTGAAATTATAGACTGGACGAAGAAAAACGTCTATTCAACATTTCACATCTGCTGGGGCGCGCAGGCGGGGCTATACCACCGTTACGGCGTAAGAAAATTTGAGTTTGAAGAAAAGCTTTCGGGCGTTTTTGAACACAAGATTCTAAACCCCCTCCACCCCCTTTTAAGAGGTTTTGACGACACATTCAAGATACCTCACTCGCGTTTTACGGGAGTCGAGGAGGACGATATTTTAAAAAAAGATAAGCTTGAAATACTCGCAAAGGGCGATGAGGCGGGAGTCGCAATAGTCTGCAACAAAAACGGCCGTGAATTTTACGTTCTCGGTCACGCGGAATACGACCGCGACACTCTTGCAAGAGAATATTTCAGAGATATTAACAGAGGACTTGACGCAAGTATTCCCTCAAACTATTTTCCCGACGACGACCCGAGCAAAACTCCGCCGATGAGTTGGCGCAGTTACGCCTCTCTCTTGTTTTCAAACTGGCTCAATTACTACGTTTATCAGCAGACGCCGTACGACTTGGAAGACTTAAAAAAGATGTACGAATAACAATAAAGCTTACAAATGTGCCGAAAACATTAATTGAACATTAATTGACTTTATAGGATAACGCCTGATAAATCCAAAGCGTTATCCTATTTCTATTCTAATTGACAAAGGGACTGTATCTTCTTTGATACAGTCCCCTTGTCTGGAGATTTTATGAAAGGCAGATTATAGGCTATTAAACAGAAAGCTTTTCCCTCATAAAAGTGAGGATTTTTTTCTCCCTGCGGCTGACTTGAACCTGCGTCATATTTAAAACCTTAGCGGTTTCGCTTTGGGTCTGAAACTTAAAATAACGCAGTTCAATTATCTTTTTATCATCATTGCTCAAAAGATTTATAACCTCGCTGAGCGCAAGCTTTTCGGTCAGCTTATCCATTATATCATCGGTCGGCAAATCAATCTGTCGGTTTTCGTCGTCTTCACTGCTGTTGGTAAGTGAAATCGGGTAACGTGAAGCGTTTATCGCGTCGGCTACTTTTTCCTCGGGTACGCATAAATTTTTTGACAGCTCCGAAACAGTCGGGCTTCTCCCGAATTTATCCTGAAAAATTTGAGTTTCCCTGTTAATTTTAAGCGAAAGCTCTTTTAAACTACGGCTGACTTTAACCGTTCCCCCGTCGCGGAACAGACGCTTTATTTCTCCGAGAATTACGGGAACCGCATAGGTGGAAAGCTGAAGCTTTAAATCGGGGTTAAAATTATTAACCGCCTTGACAAGACCGACACAGCCCGCGGAAAAAAGCTCCTCATACTCAATACCGCGGTTTCTAAAGCGCTTACAGCACGCGTGAACAAGAGCCAGGTTGTCCTCTACAATTTTATCGCGCTCGTTCATCTAAGCGGTACTATTTTTTTCGTAAGGGTAACGCTTGTCCCCTTTTCGGGTACGGAGTGAACCTTTACGCTGTCCATAAAGCTCTGCATAACGGCAAAACCAAGTCCCGCGCGTTCCTCGTCCTTTGCGGTTGTAAACAGCGGCTGCATAGCCTCTTTAACATCCTCAATCCCAACGCCTTTATCACGGATTTTTATTATAACAAGCTTGTCCTCGGTAATTTTAGCGTCTATGTAAACCGTACCGATTTCACGGCGGTAGCCGTGAACTATACAGTTTGTAACCGCCTCGCTGACCGCAGTTTTTATATCGGCAAGCTCCCCGATTGTCGGGTCAAGCTCCATAACAAACGCTGAGACCGCGCTCCTTGCAAAGCTTTCGTTAACGCTTTTGCTTGGAAAATTCAAGTGCATTTCATTTACCACATTCATTTATAACACCCCCAATGAAGTAACACCGCTAAGTTCGATTATGCGGGAAAGATTCTCGGGTATATTTTTAATTTTCAATTCTCCGCCTACAAGCCCCACGGCACGGTAACGGCCCATAATAAGTCCTATCCCCGAGCTGTCCATAAAACTCACCTTTGAAAAGTCGAGTTCAAGACGGCGCGGTCTCAGGGAATTAATACGGCTGTCGATTGTCGTGCGGAGATTGGCGGCGCGGTTATGGTCAATTTCTCCGTTTAAATAAACGGTCAAAACATCATTTTTATAGTCTGTTTGTATCATAAGTCTGCTTCTCCCAAATAAATAGCCTGTACCAATAATAATTGATACAGGCTGAAAATTATGTCGTTTAATGTTATATAATTATTTTATTTTCGGGCGGATTTCACTTGCAAGATACAAAGACCCTGCAATAACTATAAGACTGTCGTTTTTAACCGCTCTATCACTTGCAGATTTAAGCGCGGAATTAACATCATTAAACGCCTTAACCTCTTTAAAATACGGTCCGCATCTTTTGGCGAGTTCCTCCGAATTAAGCGACCGCGCATTGTTAACGGGAACAGTATATACCGCGTCAAATATGCCCTCAAGAATTTTTATGGAGCTTTTGCTGTCCTTATCCGCAAGCATTCCGAGAATTAAAACCGAGCTTTTCTTTGTGTTGAATTTTTCAACCGCGCGTCTTAATGCTGATATTCCGTCGGGATTATGCGCCCCGTCAAGAATAATCATCGGATTTTCGGATAAAAGCTCAAACCTCGCGGGATTTACCGCGTTTTTAAATCCGTCACGAATATTTTTATCGGTAATATTAAAATATTTCTTTACAACCTCAACCGTACTAAGCGCCGTCCTTGCGTTTTCAATCTGGTGTTCTCCGACGAAAGGCAAAGTAATTTCAAAACCGTTGTAAACAAACTTCGTTTCGGTAATACTTTCTTCGATAATATTAATCTCGGTATTTTCACTTTTTATAATTTCAACGTTTTTTTCAAGGCAGTTTTTTTCAATAAGCCTCATAACTTCCTCACACTGTTTGGAAGCTACCGCAATCGAACCGCTCTTTATAATACCGCATTTTTGCAGGGTTATCTCCTCGATTGTACCGCCTAAGACGGCGGTATGGTCAAGACCGATTTTTGTAATAACCGAGCAAAGGGGAGGTTTTATAACATTGGTGCAGTCGAGCAGTCCTCCCATTCCCGTTTCAAGAACCACAACGTCACAGCCTGCGTTTTTATGAATATAAAATTCTAAAGCCATAACGTATTCAAATTCTGTTATAATACAGCCCTCATCACGGAGTTTTTCAACTATCGGAAAAGTTTTTTCAACAGCGTCGTCTAAAATTTTCTGCGATACCATCTCTCCGTTTATCTGAATACGCTCCCGAAAATCAACAATATACGGTGAAATAAAAAGTCCCGTCTTATATCCCGCACTGCATAAAACCGAACTTAAAAGCGCGCAGACAGAGCCTTTTCCGTTGGTCCCCGCAACGTGAATAAATTTTAGGCTGTCCTGCGGATTACCCAATATATCCAAAAATTTTTTTATTCTGTCAAGTCCCGGACGGGAGCCGAACTTATCAAGCGAATGGATTTTTTCTAAAGCTGTCATACAAGCTCCTTGTAAATTTCATTTTTCTTAAAACCGGTTTGAGAAGCAATCTCTTTAGCCGCGTCACTTAACCTTGCGCCGTTTTCAACAAGCTTTTTTGCAAGCATAACAGCCTGCTCCAAGGTGTATTCCTTATTTTCTTCACCCTTTTTCCCTTCTAAAACCAGAACAATTTCACCCTTCATTTTTCCGTCGGAAAGCTGTTCGGACGCAAATTTCGTAGTCGTGCGTATAGTCTCCTCGTGGATTTTCGTAATCTCACGGACTATTGTAAGTTTTCTTTCGCCGAAAAAAGAGTATAGGTCTTTCAGCGTGCCTGAAAGCTTATGGGGAGCTTCATAAAAAATCATCGTGCGCTTTTCATTTTTAAGGCTCTCAAGGTGTTCTTTACGGCTTTTTTTATTAACGCTTAAAAATCCCTCAAAACAAAATCTTCCCGTATCAAGTCCGCTCACAGCAAGCGCGGAAACTACTGCGCTCGGCCCCGGAACCACAACGGTTTTTATGCCTTTTTCATCGCAAAGCTTAATTAAATCTTCCCCGGGGTCTGAAATACAAGGCATACCCGCGTCAGTAACAATTGCACAGTCCTCTCCCGATAAAATACGCGCGCAGATTATCTCTCCGCGTTCACGCTTATTATGCTCGTAATAGCTCACCATAGGCTTTTTAATATTAAAATGATTAAGAAGTTTCAGGGTAACTCTTGTATCCTCAGCGGCGATAAAATCGACAGACGAGAGAGTTTCTACCGCTCTGGGCGACATATCGGAAAGATTTCCTATAGGGGTGCCAACCACATACAAAGTATTACTCATCATAACCCTCCTTGTAGCTTGCGTAAATTTCTCTCATTTCTTCGGAAAGCGAGCCGTTTTCTTCAATAAAAAGCGTCGGCTCAACAACTAAGTTTCCGCTTTTTGACGAACGTCTGCCCTCGACTAAAAACAGCTTTGGCTTTTTATCCTTACGTTGCTGAACAAATCTCAACCGTTTAGGCTCTAAAGAATTTTTCCTCATCGTTTCCAAAACGTCCGTCAGGCGTTCGGGGCGCTGACACATACAAAATCTTCCGCCGAACTGCAAAAGATTTTTTGCGGTTTCCGCAATATCATTAAGCGTACAGCCCTGCTCGTGTCGTGCTAAGAGTTTTTCAGTATCGGGGTTTTTAATACCGCTTCCCGAAAGCTTATAAGGCGGGTTACAGCAAACAAGGTCAAAATATCCGAACTTGAGAACACTTTTAAGCTCTTTTAAATCCCCGTTAACTATATTTATATTTGAAAGGGCGTTGTGTTTTACGGAGCGGGAAAACATATCACAAGCCTCTTTCTGAATTTCTACTGCGCTTATTTGAAGCGAATTGTCATTTCTGCTCCACAAAAGCGGAATTGTTCCGCAGCCCGTACCGAGGTCAACCGCCCTGGAATTTCGCTTAGGCTGTGAAAAATCGGCGAGAAGAATTGTATCTGTGGAGAAATGAAAAAAATCGTTTACAATAATCTCAATGCCGTTTCCGAGCGGTTCAAAATGTTCTCCTTTTTTCAGCACTGCTCTCGCTCCCTTCCTATAAGACCAATTATAACATCATAAACAAAAAACGACAAGGTAGAGCCTTGCCGTTTTTCAATTAATTAACGATTTATTATGCTTCAGAAGGAGCGCCTACAGGGCAGGTATCAGCACAAGACGCGCAATCTATGCAAGAATCAGCGTCAATAACATATACTCCGTCGCCCTCTGTAATTGCGTTAACAGGACACTCGTCTGCGCAAGCACCGCACATAATGCAATCTTCAGAAATCTTGTATGCCATAATTCATCCTCCTTAAATTATTAACTACATTTTATCACACATTTCACAAAATGCAATAGGTTAGCGTTACCTAATTTGTGATTTTACACAACTTTCGTGAGTTTACACTAATTTAGACTTTAAAATATGTAAATAATAAACGAAATATACAATTCAAAAATTATTCTTCCAGATGTTTAAGTTCCTCCATTTCCTTTTTATTCATCTTTATATATCCGTCCTTTAAAAGCTTTACTTCCTTTACGTTAAAGGTCGCGGGAGCCGCGTCCTCGGGCGACGAGTCAAGTTTTACTTTTAAAGTTCCCGAAATCAGATTGTTGTCTGTCACAAGCCCCTTGCCCTCGGGAGTTTTTACTATCGCTCCCACCTTAGGGGTATGTTTAAGCAAATCCGAATAAGCCTCTTGTTCATATTTTAAGCAACACATAAGCCTTCCGCACGTTCCCGAAATTTTAACGGGAGAAAGCGACAGTCCCTGCTCCTTAGCCATTTTTATTGAAACAGGCTGGAAATCGCCCATATAGCTGTGACAGCAGAACGGGCGTCCGCATACGCCTAATCCTCCGAGCATTTTCGCCTCATCACGCACTCCGATTTGTCTAAGCTCAATACGAGTACGGAAAACCGACGCCAAATCCTTGACCAAATTTCTGAAATCAACACGACCGTCGGCGGTAAAATAGAAAAGAATTTTATTGTTATCAAATGTATATTCAACGTCAACAAGATTCATATCGAGGTTATGCTCTGCAATTTTCTTCTCGCAGACTTTAAATGCCTCTTTCTCACGTTTTTTATTTTCTTCTATGTGAGATAAATCGTTCTCGTTGGCTTTGCGGATTAATGGTTTCAGGGGATGAACAATCTCATCGTCAGAAATATTTTTATTAGCCAAAGCGACTTTTCCGCATTCAACACCCCTTGCGGTTTCAACAATTACGGTATTGCCTGTATTCAATTGTTCTCCGTTAGGGTCAAAATAGTAAATTTTTCCGACCTCTTTAAATCTTACTCCTATTACCTCTGCCATAGCACCCTCCTGTATTCTGCGCATAATTGGGTCGCAACAAGCTTCAAACCTACATTTTGTGTTATCTCAAGCTGTGCGCCCTCGGTTATTTCAATAAGTTTAATATAATTCTGCTTTGTGAGCTTTTTGCACAACTGCTCCGCAATTTCAGAGTCAAGCTCTGCCTGTGAGTTTAAATAAACAGCAAGTCCGTCGCGAAGCAAAAGCACAAGCAAATCAAGAACTCCAAGCGCCTTAGTCCTCTCGTCAAGCTTATATGTTGCTTTAAGCAAATCCATTTCCGAGCGTGAAACAATACCGAGCGCAATTTCTTTCGCAATTTCAAAATACTCCTCGTTAACACTTAATTCGCTTTCAAGCGTAAATGTTACGGCTCTCGAACGAATAGTTTCAATCAGGCTTTTAGAGGTTTTGCAAGTCATTATAAACAGAACGTCCTGTATAGGCTCTTCAAGTGTTTTTAGAAATATGTTCTGTGAAATAACGGGAAACCTGCGGTCACATTCCGAAAGTATATATACCTTGCAATTTGAAATATTCGGCTTTACTGACGCGTCGCGGATAATCCATTGTATTTCATTCTTATTATATATCTGGGTTTTTCCCTCGCCCTTTGAAAAGTGAATATCACTGTGCGACTTTGCCTTTGCAAGAACACAATTCCTGCATACTCCGCATGGCTTTTCTCCGTAACCACTACATACCGCCCACATCGCAAGGTGATTTGCAAGCAAATTTCTTGTATCTTCATTTCCCCCGTCTATGATAATGCCGTGAGGAATACGATTATGAGATTCAAGCTCACTAAGTGACTTTTTTAAATTTTCATTCCCTTTTAATTCAGGAAAAACCATATTAAAAGCCTCAACTCTCCAATTTTCTTTAACATTATAACATATTTCTTTTTAAAATACTATAGTTAGCTCAAATTTCCAGGTGGTTGACGAGAACGTTTCCCTTTTCGTCTATTTCAACCGTAGCGCAAACAGGGTTGTACTTTCCGCAACTGCCGGGATTAATCATTCTCACACCGCCCATTCGCACATCGGCAGGATTATGAGTGTGTCCGAAAAAAACAATGTCACAGTTTTCCTGTTCGGCTTTATAAGACAGTTTATCCAAAGTAAATTTAACGCCGTATAAGTGTCCGTGCGTAATCATAATTTTTTTATCATAAATATTAATGTACTCTGTGTCTTTAAGCATACTGCCGAAATCACAGTTTCCGCGAACGCATATTACCGTTTTATCCGCACAATTCTGAAAAAGGTGCAAAGCCTCTCCTCTTGTACCGTCACCGCAATGGACAATTATCTCCGCATTTCTTCCGTATCTCGTTACGGCTGACATCATATCATACAAATTTCCGTGTGAATCTGAAAGAAGTAAAATTTTCATAGCCTCACCCAATCATAATTTAAGTTATAGCGCATAGTATATAGCGAGGTGGTTTTATGAATAACAATGAAGTGCAAAACTTGATATCAAGTTTTATCAATAAAAACGGCTTTACATCTAAAGAAACGGCCGCAGACGGCAATAAGAAAAAGGTCGAAAATATGCTGAAAAATCTTGACGACAAACAGGCTTCACAGCTAAAGGCGATTTTAAATGACCCAAAAAAATCTCAGGAAATTTTAAATTCGCCCGCCGCTCAGTCACTTATTAAGAAGCTGTCGAAATAATGGATAACATTCAGGATAAAATTGCCGAAATTATGGCAGATCCGCAAGCGCTAAGCCAGGTCCAAAGCTTAGGTAAAATGCTCGGGATTTCCGGTCAGGAAAGCGCACCGCCCCCTGAACCTCCAAAAAACGAAAATGTGCTTTCCGATGAAGCAATCGGAAGTATCGCGAAAATTGTTCCGCTTTTGTCGCAGATAAACCGAGAGGACGACACAACCCGTCTCCTCTCGGCGCTCAGACCTTTTCTCAGCGAAGAAAAATGCCGTAGACTTGATTCAGCTAAAAAAATGCTCGGGCTGATGAAACTTCTTCCTGTCTTAAAAAACGAAGGAATACTTAATCTAATTTAGAAGGTAGAATATGCCCGATATTGATCCTATTACACGAGAAGCTTTAAAGCGCGCGTCACAGATGCACAGCCGTACACAGCGAAATTCACAGCCACCGCCGAAACCGCAACGAAAATCCCCGACACAACAGCAACATCCCTCGGAACAAGCACAAAATCCTCCGACAAAGTCAAAAACCGAATCTCCTCCTATTGTCGAACCGAAATCAAACCCTGAGCCCCCGACTGAAGATTTAGGACTCGTTGACCCTCTAAAGGCTCTTTTTAAGGGAAAAGATGAGAGCATAATTCTGATTTTGATATTGCTGCTTATGGACGAGAATGCGGATTCATCACTTCTTTTAGCTCTTATGTACCTATTATTGTAATTAATATAACATAAAAATTTAATACTTGCAATTTTACAGGTCTGTTTTACGTCTAAAAACCGACCTGTAATTTATTATAACAGTCAGATAAAACTGTAAAAGAAAAATATAATTTTACTAAAATATGTATAAACGAAAATATTGCCTACTTAAAATCTGAAAATATAATTTGATTTTCCGTTTTTTTCGGATATTTTTTTCACTCAAATAGTTATTTCAAGGTTTATCAGACTGATTAATTATAGGCATATAATTCAAAAAGGCTTTATAATAAATGGACTTTATAATACAAACAGAGTCTTATAAAAAAGGATCATATAATAAAAAGGCCGTATAAAAAAAGTTTGGGTAACAAATAGAGCCACATTAAAAAACGGGGCAGTTCATTTGAACTGCCCCTACGCTGTTATTTAAGCTGTTATATTATTTTTTTACGGTAACTTTTGCT
This sequence comes from uncultured Clostridia bacterium, assembly GCA_947627345.1. Taxonomy (GTDB): domain Bacteria; phylum Bacillota; class Clostridia; order Oscillospirales; family Acutalibacteraceae; genus Ruminococcoides. The sequence goes on from CANQVS010000010.1 coordinate 70,310, forward strand.
TTCTTATAAACACCGTTTTGAGCGTATGCGTAAATGTAGCAAGTGCCTTTCTTCTTAGCTTTAATCTTACCGCTTGATGATACTGTTGCAATCTTTGTGTTTGTACTCTCGTACTTAACCTTGCGGTGGTTTTTAACCTTTAGCTTATTGCTCTGTTTCTTGCACGTAGCTTTCAGTTTATAGGTCTTACCCTTCTTAAGCGTTACCTTCGTTTTATTCAGCTTAACGCTCTTATAGTTTCCGACCTTTCCGCCGGTCGTTGCAACGTGGAGTGTTTTCGACGTCGAGATTATCTTATTATTCTTATCATATGCCATAATCAGATACTTGTAATATGTACCCTTCTTAAGCTTTTTCTGTGTATAAGATGTACCCTTTACCGTCTTTATCTTCTTATAACTCTTACCGCACTTGTTTCCGTAAACGATATAGCCCTTTGCTTTCTTAACCTTTGACCAGGTTACTTTTATTGAAGTCTTTTTAACCTTAGTCGATTTAGCTTTAAGTCCGTTAAATACACTGCCTTTCGGGTCTTTATCATTCTTAAGATTCTTAACAAATTTATCAGCAGAGGCTACGGAAGTTCCCTTGCCTACATTTTTTGACGGCTTAACTGCAGTTGTCGGCTGTGTGGGCTTAGGAGTAGGTTTAGGTGTAGTGGCTGTTGTATTAGCTGTCGGAGATGTTACTGACTCGCTTGTATTAGGAGTTGTGCTACCACTCGAATCGCCTGTGGGCGTTGTGACTTCACCGCCTGTGGAAGATGTGTCTCCACCTGTTGGTGTTGTATTTGAAGAATCTGTTGAAGATGATGTAGGAATAGGATCATTTGAACTTTCAACCTTAGGAGCGGAGAGGCTCGGTAATACGGCACTTGCATCAGCAGAAGGTACAGAGTTAGTGAAATATGCAACCTGCTTTTCGCCTTCAAGTCCGTCAAGTTCCTCAATAACAAGGTTGATGTTTGTTGAGCCTGTTGCACCGTCAACTACACTGAATGTAGCCCTTACGAGAACTGCACCGTTTTTAAAGTCGTATATTCCTGAATTCGTAGGTCCGTCTACACCTGTGAAGTTAAACGTCGCAGCGTTTACAAGTTCTGTATTAGTGATAAGTTGAGAAGTAACATTCGGAACCTCAAACTTAGCTAATTTAAGCTTAGCAGAATCATAGTTAAGAGTACCCTGTGCATCCTCAATAAGTAAAGGAGAAGTCAGGTTAAAGGAAACGGTTACTGTTTTACCTGTTACATTTGTTGTAGAAACTGTAGTACCGTTAAGAGCGGTTACAATATTCAACCCTGTCTGTCCCGGAATTGTTGTTTCGGGATCAGTAGCCTTTGTTTCTGAACTTGTAGCCGATGTTGATGTTGTCGGTGCCTGAGTAGGAGCAGATGTTGGCGGATCTGTTGGCGGGTCTGTTGGCGGATCTGTAACTACAGGGTCTGTAACAACGGGGTCTGTAATTACAGGGTCTGTTTCACCGCCAAAAGGTATATCATACGACATCTGATACGTATCGTTTCCGTTATCTTTCAGATAAAGCGTATGGTTGCCTTCGGGAACATACATTTTATCAAATACGTTAGTAAGGTTAGCCTCGTTAATTAATGTAACCGGGTTAGCTTTCTCAGTCCAACCATCGGTACAATACTGAACTCCTGTATCCTTGTTGCGGATAAATACATAGCTGTCACCTTGGAAATCATAGTTAAGAGTTCCGTTTGTAAAGTCACGCTCGGTATTTCTGCTGGCGTCGTCATTTCCTGATGCCTCACAATAAATTACAGCTACGAAGTTTCCGTTGACGTCACCGCCGCCACCGCCACCGGTAGGCTGAGGATCATCTCCGCCACCGCCGTTTTCCCAAGTTACGTCAAAGGCATCCTTACCTTCAACTTGTTGAGCGCTCCAGCCTGCAAAGTAAGCATCGCTTCCCTGTACCGGCATATCGCCTGTACGGTTCCAGCATGTATCCCAATCCGGCTGAGCACCGGGTTCCATTCTAAGAAATACTACTGTATCTCCAACGCCATCGAAGAAAATGCTGTCGCCATCGCCGGTTCCCTGTACGAATGTACCTTCGCTTCCGCCTTGATTCCAAGTCCAAACATACCACGAAGGACTACCTTCTGCCGCTTCACCAGGATGGAAAGTGAAAGAACCGCTGTAGGTGTCGCC
>CANQVS010000011.1 GCA_947627345.1 uncultured Clostridia bacterium
GAGGTCGGAGCAAGCATTTCGCGCATTCCGGGACCGCCCTTAGGTCCTTCATAGCGGATAACAACAACGTCGCCCGCATTGATTTTTCCGCCGTATATAGCCTCGCAGGCGCTTTCCTCCGAGTCAAACACACGCGCGGGTCCTGTATTCTTCATCATTTCGGGAGCAACCGCGCCTTGCTTAACGACTGCGCCGTCGGGCGCTATATTTCCAAAAAGAATTGCGATACCGCCGTCTGCTCTCAGCGGATTCTCAACAGTATGTATAACTTCGCCGTCGGGCGCGGGAGCGTCCTTAATGCGGTCTTTGACAGTTCCTTTTACGGTCAGAGCGTCCTCGTTGATTATGCCGAGCTTGGAAAGCTCCTTCATAACCGCGGGAATACCGCCCTTTTCGTTTAAGTCGGTTATAAATATTTTGCCAGCCGGATTAAGTTTGCAAATCTGCGGTGTAGTCTTGCTGATTTCGTCTATAACTCTGATGTCAACTGGAACATCCGCCTCGTAAGCGATAGCTAAAAGGTGCAGAACCGTATTGCTCGAACAGCCGAGAGCCATTTCACATCGGAGAGCGTTCTCAAAGCTTTTTTTGTTTATTATATCCTTAGGTCTTATGTCCGCCTTTAAAAGCTCCATAACCTGTTCGCCCGCCTGTTGGGCGAGGGCGCGTCTTGACGCCGAAATAGCGGGACGGGTACCGTTTCCGGGCAATCCCATACCGATAGCCTCCGTAAGACAGTTCATCGAGTTCGCGGTATACATACCCGAACAGGAACCGCAGGTGGGGCAGGCGTGATTTTCATACTGGCGAAGCTCCTCGTCGTCAATTTTACCCGCCGCGTGAGCGCCGACATATTCAAACATTTCCGAAAGTCCGTATCTTTCGCCATTATATTCGCCCGGCATCATAGGTCCCCCCGAAACAAAAATGCACGGAAGGTTAAGTCTGCAAGCCGCCAAGAGCATTCCGGGAACTATTTTATCGCAGTTCGGAATAAAAACAATGGCGTCAAGCGGATGGGCCGTAAGCATAACTTCGATTGAGTCGGCGATAAGCTCGCGGGAGCATAGGCTGTACTTCATTCCCTTGTGGTTCATAGCCAAACCGTCGCACACACCGATTGTATTAAATTCAAACGGAACACCGCCGGCATTGCGGATACCGTCCATAACCTTAGCGGAAATATCGTTAAGATGCTTGTGTCCCGGGATATAATCGCTTTTAGAGTTTACAACGGCAACGAAAGGACGTTTAATCTCCTCGTCCGTAAGTCCGAGCGCCTTTAAAAGCGAACGTTGAGGCGCGCGGGTAGCGCCTTTTTTCATTAAATCAGATCTCATACTAAAACTTCCTTTTATAAAAGTGTACGCATAAATTTTATCACAAGCACCCTATAAAATCAAGATAATAAGTACTCAAAATAAAACTCATCACTATAATTTTGAAGTTAACTATTTAACCTTTTTAGATTTGCGCGCGGGTAAATCATCATACATAGCGTTAAATAATCCTGCCAAATAGTTTTTACTATCGACATTTTCTACTAAAATCATTTCTTTTGCACCGTCATACGGCAATTCATATAAAGGATTTTGTATATACTCAACAGCCGATTTCACAGGTTTAACAAGCAGTCTGTCATCATATATACCGCCGATTATTTTATCTCTGTAATAAAGTATATACTCTCCCATCATTGAACGGTATGATATATCATTCAAATCTGATAACTGTTCTAAAATAAAATTTAAATAATCCTTACTTGAAGCCATTTTTCCTCCTGACCGAAATTTAACGTAAATATTTTATGCGACATTATTCTTATAATAATCCTACCCGAAAGAATGCCTAAAGCGTTACTGTTCCGCCTCTAAAGCAACATCTGTCTAAGAAGGCTTTACGCGCACCATAATATGCTTAACCTTATCAAATTTTTCCTCAATCGCGTCATGCACCCTGTCCGCAATCTCGTTGCTTTCCTCAAGCGTAATTTTACATTCCGCGTAGATTTCGAGGTCCACATAGATTTTATTGCCGAAAAGACGCGTGTGGATTGAGTAAACTCCCAAAACACCGTCCTGTTCGGCGGCATAATCCGAAATTTCGCGTTCGGTTTCCTCACTGCACGAACGGTCAACCATTTTTTCTACAGCGTCTTTAAAAATATCGCAAGCGGCTTTTACAATGAAAATACAAATAACAAGGCTTGCGATTGTATCAAGCATCGGAAAACCCATTCTCGCTCCCGCAATTCCTATCAGCGCTCCGACAGACGAAAGCGAGTCGCTTCTGTGGTGCCAAGCGTCCGCCATTAACGCTCCCGAATCAAAACGCTTTGCATAAAACTTCGTGTACCAATACATAGCCTCCTTGCAGACAATCGAAACTGCGGCGGCGATTAACGCAAGAATACCGGGAACCGTAATATCTTGTGTATCTGAAGAAACGATTTGTCCTACAGCGTTATATGCAATAAATAAACCGCTGATAAGCAAAATTACCGCCAATACAATCGCGGCTACACATTCAAACCGTTCGTGCCCGTATGGGTGAGCTTTGTCGGAATCCTTAGATGAAATTTTTACACCGATAATTACAATAATACTGCTGAATACATCCGACGCCGAATGAACGGCGTCGCTTATCATCGCGCCCGAACAGGCAAAAATACCTGCGAACATTTTAAACAGCGATAAAAATATATTACCTGTTATGCTGACCATAGATACCCTTACGGCGGTTTTTTCAAATTCATTTTTCTTGACTTGCGCGGGAGCGGGAATAAAGCCTGAATTGACTTTTCCTTTCATAACAGCCACCCCTAAAACGTTATTTCTAAAGTAATTTTATGTCGCTATACCTGTACGTGTGAAAAACAAAATACCCGCGGAGCAGTAGGTGTAACTTACTGTCCCGTGGGTGAAAATTCCACTGTCACTTACGCAACCCGACTCCAAGCGCAAACGCCTCGGCCTGTTCAGTTTGTACCGTATTTTTTATGGTATAAATAGTTTTTTTATTATAAAATATAAATATGCCTGTGTCAATAGTTTAATGATGGTTTTTCTTTCCTTTTACTGAAATAAAACCTATAAATCGAGTTTTGTTCGTCAAACGTGTTAAATGAACCTGTTTCAATCAAATTCCCCCGAAGTCCGCTATATAGTAATCACTTTATCCCCCAAGTCTCGTTGTCGGCTCTGATACCGAAACCGCTCCTTTGGTAATTACCTTTTCATATTCTATATCCGCTTCTTCAAAGGCATCAACATATAATGCATTCTCAAGATGGCCGTCAATACATTTCATATATGCATATTTTCTTCTTGTCATTTTCTCAAAATTGTTTCTTCCGCAAAAAAAGCGTTATGTATTTTACGAACATAAATAACCCAAAACCGTCAAATCTCATATTTTTACCTGCGTGAATTCATATTAAAAATAAAAGTTTTGCAATATTGTTAAAAACGTAAAACTTACATTTAAATCGAATTATATATTTGCACCGTCAATGGTATTTGCTTTCGCGCTCATTTCAATAACAGTCAATTTTCCGACAGCCGTTCTTCTGAGAGCTGATTTGTTGTACTCAAAGCTTTTCGTTTCTTTATATCTCGCCATAATGATATTATCCATCGCGTTTTGTTTTTCTTCGCCTTCAAGAAATTGTACCTTTGCTCTACCCATAACACATTTATAACGCATTGTAACATCTCTTTTTTCAGCGATACAATCAATTTTAATCGGTATATCCATTTCAAACGAACACAAAGGGTTTGCTTTAAGCATTTCGTATTTTCTTCCAGCCGTTGCTCCGTGGATATAAAACTCAACCTGACTATCACTTACTGTATACGCGAAATTAACGGGTACAATATATGGAAAATCGCCGTCCGAAAGACCTAACCTTATTATTTCGCATTCATCAATAATTTTTATAATATCATTGAAATTTGTTATTTCTCTGTCTTTTCTTCTCATACTTTCATCCCCGAATTTTGCGCTTTTATATTATTGTCATAAAATTCTAAAATCAAAGCTAACCAGCACAAAAAATTGTGCTCTATTAAATCTTTCAACTGTTATCTAACGCCTGTCTTTTTCTGATTTTTTTCCAATTTAAAAATGCGTATATATCGTTTATAAAGAAAACCGCAAAACAAACCGCAACCGAAAGATATAAAATATTTTGCATAGTTGCCAAAATCCATAAAACGATAAGAACCACATCATTGACAGCATAAGCAACAGAAAAATACGGACTTCTTTTATATTGCAGAAAAACAGCTGTAAAACTTGTCGCGACGGATACTGTGCTTGGTATCAAATTCGCGGTATTCAGAAAGGCAAGGATAAAATAACAGGTTGCAGTTATTACTATTGTCAAAACAATAATCTCAATAACGTCACTCGTTTTAATATGATTGATTTTTACCTCATATTTCTTCCCCTTAAACGGATTTTTAAGCCATGAAATAAGCGCTATTATGCTCATCGGCATCGTCATTCCCAAGTATGTAAACATTTCGCCGTAATACGCAAATGAAAATGAAACAATCCCGTATATAATGCTGAATATAATCATTAAAAACGGTCCCAAGGGATTAGCCTTAGCTCCGAATACAATGGCGGTAACTCCGATTAAAGATAAAATAGAATTTAAATAACCGCCTTGACCGAAAACAAGGGGAAAACTAATAATAAGTAATACTGAAACTCCCCAAAGAATCTTTTCTGTCAAGGTGAAATAATTAAACAGCTTATTTACCATAAATTTACCTTCCAAAAGCGGGCATACTCTTCACGCAAGTTATTTTCAATTACTCTGATTTTATAATCAATTTATCCAATAAAACATTTTCGCCTTTATATTATCACCTACACCTACTAAAGTCAATGTCGCATCCACACATAAATACTAGATTAAAAAGCTATGGGGAATATTAATTTAGGCAAAATAAAACGACGCGGAAAATTTCTGCGCCGTATATTTAATCTCCATTTGAAAAATTTAGGTCATTAAAAGACTTTTTTCATTCTCTATGTCTTTTTCAAGTTTTATTAATCGCTTACTTCTGTTCTTTATTTTTTTAGCCGGTATCCCTGCATATATACCAAACCTTTCGGTCGAATCTTTAACTAAGCTCATAGCACCGACAGCCGTGCCTTCTCTCAAGACAACTCCGGGAAGAACCATACTTCCGCTTCCTATTATAACGTGTTTCTCAAGTATTACTTCTTCCTCTGTCACATTTTTATACTTATCAGGTAAAACAGGAGATGTCATATAGTTTCCCGAAAAATCATCTGATAAAGAGTAAATACTTACTTTTGATGAAATATTAACATAATCACATAAAACAATACCCTTTATTCCCCCGAACAGAGCGCTGTATGGAGCGATATGAATATTATTTTTTATTTTTATCTTTCCACTCAAAATGCAAAAATCATCAATTCGGACATTATCCCCTATTGATATTTTTTCCGCCGAATAAAACGATGCCTTTCTGCTTATAAATACGTTTTCCCCAACGCTTAAAAAGCCAATCTCCTGTATTTCTTCTTTTGATAAAAAACTTGTATTCATAATTATACCCCTAATAACTTATCTTTTTCATTTCTTTTTGCATTTTGCAAATTGTTTTGTTTGTAAGCATATTATATCATCTTGCAATATATTATGCAATACATTTTGCAATAATAATTATAATATTTTTTTAATTATAATTTTTATTGCTATTAATAATGCATACTTTGTTAATTTTTTGCAATATTATATAGTTAGTAGGAGGTATTGCATATGGCATTTCAACTAAAATCCGATAAAAAAGAAACTGAAAATAAAACAATTCGATTTCCTCTCCCGCTGATAGAAAAAATCGAATCTGAAATTAAAGGAAATGACGTATCGTTTTCCAGTTTTGTTATACAAGCCTGCGAATATGCTTTGGAAGAGCTTCACAAAAACGAATAAAATGAACAAGATAGTTTAAAAACGGCGCGGAAATTTCCGCGCCGTTTACATTTTTATAAATTTAAAATTAAAGAATAATGTATCTTAGTCTTTTTGGGATTTCATTGTGGGAAAATATAGCAAGTTCAAATTTTCCTTGTATATCAGTGTTTTCTCGTTTTTTCTATTTCTAAATTATACGAATTTATACGAAATCATGTAGGATTGTTTTTATTTTCGTTCAGCGCCCAACCACTATCGAGAGGGAACAGGATTGATTCTGACGAATTTTGGGCAGTTTTTCCCTGTTAGTTATCTACTGTTTTAAGAGCCGAAAAAAGGCTTTTCAGAACCTACGCTTAACTGTTATCAATCAGACAAACGGGAATTTACTTAACAATATGTGCTGTTATAATTGTATAACTATATGAATTGATAGTAATTTTGATATTTTCAACTTCGCAATACCAATTTTTACCCTGTTTGTATATATTGCAATTTTTATCCAACACCTTATTTTTGCAATACTCAACAACATCTACTGTATCTATTTTTAGGTTTCTTCTAATTCTATCAACTCCCATTTCAGTTGTATGAATTTTGTCAATATTATCAAGTAATATCTTTTTATCTTCCATTCTTTCTTTTCCTCAAATCCCCGTTTATCGTTGCTTTATTCTACCACACCCAGCCACAAAAAGCAATGTCCGCCGGAAACACGCAGTGTTACCGGCGGACATCCTTGGGACATTATCTTTCTCTTTCCTCTCTATCAATGGTAGGATCTACGCCCCTGTCATGTTGCTCTAATTGCCTGTCTGGATTGTTACGCTCTGGCTCTGGATATTCCCCGTACCCGCGATCCGCCCAGAAGCATTGCAGGCTTTTATATGGAAAAAAGCCTTGAAAATTCAAGGCTTTTTCGCTTTCTCACTTATCAAGACTTTTCATTGTCGGGAACAGCAACAGAATAAAATCCTTTGATTTATCAAGGTTTTTTCGTTTTAATTGGCTTGATTTATACTGAATTATACGAATTTTCGCAGGATTGTTTTTATTTTCGTTTAGCGTCCAACCCGCCACAAAAGCAAAATAGAATCAATCCTGCCGAATTTTAGGCAGTTTTTTTCTGTTAGTTATCTGCTGTTTTATGAACCAAAAAAAGGCATTTCAGAACCAACGCTTAACAATTATCAGCCAGACAAATTCGGAATTTGTAGTATCACAAATGACAAATCATGATATATTCTTCCTCATTTTCATCTACAATTTCAAATCCCGTTTTTTGATACATTCTTACAGCATAGTTTGCTTTTTGTACAGAAAGCCATGCTTGTTTATACCCTCTGTCTTTGAGAATGCGAAGCATTTCCTTCATCAATTCAGTACCTATTCCAAAACCCCGATACTCTTTGTACAAGGATATTGCGAAAGATGGTGTGTCATTGTCTATGTGTCCGTAATCATTCATGATGCGCACCCAAACAGCTCCGACAGGGTTATTATCAATTTCCGCGACCAAGCCAATATCGTCCTCTTTCGTCCCAAAACCAGTTACATATACCTGCAACTCTGGCTGATTAATAATTGATTTGGGCGGTACAGGAGTTCCCTGTGGCACAAAAATAGCTTCGTATAAAAAATCTTCAAGTATACCACATTCTTTCTCCAATATTGGCCTGATTTTGTACTTCATAGTATTTTCTCCGTCAAATTCCGATTTATCGTTCTCCTAATTCTACTACTCGCAGACCCTAAAGTCAATGTCCCGTCCATCGAACATTATCTTTCTTCTTTCCCTCTATCAGTATCGAGTTTCGGTTTTGTTATACAAGCCTGCGAATATGCTCTGAAAGAACTCCACAAAAATGAATGAAATGAATAATCTAAATAATATAGTTTAAGAACGGCGCGGAAAATTTCTGCGCCGTTTACATTTTTATAAATTTAAAAAATATAGAATAATGTTTCTTAGTCTTTTTGGAATTTCATCGTAGGAAAATATAATAAGTCCATTTTATATTATATATTTTATATATTGGCATTTTTCTGCCTCTCTAATCTCTAAATTATACAAATTTATGTAGGATATTGTTATTATTTTCGTTCAGCACCCAACCTGCCATAGAAACGCAGTAGAACCGATTTTTCCCAATTTGAGGGAGTAGTTCTTTTCGATAAGCGGGAAGTTGTATATCTAAATGTAATAATATCTCTACAACAACATATTTACCTTGAAGTTTTTGACAATGATTTCACCATAATCTCATATACAAGTATTCTCCCATTTTCTACGTTCCATTTCTTATGTTTTATAGTCTGATATCCCCGTTTTTCATATAGATGGCTTGCGGGTAATGACGCATCTAAATATACCGTATCATATTGCAAACGGATTTGATTTTCTAAGCACTGCATAATATAACTTCCGTAGCCTTCACCTTGACATTCCTTTTTTACATATACCCTTGTAATATGATTGTCCTTATAACAACCTGTTCCAACAATCATATTGCCGTCCCGCAATACACCAACAAAACCGCTTTTTATATCCTCAAATATGTTTTTCTTACAATGGAGTTCACCAAAAAAGTCAACAACTTCTTCGGGATAGTATTTCGGGTAAACTTCCTGTATTGTATCTTTCACTAACATTGAAATTTGTTCTAAATCTTTTTCCGTCGCCTTGACATATTCCATAACTCTATTACCTCAAAAACGGGAATTTACTCCTATCTTTTTAATTGGATGTCTAATAACTGTTTTCCATTTTTCAGGGGCAACCTTTCTTGCATCTGACATATAAATTTCGTGGTGCAATCTTGTAGTCGTTATATCATTAACATATCCGTTTTCAGCCAAATATTCATCCATTAAAGCAACTGTGGCAGGCTCATCATCAAAAGAACCCAAGTGCATTATTTGAACACACAGCCCTTCATCAACGGTCATAAACTCTGCCGATGAACAATCCAATCCTTTCTTTTTAGTCGCTGTTTCAACTGCCCATTCAAAATCTTTTTTTGTAACGAAATCGGGCAAACGAATTACAGAAATCCAATTAAATGTGGATTTATCGGTATAGTTCACACCGTCAATATTATCTTGCCACCAAAAACCCTCAAGAGGCGGTACGACATATTCAAAAAAGCCCTCAATTTTGTAATCTGTTTTATAACTCATTTTCAAGGTGTACGCAACTGCATATAACACACTAATTGCTTGCTGATACGCACCGCCGGCTTCGTTTGGGTCGCCTTTTCCTCTGACCGCAATATAATTTGCCTTTGGTATGTCTACAATCTCCGGTTTATTTTTTTGCATATAATATTCTTTATATTCTTTCTTAAAATCAAAAGCCATAATTACCTCCACTAAATCCCGATTTGCTGTTATAATTGACTCACAGGCAAACGGGATTTTACGTCTATTTATATATTTCGTTCTTAATACGCAGACTTGCCTCTATGTGCATAATCCAATGTCTTGAAAACGGCATTTGAATCAATCCGCGAATATCTTTTTTGCACCAATAGTCAATAAGCCATATTGCATTTTCATCGTTGCTCACAACATTCAATGATTTTAAGTGTTCTTTTCTTTCTTCCGATATTTTCATTTTAAGCATATCGTAGGACAGACCATATATTATCTTTTCAGTACTTTCCTTTACTTCTGATGCGTATGAATATAGTTCTTCTAAATTGAGCTGCTTTGAAAAATCTTCAATCTGCTCTTTTACAAGTTCATTTCCTGTTGTAATTATAGGCGAATTGATACGTTCTTGATAATTGCCCGAGAAAAAAACTTGCTCGTTTTCACTTATCAATGTGTTGGAAACTATATCCTCAATACGAAAAATATGCCAAATTGAGTATGCAATCGTTTTACTATGATAACCGTCTGCATTTATAAATGGAATTGCGTCAAAATCTTTTCTGCTTAATTCTTCATTAAGTGATGTTAAAATTTCCATTAATCGGTTTCGCAAATCAAATAATGTGATAATACCTGCTTTATAGGTATCTTTCTTTTTGATTTGCGCTTGCATTGTTTTGTTCAGCTCTGACCAAAGCTTATTCATAGTCGATTATCCTCCAACAATCCCGATTTATCTCTCCCTTATATTACTATACACTGACCCCTAAAGTCAATGTCCCGTCCATCGAACATTATCTTTCTTCTTTCCCTCTATCAGTATCGAGTTTCGGTTTTGTTATACAAGCCTGCGAATATGCTCTGGAAGAACTCCACATAAATGAATAAAATGAATATATTAATAATATATTTTAAAAACGGCGCAGAAATTTTCTGTGCCGTTCTTTAAGTAAATTTTATGAAAATTCAATGTTAAAATTAAATAAAACAATTAATTTAATTTTTTCGGGGATTCAAGAGAAAAAACATACCGCAATACTTTTATATTATGCACTAAAATAACAGCAATGCAAACAAATATTATTTTTGCAATATAAATTATAATTAATATTAGCGGTGAGGGAACACCCAAACTGTGTATAAAACTCTTTACTCCTCCCCACGGGAACAAATTCAGCTCCATCAAATGAAAACACAAAACAATTAAACTGTTCCGGCCGAACCATACCAGGAAATTTTTAGTTATCGTTGTAATACGGCATATCATATCAGATATCCAAACTATGCATATTGTCGCTGCTGTCGCTCCGATAAAATCAATAATCCACCATGGAAATATTGCGCTTGCGATACTAAGCTGAGTATCTGTCAAATAACAAAGAATTAAATATACAAGCCAAAAGCAAAAACAAACGATAACTACCCGCGAATTTTTTAAGTATAAAAGCTTGTCCCTTAATTCATAGCCGATTAAAATAAAAACTGCGCCGACAGTTGCAGGTTGGATACTAAAAGGGAGCCAAATAAATCTCGCAGAAACAAGCCCGATCCCGCCGAGAATAATAATCAAAATACTTCCGTATTTATATTTCAGCAGGAAATTTACGATTAATCCTGCCCAAAAAAGCGCCAAAAGGAACCAGATTGCACCTATAAAAAAATCAAAATTAATGCCAAAATAATCAATCCTTGAACCGCTGCCGAGTAAACCTGCAACACTCCATTTAATTACGGACCTGCTAATTGATTCAAGCAATCCTCCCCCATACAGAACTTGACTTATACTTACACGCAAAACAGCAAGTATTATTATACACACGCAGGTGAATATATATGGAACCAACAATTGTTTAGCACGTTTAGAAGTATAAATACGATTGTCTTTTATGCGAAAGAAAAGACCGCTTAGAATAAAAAACAGTGGCATATGAAAAGAGAAAAGAAAAATATTTAATTTATCTATTCCCATATGTCCCAGAATAACCGCAAGCATACCGATACCTTTAGCGGCATCTATATAATCCAATCGCTGTTTTTCGCAACAATTAGATTGACTTTCCAAAATCATTTTTCGGGTTCTCCTACTTCTCCAGACTCTTCATCATCGGGTTTTTTCTTGGTAAGCGGAGAAATTTCAATTTTGTATATATCTAATTTCTGTTTCATTCGTTAAATAAGAATTTATCAATATCCCTCACCAATCACTTTCCAACGACCGTCTTTATTTAATTTTAAATAAATAGTTCTATTAGGTTCTTGAACAACATCATCCTTACTGACATTTACTGAAAAAGCACAATCGCCTTTCTTTTTCTTTACATACTCAATTGAATTTACTTTAAACACTGTGTTTTTATAATAATCAAGAGCTTCTTGTTTAGCATCTTCTACCTCTTCGTCTGTCAGTTTTCGGGTCGTTCCTTTCACTTTGTTTGATTCCAAATCAACCTTTTCATTTCCTTTTTTGCCATTAACCTCAGACGATTTTAAATCAATATCCTGTGTCTCCGAAATAGTACTTGCTTTTTTTTTAAGTTCGGCCGAAGTATTGCTATTTCCACAGCTAACCATTGCAAAACTAATCATAAAGCAAAACGCTAATATAATTATTTTTTCCATTTTACCTCCACAAATTTTTATATTACAGAATTTATTTTTCTATACTCTTCATCGTCGGGAAAAGCAGGACATCACGGATAGCGGGAGAATCGGTCAAAAGCATCACCATTCTGTCTATTCCGTAACCGATACCGCCTGTAGGCGCCATACCTATCTCGAGCGCATTTAAAAAGTCCTCATCGGTTGTGTTCGCCTCTTCGTCGCCTGCGGCGAGGAGTTCTTCCTGCGCCTTAAAGCGCTCGCGCTGGTCAATCGGGTCGTTAAGTTCTGAGTATGCGTTAGCCATTTCCCAGCCGTTCATAAAGAATTCAAAACGCTCTACATAATCGGGATTTTCGGGCTTCTTCTTGGTAAGCGGAGAAATTTCAATCGGGTGGTCCATTACGAACGTCGGCTGAATCATATGCTCCTCGGCAAATTCCTCAAAGAAAAGGTTTAAAATATCTCCCTTTTTATGATGAGCCTCAAATTCAACACCCTTTTCTTTCGCGACAGCTTTCGCCTCGTCGTCAGTTTTAATCTCGTTAAAGTCTACGCCCGAATATTTCTTAACCGCGTCGAGCATTGTAATTCTCTCAAACGGTTTTCCCAAATCCATCTCTACACCGTTGTAGGTTATTTTAGTAGTGCCCAAAACATCCATAGCAACGTGACGGTACATACGCTCGGTCAAATCCATCATACCGTGATAATCGGTATACGCCTGATAAAGCTCCATAAGAGTAAATTCAGGGTTGTGGCGGGTATCGACACCCTCATTTCTGAAAACACGTCCTATTTCGTAAACCTTTTCAAGTCCGCCGACAATTAATCTCTTTAGATATAGCTCGAGCGAAATTCTAAGCTTTAAATCCTCGTCAAGCGCATTAAAGTGAGTAAAGAACGGCCTTGCCGCCGCACCGCCCGCGTTTGATACGAGCATAGGAGTTTCAACCTCCATAAATCCCTGCTCATCAAGAAAACGTCTGATACTGCTGATAATCCGTGAACGCTTAATAAATGTATCCTTAACCTCGGGATTCATAATAAGGTCAACATAACGCTGACGATAGCGGAGGTCGGTATTTGTAAGCCCGTGATACTTTTCGGGCAACGGTTGTAGCGACTTTGAAAGAAGCCTTACCGCCTCTGCGTGTATGCTTATCTCGCCCATCTGCGTTTTAAAAACAAAGCCCTTTACCTCAACAATATCACCAATATCCCATCGTTTAAGAATAGCGTACTCTTCCTCGCCGAGGTCGTCACGTTTAGCAAAAACCTGCACTTTTCCGCTTTTATCGTGAACGTCAAGGAATGTGACCTTACCCTTACCGCGTTTAGACATAACGCGTCCTGCAATGCAGACCGTCTTATTTTCAAGTTCATCAAAACGCTCGCAAATCTGATTGCATGTAATATCGCGGTCAGAGGTTGTAACCTCAAACGGATTTTTACCCATATCCTTTAATATTTGCAGTTTATCGTAGCGAGCCTTTACAGGGTCGCTGGAAATCTGAATTTGATTAGGATTTTCAGCCATTTGACTACTTCCCTTCTTTTATTTTTCCGAATTTTATCTTCCTATTTCAAGAATTTTCAGTCCGATATTTCCGCTCGGAGCCTCTGCCTCTACTACATCTCCTATGCTGTGTCCCACGAGCGCGCGTCCGATTGGACTTTCATCGGATATTTTACCCTCGGAAGGGTTAATTTCATTTACGCCGACAATTTTAAATTCTCTGACCGTACCTGTTGAAACCATTTCAACCTTAACCTTTGAAGAAAGGCGAACCTGCTGAACATTTTCATCGCTTTCATCTATAAGCTCGTAGTTTTTAAGAGTTGCTTCTATATCACGGATACGAGCTTCCATAATAGCCTGCTCGTTTTTAGCGTCGTCGTACTCGCTGTTCTCGGACAAGTCTCCGTAAGAGCGGGCGAGTTTTATTTTTTCCGCCATTTCCTTTCGCTTTTCGCCTTTTAGATATTTTAATTCATTTTCTAAATTTGCAAGACCTTCCTCGGTCAACATAATTTTCTTAGCCATAGTTTAAATATCCTTTCAATGTAAATTTATACATACATTAGATATTATAATTTTTTTAGTGACTTATGTCAAGCTATCGTTCATTCATTCTGAGTAAATAATCACAAATCGAACCCGGCGTTTGCGAACCGGCAAAATTGGAGCAGGAAGTAGGAACAATTGAACCGAGCTCGTACTGTCTGCCCTTTGTATAAAGCGCTCCCGCGAAATATTCGTTGCTGAGGCTGTCAGGCTTAATTCTGTCAAACATATTCGGCATACGGAAATGATAGTCAAAATATACAAGTCCCGCGGTACAAACCGTAGGAGCAAATCCCGAAAGAACAACCGCTCCTCCCGAAAACGGAAGAGTTTCACGAATTTGCTCGGGAGCAATTACAAGCGCACATTCAGAAAGGTTTTCGCGGTTATTTGTAACAAACACCTCCGCCCCGAATTCCTCGGAAATTCTCTCGATTATTTCATCATATTCATCTATATTATCGCTGACAACTGTAATATTTCCACAGTATTTAATCAAGTCCTCTAACAAAGATGAACAGCTTGCAGACGCGTCAAACAATCCGACCTTGATTTTAGGAATTTCCCCTTTCAGCTTTGAAAGCACAAAAAGTCCCAAATTGCACGCAAGCTGGATTTTAAACTCTGTGTTTTCAAATCTTTTAAACCCCATTTCTGCAGGTAAAACCACATCATCATTACATAGTAGATGATTCCTTTGAGCGCCGATTTCACCGTCGAGAGCATACCAATCAATTTGACCGTTCCTGTTTATATATGTAATATTTCTCAACACCACTCCGCGTGCGCTTTTGATATCGACACGGATGGAGTTTCCGCGCAGTTTATTGAAAAAATTTTTATACCACTTATTCGTTTGTATGTTTTCTATAGTCAAAGCTGTAAGCATAACTATCCCCCGTTTTTCTGAATACATAATTATATGCTTTCTAAGTTTAAAAAATGAAATGTAAATTTTTTAAAAATTGCGTATTTTTACGCAATAATCAGCTAATTTGGCATTGTAATTGCACAGCGCTGACTATAAAACTATGAAAAGGTGAAATTATGAAAAAATTAAAGGGAACAAAATACTATGATTACGCTTAAAATATCTCCCGAGAAACATTTGACTTTGACAAATCATGCAAAGGTTTATCTGGGCGAGAATAAAATCGGGGATATAAACATTGTAGCGCCTGAAAAAATCTGCGGTAAAAGCATAAGAGATTTAAACTTTATTCTTTATGTTAACACAGAAGATAACTGCATTAAATACCCCCTCGAATTTGGAGAATTTTCCTGCATTAAAATTCCGATTACAACCGATATAACCGAAACCGCAGGAGAAAAGGAAATGTATATCGAAATTTCGTTGGGCGGAGAAGTTTTAGGGAAAACAAACACGGTCGTTCTGAAAGTTCAACCTGTCATGTTATTAAATAAACAGGTTAAATCCCGAAGCGAGCTTGAAAATGAAATTAAGGAATTAATGGATATTATAAATCAAAATAAAGACGATTTTAATTCAATCAAGGAGGCTATCGAGTATAAATATATAGAAATTCCCGATGACACGCCTACATCAGAGTACAGTAAATTTATTGACAAAATTAACAGCGACGCCGATTTAAGAAGAATAACCGAAGCATATGATTTTGATACTCTTCATATACCTGAAGGAACAACCCGTATAGGAAATTATTCGTTTTATTGCTCAACATTTTCGCATATATACATTCCCGATTCTGTTACCAACTTACTTGGAAATCGCGCTTTTGCATACTCTAAAATTAAAAGTGTAACGGTCCCTGATACTGTAAAAAGAATAGACGGTAACTCTATTTTTTCAAACTGCGAAGAATTAACAAGCATAATAATCCCCGACTCTGTAACCTTTATTCAGAGCGGTCTATGCGGTTACAGTAAAAAACTAAAAACTGTAGCATTGCCCGGTAACTGTCAAATAGGCGGAGGATGTTTTGCACAATGCTACGAACTTGAATTTGTTACATTAGGAAAGGATTTTAATTCAGATTTAGATTTATCAAGCAGTACACTATACAGCGCTGAAACCATAGTCAGTTGGATTGAAGCTCTAAAAAACAGAACCGGCTACCAACAGGCATATATTTTAACCATCGGATCTGTAAACCTTGCAAAAATCACTGATGAACAGAAAGCAATCGCAACCAATAAAAATTGGAATCTTGCATAGAAAGGAGAGATTTTATATGACAACAGAAACAAAAACAGTTAACCTCAGAAGATTAATCGCAGGCGAAGGTATGGTGATTACCGATAAAGAAACACAAACAATGCGTGTTAAAGAAATTTACCTCGCAAAAGGAGAGCACAAGGATAATTATATTGAAATTGACGAGAACACTCCTCTGCCAAAGGAAAGCCGGGAAATATAATGACAACTCAAATTATCGTTGCTCTCATAGGGCTTATGGGCTCGGCAGCCGGTTCACTCTGCGGAATACTAATTAATACAAAACTTTCAAATTATCGAATTGGAGAGTTGGAAAAAAAGGTGGACAAGCACAATAACCTCATTGAGCGGATGTATAAGCTTGAGGAAAGGACAGATGTTGCAGAAGAAAAAATAAAGGTTGCAAACAATCGTATCGCAGATTTAGAACGAGGTGATTAGGTGGGAATTGAACTTATATTCATTTTTCTGTTTATTGTAAGTGTGTTTACCACCCTGACAGTACAAAGCATTAAGCACACACTTAATTCAATTAAATTTCCCGAAAATCTTTTAGCCGTTATAGTTTCAGCAGTTTTATCTGTATTCATTGTATTTTTATATTGTTTATACAACAACATTCAAATTACAACTCAAATAATAATTGAGACTGTGGTACTTGTGTATCTTAGCTTTCTTGTCGCGACAAACGGCTACGATAAAGTTATTCAGACTATTAAACAGATTAAAAGTTTCAAGGACGGTGGGAACAATGGCTAAAGCTACGGCAAAGGAATTTTTAAATATTGCTAAAAATCTTGTTGGAACTGTCGGCGGTGATAAAATCCGAAATTGGTACAATAAAAACGTTGAAAATATCGGCTCGGGCAAATGGGCTTGGTGTTGCGCAACAATCGTTTACTGTGCGGTAAACGCGGGAGTACCAAAGGATATTATCACCCATACAGCCTCCTCGTCCGCTATGTTAAACTTCTTTAAAAGCAAGGAGCTTTTCCACGAAAGAAAAGGCTACACTCCAAAGCCGTCAGATATTATCCTGTTCGATTACATAGACGGCGACGGTATGCCCGCAAGCCATATCGGTATTGTTGAAAAAACAGCAGACGGATATGTACACACAATCGAGGGAAACAGCGGAAACAAATCGGACGGAGAATGTGCGAGGTGGAAATACTCACTAACAAATTCAAGGATTGTCGGCTACTGCACACCGAAATTTGCAAAATCAGAAAAAGCCGTCACTCTGAAAGAGAACGGCGCTATTTACAAATATGCTTATAAAGATGTCATCGGGAAAAGCTCTAAAAATTTAAAAAACCTTAAAAAAGGCGATAGAGTAAAGCTTGTCGAGAATACAGATGACGGCTACGGCTGGAGCAAGGTTAAATACGGGGATATATCAGGTTGGATGATGAATAAACATCTTAATGTTAAAGGTCTGTCAAGCTTTAAGAAATATACTCTTAAATCCGATACAAACGCATTTCTTATCGAAGATAAAGAGCTTTCCGATAAAGTAAAACTCAAAAAAGGTACAAAATACACCTTTATAAGTGAAATTGAAAAAGGTGATTACAAAGGCTATTCCTATATCAAAGCCAACGGCAAGCATTATTATGTAAAGTAATAGAGATTTTTATATAGAATAAAAAATAAAATTGTATTGACATTAATTTTATACTCTAAAAACCCGTAACCTCCTTAATTGGAGGTTACGGACTTTTTCTCATAGTCTGCTCTATTACTCGGAAAATAAAACCGTTGACGCTTTTGCCGTGTGTGGTTACGTGTTGTCCTTTCCGTTTAGATTTAATAATATCATTAGCTTTTGCGCTCCTTTTTTACAGTTTCATTTTGCGCAGATTGCGCAGAAAAAGTCTTAGTTTTCAAACTCTCCTCTGCTAAAGCTTTTCTTTTTTTCACAGTCGCAATAGCATCATTCTACACATAATTTCTTATATTTTCCTTTAATGCAAAAAACGATAAATTTTTCACAACGAATAACTCTGTATTTTATTTTAAGCTAATGAGAAATTATATTAAATTATTTTTTATCTCCGCAAAACTATCGCAAACCGGCACTTTGCATTTATATAAAAGTTTAGGCGACTGCTGTCCGCAGGATAAAAGAACACAATCTGTTCCTAATGCAGTTGCAGTTTCATAATCGTGTACCGTATCTCCTATATACAAGGTTTTCTCCGGCACAAAGCCGTTTTCTTTCATATATCTTTTTCCTCGCAGTGTTTTGCTCTCCATAACAACACTATCAGTTCCGAGAATACTGTCAAAATAATGCTTTATTCCAAACTTATCAGCATATTTTAAAATCTCGTCTGTTCGAAACGCCGAGAGCACAACCTGCTTGCAATTTTGCTT
Organism: uncultured Clostridia bacterium; assembly: GCA_947627345.1. GTDB lineage: Bacteria > Bacillota > Clostridia > Oscillospirales > Acutalibacteraceae > Ruminococcoides. The sequence continues at coordinate 18,577 of CANQVS010000011.1, forward strand.
TTTAAATATATTTAGGATATTCTCAACACCGTTATTTACCCCAATTTTATACGAAAGCTCATTATAAAGAACTCCCCACTCCTTATCAAGCATTTCAATACTATGCCTTTTTAAATTGAAAATTTTGCTGTAAAAATTCACGATAGGCGTATCAATATTATCTCGATAGTATTCGAGGGTAATGGTTTTATAACGGTATTTTTTCAATAAAATATTTGTCGCCTCAAAAGCAACGAATGTGTCATTTAAAATTGTTCCGTTCCAATCCCAAAAAATATATTTATACTTCATTTGAACCCCTTTAACGTATTTTTAATTCTTTTCGTTATCTTTTTCGTATTCCTTTATTAGTAACGGTTGAATTTGAGGATATATAAGTTTGTCCGGTAATTCATTAAACAATTCAATTTTCTATATTTCGCTGTAAAGTCGTTTTCAAAGATTTTGATTTAAGCGAAATATAGTTTTCCAGAGATTTCCTCAACGTCTATTGATTGCTTTAATGATAGAACATATTTTTTGATAACACGATAGTTTTTCTAAAATTCATAAAACAAATAGAAATTGTTATTTTCTTGCTGTAAAAAACAATCTCGGAAAACGGAAAAGAATTTCTCCGTTATTCTGTATTTTATATTTTACTTTCAATTTATTATAAACATCATTTATAAATTCATCTGCGTCAGTTTTTGAAAGCTGTTCAAGATATGGCCGCAGTCCCGTTCCTTTGTACCATTCTATAATACTTTTACAGCTATGCATACGATGGCAATATGTAGTTTCCCATATTTCAAAATCGCTTGAAATATCCGAAAGCACATCGAAATATTCCTCGGCAGAAAGGTTGTTATATTGTCTTGGGACAACTTTATTTCTCCATTTATCCGTATTCACAAGCTCGTTTATAATGATATGGACAGGATGCTCAGCCTGCATAGGTATCTGCACAGCAAGTATTCCGTTTGGATTTAATAACGTCATCAGCTTTGGCAGTAACTCTCTGTGATTTTTAAGCCATTGAATACAGGCGTTAGAGAAAACCACATCAAACTTTTCATTTACTTGGTTTAAATCTCCGTTAGCGTCAAGTTTGATAAACTCAATATCAGAATATAATTCCCTTGCCCTTTCAAGCATTTCATCGGAATTATCGGCACCAACTACTTTTGCATTTGGGAACTTATCTTTTAGCACCCTTGTGCTGTTGCCTAAACCGCAACCTATATCAATCACACTAAGAGGATTTTTTAATTCTATCCTGTCCGCTAAGTCAACAGCAGGTTGTGTTCTTTCCTTAATAAATTTTTCGTATTGTTCGGGACTCCATTCGGACATTTCTATCTCCTTATATAATTTGTTTACTTTTAATCATTTTTTACACAAACAAAACGAATGTCCCGCAGGGTCAAAAAGAGTGACAAAAGTGTCTGCACCGTATTGATTTTTTGCTTTTACAGCGCCGAGTGATAAAGCTTTATCAACAGCGCTTTTTAAATCATCAACTTGAAAATCAAAGTGCATTTGCTTTTGTTGCCCGTCCTTTTTTTCAGGCCATATCGGAGGAATATAATTCTCTTCCTCAATAAAAAGAAAAACAATGCCGTTGGAACTGCAAACGGCGGGACAGGAATACATTTCGCACATTTTCCAACCCAGCAAATCACTGTAAAATTTTTGAAGTTTTAATTCATCGTCGCAATCAACCATTACGTTTCCAAGTGATATTTCTTTCATTATCATAAATCACCTCGTCATATTTCCTTTACAAAACAAATTATTCTGTTTGCCTCTTTAAAACCTGAATTTTTATGAAACTTTCTGCTGACTTCGTTATCAATTTCGCAATCACTCGCAAACTGCGTACATCTCATTTCCCTCGCCCACTTCTCACAACAACTCAAAAGCTTTTTCGCAAAGCCTTGGGTCCGATATTCTTCCTTTACAAAAATACCTTCCAAATATCCAACGGGACTGCTTTCTGTACCTTCAACATAATCGTGACGCAATCCGCATTGTGCAAAGCCTGCAATAACTTCATTAACGGTCATCAAATATACAACGCTGTTTTCATTTTCGACAACATCAGATAATTCATTAGTAAGTTCTTCCAAAGTATGGCTTGTCCACATCTGAACGGCTAATTCTGCAACTTCCTTTGCGTCCTCTGCCGTAGCCTTTCTAAACTCTGCTCTCATAATTTTTAAACCTCTCATTTGACAGTCTGAAAAACAGATTTGGTGTTAAATTCTCGTCAACGCCTAATATTTGCGGGGTTGAATACCATATTAAATATTTTTCTAAATCTATAAAATCCTTTACCTTTATATGCGCGCCGTCTCTAAGCAGTAATCCGTCACGGGCAAGTTTTTTTGCATTTAAATAAAACCTTGCGCCCGCAACATAAGTCTGATTTATATCTGTATTTATCTCACCGTTAGCTTTTGACGCGGTTACAACCTCATTGTTTTGAGAAAAAGTCGACAACATAACATAATTTGAAAAATCATCAATATCGCCGAGTAAAGAGCCTATAGGTTTATCCTCCCAGCTTGATTTTTCTTTTTTCAGCAAGTCCCACGATTTTAACTTTTTATCGGCAAGAATACTTTGAACATTATCCTTTGTTGTGCTGTGAACCATAACATCCGTTTCATATTCTCTCAAAGTCCTTTCGTTAAATTTATGATTTCCGTATAATTTTCTCGCAAGTATAATGTCCTTTTCCCGAACCTCTGTTATCACTTCAATGTTGGTGCCTCTATAGAAATCTATTAAATCGCAAAAATCATAGTACCAATACTTAAAATTCCTGCTGATTTTAAGAGTATATGTTGAATTTTCAAAACAGTTAAACTGCTTATATTTTTTTGAATCTGTCAGTATACATCTGATTTTCATTTTATCACACCCACATTTAATTATTTAAATTTTATCATAATAAAAATGATATATCAATCTGATTTTTCCATATGTCAGTAAATTTTGCTTCACATTTATGGCAAAAACGTGGCAAGAAAGTTTTTAAAACTTAAAAAATAATTATAAAATACTACGAATAAATGTAAAATAAAATAATAAAAAAGTCAGAATTTATCGGGCTTGGAGTTAAAAAACCATAATTACTGACTTTTTCAAATGGTCGAGGTGACATACCTAATATTTTATAAAACTTATACCCCGCCTGTTGGGGCGTGTAGCAAAGCTAAAAATTTCATAAACGCTCCTCGCTAAAAACCGTCCGCAGGACGCTTTTCTTAACGCTCGGCTTCAAGTCCTGTCGCCTCTTAGTTTTTTGATAGTATATTAGGGAGTATCAAAAGATACTCCCTAATATATAATAATTAATGGTCGAGGTGACAGGACTTGAACCTGCGGCCTCTGCGTCCCGAACGCAGCGCTCTACCAAACTGAGCCACACCTCGATTTATGTTCAACTTCGCTATTGTAACATAAAAGTTAAAATATTTCAATAGAATATATGAAATTATTTTTAGGAAAAAGTATTGACAAATCCATTTTTTGTAATATAATTAATAATGCTGTACAAAATAGCTATAGACATTGAGGAATAGTGTAACGGTAGCACGACAGACTCTGACTCTGTTTGTTGGGGTTCGAATCCCTATTCCTCAGCCATAAAAGAAAAACGCTGAATAAGCTTTAAAAGGTTTGTTTAGCGTTTTTTTAATTGTTTTTAATAGCATATACGGATTTAACTTTAAGGAGATATCGTCATTAATACAGATAAAAGAAACTATAATAAAAACGCAGGAGAATGTAATACATTTATGTGTGAAAAAATCCGAACTTGTAAATATTTAGTTAGAATATATTGGTATTTTAAGCAGGTATAAAAGATAAAAAATAAAAACTCCGATAAAATTCTTGGATGAAAAGTTTAAATTTAAAAAGTCACAACATTGTAAGTTGTGACTTTTTACTATATATGATATAATTTTTGTAAAAGATTTGAAGTAAAGGTAATTATTATGGATATAAAAGAAAATTTTTCACATATGAATAATATGCAGCAAAAAGCTGTTTTTTGCACAGAAGGACCGCTTTTAATTTTGGCGGGAGCAGGTTCGGGAAAGACTACTGTTTTAGTCAACCGAATTGCATATATTTTGCAAAGCGGTCTTTGCCGTCCGTGGCAGATTTTGGCGATTACTTTTACCAATAAGGCGGCAGGCGAGCTTAAAGAGCGTATTTTAAATGTTGTCCCCGAGGGCGGCGATGATATTTGGGCGGCGACGTTTCACTCAACCTGCGCGCGGATTTTAAGACGTTACGGTGACAGAATAGGATATTCAAGCCATTTTACTGTTTATGATACAGCGGACCAGAAGAGTCTTATAAAAAGGACTATGAAACAACTTAATATTGACGAAAAACATTTGCTGATAAAAAGCGTTATTTCGGAAATTTCAAAAGCCAAGGATAAAATGCATTCGCCCGAGTATATGCTCAAAAAATCCGAGGGGGATTTCAGAAAGGAACAAATTGCAAAAATTTATCAGATTTATCAGTCAGAACTTAAAAACAGCGACGCTATGGACTTTGACGATATGCTTTGCAATACGGTAAAGCTTTTTGAGGAAAATCCCGATATACTTGATTATTATCAAAATCTTTTTAAATATATTATGGTCGATGAGTATCAGGACACCAATAAGGTGCAGTATAAATTTGTTTCTATGCTTGCCGAAAAGTCAAAGAACATCTGCGTTGTGGGTGATGATGACCAAAGTATTTATAAATTCAGAGGAGCCACAATTGATAATATTCTATCCTTTGAGAGCCATTTTAAAAACGCAAAGGTTATAAGGTTGGAGCAAAATTACCGCAGTACAAAAACTATTCTTAATGCGGCGAACAAGGTGATTGAAAATAACACCGCCCGTAAGGGTAAAACTCTGTGGACGGAGAACAAAAGCGGAGATAAAATTCAGGTTTATACGGCGTTGTCCGAGAGGGAAGAGGCCTCCTATATCGCTCAGCAGATTCTCGACGGTGTAGCCTCGGGCAGAAAATTTTCTGATTTTGCCGTGCTGTACCGTATGAACGCGCAGTCAAACGCGATTGAAACCGCGCTGTCCAGAAGCGGAATACCCCACCGTATCATCGGCGGACACCGTTTCTATGACCGTGAGGAAATCAAAGATATGACGGCTTATCTGAGGGTTATAGATAATCCGAACGATAATATCCGTCTTAACCGCATAATCAATGTTCCGAAACGCGGAATCGGAAAGACCACAATGGACAGGGCAGGAGAAATTGCCGTTTTAAACGGACTAAGCGTTTACGATGTTATTTCCAACGCCTCAGATTATCCCGAACTCTCAAGAGCTGTTAATAAATTCAAAGAGTTTGTTTCGCTTATAGATGGACTGCGCTCTGCCGAAATGAGCGGAGATTATTCTTTAGCGGAATTATATGAATTTATTTTGGAGCATACCGATTATAAAAATTATTTAAAAGCCGAAAAAGAAAATGCCGATGTCCGCATTGAAAATATCGAGGAATTAAAATCCAATATAATTAAATTTGAGGAGGAATACGGAGACGAGGCTTCGCTTTCAGCATTTCTTGAAGAAATTTCCCTCCAAACCGATATAGACAATTACGATACAGAGGCAGATACAGCTGTTATGATGACCTTACATAGCGCAAAAGGACTTGAATTTCCTGTGGTATTTATTGCCGGAATGGAAGAGGGCGTTTTTCCATCAATTGCGATTTATTCAAATCCCGACGAGCTTAACGAGGAAAGACGTCTGGCATATGTGGGAATTACCCGTGCTAAAGAAAAGCTTTATCTTACAAAGACAAAGAGCAGAATGCTTTTCGGCTCAACTACCCATAACGCGAAATCTCGATTTTTAGATGAAATTCCCGATGAATTTATCACGAGTTCGGGTGAAAGAGATTTTACTGATTTTTCGAGCCTGAAGTACGGTTCTGATAAAGTTAATACAGATTCAAAACCGTCTTATAACTACAACAGCAAAATTGCTCCTTCATTTAAAAAACCGATAGCTAAATCAAATGTATCCTATAACGTAGGAGATAATGTTTTGCACAAGGTTTTCGGCAAAGGAATGGTAGTCAAGGCCGAAAAAATGGGTAACGATACAATGCTTGAAATCGTATTTGAAACTAAGGGAACAAAAACGCTTATGGCAAATTTCTGCAAAATGGAAAAAATATAATGTAAACAACCCTTAAAACAAGGGTAAAATAAAATTAATTACAAAAGGAGAACAGAAATGAGTACAGGTTTGATTGTCGGAATTATTATAGCCGTAATAGTAGTTTTAATAATTTTATGGGTTGTGACTACCTATAATAAGCTGATTAAATTGAGGACACAATGCGAGGAAGGATTTTCCACAATGGACGTTTACCTGAAAAAACGTTTTGACCTTATCCCGAACCTTGTCAGCACGGTTAAGGGCTACGCAAAGCACGAGGCGGAAACTTTGGAGAAGGTAATGGAGGCAAGAAACTCAGGCGTTTCAAAAACGACCGAAGAACGTTTAAATGATGAAAATCAAATTTCGGGCGCTTTACGTCAGCTTTTTGCCGTAGCCGAAAACTATCCCAATCTTAAAGCTAATACAAATTTCTTGGATTTACAGGGACAGCTTAAAGAAATCGAGCAGGATATAGCAAATTCCCGTAAGTACTATAACGGTTGCGTCAAAATTTTTAATACGAAATGTATGACAATCCCCTCGAACATTATCGCTAATTTTGCTCACTTTGAGAAAAAGCCTATGTTTGAGGTTGACGATTCCGCAGAGAGAAATAACGTAAAAGTGGAGTTCTAAAATGAAAAAGACAATCCGTTTAATTTCGACCATATTGATTATTGCCGTATTATGCTCACTCTTTGTAATAAAATTGGGCATAGAGGCCTCGGCAGACAGTGGTGGTTATACAATAAAAAGCCTGGATTTTAAAGGTGTAGTTCACGAAAATAACTCGGTTTCGGTAACAGAAACGCTTGATGTTAACTTTTATGAACAGCGCCACGGAATTTATCGCGCAATTCCGCTGACTATGTATGTCGGCGGTAAGGTTGCCGATTTGGACGAAACGCTTTTATACCGCAACTATGTAACAGACGTGAATGTTTACGGCTATAATTTTGACGTGGAAGAAGAGGACGATTACTGCTATATTAAAATAGGAAGTGAGAATAAATACGTCGACGGCAATCAAAAATATGTAATCTCATATACCTATACGATGCCTGATGACAGGCTTGACACAACCGACTTTCTTTTTTATTCTGTGTTAGGCGACAAGACAGGCACGGCCATTAATAATTTTAAATTTAACGTTAAGTTCGATAAAGCGCTTCCCAAAAAATCACGCGATAATCTGAAAATCTTCAGCGGTTCAAGCGGGACTGAGGAAAACAGCTTAGGCGCTGAGTGTAAAGTCAGAGAAAACAGTATTTCAGGTGAGGTTAATGATATTCCGCCTTACTGCGCTGTTACGCTTTTTACAAAGCTTAAGCAGGGATATTTTACAGGAACAAAAACCGTATCGCCGATTCCTATGCTAATATCTCTAACGCTTCTTTTGTGTGTAGTTTTAGTTACAATTGTTCTTGCCCTTAAAACAAAGCACTACGAGCCTGTACAAACAGTAGAATTTTATCCTCCGGACGGGATAAGCAGTGCGGAGGTCGGTACTATTATTGACGAAAAGGTTGATGATATTGACCTTATGTCGCTCATACCGTGGTGGGCGCAAAAAGGCTATATAACAATTGAGGAGGTAGGGGAGAAACGTAAAAAACATCTTGTACTCCATAAGAAGAACGAGCTTCCTCAGAATTCGCCTGATTACCAGAAAAATCTCTTTAGCGCTTTTTTCGCGGAGAGCAACGATTGCGACCTGAGAGATTTAAAACTAAGCTTTGCAAAACGTTTTACATCAGCAAAGGATTCCTTAAACGGACTGTACAGCGGAGAAAAAAGTCTTTCTGTCGGATACGGAAAAGCAGTTTTAATGACATTTTTAATATCAATTTCACTCTTTTTATCCCTTGCTTTCAGCAGTGTGATTTCAACCTTTGAAAACTTGATTTTAGCAGTATTTGCCACATTGCCTGTATTTCTTTTCGGCCTTATGACAACGTACGGTTTGCGTAAAGGGTTTAAAAAGCTAAGCGGAAAAATTTTATACGGTTTTATAAGTCTTTTTCTGCTTGCAATTTCGGTTGCATTAACATATTCTTGCTCAATAAATTGCGTGTTGCCAATGTATGTGCCGTTTATTGCTTTAGGACTTGCAACAGCGGGTATTATTTTCTCTACAAGAATTATAGCGGACACCGAATACCGTGTTCAAATGCTTGGAAAACTCTTAGGACTTAAAAACTTTATCGAAACAGCCGAGCTTGACAGACTTAGAATGATGACAGAGGAAAATCCTTATTATTACTATGATATCCTCCCTTACGCTATGGTTTTCGGACTTGTGGATAAGTGGGCTAAAGCGTTTACCAATATAAAAGTCGATATTCCTTACTGGTACACCCGTTATGACACTATGACCGTATGGGAGTTAATGTACCTCAACAGAATGTTGACAACGGAAATACACGAGCCTATCAGCCGTATTAACTCTCAGGCGGCGGCTAAGGCGATGGCGTCCGCGTCAACAAGCTCGAGCGGAGGTTTCTCCGGCGGAGGAGGCGGAGGCGGAGGCTTCGGAAGCTGGTAATAATAAGAGATAAAAGCTATATTAAAAACAAAACAGATTAAAAAACAGGCATCTTAATGATGCCTGTTTTTTAAAAGAAATTATATAAAGCTTTTATTCTTTTATTCTCTCAAATTCATATCCCGAAAAAGTTATTTTGTTACTGTCATTACCTGTAACATATTTACAATCCATTGTTTTTTCGCTTTGGTCAACATATGAAATAACAATATTGTTTTTCTTTGTGTCAACCGTATATGTTCCTTTGACTATAAGCTGACCCATTTGGTCAAGTTCGCAGGTGCCGTCCTCGTTAAATGTATAAGTAAGATTGTCTTTCGCGTCGTTCCATTTGCCTGTGATTTTTTTATTCGGTTTAAATTTTTTGTCAACCTTAATTTCAGGCACAACTTTGTTGGCGCTGTTGAATTTTACTGGATTTCCGTTGCTTGTTAACGTGAGTGTTCTGCCCGTAATAGCGTTACCCTCGACATCTACGTCAAATGTTCCAACAACTATGTAAGATATTGCAATACTGACTTTGTTGCTCTGCTGGTCTGTTGTTGAGGAATCATCGTTTGCGTAACTCCAAGTACCTCTTAATTCAAGCGAACCTAATGAGATTGACGCGGTACCGTCATTGTTAAATGTAAAATATCTGATATCTTTATTGTTTTGGGTTGTCGCCTCATCACCTGTCGCAGTAGGTGCCTCAACCCAAGTTCCTACAATGCTGTTATTAAAGAAGAAGAAATAAGCCGCTCCCGCGAGAATAGCAACAATGAAAATACACGCAGCAATAATAATCGGGGTTTGAATTTTTTTAGTCTTTTTTTCATTAATAGATTTGTCAGCTTGATTTTCAGATTCTAAAGTTGTATTTAAGGATTCGCCGTCAACATCAATTTTATCGGCTTGTTCAATATTATCCTTAATTTTTTCATCAGTTTCAGCCTCAGCGGAAGGCTGTTCAATCTTTTCAAAATCTTCCATTGTGATACCTCCTTAAATATCTCATTAATGATACTATATTTTATAGTAAAAATCAAGATTTTTGTTAAAATTGTAAAAATAAGAATAAAATTACAATTTAATTCAATAAAATAATTGAAAAGAAATTGCTTTTGTGATATAGTAAACTTGTTGTTTTATGTGGTATTATTACGTTGACATAATATGTCAGGAGGTAATTTTATGGATTTTATGGAGAGTTATAAGCTTTGGCTTGATAAGGCGGTAGAGGATAAGAATTTAATTGAAGAGTTAAAAAGTATTGAAGATGACGATAAAGAAATTTACGAGCGTTTCTACAGAAGTCTTGAGTTTGGAACCGCGGGACTTCGAGGAGTATTAGGAGCAGGAACAAACAGAATGAATATTTATGTAGTGCGTCAGGCGACTCAAGGCTTGGCAAACTACGTTATTAAGAAATATAAAAAAGGCGCGGTCGCGATTTCCCACGACAGCCGTATTAATGCTGATTTATTTATGAATGAGGCGGCTAAAGTGTTAGCCGCAAACGGAATAAAGGTTTATATTACAAGAGAACTGCAACCTACTCCCGTGCTTTCATATCTCGTAAGATATTTTAAATGTCAGGCGGGTATTATGATTACAGCAAGCCACAATCCCGCTAAGTACAACGGATATAAAGCATATGGCGAGGATGGGTGTCAGATGACAGACATTGCGGCAGGCGCTGTATATGACGAAATCTGCAAGCTTGATATGTTCAGCGACGTTAAAACTATGGATTTAAACGAGGCTGTTGAAAGCGGACTTGTCGAGTATGTGGATGACGATGTTTATACAAGCTATATTGAACAGGTTAAAAAACAGCAGGTTAACCCCGGAATTTGTAAAGGTGCCGATTTAAAAGTTGTATATACTCCGCTTAACGGATGCGGTAATAAACTTGTTCGCCGTATTCTTAAAGAAATCGGAGTTGAAGATGTTTCAATAGTTAAGGAGCAGGAGCTTCCCGATGGTAATTTTACAACTTGTCCTTACCCAAACCCCGAGAATAAAGAGGCTTTGATGAAAGGATTGGAGCTTTGTGAAAAACTTCAGCCCGACCTCCTTTTAGCAACGGACCCTGACGCTGACCGTGTTGGTATTGCCGTTAAGGATTATGACGGAAGCTACCGTCTTATAACAGGTAATGAGAACGGTATTATGCTGACCGAATATATACTTTCCGCCCGAAAAGCCAACGGAACTTTACCTGAAAAACCTGTCGTAGTTAAGACGATTGTTTCAACTAAACTCGTTGAAAAGCTTTGTGAAAAGTATAACGTAGAACTTAAAAACGTACTTACAGGGTTTAAATATATAGGAGAAGTTATCCTCGGACTTGAAAAGAAAGGCGAGGAGGATAACTATTTATTTGGCTTTGAGGAAAGCTACGGATATCTTGCAGGTTCTTATGTAAGAGATAAAGACGCCGTTGTCGCTTCTATGCTCATATGCGAGATGGCGGCTACGTTTAAGAAACAGGGAAAAACTCTGGCTGAAGTAATTGACGGACTTTACGAGGAGTACGGTTACTACAAGAATACAACCCTCTCGTTTGAGTTTGAGGGCTCCGAGGGAATGCATAAAATGTCTGAAATTATGAGCAAAATACGCGAAAATGTCCCCTCTGAAATTGCAGGATATAACGTGGTTAAAACTGCTGACTATTGTCAGAGTATTGAAAAGAATATTGTTACAGGCGAGGAAAAGACAATTGACCTGCCTAAATCAAACGTACTTCAATATAATCTTGAGGCCGAAAATATGGTTATCGTCCGCCCGAGCGGTACAGAGCCAAAAATTAAAATTTATCTCACCGCAGTAGGAAAAGATAAAGATGAAGCAGAGAAAATTACCTCAAAGCTTGAAAATTCAATAAAATCAATCTTGGGAGTATAAATATTTTAATATTTAATATAAAAACGGAAAGATAAACTTTTGCTTATCTTTCCGTTATATTATTTTATGATATTAAAATAATATAAAATTACATTTTTTGTGCGCATAAAACTAAATCCGCATTACTGATTTTACCGTCGCCGTTTAAATTGCCCGCAAGTCTAAAGGTGCCTTTTAGCTTAGAGGTATTTAACAAATGATAAAACAACGCATTTGTATCGCGGGAGTTTACATTTCCCTCGCCTGTAACATCGCCTCTTACTATAAATCTATATTTTAAGACGGTTTTACCTTTGCTGAATTCAACTTGCATATTTGTACCGATTTTACCGCTTTTTCTATCGCCGAAGCTTATTTCATATCCGCCATAACTGATTTTATTTTTAAATACCGCTATTGTTGTTCCGTTGTCAACATAAATATATTTTTTATTATGTATAAATGCATTGAGATTTAAAGAACCCGATGAAACATTGTTATTTTCTGCATCATATTTGGGAAAAGCTTTGGACTGTGAAACAGTTTCACACATATATTTGTCTCGTAACTGATTTATTATCGCAATTTTATTTTTAAAAGTGCTTATCGCATATATAACATCGTCGCAATCATAGCTTCCTACATAAACTCCACTGTTTTTATTATAAGCATAGAGAGTATTCCCCGAAAAGCTCACAAGATAATTTTTAGTTTCTGCAACATTAAAAAATCCGCGTTTTCCTATATTCAAAATTTTAGAAACACCATTTGAAACCTTATATACATTACCGCTGTAGTCGCCGAAGTAGTCTTCGGAAATTTTATAAATAAGGCATTCACCTTGGTTGTTTGCAAGGATTGAATGTGATGATGAAGTGAGTTTATAAAATCCCTTGTTGTTTGATGCGAGAGTATAACCTTTAAACGGTATAATATAATAAAAAGTTGTTGAGGGTGTGTAAATCTGTTTGCCGGATTTATTGTAAACCTGTACTTTATCTTTCGAGTTTATAACATAAATATTTTCATTTTTATCTAAAGACAGCATAGTGGAGCTGTTAACATTAATATTATGTAACAATATTTCCTTGCTTGAAGATGCGTTTTTTATGATATAAAGAATACAGGTGTTTTTGATTTTTGGGTTTTCAACTAATACATATGCTTTTTTATTGTAAATACAACAGGTCCTTAATTGATTGTTAAAGCTGTAGCTGTAACTGCTTTGAGTAGGAACAAGCTGTGAAACGCTCAGATTACTTTCACTGTACTGAGCTATATAAACTCCGTTTTTATCGCAGTATATTTTCTTTGTAGCGTATCCTGATGAAGAAACTGAATATATAGAGATTGAAACTAATAAAGCCGTTATTATAAAAGCAGTAAAACTGATTTTCGTTTTCATATCTAAACCCTTAAAATAAAAGGCTGTATCAAATTGATACAGCCAAAAGTTTATCAATCCATTTCCCAGTTATGCCATACGTTCTGAATATCATCGTTATCCTCGAACATATCAAGCATTTTTTGCATAGACATTTTTTGCTCGTCATTATCGAGCTTGGTGTAGTTGTTGGGAACCATTTCGACTTCCGCGGAAACAAAGTTGTAGCCAAGCTTTGTTAACTCATCTCTGACGACTCCGAAATCGGAAGGCTCCGTGTAAATTGTAAATATATCGTCGTCAGCCTCAAAGTCGGACGCGCCCGATTCCAAAGCGTCCTCCATAACCTTATCTTCGTCAGCATCAAGATCTTCGCGCTCGATAACAAGCACACCCTTTTTTTCAAACATAAAGGTTACGCAACCCTGAGTTCCCATATTTCCGCCGAATTTATCAAAGTAATGCCTTACTTCTCCTGCCGTCCTGTTTCTGTTATCGGTGAGTGCCTCGACAATTACCGCAATACCGTTAGGACCGTATCCCTCGTATGTAACGGATTCGTAGTTTGCAGAATCGCTGTCGCCTGCCGCCTTTTTAATGATACGGTCTATATTATCGTTAGGTACGTTGCTCGCCTTTGCCTTTGCAATAACATCTCGCAGTTTTGAGTTAACGGAAGGGTCTGCGCTTCCGCCCTCTTTAACGGCAACAATAAGTTCGCGTCCGATTTTAGTGAATATTTTAGCTCTCGCCGCGTCATTTTTACCTTTTTTCTGTTTAATTGTACTCCATTTATTATGTCCTGACATAAAATCATTCCTTTTACCTTTAATCTCTTAATATTATATACGATTAGCTTTATAAAATCAAGTTTTTCTATTATTTGAACAAAAGGTTACAAAATAGTTACAAAACTATTGAGTTTATAGATTTTAAGTGATAAAATAGCCTTAAATAAAAATACAGGAAAGGAAGGATTTAATGATAAAATCAATGACAGGCTTCGGAAGATTTGAGGACCAGGTTAACGGACGTAATATAAGCCTTGAAATAAAAAGTGTAAATCACCGCTATCTCGAATTTTCCTGCCGAACAACGAGAGGATACAGTTTTCTTGAAGAAAAACTGAAGTCTTATATAAGTTCAAAAATATCCCGCGGTAAGGTTGATATGTTTATTTCTATCACCGAACCCGAAGATACGCCCACCGAAGTTTTGGTAAATTATAACCTTGCTGAGGGTTATCTCAACGCATTAAAAGAGCTTGAAGAAAAATACGGAATTGTTAATAACGCGACTACCGTTGATGTGGGACGTTATCCCGATGTTTTAACTGTACACAAAGCTCCTGAAAATGAGGAAACGGTATGGTCTGACGTTAAGGTGGCAGTGGATAAAGCTTTAGAGGATTTTACCGCTATGCGTGAGGCAGAAGGCGAGAGGCTTAAAGCCGATGTTTTAGGACGTGCCGAAACGATTATTGGAATTGTAAACGAAATTGAAAAACGCTCACCCGAAACTGTCAGCGAGTATCAGTCGCGTCTAAAAGAAAAAATAGAGGAGCTTTTACAGTCTAAGGAATACGATGAGCAGAGAGTAATCACCGAGGTTGCTGTTTTTGCAGATAAGGTGGCGGTAGATGAGGAAACCGTGCGTTTAAGAAGTCATTTTGACCAGCTTAATATTTATTTGAATGAGGATAAACCTGTTGGCAGAAGTATTGATTTCTTAATTCAGGAAATGAATCGAGAAGCAAACACAATAGGCTCAAAGGTTAAGGACGCAACTATCGCGCAAATGGTAGTGAAAATAAAAAATGAAATAGAAAAAATAAGAGAGCAAATCCAGAATATCGAATAGGGTGAGAGTATGAAGTTTATAAATGTTGGTTACGGAAATATGGTTTCTTCCTCTAAAATTGTTGCTGTCGTATCTCCCGATTCGGCTCCTGTAAAGAGGATTATTCAGGAGGCTAAAGCTAAGGGTCTGGCTGTTGACGCAACCTGTGGCAGAAAGTGTAAGGCGGTTATTGTAACTGACAGCGACCACATTGTTCTTTCCGCGTTGTCCCCCGAGTCTATCGGAAACCGAAGCGAGGAGGAATAATATGAGAGAAGGCAGGCTTGTTGTCTATACAGGTTGCTCGGGAGTGGGCAAGGGTACTATAATGAAAAAGCTTTTGGAAAAAGACGAGCGAATAAAGCTTTCCGTATCCTGTACCACAAGAGCACCGCGTCCCGGAGAAATAGAAGGAGTTCACTATTATTTTATAACTAAAGACGATTTTAATAAAATCGTTGAACAGGACGGATTCCTTGAATACGCTTCATTTTGCGATAATTTATACGGGACTCCCGAAAAAGCGGTTGATGAAATGCTTAAAAGGGGCTGTTATGTGTTCCTTGAAATTGAAGTCTTAGGCGGAATGCAGGTTATGAAAAAACGTCCCGACTGCGTAAGCATTTTTATAACGCCTCCTTCGATTGAGGAGCTTGAACATCGTTTAAGAGGCAGGGGTACAGAGGACGAGGAAACTATAAAAAAACGTATGTACAGAGCGCTGGAGGAATTGGAATACGAAAAATATTACAAGTATTCCGTACTTAACGACGATGTTGACCGCGCTGTAGAGAAAATACTTGAAATTCTTAAAAAGGAATCGTTAAATTAACACACTTATAAAGGAGAAATTAATATGAAAAAAGTAAATGTTGATGAATTGTTTGAGGGAAAGGCAAGCCGTTACGCGCTTGTTATAGGCGTTGCAAAGAGAGCGCGCCAGATTACTCAAGATTTTGAGGACCAGGAAGTTGTAACTGACGATAAGGCAGTAATGCTCGCAATTGACGAGATTAAAAACCATAAAATAAATATTATGCAACCCGAAAATGAAGACTGATTATATCGCATCTGTTGCGGTAGAAAATACAACGTATTCTTTTGATAAAATTTTCGACTATTATGTAGGCGATAATTTATTATCTCAAATTACGGTCGGAAAGCGTGTTATAGTTCCGTTCGGAAGCGGTAACAGCAGGCGTCAGGCTATGATTATGGATATTAAAAATGGAAATAAGGATAACCTTAAACCAGTGCTTTCCGTACTTGACAGCGAGCCGGTTCTCACAGAAGAAATGATTAAGCTTGCATACTTTATGCACGACAGGTATTTTTGCACTTATTATGACGCTTTAAAGGCTATGCTCCCCGCGGGAATAAACTATAATATTTCCACTATGTATTCGGCAGTAAAGGAAATGGAAACAGACGGATTGGCTTTTGATGAAAAGCAGGTTTATGACTATCTTATTTCTCACAAAAAGCCTGTAAAAAGGGAAGACCTTTCAAATTCTCTCGGCTTAAACTCGGAAATTTTTGATAATCTTGTTGAAAAAGGTTTTTTAAGAAAAACCGATGAGGCGTTCCGTAAGGTCGGCGACGCTGTAATGAGAATGGCGGCAATTAACGAAGATGCCGATATTTCTTCCATTAAGTTAAGTCCTAAGCAGGAAAAAGTCCTTGAAATCTTGCAGAGAAACGGTTCGGCTTCAGTCAAGGAACTATGCTACTATGCTGGAGTTACGAGTGTTGTTGTCGATAATTTAGTAAAGAAAAATCTTGCGTTTTACTACGACGAAGAAGTTTTCAGAAACAGCGAAAAAAATTATATAGAAGAAAATAAAGAAATAATTTTAACAAAGGAACAGAATCAGGCATATAAAAGTCTGCTTTCAGAGTATAACGATACCAAACCGCACGTCAGCCTCCTTTTCGGAATAACAGGTTCAGGAAAAACATCAATTTTTTTAAGGCTGATTGAAAATGCCGTGGAAGACGGAAAAGATGTAATCGTTATGGTTCCCGAAATTTCTCTCACACCTCAGTTTATAAGCATTTTTAAATCGAAATTCGGCGACATTGTAACCGTATTTCACAGCGGTCTGTCGCTCGGGGAAAGACTTGATGAATATAAACGTGTGCTTAGAGGAATAGCTAAAATTGCAATAGGGACAAGAAGCGCGTCATTTGCTCCTTTTAAAAACCTCGGCTTAATAATTATGGACGAGGAACAGGAGCATACTTATAAATCAGAATTGACCCCGCGTTACCACGCGCGTGAAATTGCAAAATTCAGGGCAAAAGAAAATAATGCGCTTTTGCTTTTGTCATCTGCCACACCTGATGTCGAAAGCTATTACAATGCGGTTTTGGGAAGATATTCCTTATACAAGCTGACTAAACGCTACGGAAACGCTATGCTCCCGAACGTTAAAATCATTGATATGAATGAGGAAATTACAGACGGTATTTCAACGGGATTTTCAAGAGAGTTATTAATCCTGCTTGAAGAAAATCTCAATAAAGGTAACCAGAGTATTTTGCTCTTGAACAGACGCGGACACAATACATTTGCCATTTGTTCAAACTGCCGTGAAACAATTACCTGTCCCAACTGCTCAATTTCTCTTACTTATCACAGTAAAAATCATAGGCTTATGTGCCACTACTGCGGATATTCGGTAGATTATCTCAGCGAATGTCCCATATGTCATAATAATTCTTTACGTTTTGGCGGAATAGGTACACAGAAAATTGAACAGCAGTTGGCTGAATTTCTCCCTGATGCGAGAATTTTGCGTCTTGACGCTGATACGACGATGCGCAAATCCTCCCACGAAAAATATCTAAGTGCTTTTTCAAACGGAGATTATGATATTTTAATCGGTACACAGATGGTTGCTAAAGGGCTTGATTTTCCAAAGGTTACATTGGTTGGCGTAATAAATCCCGATTCAATGCTTTATGCTGACGATTACCGAAGCTTTGAAAGGACCTTTTCTCTTCTGACGCAGGTTGTCGGAAGAAGCGGACGCGGAGATAGAAGGGGCGTGGCTGTTATTCAGACATTTACTCCCGAGAATAAAATAATTTCTTTATCGGCGCAGCAGGATTACGAAAAATTTTTTAATAGTGAGATAACTATCAGAAAGGCTATGCTTTATCCGCCTTTTGCCGATATTTGTATGATTGGTTTTGTATCTGACAGCCATACGCAGGCAATAAAATCATCTCGTGATTTTTTAAATCGTTTTGTAAACAGAGCTAAATCAGATTATAAGGATTTACCGCTTAGAATACTCGGACCTTCACCTGCGCGTATAGCGAAGATAAGCAATAAGTACCGATATAAAATTATTGTTAAATGCAGAAATGATAGAAGTTTCAGAAGTCTTTTGTCTAAAACGATAATGGAATTTAATTCTATAAAAGAAAATAAACAAGTCACTGCATATGTAGATATGAACGCGTTGTCGTTTTGAAAATATAAGATATATAAAGATACAGATTTTAAAGATACAGATTTTAAAAAATAAGGATGGTAAATATGGCGCTAAGAGAAATTGTCACAGAAGGTGACGATATACTGACAAAAAAATGCAGAGAGGTCGTAAAGTTTGACGACCGTCTTTGGACCTTGATAGATGATATGACAGAAACCCTGCACAATTCGGGAGGAGTAGGATTAGCCGCTCCACAGGTTGGTGTGCTTAGGCGTGTAGTAGTTATTGAAATTGACCCTGAACAGGGGGTTATTGAGCTTGTTAATCCTCAAATTATAGAAAAATCGGGTAAACAAGTAGGATTAGAGGGCTGTTTAAGTTTACCCGGGAAATGGGGAATAGCTTCTCGCCCTTACCGAGTAACCGTAAAGGCGCAGGACAGAAACGGAAAAGAATTTACAATATCTGGCGAAGCTCTTTTAGCAAGAGCGTTCTGCCACGAAATAGACCATCTCGACGGAATCCTTTATAACACAATAGTTGAGCGTATGCTCTTTCCTGATGAAGTCGAGAAATACAACAACGGAGAACTTGACTTTTCTGACGAATGTTATGTTGAGGAGTAAATATGAATATTGTTTTTATGGGTACTCCCGATTTTGCGGTGCCTACGCTTGAAAAGCTTGTAAAAAGCAGTCATAAAATTTTTGCGGTTTATACACAGCCCGACAAACCTGTCGGACGCAAACAGATTTTAACACCGCCTGATGTAAAGATTTGTGCGGAAAAGTATAATATTCCTGTTTGCCAACCCGACACGCTCCGTGATGAAAATGCTTTTAAAGAACTAAAAGCACTTAATCCCGATGTAATTGTAGTTGTAGCGTACGGAAAAATTCTTCCGAAAAATATCCTTGATATTCCCAAATACGGTTGCGTAAATGTTCACGGCTCGCTTCTCCCAAAGTACCGCGGAGCCTCTCCGATTCAACATTCCGTATTAAACGGCGATAAGGTGACAGGTGTAACAACTATGTTTATGGGAGAAAAAATGGATACGGGTGATATTTTACTGACCGATAAAACCGAAATCGGTGAAAATGAAACTTCCGCCGAACTTTTTGAGCGTTTATCCCTGCTTGGGGCTGATTTGCTTTTAAAAACTCTTGATGGTCTGGAAAATTCTTCAATAACTCCGATTAAACAGGATGAAAGCAAGGCAACCTATACCGTTAAAATTACAAAGTCGATGTGCCCTATAGACTGGACAAAGACAAATTTTGAAATTCATAATCAGGTGCGCGGACTTCAAACGTGGCCCGTCGCTTTTGCAAAGCTAAACGGAAAGGATATAAAAATCCACTCAACCTTTTTGTGTGATAAAAGCGGAAACGCAGGAGAGGTAATCAGTTTAAATCCACTTACCGTAGCCTGCGGTTCGGGTTCGCTTATTATAAATGAACTTCAGCTTAACGGAAAAAAAAGAATGGACAGCAAATCGTTTTTGATGGGGCATACTATTAATGTTGGAGATAAATTTAGTTAAGGGTGAATTTTATGGGATATTTTAATTATCTTTATTATTATAACTGGAGTTATATTTTGTTTATGCTTCCCTGCATTATTTTGACAATAATTGTGCAGGTAAGAATGAACTCAACATTCAGAAAATACAGCAATATTCGCAATTCGCGCGGACTGACGGGGGAGCAGGCGGCACAGCGTGTTCTTATGCAAAACGGCGTAAGCGGAGTAACAATAGAACACGTTTCAGGGAATTTAACAGACCATTTTGATCCGAGGACAAATGTAATTCGTCTTTCGGATTCTGTATATAATTCTAATTCGATAGCGGCTGTAGGGGTTGCCTGCCACGAGGCGGGACACGCCGTACAGCACGCCGAAGGCTATATTCCAAATAAAATAAGAAGCGCAATTTTACCTGTTGCCAATCTTGGAAGTAAGCTTAGTTGGATTTTAATTTTTATGGGACTTGTAACATCTTTTTTTCAACCGCTCCTTTATGTGGGAATTATTCTTTTTTCAGCCTCAGTACTATTTACTTTAGCTACGCTTCCCGTTGAGTTCAACGCGTCGTCAAGAGCGCTTAGCTGTATCAAAGAAACGGGAATGTTATCAGAGGGAGAGTACACGGGTGCAAAAAGAACGCTACAGGCGGCGGCTATGACCTATGTTGCTGCTGCGGCAACGGCTGTTCTCCAGCTTTTAAGATTGCTGTTGATAGCAAACAGAAGAAATTGATATGAACATAAGAGATTTAGCGTTTAAGGTTTTGCTTTCGGTGGAGCGGGAAAACGCTTATTCCACCTTAATTTTAAATAATTCCATTAAAGAAAATAAATTAAAAGGTATAGACGCCTCGTTTCTGTCTGCTCTTGTATATGGAACACTTGAAAGAAAATTAACGCTTGATTATATAATAAGGCAATATTCTAAAATTCCTTTAAGGAAAATAGAACTTGAAACAAAGATTATACTCCGCCTTGGAATTTTACAGCTTTTGTTTATGGATAAAATTCCCGAGAGCGCGGCGGTAAATGAAAGCGTCAATCTCGCGAAAAAGCACAAGCTTCAGAAATCCTCGGGTTTTATAAACGGGATTTTGCGTAATATTACACGAGCCGAGATAAAATACACCTTTCCCGATAAATCCAAGGATTTTGTTTATCATCTGAGCATAAAGTACTCCTGCCCCCGTGAAATTGTTGAACTTTGGATTGATTCTTACGGAAAGGAAAATACTGAGGAAATTTTAAAATCCACATTCGGACGAGCTAATCTTACGGCAAGAGTGAATACTCTTAAAATTTCTGCCGATAAATTAATCGAGGAATTAAAAAGCGAAGGGGTGGAAGCGGAAAAATCTCCGCTTGACAGCAACGCTCTTGTACTTAAAAACACAGGCTCAATTGAACGCTTGAAAGCTTTCAAAGCGGGAAAGCTTTATATTCAGGATTTAGCGTCACAGCTTTGCGTAAAGGCTTTAAATCCCACGCGCGGGGATATTATGCTCGATATTTGCTCCGCTCCCGGCGGAAAAAGCTTTACTTCGGCGCAATATATGAATAACCGCGGAAAAATTTTTTCCTTTGATATTTACGAACATAAACTTAAATTAATTGAAAAAACAGCCCAACGTCTGGGCATAACCTGTATAATTACGGACATTCGTGACGCCGTGAACGATAATAGGGAAATTCCTTTAGCGGATAAGGTGCTTTGTGATGTTCCGTGTTCGGGATTGGGAATTATGAATCGCAAACCCGAAATTCGTTACAAGGAAGATATTTTAAACAGC
The DNA here is from genome assembly GCA_947627345.1 of uncultured Clostridia bacterium. GTDB lineage: Bacteria > Bacillota > Clostridia > Oscillospirales > Acutalibacteraceae > Ruminococcoides. The sequence goes on from CANQVS010000011.1 coordinate 40,178, forward strand.
GATTTACCCAAAATTCAGTATAAAATTCTTTGTAACAGCAGTAAATTTGTCGCTGTGGGCGGAACCTTGATTTATTCAACCTGCACTCTTAATCCTATGGAAAATAACAAAAACGCAGAGCGGTTCTTAGAGGAAAATCCTGATTTTGAGCCTCTAAAGCTTGAGTTAAACGCAAAACGTCTTATCGAGGAACCCGAAAATATGATTACACTTTTTCCTCATATTAATAAAACCGACGGTTTTTTTGTTTCTGCGTTTCGGAGGGTAAAATTATGATTGATATAAAATCCCTCTATTTTAGTGAACTTGAAAGCCTTATCGTAGAAAACGGTTTTCAGAGGTTTCGTGCGAAACAAGTTTTTAGTTGGCTTAATAAAGGAGTAAAAACCTTTTATGATATGAAAAATCTGCCGAAAAACCTGGTCGATTTTCTTGACGCAAGTTGTTACATTTCTGTTGCAAATATTGAAAAAAAACTCATATCACGCTATGATGAAACAGTAAAATATCTTTTTCGTCTTAATGACGGAGAGTTTATAGAAACAGTCGTGATGAAATACCGCCACGGATATTCAATCTGCGTTTCAACTCAGGTCGGCTGTAAAATGGGATGCACTTTCTGCGCTACGGGGAAAAGCGGATTTTCAAGAAATCTGTCGGCCTCTGAAATTCTTGCGCAGATTGAAAGCGCAAGTCAGGATTTAAAAATCAGAATTAGCAATATTGTTCTTATGGGAATGGGCGAACCGCTTGATAATTTTGATAATGTTGTTAGATTTTTAAAGCTTGTGAGCGCGGATGACGGACTTAATATCGGTATGCGTCATATCACGCTTTCGACTTGCGGAATTGTTCCGAAAATTTATGAACTTGCAAAATATAACTTCGCGCTCACTCTTTCGGTATCTCTCCACGCTCCCGATAACGAAACACGAAATAAAACAATGCCCGTTAATAAACGCTATCCGATAGAACAGCTTATAAAAGCGTGCCGAGACTATTTTGATACGACAGGGCGCAGAGTAAGCTTTGAGTACGCTATGATTGACGGAGTTAATGATACTGACGAATGTGCAAAAAAGCTCTCATCTCTTTTAAAGGGAATGAATTGCCACGTTAACTTAATACCGGTAAACTCTGTTAAGGGTTCAGGCTATAAAAAAAGCCGTATTGAAAGGCAGAAGGCATTTATAAATATACTTAATAAAAACTCTGTAACAGCGACCGTCAGACGAACTCTCGGGAGTGACATTAACGCTTCCTGCGGTCAGCTGAAACGAAATTATACTCAAGAAGGAGGAAAACAGCTTGGAAATATTCAGTAAAAGCGATATAGGTTTAGTACGCACCCAAAATCAAGATGACTGCCGTTTCGGAGTTATTTCCCCGAGCTGTGCATGGGCGGTCGTATGCGACGGGATGGGCGGCGCTAACGGAGGCAATATCGCGAGCGCGTCAGCGGTTGAGTACATAAGCCGTGAAATCGAAAAGATGTATTCCGATGAGCTTTCAAAGGCGGAGCTTTCAACCCTTATGACAGAAATTGTATCACAGGCGAATAAGGCTATTTTTGATACAGCTCAAAACGACGTTGAGCTGACGGGAATGGGAACGACCTGCGAGTTCGTTTTGGTAAAAGACACTACCGTTCACGTTGTTCACGTAGGCGACAGCCGTACCTATGCTATCCGCGGAGGAAAGATAAAACAGCTGACTGAGGACCATTCCGTAGTTCAGGAAATGGTACGCCGCGGTGAAATCACCGCTGAACAGGCTCAAAATCATCCCAACAAAAACTTTATTACAAGAGCACTCGGAATAAAACCTACCGTTCACCTCGATTATATCGAAACTAATTTCATATACGGAGACATCCTATTAGTTTGTACCGATGGTTTTTCCAACTGTGTCACAACGGGCGATATGGTTAAAATCTGCCACGAAAACCGAGGAGAAACTCTTACGGATACTTTAGTCGAGAAGGCTAAAGAAGGCGGAGGAACAGATAATATAACCGTCGCGGTTATTTACTAAAGAGGGGTGAAATTGTGGATAAATACAGCGGAAAAAAGTTAGACGGACGTTATGAGATACACGAACTTATCGGCGTCGGCGGTATGGCGTATGTATATCGTTGTACAGATACTATTGACGACCGGGAAGTTGCGGTAAAAATATTAAAAGATGAATTTTTAAATAACGATGAATTTATAAGACGATTTAAAAACGAAAGTAAAGCTATAGCTATGCTTTCACATCCTAATATTGTAAAGGTATATGATGTAAGTTTCGGCGATATGATACAATATATCGTTATGGAATATATTGACGGTATTACTCTTAAAGAGTATATTGGTCAGCAGGGTGTGCTTGACTGGCGCGAGGCTTTACATTTAACTACTCAGATTTTAAAGGCGCTACAGCATGCTCACAATAAGGGCGTTGTTCATAGAGATATTAAACCCCATAATATTATGCTGTTGCAGGACGGAACTATTAAGGTTACGGACTTCGGCATTGCGAGACTTACCGATACACAGACAAAAACTATGACCGAGCAGGCGATAGGCTCTGTTCACTATATAGCGCCCGAGCAGGCGAGAGGAAGTAAAACCGATGGTAAATCGGACATTTATTCCGTAGGTGTTATGCTTTACGAAATGATTACGGGGAAACTTCCGTTTGACGCTGACAGCGCCGTAAGCGTTGCTCTTATGCAATTGCAGTCAACTCCTGTTATGCCGAGAAAAATTAATCCCGGTATTCCTGTGGGACTTGAACAGATTACAATGCACGCGATGCAGAAAAACCCCGAAAAGCGCTATCCGAGCGCGCTTGATATGCTCGGAGATTTGGAGCGTTTCAGACTAAACCCCAATGTGCATTTTGACTATGAGTATTTTGTCGATTCCGAACCTACCAGAGATGTTAAAAATGTAAAAAAATCCTTGAAAAAGCAGGAAATGATTGAGGAAACTCCGATTGAAGATTCAGATGATGAGGCGGAGGATATAGACCGCAAGAAACAGCATAAAAATTCCTATTATGCAGTAAAGAGCGCGGTTATATCGGCGATTATAGTTATTGTTGTTTTTATGCTTGTTGCGTTATTCAGAGGATGCGCGTCTGCTCAGGCTACAGACGTTGAAGTTCCTAATTTTGTCGGAATGAACATCGTTGATGCCAAAGAGAAAAACCCAAATAACTTCAGGTTTGAGATGACCAGCAGATATGTTAAAAATAAAGAGTTGGGACAAATTCTTGCGCAGGACCCCGAACCCGGCTCAAAACGTGTAAAATCAGGCTCTGTAATTGAACTTACAATTAACGGTAAAGATACCGAGATGTCAATACCTTACTGTAAAAACGTTTCAAAAGATGAAGCGGTTAAGGGTATTGAGGCGAAAAACCTTTCTCCAAAGATTATAGAGGTTTATGATAAACTTACTCCGAGAGGTTATGTTTGCGATACATTTCCTCCTGCAGGCGTAAAGCTTACTGTCGGGTCAACGGTACTCGTTATTGTTGCAAAGGACGAATACGTTGAAAAGATTTCGGTCCCAAGGGTTACGGATACAACCCTCTATGAGGCTCAGTCAAAGCTAACGGGAAAGGGCTTAAAATATAAGTACACCTACGATGATGAAAGCTTGGAACCCGAGGGAACTGTAATTCAGCAGTCACCTCTCCAGTACAGCAAGGTTGAGGAAGGAACAATAGTAAATCTTGTTGTAAGCTCAGGAAAAGGCAGTCAGTCGACTGTTAATATTACAGTGGATATGCCCACCAATGTGGATTACAATGTTGATATGACTGTATCTGTAGACGGTACGCTTGATTCTTCTTATTCAAAAAGCCTCAATCCGTCGTACAATTCAAGCTATACAATGTCGTTTACGGGCAGCGGCACATCAACCGTTATAGTTATGCTCAATGGTCAGACCTATAGAAAGTACACAATAGATTACACTACAGGCGAATATCAGACCTCATCGTATAAATTTGTTCCCACAGAGCCTACAACGGTAACCGAGCCGACAACTTCACCGCCTACGGAAGAGGAAACCATACAAATTGAAACCGAGCAAGTTGACGATGATGACGGTGAGTAAATGAAAACATTAAGCGGAATTATTTTAAAAAGCACAGGCGGCTTCTATTATGTAGAAGTCGCCGATGTGACATATGAGTGTAAGGCTCGGGGAATATTCAGAAAGAAAAATAATTCACCTAAGGTGGGAGACAGAGTAAAAATAACCGTTCCCGAGGACGGATACTGTTCAATTGACGAAATTTATAAAAGAAAAAATTCTCTGCGCAGACCTCCTCTTGCGAATATAGATATTCTTGTAATAGTGGTATCAACTGTGGAGCCTGCGCCTAATTATCTTGTTATAGACAAGATGACCGCCACGGCTGTCGATAACGGTATTGAGCCTTTGATTGTTGTGTCAAAGTCTGATTTGAAGTCCTCTGAAGAACTGCTTTCCACATACAGAAAGTCGGGTATAAAGGTATTTTCGTATTCAAAAAACGAACCCGCTTCCGCTTTAAAAATAAGGGAGATATTGAGCGGTAAAATTTCTGCATTTACAGGCAACAGCGGAGTCGGAAAATCAACTCTTTTAAATATACTTTATCCGAAGTTAAAGCTTGAAACAGGAGAAATAAGCGAAAAGCTCGGACGTGGGAGACATACTACAAGAACAGTAGAACTTTTTAAAGTTGACGGAGGCTATGTGGCTGATACACCGGGATTTTCGACAGTTGACCTTGAGCGATATAATATGATTGATAAGGATAATATCCAGTTTTGTTTTCCTGAATTTAAAGAATATTTAACTGCCTGTAAGTTTACTTCCTGTTCCCATACCTGCGAAAAGGGTTGCGCTATTATTTCGGCAGTAAACGAAGGAAAAATTGCGAAGAGCAGACATCAAAGCTATGTTGCTATGTATGACGAGGTAAAGGATATAAAAGAATGGCAGAAAAAGTAAGGTGTGTTATAATCTGCGGGTCACCCGAATTTGACGCGGATTTTATTAAAAACTCGGTGAATCCAAAAACCGATTATATAATTTGTGCAGACGGCGGTTATTTAACTGCAAAAAAAGCCGATTTAAAAGCCGATTTGTTTGTCGGAGACTTTGATTCATACCAAGGAGAAATTTCCGATAAAATTGAAGTTGTTAAACTTAAAGTTCATAAGGACGATACAGATTCTATGCATTGCGCGAAAGTAGCAGTTGAGAAAAATTTTAAAGAAGTTGTCCTTTTCGGAGCAACAGGCGCACGGCTTGACCATACATTCGCAAATATTTGCGTGCTTGATTATCTTAACGAAAACGGAGTTAACGCTTATATAGAAAATGAAAAAGAAACAGTACAGATTTTAACGGTCGGTGAATATAAATATAATAAAAACGGAAAAACTTTCTCTGTTTTCCCGTTCGGTTGTGAAAGTATAAAAATTTCCTATGAGGGAAATGTTGAATATCCCGCAAACGATTTATCCGTGAAATCTTCGTACGCTGTAGGTATATCCAACATCTTTCGCAGTAAAAGTGTAAAAGTAAGGCTTTTAAGCGGAAAAGCGCTGTTTATCGTCAATAAATTATGATTTAGTAATATTTTTGATGTATTATAATAAAATTCGTAACTAAATCATTTTTAACTTAACAAAACTGTAACTTAAAATACATTCACTATTATTGCATTTTCATAATTTGCTATGGTATAATAAAATCACATTTTATGTTAAAATAAGCTAAGTGTGTTGTGTGTAATCAGTTTTTTATATTCGGGAGGTATTCGGATGTCATTGTGTATGGGATGTATGCGTGAGATAGGGGACAACGTTGTTTGCCCTAGCTGCGGTTTTGATAATTCAAAAGGTCAGCATTCTCCGTTTCTACCTTACGGGACTGTTCTTCACGGAAGATATATTGTCGGCTCCGTAATTGATACAAACGGTGAAAGCTCGCGCTATATTTCTTTTGATAAACAGACGGGAGATGTCGTGATTGTCTGCGAATTTCTCCCTATGGGGCTTTTTGACCGTGAGCACGATGAAGTAAATATGCACATAAGGTTTGAAAATGATGATATTTTTAAAAAGCTTATGTCCGATTTTATCTCTTATTTTCGTACTATAGCAGAGCTTAAAGATTTTTCGGCTCTTATAAAAATACATAATATTTTTCAAGAAAACAATACAGCATATGTAATTGAGGAAAATCAAGACCTTATTCCGTTTGAGGAATATGTCGAGAGGAGTAACGGTCACCTTGAATGGGAAATAGCAAGACCGCTGTTTATGCCAGTTATCTCCGCTTTGGAGGCTATGCACCGTAGAGGACTTGGTCACTACGCAATTTCCCCTAAAAATATGTATGTTACCGCTTACGGTAAAATAAAGATTTCGGGATTTGCTACAGCAAACGAGCGTAAACGCGGAACACCGCTTAAATCGCAGTTGTATTCAGGTTGTGCCGCTCCCGAACAGTATGAAAACAATTTCCCGATTGACAGCATTACAGAAATTTACGGAATATCAGCAACTTTATTCTACGCGCTCACAGGAAATCTTCCCGCAGGCGCTAAGGACAGAATGAAGGACTCAAGGCTTTTAATGAGCACAAGTACGGTTAAAAGATTACCGCCCCATGTTGTAACCGCTATTGCAAACGGACTTCAGGTTAAGCGTGAGAATCGAATTACAGATTTTGATGATTTGCGTTCACAGCTTTCCGTATCTCATACAGCGCAGGCTATTCAAGAGGAAATTTCAAGAACAGCCAATATGAATGTAAAAAAATCGGATATAAACAGCGCGGGCGGAATGTCCCATCGAGGAGCAGCGTTTATTGCCGCTGCAATAACGGTAATAGTACTCGGGGTTTTGGGAGTTTTATTTGTAATGCAAAATCCGTTAAAAGGAGTATTTGCCGATAACGGCGTAGAAGAATCTACAGCGGCTACGGAAAAATGGACGGGAGAAACCATTCCAAATTATGTAGGAATGACATATGAAGAAGCTGTTGATGCGGCTGAAGATACGACTAATGTTACAATTTACCGCGACACAGAGGAACTCTACAGCGACCAGTACGCTGAGGGAGTGGTTATGGAACAATCTCCAAAGGGCGGAGAAAAACTCACCGCGTCGGGCGAAATATCAATTACTGTTAAAATAAGCAAAGGTATGCAAATGCGTGAGTTGCCGGCAATAAAGAAAAAGTCGGTAAATTCCACAGCTAAAGCTCTTGCAAATCAAGGTTTTGTCGTTAATGCGGAATATCAGTATAACGATGATATTGACGAGGGACGGGTTATCGACTATAAGGATTATAAAGCAGGAGATACGCTTGAAGACGGTTCAACAGTAACAATTATTGTAAGCAAAGGCCCGGAGGAGACTGAAGAACCCTCATCTACCGCCGATTAATATTTGATAAGCCGAATACTTAAATTATTATTTATTACTACTTAAAATAACAGAAGGCTGTTTCAAACTTAGTTTTGAAACAGCCCCAAATTTTAGTTTTCTATAAAAATAATAATTAATGTTTACCGTGCAGTTATATCTTCAGCTTGTACACGATTTCTTGCTATTGCATAAAACTCTTTATATTTTAAAATTCTGACTTATGGATTTCTCGGCATTTTTTATCATCTGATGAAGCGACGCGTAACTTTCGCTGAATTGCTCAAAAAGTTTATCCGCCGAAAGGCTAATCCCATCAATACTTTTGTTGTTTTTTATATCATTTATCTTTGCGTTGTTAAAGGCGAGAGAGGCGTTGCAGTATTCGTCTATGGATATTGAGTTTAGCTGAAAGACGTCAGACGGGTTATTTTCTTTTAAAGAATAAATCTTCCTAAACATATTGTATTGCGATACAGTTAAATAATCGCTGACGTTTTTGCTTAATTTTTTATTATTAATTTCGGCAAGAAGGCTGTAAATAACCGCGATTGAATTGATGAGCAGTTTTCTGTTAACCATACAGTAGGTATTACTTTTTGTACGGTTAACGTCCTCAATATTTTCAATATCGGGAATATCGTCCGCAACGGTATCACTTCCGTTTGGATTAGTTGTTCTGCCTAAGAGATAATCTACGGAAACCTCGTAAAAATCCGCAATTTTAACAAGAAAGCTTAATCCGCATTCACGGATTCCTTTTTCATAATGGGATAGTAACGCTTGCGAAATTCCTAATTGTGAGCTTACCTCCTTTTGGCTAAGTCCCTTATTTTTTCTTAAATGGGTAATAATTCTACCAAATTCTTTATCCATATTCCACCTCGGATATTACTATAAGTATAATTATTATACAATATAATCTACAAATTGTAAAGTGAGATGTTTATATGCAGTCTTATTTAATTCATTTTATACGCCACGGTGATATTTCCGATACCCACAAAGGAAAATACATCGGAACTACAGATGTTCCACTGAGCAAGCAGGGTATAGAGGATTTAAAAAAATACGACAGTAAGTATATTTATCCGGGAACGCAGGTTGTCTTTACAAGTCCGCTGAAACGCTGTATTGAAACGGCAAAAATTTTATATCCACAGCAAAATCCGCTTGTTATTGAACAGTTGTCAGAGTGCTGTTTCGGCGAATGGGAGAACAAGACGGCGGACGAGCTTAAAAATAATCCGGATTTTGAAAGGTGGCTTGCGGGACAAACTGACGTCAAACCGCCGAGAGGCGAAAGCGGAGCGGATTTTACAAAACGAGTCTGCCTTATTTTTGAGCAGATTGTAGAGGGAATGATGAAAACCAATCATACCGAAAGCGTAATAATAACTCACGGCGGTGTGATTATGACTATCCTTTCAGTTTACGGACTTCCGAGCGCAAAACCGTTTGAATGGGTAATGGACAACGGATTTGGTTATTCTGTAAGAATAAATCCGATGATGTGGCAGCGTGACAGGGTGATGGAAGTCTACAGAAAAATACCTGTAGTGAATAATTAATACAGTAAATTGTAAATAAGTTTACAATCTTATTTCGTATAATATGAGATAATCAGACAAGAGTAATAAAAAGGAGAAGTTTTATGGCAGATTATAAAATAACTTTATTAAAGGGCGACGGTATCGGACCTGAAATCGTTGACGAGGCGGTTAAAGTTTTAAATAAAGCGTCCGAGAAATTCGGATTTACTGTTGAATATGACGAGGCTTTAATGGGCGGATGCGCGATTGATGAAACGGGCGAGCCTTTACCTCAGGAAACTATTGATAAATGTAAAGCTTCCGACAGTGTTCTCTTGGGGGCTGTAGGAGGTCCTAAGTGGGATAATCTCCCGGGAAATAAACGTCCCGAGGCAGGACTTTTAGGTATTCGCGGAGCTTTGGGGCTTTTTGCCAATCTACGCCCCTCCGTTATTTTTGAACCGCTACAAGGCGATTCACCTATTAAGGACGAGATTATCGGAGGCCAACTTGATATTCTTATCGTTCGCGAGCTGACGGGCGGAATTTACTTTGGCAAGCGCGGAAGAACCAAGACCGACGACGGAGCGGACGCCGCTTGGGATACCGAAATGTATTCTGTTCCGGAGATAGAAAGAATCGCGCGAACAGCGTTTGAAATGGCAATGAAAAGGGATAAGAGGGTTACAAGCGTTGACAAGGCGAATGTGCTGGAGTCCTCCCGCCTTTGGAGAGAAACGGTTATAAAGGTTTCCAAAGACTATCCCGAGGTAGAGTTAAATCATCTTTATGTCGACAACTGCGCTATGCAGCTTGTCCGCAATCCGCGTCAGTTTGACGTTATAGTTACATCTAATATTTTCGGAGATATACTTTCTGACGAAGCTTCTATGATTGCAGGTTCAATCGGTATGCTTGCTTCCGCAAGCCTTGCAGAGGGTAAGTTCGGACTTTACGAGCCTATTCACGGCTCGGCTCCCGATATAGCGGGCAAGGGAATCGCTAATCCGCTTGCAACAATTCTTTCGGTTGCTATGATGCTACGCTATTCTCTCGACAGAGGCGATGCGGCTGATGCTATCGAAAACGCTGTTAACGAGGCGCTGAAAAAGTACCGTACGCCCGATATACTTTCCGATGATACAACTAAAGTCAGTTGCAGTGAAATGGGCGACAAGGTTTGCGAGTATCTTTAAGAATTGACACGGTGATTTTATGAGTTTTTATGATATGCACTCCCATATTCTGCCCGAAATGGACGACGGTTCAAAAAGTGTTGAATTGAGCCTTGAAATTATAGACAAGCTTCGTGCGCAGAATGTAAATAATATTTGTTTTACACCTCATTATTACACAAATGAAGAGAGTATGCAGAGTTTTCTTTCACGCAGACAGGAATCTATGAATAAGCTTTTGCCGAAGCTTCCGAGCGACATAAATATATGTATCGGAGCAGAGGTTTATGTGACAGATTATCTTTTTAACAACAAGGATTTATCGCAGATTTGTTACGGAAACTCTGATTATATTCTTTGCGAGTTTTCCTTTGGCTCTCATTTTTCTGAAAAGACTATGGAAAATTTCTATCGTTTGAAAGAAAACTACGGTTTAAAGCCTGTTTTAACTCACATCGAACGCTATGAATATCTTATGGCAGACGAAGGACTTGTTGAACAGCTTTGTGATGAGGATATTATTATTCAGACAAATGTCGGAGCGTTTAAAGGCTTTTCGCAAAAAAGACGGCTTTTAAAGTATATTAAACGCGGATATATAGATATTGTCGGTACAGACTGCCATTCCTTAACACGAGGCAATCCCGATGAATATACTCAGACAATCAATCTTATCCGTGATAAATGCGGACAGGAATATGTTGACCATATTGTAAACACAAGCGCTGAAATTTTCTGTAAATATTAATTTTATTTGTTTGAGCCGTATTTTACGGCTCATTTTTTAATTTATAGAAAACAGCATTAAGAAATTATGCCAGTATTGTGTAAATTATAGAAAAATATTTTTTTGAACCGAACCTTTTTAGCTTTTCAATCGTATATATAGTGAAAGCTTTCAGTTTGAATATAACCGAATTGCAGAGGAACGGTTTAATTCAGGCAAATTTTTTCAATAGGGGGTGATAGGGTGAATTTGGTCTTTGAAAAATATATATCAGATTACAGCGCCGATTTGACGCGGTTGTGTATCTCGCTTTGCGGTAATATTTCAGACGCGGAGGATTTGTTTCAGGATACTTGGTACAAGGCGATAAAAAATTATGGTAAGTATGATTTTGATATGCCTTTTGATAAATGGCTTTACTCAATTTGTGTCAACACATACAAAGACAGTTTGCGTCTGTTTTATAATAAACGTAAAATGATTTTTAAAACTGAGGAGGATAAGACCGAATTTCTCAATTCTATCCCCGACAACTGTCCCGATAATTATGATGATTATCTACAGCTACATACAGCAGTCAATGCTCTTCCAAAAAAGCAGAAAATTGTTATTGTTCTTTATTATTTCAAGGATTATTCCTTAAACGAAATATCAGAAATATTAAAGATACCCATAGGAACAGTAAAGTCAAGACTAAATCTTGCTAAATCAACATTAAAAAGGAGGCTTAATAATGAGGAAATTTGAAATAAACGACGAAAAGCTTGATGAAATGCTCTCAAATTACTGCAAAAAAAGCTCTCCTTATACTTTCAGGGTAAAAGAAAAAGTAAAAAGGGAGCGCATAAAGAAACGTTTCCAAATTAAGTATTCAACAGCCTGTTATGTTTTGATTTTTGCTTTTTTTATAGGTTTATGTGTAAACTCAATTCCCAATTTTTTTACTTCCTACAATGACTTTTTCATAATCGCGAACGCGCAGGGAGCTTTTGAGGAAAACAAGATACTAACAGCCTATCAGCCGGTTAAGGTGGACTCTCTAAGCTGTTATGATTATGACATAAATGACAAATCGGTCGAGGTTGACATTAACTTCGGGATTTGCTGTGCGGGAAAACATATCAGCAAAGTAACCTATACTTCGAACTATTCATATTTTATAATTAACTATGTGAGCGTTGAGAATTTTGATATTTCATCAAGAGAGAAAATGGAATTTAATCATAACGGTGTTGTGTGCAACCGTTATTCCGTTGACAATGACTCCCAAAGTGTTCTTATTGACAACGAATTAAGTGATAACTATCCCGTAAGTCTTGTATGTTTTTTAGACGCAGACTACAACTTTGAAGCTCAAAGACTTCTCAAAAAATATAAAACCGGCGAGGATAGATTTGATACCCTTAATGATTTATATGATTCTATTTTCAGAAACGTATATGTAGATATGGAAATAACCTTCGACGACGGAAGCGTTGACAACCATAGAATTGAACTTGCGTATGATGAAAAGGATTCCTCTTACAAAACATTTAAACCGGTAGTTACGGCTACTCTTAAATAACCCCTAAATAGATTTCTTCCCCCTCAAATCTATTTTCCATATTGCTTTAGAACCGAATCAATTGGGGATTCTGTTTTGAAGCCGATATAAACTCTGATTAATCAGTGTTTATATTAAAAAAAGTCCTCTGCAAATTCAGCAGAGGACTTTTGCCATTTTATTCTTGAAAGGAGAAAAATTATGAAATCTAAAAAATTAAAAATATTTTTATCTGTTCTATGTTTGATATTGGCTTTTGTATTAGGATTTTTTGCAAGTCATATAACCTCGCTTTTCGGAGCAAACATCAATTTTGAAATTATAACGGGTACGGCTGTAGACTCGGACGAAATATTCGGTCAGCCTCCGTTTGACACATCAAGCGGTAATAATCATTTTATTAGCTATGCCGGAAATCAGGATAAAGACCTTATTGAAATGATATTTGATTTTGACGTTATGTGTAAAGGGAATAATATAAAAGAAATAACCTACACGGCAAATTATGCGAAATTTTCTGTAAACGATACCTATTATAAGGATATAAAAATTAAGGGACGCGACAGAGAAAACGGAGTAGGAAAGATTTGCAGTTCATTCACGGTTGACTATGATAATCAGCCCAAATGGGGAGAATGTGAGGACAGTACTCATCCTATTAATCTTTTAATCAATGTAAAATCTACGGATTCAGATAATGTGGGAAACCTGATGCTTGATGAAGAAATAGATAAGTATTGGAATTATACTATGAATAAATCAGCGGGGAGAGAATACGACAAAGATTTTGATATAAAAAAGTATTCCGTAAAAAACAGTCTTGAATATTTATATGAGGAAATGTTTTACGGAACTAATGTGGAAGTTGAAGTTACCTACAATGACGGAAGTGTAGAAAGCAAAAAAATAGAAATAAGCTACGACCCTAAAAAATCTTCTTATAAGACTTTTAAACCATATGTAACTTATAATATAGATTGACACCTCCTATCTATATATCCTTTCCAAAAAGGGCTGCCGCGTCTGTGGCAGCCCTTTTACCGTAATTTAATTACAATCTTACGGATATACCCTTTTCATTAAGATATTTTTTAAGTTTTGGTATCGGTATTTCTCCAAAATGAAACAGTGATGCCGCTAAAACCGCGTCCGCCTTGCCTTGTGTAAATGCATCATAGAAATGTTCTAACGCTCCTGCGCCCCCGCTTGCGATTACGGGAATATTTACCTTTTCTGAAACAGCTTTGGTAAGCGCCAAATCATAGCCTTTCTTCTGACCGTCCTCGTCCATACTTGTAAGAAGTATTTCGCCTGCTCCGCGTTTTTCACATTCAACCGCCCATTCAACCGCGTCAATGCCCATAGGTACTCTTCCGCCGTTAATATAAACCTCCCAGCTTTCTCCCTTTCGCTTTGCGTCGATTGCGGTCACAACGCACTGGCTTCCGAACTTGGCCGACGCCTCGTTTATAAGATTTGGACGTTTAATTGCGGCGCTGTTAACGCTGACTTTATCCGCGCCCGCTCTTAGAATTTCATTAAAATCATCAATGCTTCTTATTCCGCCGCCAACGGTAAACGGAATAAAAATCGTATTCGCAACCTTTTGTACCATATCAACAACTATGTTTCTTGAATCGCTTGACGCGGTAATGTCGAGAAAGACAAGCTCGTCCGCGCCCTGTTTATCATATTGCTTTGCGCACTCGACAGGGTCGCCCGCGTCAATAAGATTAACAAAGCTCATTCCCTTAACGACTCTGCCGTTCTTAACGTCGAGGCAGGGGATAATTCTTTTTGCGTACATATCTATTTAACCTCACACATTTCTACAAAATTTTTAAGCATTCTAAGTCCCGTTTCACCGCTCTTTTCAGGATGGAATTGTGTAGCTGTTACATTATTAAAGCTTACTGACGCATCTATTGTAACTCCGTATTCGGTCTGCGAGCTTACAATATCTCTATCCTCGGCGTTAAGATAATATGAATGAACGAAATAAACGTAAGCATTGTCCTCTATTCCTTTAAAAATGCCGTCTTTTTTCAATATTTTTAAACTGTTCCAGCCCATATGCGGAATTTTTAAATTTGCTCCGTTCGGTATTCTTCTTATTTTACCTTTAAATATCGAAAGCCCGTTTGTATTTTCACTTTCTTCACTGCCCTCAAAAAGCAGTTGCAGACCGACGCATATCCCCAAAAAGGGTTTGCCCGTATCAATAAACTCCTTCACTGTTTCTTTAATACCTAAATTTTCCATAGATTTCATACAGTCGCCGAATGAGCCCTGACCGGGCAGAATTGCGCCGTCACTTGTCATTATATCTTTTTTATCGTTTGTAACTTTACACTCACAGCCGATAAATTTAAGCGCTTTATAAACGCTTTGTATATTTCCCGCGCCGTAATCAATAATAGCAATCATACTTTACCTCATATTCTCATCATAAATTTAAACTTATTCTATCATATTACCTAACATAACGCAAGAAAATGATAGCGTTATTATTTAATCTTGCATAAATATTATTAATTTCTTTAAAAACAGTTGAGTTTTGCAAGTTTAAGTGGTAAAATGAATTTATTATTTTTAACAACAAATATTAATAAAAAGATAAGGAAGTAAAAAATGATAGAACATTTACTCTCAAGAATAGAAATGAATATGAATACCTTTTCCAAAGGTCAAAAGCGAATTGCAACCTTTATAGAGGAACATTATGACAGAGCCGCCTTTATGACCGCGTCAAAGCTTGGAAAAACCGTAGGAGTTTCCGAAAGCACCGTAGTACGTTTCGCGACAGAACTCGGATATTCAGGTTATCCGAAACTTCAAAAGGCTATGCAGGAAATGATTCGCGATAAGCTGACTTCTGTTCAGCGTATAGATGTGACTACCAACCGTATAGGAAACAATAATGTTTTAGATTCTATTATGAATCAGGATATTGATAAAATAAGGAGAACCTTAGAGGAAACATCTCACAAGGATTTTGAATCAGCGGTTAAATCAATTGTAAACGCTCGCAGAATTTTCATTTTCGGAGTGCGCTCAACCGCGTCGCTTGCACAGTTTCTCGGATATTATTTCGGACTTATTTTTGATAATGTGCGGGTTATTACCGATACGTCAAAAACCCATACCTACGAACAGCTTTTCCGTATCGGAAAGGGAGATGTTATGATAGGAATCAGCTTTCCGCGATACAGCACAATGGCGGTTGATTCTATGATGCTTGCACGTGAACGCGGGGCAAATGTTATCGCAATTACAGACAGTATGGTTTCTCCTCTTGTTTCCACCTCCGACGAGGTTTTAATCGCGCGTAGTGATATGGCGTCGGTTGTCGATTCATTGGTGGCGCCTTTAAGTCTTATTAATGCGCTTATTGTAGCGACCGTTCTCGAAAAAAAGGACGAGGTAACCGAAACATTCAAAGAACTTGAAAAGGTGTGGAATCATCAGGGTGTTTACGATACCCGCAATCAGAATTTTTAATTTATGAGTAAGATAATAATTGTAGGCGGAGGAGCCTCGGGCTTAATGGCGGCAGGATTTGCGTCTATGTATAATGCTGATGTCACGGTTTTTGAAAAAATGCCACGGGTAGGCAGAAAGCTTATGATTACGGGAAAGGGAAGATGCAATCTCTGCAATGCTTGTGATATAGAAACCTTTATGCAGAATGTTCCCGTAAACAATAAATTCCTTTACAGCGCAATCAATAACTTTCCGCCGTTTGATATTATAGATTTTTTTGAACAGCAGGGATTAAAAACTAAAATCGAACGCGGAAACCGTGTGTTTCCAGTGTCTGATAAGGCGGTTGATGTTGTAGATATAATGCACCGTTTCGCGGTGAAAAACGGGGCGAAAATTATAAATAAAACCGTTGATGAGGTAGTTGCGGAAAACGGATTTGTAAAGGCTGTTAAAGCGGACGGTAAGGTATATAACTGTAAAAGCGTTATTCTTGCGACAGGCGGAGCAAGTTATCCCCGCACGGGAACTACAGGCGACGGTTATAAATTTGCCCGAAAACTTGGACATACTATTGTCGAGCCCAAGCCCTCGCTCATTCCGCTTGAAAGCGCTGACGGAGACTGTAAAGAGCTTCAGGGGCTGTCCCTGAAAAATGCCGGACTTAAAATCACCGATAAAAGCGGAAAGACGGTCTATGAGGATTTCGGAGAAATGCTCTTTACTCATTTCGGCATATCGGGACCAATGGTCCTTTCCGCAAGCTGTAATATGCGTGATTATTCTCTTAAATACACGGCTCATATTGATTTAAAGCCTGCGCTGAATTATGAACAGCTTGACCTGCGTATTCAGCGTGATTTAAGGGAAAATATTAACAGAAGTGTGTCAAATTCCCTCTCAAAACTATTGCCACGAAAGCTTATTCCTGTTATACTTAACAGGTGGGGGATTGACGACTGTAAGAAGTGCAATAAGGTTAAAAAAGAAGAGCGCAATGCTCTCAAAAATATTTTAAAGGATTTTTCTGTGGAAATTACAAAACCGCGTCCGATACGGGAAGCAATAATTACTTCGGGCGGAGTTAAGGTGAGTGAAATTAATCCTAAAACTATGGAAAGTAAAATTATAAAAAATCTTTATTTTTCAGGCGAGATAATTGACGTTGACGCTTATACGGGCGGTTTTAATTTAATGATAGCGTGGGCTACAGGCAGACTGGCGGGAGAAAACGCCGCGCTTGCTGATTAACTATTTGATAAAAAGGGGTAAAATATGTCTATAGCAATTGCAATTGACGGACCTGCGGGAGCAGGAAAAAGTACAATTTCAAAGTCCGCGGCGAAAAAGCTCGGATTTATTTATATTGATACGGGAGCGCTTTACCGTACGGTAGGACTTGCGGCAACGCGCGCGAATGTTGAGCCAGTTGAGGGAAAAGAAGTTGACGAGCTCCTCTCGAAAATTAATGTTGAGCTTACCTTTAACGATAAGGGAGAACAAATTGTTCTTTTGGACAAAGAAGACGTGTCGAGACTTATCCGTACGCCTGAGGCTTCAATGACCGCGTCTAAAATTTCCGCTATACCGTCCGTCCGCGCTTACCTTTTGGACTTACAGCGTAATATGGCAAAGAAAGACAACGTTATAATGGACGGAAGAGATATAGGAACCGTTGTACTTCCAAACGCCGACGTTAAAATCTTTTTGACGGCAACTCCCGAGGCGAGAGCCGAAAGGCGCTATAAAGAACTTATTGAAAAGGGTATGGATGTTAAATACGAGGATATATTAAACGACGTCAAAACCCGTGATTATAATGATTCCCACAGAGAAATCGCTCCGCTTAAACAGGCAGATGACGCTGTTTTGGCGGATACCACTGAAATTGGTTTACAGGAAAGTATAGATTTAATTATTAAAATTATTAAGGAACACAGCTAATGGCACAATCGAAATTGCTCTATTCGGTAGGACGTGTAGTCTGCACACCTATTATGAAGTTATTTTATCGTTATAAGGTTATTAACAAGGGAAATATTCCGAACGACGGTAAAGGATATATTATAGCCTCAAATCATATATCATTTTCAGACCCTGTGCTTCTTGGTTTGGGACAGAAACGCCGACTTAATTTTATGGCCAAGGACGAGCTTTTTAAAAATAAGTTTTTTTCTTTTCTTATTCGTCATCTCGGAGCATTCCCCGTAAAGAGGGGGGCAGGAGACGGAAAAGCAATTAAAAACGGCGAGGACATTATTAACGAAGGAAATTTGATGACTATATTTATCGAGGGCGGAAGAAGCAAAACGGGCGAGCTTATGCGTCCGAGAAGCGGTTTTGCCGTAATTGCACAGCAGACCGGCGCGCCTGTTGTCCCTGCTTGCATTACAAAGGCAGGAAAGGGAAAATGTTTCTCGAAAAGAATTATACATTTTTCTGAACCTATCAGCGTAGAAGAGTTAGGTCTTGATTCACTTGACCGCCACGCTTTAAAAAAGGCGAGCGCGATTGTTATGGACAGAATTAAAGAAATGAGAGAGAACGATTTAAATGAGTATTCAAGTTGCTAAAACTGCTGGTTTTTGTTTTGGTGTAAATCGTGCGGTTGATATTGTGAACGATTTACTTGAAAAAGGCGAGAAGGTCTGCACATTAGGGCCTATTATTCACAATATGGAAATGGTCGGGGAACTTGAAAAACGAGGCTGTAATGCTGTAGACAGAATTGAAGACTGCCCGAAAGACGCAACTATTGTTATCCGTTCCCACGGAGTTGCAAAGAGCGTTATGGATAAGGTCGATGAACTTTCTCTAAAATGTGTTGATGCAACCTGTCCGTTCGTTAAAAAAATACATAAAATAGTGACCGAAGCAGGGGAGAAGAATATCCCTGTTTTAATTGCGGGGAATAAAAATCATCCCGAAATTCAAGGTATTATAGGTCATTGCAGTTCAACTTGCTATACGTTTAATAACGATGAAGAACTTGTTGAACTTATCAGTAATATTCCAATAAAGAATAATGACGAAATTTTTGTAGTCGCACAAACAACTTTTTCAAAAAAAGAATGGAAAAAATGTTTAAAAACAGTAAAAAAGGTCTATACAAATGCGAAAATTTTTGATACAATATGTAAGGCTACATCTGAACGTCAAAAGGAAGCAGATCTGATTTCCGGCAATTCTGATTTAATGATAGTTATCGGCGACCGACACAGCTCAAATACCGCAAAGCTTTACGATATTTGCAAAAGCAGGTGCGCCAATACCTGTTTGATTGAAACGGCAAAAGAGCTTGATAAAGATCTCGTTAGTAAATCTCGTTCAATCGGTGTAACTGCCGGCGCTTCGACACCGGCAAGGATTATAAAGGAGGTACTGGATACAATGAGTGAAGAAATTAAATCCAGCGAAACAGTTGCAGAAACTGAATCTTTTGAGGAGATGCTTGAGGAATCCCTCAAAAATTTAAATACTAACGAGAGGGTAAAAGGTACAGTCGTAAGCATAGCTCCTAATGAAGTTATTGTCGATGTCGGCAGAAAGCAATCGGGATTTATTCCCGCAGACGAGCTTTCAAGCGACCCGTCGGTAAAGCCTGAAGATGTTGTTAAGGTCGGCGATGAACTTGAACTTCTTATTATGAAGACTAATGATGTTGAAGGAACTATAATGCTTTCAAAGCGCAGAGTAGACGCGCAAAAAGGTTGGGAAGAGCTGAAAGCTCTTGCGGAATCAAACGAAGTGCTTACAGGTAAAGTTGTAAATGTTGTTAAAGGCGGCGTAATTGTTATATATAACGACAACCGCGTATTTATTCCCGCTTCTCAGGCTACAGCGTCACGAGATGACAGTCTTGAGGATTTAGTCGGACAGGAAGTGCAGTTTAAGCTTATTGAAGCTTCACAGCGCGGACGTATGAAAAGGATTGTAGGTTCTATCCGCGCGGTACTTCGTGAGCAGAGAGCGTCTCAAAAGGCAACTTTCTGGGAAACCTGTGAGGTTGGCAAGCATTATAAGGGAGTGGTTAAATCCATTACAAGCTACGGAGCTTTTGTCGATTTAGGCGGAGTGTTCGGAATGATTCATATTTCAGAGCTTAGCTGGACGCATATTAAAAATCCGTCAGAGGTTGTAAATATTGGCGACGAGGTTGACGTTTACATTAAGGAAATTAACGAGGAAACCAAGAAAATTTCTCTTGGTTATAAAGACCCTGACGCTAATCCGTGGGAAATTCTCAGACGCGACTATCCTGTAGACACAGTTGTTGACGCTACGATTGTCGGTTTGACAACATTTGGCGCGTTTGCCAATGTAATCCCGGGTATAGACGGTCTTATACATATTTCTCAAATCGCAAATCAGAGAATTAATAAGCCCGAAGATGTTCTTTCAATAGGCGAAAAGGTTAAAGCTAAGATTATCGCTATTGACTTTGATAAAAAACGTGTAAGTCTTTCAATTCGCGCACTTCTTCCTGTTGAGAAAGCTCCTGCTCCGTCAGAGTCTGACGAGGAGGTTGTGGCATCTACAGGTGAAGACGAAGTGGTAGCGTCCACAGAAACACCTGTTGACGAGCCTGTTTCTCCCAAGGTTGAGGAGGCACCTGTGGCAGAGGAAACACCCAAAGCAGAAGAAACTGCCGTTGAGGAAGAATAAAATATTAATTAAATAAAATGAGAGATGACTTTGGTAAGTCATCTCTCATTTTTATGTATAAAATAATTTCTGATTTTATCGCTTTTATAAAACCTTTTTAATAGCGTTTAGTAATTCATCATATGTTTCAAACGCGGGAAGGTCGGGATTATCGGATTTAATCTTATCTGTACTCTTAAACAGAAAGCCCGCCTTGCTTGCTTTAATCATACCGAGGTCGTTGTAGCTGTCACCGCTTGCTATTGTTTCGTAACCTATTGACTGTAACGCCTTGACTGTTGTGTATTTGGAATTTTCTATCCGCATTTTGAAGCCTGTAATTTCGCCGTTGTCCGATACCTCTAAAGAGTTGCAGAAAATAGTCGGCCAGCCGAGCTTTTTCATAAGCGGAGACGCAAATTGAGTAAAAGTATCACTTATTATAATAACCTGCGTAATACTGCGAAGCTCGTCCAAAAATTCTTTAGCGCCGGGGATAGGGTCAATAGTAGCTATAACGTTCTGAATTTCTTTAAGACCGAGACCGTGCTGTTTTAAAATATCAAGTCTGTAGTTCATAAGTTTGTTGTAATCAGGCTCATCGCGTGTAGTTTTTTTCAGTTCGGGGATTTTTGTCGCTTCGGCAAAAGCAATCCAAATTTCGGGAACGAGTACTCCCTCTAAATCCAAACATACAATATTCATAAATAATTTTCCTCTCTGTTTTAAATACTCTGTCAGTATATCATTATTTAACAATTTAGTCAAGTAAAGTCTTTTGATACAAGCTAATTACAATAATATTTTATTGTTTTTTATTTCTAAAAGTGTAATACATTCTATATGACTCGACACATCCATTTTGATGTAATAGCTTCCAGGCGTTTTTGGGAATAAATCCAGCCGATTTCATCTAAACTTATCCGCATTTTGCCACATCAGTTTCGGATATTTCCGTAGTTTTTAAAGAATCCGCTACAATGCGGTCAATTCTCGATTTATAAAACAGTAAATATTCTCTTTTTTATAACCATATGGAATATTGCATTTTCCAATGTGTGGCTCAAAGGTAAATAAATCTACATCGCCAAGTTTGGTACTGTTTCCTTTTTCAATGTAAATTCGATCTCCTTTGTCTTTTTCTATGGAATGTCCTAAATTTCCAAGAAAGTCTAAATTGATATATTCATGCCCTAAAATGAAACGATTCATATGCTCATATATTTCTTCAAAAGTTGTGGATGGAACAGCAAAGGCTTTTAGTTCTTTATGCAACTGTTCTTCCATAAGTAATCCGTTTTTCCACTCTTCATTCTTGATATCTGCGATATTGGGAACGACTATACCGTTTTCAATGATGATGGTTCTGGCATAATCTCCCCAGATATTTCGGTTCTGTGGACTTAAATCAATTGTGATAATATCATTATCCTGAATCACTCGATCCGAAGTTTGATAATCTCTTCCTGAAATAGATAATACTGTCTCATTTCCGGAAAAAATAAATGCGCCGATATCATAATACCAAAAGGAATCTGCTCCCAAAGAAATCATTTTTTCCTCACACATTTTACGAACTGCAGACAGGCTGATTCCGGGTTGAATGACAGAACATATGTAATTCATTGCAGCTTTCGCTATTTGCTGAACATCTTCGTGATTCATAATCACACCTCTTTCAGTTTTTCCCTAAATGCGACATCAATACTATGCACTCCACATGCTCCGTATGCGGAAACATATCAACGGGCTGAATTTTACGAACCTTATAATTATTCTTTGAAAGAAACATAACATCTCTTTTAAGTGTTTCGGGATTACAGGATATGTAAACAACTTTTCTCGGCGCAAGTTTTAAAAGAGATTTCAAAAACTTCATATCGCTTCCTGCTCTCGGAGGGTCCATAATCACAACGTCGGCAGAAATTCCCGATTTTGCAGTTTCAACCATATATCTGCCCGCGTCCGCGCATATAAAGTTTATGTTTTTTATATTATTAAGCTTAGCGTTTCTTATTGCGTCTTTTACAGCGTCTTTGTTAAGCTCAACGCCTGTAACCTGTCCCGCGTATTTGCTCGCAATAATTCCTATCGTGCCCGTTCCGCAGTAAGCGTCTATAACTGTATCATCTTTTTGAATATCAGCGAACTCCATAGCTTTTTTATAAAGTATTTCGGTTTGAATAGGGTTAATCTGGTAAAACGCTTTTGGAGAAATAGTGAACGTGTATCCGCAGAGCCTTTCTTTAATAACTCCGTCACCGTACAATGTTATGTTTTTATCGCCGAGGACTAAGCTTGTCCGCTTGTTGTTTATATTTTGAACGATTGTGGTGATTTCGGGATGGCGGGAGAGTAAGGCGTTAATAAAACTGCGTTTTGATTTAAACTGTTCGCTGCCCGTAACGAGGACGACCATAATCTCACCGCTCGAAAAGCCTCTTTTAATCAGAACGTGTCTTAAAAATCCTGTCATTGTGTTGTCGTCAAACGGCTTTATTTTAAAGCTTTTTATAAGCTTTCGTATCGTGACAATTATCTCATCGGCTTTTTCGTCCTCAATAAGACAGTTATCCACAGGAACAATCTTATGGGTAGAACTTTGGTAAACGCCTGAAATAATACGATTTTGCCTGTCGCGCCCGAATGCCGCCTGAACTTTGTTTCTGTAGTGGTATGGATTTTTCATTCCGATAATTTTTTCCACACGATGAAATTTACCCATTAAGCCGACAACCTTTTTCATTTTGAATAAAAGTTGTTTTTCGTATGTTAAATTTTGAAGCTGACATCCTCCGCATTTTTTATACAAAGGACATTGATTAGTTTTATTCATCATATTTATCCTAAACTTTATTTAGTTTATTTTAACATATTTAATACTAAGTTACAATAAATTTAAATTACGAATATGCCTTTAAATTAATAACAATCATATATTGTAGAAAAAACTTGATTTATTTTCCTATTTGTAATACAATGATATGGTATGAAAGGTCGATGAAAATGCTGACATTAGATAAAATTTATCACGCATCCAATGTTTTAAAAGATGTAATTCATCAAACCGCAATTGTAAAAGCGTCTGCAATTGACACGGATTGTGATTTGTATCTGAAACCCGAATGTTTACAGCTTACAGGCTCGTTTAAGCTTAGAGGTTCAGGCTATAAAATTTCACAGTTAACTGATGAAGAAAAGGCGAGAGGAGTAATCGCCTGCTCTGCGGGCAATCACGCTCAGGGCGTTGCTCTTGCTGCAACAAAATACGGAATTAAATCCCTGATTTGTCTGCCTGACGGCGCGCCTATCTCAAAGGTAGAGGCGACAAAGGGCTTTGGCGCAGAGGTTTGTATGGTTCCGGGTGTTTATGACGACGCTTATAATGAGGCTTGTCGTCTGCGAGATGAGCATAATTACACATTTATTCACCCGTTTAACGATGAAAATGTTATTGCAGGCCAGGGAACAATCGGTCTTGAAATTATGAATGAAATGAACGATGTTGACGCCGTAATATGCGCAATCGGCGGTGGCGGACTTATTTCGGGCGTTGCCTGCGCGATTAAGCACCTCAACCCCAAGGTTAAGGTTTACGGAGTTCAGGCGGAGGGCGCCGCCTCAATGTTTACTTCAATAAAAAACGGAAAAATCACCGTTCTTGATAAGGCGAGCACAATCGCCGACGGAATACAGGTTAAAGAGCCCGGCAGTCTTACATATGAATATGTTAAAAAATATGTTGATGAAATTGTTACCGTATCTGACGATGAAATTTCAACGGCAATTCTTACCCTTATTGAAAAGCAAAAAATGGTTGCCGAGGGCGCGGGAGCCGCTCCTTTGGCCGCGGTAATGTTTAACAAGCTTCCGATTAAGGGTAAAAAGGTTGTCTGCGTAGTTTCGGGAGGTAACATTGACGTTACAATTCTTAACAGAGTTATTAAGCGGGGACTTATTACAGCCGGACGTCAGCAGACTCTTTGCATACAGCTTGACGATAAGCCGGGACAGCTCCTTGGCGTATCAAAGATAATTGCTGAACGCGGAGGTAATGTAATCAGTATTCACCACGAGCGTGCAAGCGAGGGCGAAATAACTGACTGTATTTTAAGAATTGTTCTCGAAACTCGTAATTTTGAACACGTTATGGAAATTTCCGACGCGCTTAAAAATAATGGATTCAGATTAGTTTAATTATAAGGAGAAATTATAATGGAAAAAATTTATACAAAAAACGCCCCTGACGCTATCGGACCTTACAGTCAAGCTGTAAAGGTTAACGGTCTTGTTTTTACAAGCGGTCAGATTGCAATTAATCCCGCGACAGGAAATGTAGAGGCGGAAACGATTGAGGGACAAACCGAGCAGGTTTGTACGAACCTGAAAAATCTTCTTGAAGCGTCAGGCTCATCTCTTGAGAAAGCGGTTAAAACCGTATGTTTTCTTGCGGATATGAACGATTTTAGTTCCTTTAACGAAATATACGGAAAATATTTTACCGAAAAACCCGCGCGTTCCTGCGTTGCAGTAAAAACACTTCCTAAGAATGTTTTGGTTGAGGTAGAGGTTATAGCCGAAATATAAAATAGTTAGAATAGAAAGGAAGTGATTTTAATGGTATATGTATGTGATGTTTGCGGATGGGAATACGATGAGGAAAAGGGCGCTTCCGAGTACGGTATTGAGCCCGGTACTAAATTTGAGGATCTTCCCGATGATTTTGTATGCCCTATCTGCGGAGTAGATAAAGACAGTTTTTCAGAGCAGTAAAAACGATAATTTAAACGGCGCTTATGCGCCGTTTTATTTTTTTATATTTAAAAATGTTTAAATGAAAAAATATTTCTAAAAAAATGCGTTACCCAAACGGGTAACGCATTTGTAGTTGACTGAATATTAATACTTTTTACGTTCAACGTATGAAGTATGTAATAACTCGTGAGCCTTGTGTGAGCCCGGCTCTCCGAGATATTCGTCATAAATTGCCTTGATTTCGGGGTTATCATGTGACTTTCTGAATGGGAGATTACGGTCGTCATCATATAATGCCTCGGCTCTTTTAGCCTTCAAGTCAGTAAAGTTTCTTACATGACCGGGCTGAATCGGCTGACCGCCACCGTTGATACAACCGCCCGGACAGCACATTACTTCAATGAACTGATACTCCGACTTTCCTGCTCTTATGTCGTCAAGAAGTTTAGCCGCATTTTTCAGTCCTGATGTAACCGCAACCTTAACGTCAATTCCCGCAACATTGTATGTAGCTTCCTTAACGTCGTCCATACCTCGAACTTCATGGTATTCAAATTTTTCAAGATCCTGACCCGTGAGTTTGTCTGCAACTGTTCTTAAAGCCGCCTCCATAACACCGCCCGATGCGCCGAAAATTGTTCCCGCGCCCGTGCCGATACCCATAATCGGGTCGAACTCGCCGTCCTCAAGCTCTGTGAATTGGATACCTGCTGTCTTAATCATCTTAGCAAGCTCTCTTGTAGTAATTGAAATATCGTTATCCTGCATACCGTCACGGCCTTGGTCGTCACGTTTAATTTCAAATTTCTTAGCAACACAGGGCATTACAGATACAACAACTATATCTTTTGGGTCAATTCCTACTTTTTCAGCGTAGTATGATTTAATCATTGAACCCTGCATCTGCTGGGGTGATTTACAGGTTGAGAGGTGGGGGATAAGGTCGGGGTAATAATGCTCGCAGAACTTAATCCAACCCGGTGAACAGGAAGTAATCATCGGTAGAGTACCTCCGTTTTTAACACGGTCGATAAACTCTGTTCCTTCTTCCATAATTGTAAGGTCAGCTCCGAAGTTTGTATCAAAAACTTTATCAAATCCGAGCATCTTTAACGCTGTAACCATTTTACCCGTTACATTTGTACCGATAGGCATACCGAAACATTCGCCCAAAGTAGCGCGGATTGACGGAGCAGTATGAACTACAACGTGCTTTTTCGGGTCAGCTATTGCCTCAAATACCTTAGCGGTATCATCACGCTCAACTAACGCGCCTGTAGGACATACAACGGTACACTGACCGCAGCTTACGCAGGCAACGCTGTTAAGGTCCTTATCAAACGCACAGCTTACAACCGTATCAAATCCTCTGTTGTTAGCGCCGATAACAGATACATACTGATTTTTACAAGCGGCTACGCAACGACGGCAGAGAATACATTTGTTATTGTTTCTAACGAGGTGAAGTGTGGATTTATCCTGCTCATAATGAGTTTCTTCACCTTGGAATTTTTCCTCATCAACGCCGTACTCAAGACAAAGCTGTTGAAGCTCACAGTTGTCATTTCTCGGGCATGACAGACATTTCTTATCGTGATTAGAAAGAAGAAGTTCAAGGTTAGTCTTTCTGTATTTACGGATTTCGGGTGTGTTTGTAAAAATTTCCGTACCCTCTCTGTCGATAGGATATACGCATGCGGCAACCAAACTCCTTGCGCCCTTAACTTCACAAAGACACATACGGCACGCACCGATTTCGTTTATTTCTTTAAGATAGCATAATGTCGGAATTTTAATGCCGAACTGATGACAGGCTTCAAGAATAGTGGTATTTTTTGCAACGGAGTAATCCTTACCGTTAATTTTAATGTTTAACATTTCCATAACAATATATCCTTTCCTTAGCCTTTAGAAATAGCGTTGAACTTACAGCCTTCCATACAAGCGCCGCACTTGATACACTTGCTGTGGTCGATTTCAAACGCAGGCTTTTTCTTTCCCGGAGCAATATAATCCGTAACGGAAATAGCCGAAACAGGACATTTTCTCGAGCAGAGCGAACAGCCGACACATTTGTTTTTATCGATTGTAAATTCAAGAAGCTCCTTACAAACGCCCGCAGGACACTTGTGGTCAACAACGTGAGCAATATACTCGTCCCTAAAGTAACGAAGTGTAGAGAGTACGGGGTTCGGAGCAGTCTGTCCGAGACCGCAAAGTGAGTTTGCTTTAATGTAGTAGCAAAGCTCCTCCATCTCGTCAATCATCTCTAATGTACCCTTACCGCTTGTAATTTTTTCAAGCATTTCAAGAAGTCTTTTTGTACCGATACGGCACGGTGTACATTTACCGCAACTCTCGTCAACGGTAAATTCGAGGAAGAACTTAGCAATATCAACCATACAGGTCGTTTCATCCATAACAATAAGTCCGCCTGAACCCATCATTGAACCGATTTCGATAAGATTATCGTAGTCGATAGGAATATCTAAATGCTCTGCGGGAATACATCCGCCGGAAGGACCGCCTGTCTGTGCAGCCTTAAATTTCTTTCCGTCAGGAATACCTCCGCCGATTTCCTCAACAATTTCTCTTAATGTAGTTCCCATAGGAACTTCGACAAGACCTGTGTGTTTAATCTTACCGCCGAGAGCGAATACCTTAGTACCCTTGCTCTTTTCGGTACCCATTGAAGCAAACCACTCGGGGCCATTTAAGATAATCTGCGTAATATTCGCGTATGTTTCAACGTTATTTAGAATAGTAGGTTTTCTGTAAAGACCTTTAAGAGCAGGGAACGGGGGACGGGGTCTCGGTTCGCCTCGTTTACCCTCTATAGAGGTCATAAGAGAAGTTTCCTCACCGCATACGAACGCGCCTGCGCCCAAACGGAGCTGTAAATCAAAGTTAAAGCCTGTTCCGAAAATATCTTCGCCTAAAAGTCCGTATTCACGTGCCTGGTCTATAGCGATTTGCAGACGTTTAACAGCAATAGGATATTCGGCACGTACATATATGTAACCCTTTGAGGCGCCGATTGCGTAACCTGCAATAGCCATAGCCTCAATTACAGTGTGTGGGTCGCCCTCGAGTACCGAACGGTCCATAAACGCTCCGGGGTCGCCCTCATCGGCG
>CANQVS010000012.1 GCA_947627345.1 uncultured Clostridia bacterium
TGTTCTTGGTCAATAGTTTTTCTCCTTTCTCTTATTTCTTTATTCAGTTTTTAGGGTACTAACCTAAAGAAAAGCACTGCAACAGCAGTGCTTTTTTATATTAATGTATTTGACAGTTGCACTATAGAGAGGAAAAGAACCACCCGCTATACGGTTACGCGATAAAGGTTATAAAAAATCTCCGGTCTGGCAGTATGCTGTATCCCCTCAGGTTAGAATTTCAAAAACCTAAGGAAGGATGTTAAGCCTTATTGTAAACAGAAAGGAGAAATTAAAGTCAAATCAATATAATAATGTATCTCACAGCAATTGGATTTGTAAATATCACATTGTAATAGTACCGAAGTATAGAAGAAAAATAATATACAATCAGTACAAAGCTCCCCGTAAATACAAAGGGTACTAAGAAATTAAATCCAAATCAGCTACTAAAAAGGTTACGATAAAAGTTAAATAACAAATAGTGTTTTAATCCTGTTTAAATTCTAAATCTTATCTTTAATAATCCCCCTAAAATTTATTTTTAGGTTGCATTACATAAAAGTCCGCAATGAAAACTGCGGACTTTTATGATTTGGTGTCCTTTAGGACGTGGAAATAAACCCCGGTACATATCATCAACGGGTGGTCGATTTTATTATACAACCATATATTTTTCATAATAGCTTTGATATTTCTTTTGGAAAATGGGGTTTGTTTTTCTAAGATATTTACTTTTTTCGTGAAAGCCAAGGCTTTCTCGTTGCAAGTCAATAACATAAATAGCAAGGTTGTTGCAATGGTCGGAAATTCTCTCCAAAACAGTTGTGATATCTGACAGAATAAATCCCATTTCAATAGTACATCCATTATTCTGTAAACGCTTGATGTGGTTTTTCTGCATCTGTTTTTTCATATTATCAATAACTTCTTCGAGAGGACTGATTTCAAAAGCAGGCGCAAGGTCATCTTTTGTGATAGTTTCAACCGTGAGGTCAAGAATTTCCGTAACGGCATTAATCATAGTTTCAATTTCCGATTTAGCCGTGTCAGAAAAGGCAAGCTTTTTCTTTGCAATTTCCTCCGCTGAATTTGAGAGTGAAAGCGCATGGTCGGATAATCTTTCAAGCTCTCCTATAAAGTGCAGATATTTTGAAATATCCGTACTGTCTTTGTCTGTAATGCTAAGGCTTGAAAGCCCTAAAAGATACTTGCCGATTTCGTCCTCATATTTGTCGGCTTTCTTTTCATAATTTTTTATTTCCTCGTGATTTTTCGGGTTGTATTTAAAAATATTTTCAAATGCAAGCTTTAGTGATTTTTCTGTATCCAAAGTCATTTCTATGATAACTCTGTTTACATTTTCAAGAGCGACAGCGGGAGTTGCATAAAGACGTGTATCGAGAATTTCAAATTTCTGAATTTTTTTATCATCACGAACAATCAGACAGGAGATTTTTTCGAGCTGTTTGGTAAACGGAAGAAATGTTATTGTACATAATACGTTGAATGTTGTGTGAATAACAGCTATTCCCATAACATCAATAGTATCATCAAGAAATGAGAAGTTTACGAAAAGGTTAATTATTTCAAATAAACTCAGCCAAATCAAAGTTCCGCCAATGTTGAAAATTAAATGCACAAATGCGGAACGTTTTGCGTTTTTATTAGCTCCGATTGAGGAAATAAGGGCGGTTATGCATGTGCCGATATTCTGTCCCATAATGATTGGAATTGCAGAGCCAAAGGTGATTTTGCCTGTGGCGCAAAGCGCCTGCAAAATGCCGACAGACGCGGAGGAGCTTTGAATAATAGCAGTCAGAATAGCGCCCGCAACAACTCCGAGGAAAGGATTGCTGAACATTAAAAGAATATTCTGAAATTCGGGAACTTTTTCAAGCGGTGCGACTGTGGCGGACATAGTTTCCATACCAAACATCAAAACGGAAAATCCCAGTAAAATCTGTCCGATATCCTTTGCTTTAGAGCTTTTTAGGAACATATAGTATATAATTCCTATTAGAGCCAGTAATGGGGTAAAGGAACTCGGTTTAAGAAGCTGAACAAAGATATTGCTCCCTTCAATGCCGGTAAGACTAAGAAGCCAGGAGGTAACCGTTGTGCCGATATTAGCGCCCATAATTACGTTGATTGCCTGCGAAAGCTCCATTATGCCCGAGTTTACAAAACCGATCACCATAACTGTAGTTGCAGAGCTTGACTGAATAACGGCGGTAACAGCTATGCCGAGAAGTAAACCCTTCCACTTGCTTGATGTAATTTCAGAAAGAACTCTTTGCAGAGTTCCTCCTGCTCTTTTTTCGAGGGCATTTCCCATAACATTCATACCGAATAGAAATAATGCAAGTCCTCCGATAAGATTTAAAATACCAAATATACTCATACCGTTTCTCCATAAATTAATTTTGGTATGATAATAATATCAAATGTACGTAAAATCTATGGGGCAATAAATGTAAAATTCGTGTTAAATCGTTTTAAAACTCTGCATTAATTAAAACTTTGTAAATTCAATTTTGGTCGGCATTATTTTTATATTAAGTTGCATAAAGCTATGTTAATTTTAAAGCTTTTGTTTATTGGAATTTATTGAAGTATAATGAATTTAAGCGGTATTAAATCTATAAAATAAGTTCAAGAATGAGTTTCTATGATTAGAGATTATAGTAAAATAAAAAATGCACAGATAAGGAAAGACATTTATAATTGAAAAACTCTTATCCTATAATTTAGCCCAAGTCAAAGCAATTCAAGATGAACTTTTTTTTGAGTTATAAAAATTATTACAGAAAATAATTTTACGAATGTACTGCTGGAATGTAGTATATATAAATTCCATTTGGTCGACAGCTTATACATAAGTCAGCATATGGGTTCTCAAATGTTACAGCAGATTGAGTTAGTTTCAAGGGAACGGGGGAGCGTATCTTATATGCTTAGATACATTTGATTTTCAGGCAAAGGATTTTATGAGAAACACGGCTACGCAGTATTGGGATAATTAGATTACGGCTCAGTCTGTCACTAAAGGTATTTTCTAAAAAATTTGTAATTTTATTATGTAGCACGATTTATGTTACCTATAAGAGCCATCCCCACAACAAACAGACCGACATTATGGCTGACAATTATACATAGCTGATAAATCGTATAATAAAAAAGAACGCCTCAAAAATTACTGCGTAAAATTTTACGCAGTAATTTTTGCTACAGAAATTCTACGTAGAAATTCGAGCATTTACGAAAAATAGCGTATTTCCATTTTCGGGAGATATTTTGGTATTGTTTCCTGCAAAAATTCCTTAGCCTGCGTTAAAAGCTCTTCTCTGTAACGGTATTTCCCGCGTCCTCTGCCCGTCATTTGATTTGAACTGAAAAGCTGTACCGCGTTCGGGAAAGCCTCGGAGTTAATCGCGTTTTGCACAAAGCTGTAGGTCATAAATATGATTTCTAAAAATCCGCTTTCTTTAACGGCGTCGCTCAGAGAGGTTTTCAAATCAGAGAGCAGTTGCTCGTAGAGGATTTTCCAGTCGGGCACCAAAATAACAGGAGCTATCAGCAACCCCACGGGATACCCTGCCTCGCACATAGAGTTGACGGCTTTAATTCTGTCTGTCAGGCAGGAGGTGCCGATTTCAACTGCGCGTATGATTTTCTGGGGATTTACGCTCATACGGAAGATGGTTTTGCGCTGATGATTTAATCCGAGCAGGGGTTCCACCATATGAAATTTAGTGGGAAAGGTCAGCCTGCCGTCCGCCCGTTCGGCAAATTCTTCAATAGTCCACGGAAGATTATTTGTAACCGTGTTTTCCAGAATTAAATCGCTGTTGCTCCCGATTTCAAACGTATGCGCGCCGGGCGAGGCGTTTGCCGTTTTTATCATTTTCTCCATCATTTCACCGCGGTTGACGAACACCCGAAGATACGAGCATTTATTGTAATTGCAAACTAAGTAGCAGTAAAGGCACATAGCCGAACAGCCCGACGAGGTGTAGGGAACAAGAAAATCGGAAACCTTATGATTTTCAGTGTATCTGTGGGTTTTTCTTATGCCGATGACAAGGTGGCGTTTCAGTCGTATAAAGTCACGGTTTGAACAACTGCGGAGCTGGGGAATATTGTTATGATTTTCAATTTTTATCCACGGAAGACGGCTGTATTTTTTTTGCAAAAATTGTCCGAGCGGATATTCGAGCGCCTGCGGTTCGTAATAGACGCTGTCAAAAGAAAGAAGCATATTAAAAATCCTTTTTTCAGTTTATACGGATTATTGTTTCCCGTTTTTGTAAATAAATTAAAAACGCAGGAGGAAATTTAATGTTTTGCGTTTTGCTGATATTTACAAATTTACAAATTAAATTTTAATAGTTGAAATTATTTGCTAATAAATTTCCGTTGTATTATAATAAGGCTGTAAAATTATAATAATTAGAATTTCAAGGGGAATTTGTATGACGGGTAGTTTTTATAAAATAGACAAGTGCACGGAAAAAGAAAAATCGCATATAATCGAGGAACTTATATCCTATAATTTATCAAAAGTCGAAGCGACTCAAAATGAGCTTTTTGTTGATTTGAGTTATAAAATTGAAAGTCAGGGAAAAATTATTGCAGGAATTATTGCGCGAATGTACTGTTGGAATGTGGTTTATATAGACTCCCTTTGGGTTGACGACTTATACAGAAATCAGCATATAGGGACCCGAATGTTACAGCAGGTCGAGTCAGTTTCAAAGAAAATGGGAGCGTATCTTATTCACTTAGATACATTTGATTTTCAGGCAAGAGATTTTTACGAAAAACACGGCTACACGGTATTCGGAAAATTAGACGATTGCCCAAGACACCATTGCCGATATTTTTTAAGAAAGGATTTATAACGAGGGGAGATTTATGTTACCTGAAAGAACGCAAGCGGAAATGCTGTTGGAAGAAGCCGAAAAATGCAATCCCGGTCCGTGGGCAAACCACAGCAGGGTAACGGCTCATTGTGCAGAAAAAATTGCAGAGTTATGCGACGATATTGATGCATCAAAAGCGTATATTTTAGGCTTGTTGCACGATATTGGCAGAAAGTTCGGCATACGTCATTTAGGTCATGTTTTTGACGGATATAAATATATGATGAAATTGGGATATGATGAAGTGGCAAGGGTGTGCATATCACATTCATTCAATAACAAATCCATTGATGAATATATAGGCGATTTTGATGTATCCGATGCTGAATTAAAGAAAATACAACAAGAATTGAGAAAAATTGAATTTGACGAATATGATTTATTGATTCAATTATGTGATGCCTTAGCAGGAGCCGAGGGAGTGCTTGATATAGAAGACAGAATGAAAGACATTAAAAGCAGATATGGTACATATCCGCAGAAAAAATGGGATAAAAATTTGGAGTTAAAAAAATATTTTGAAGATAAAATTGGTATAGATATTTACACGGCGGTCGGTAAAGAAACATTTAAGATTTTTTGAATATTTACTTTCTAATATTTCCACGTCAAATATTGCAGTCGCCTTATGTCATATTTTAATTTTTTTATTCTGTTCTAAATAAAATATATTTTTTGTTAATTGGATTTATATAAATTATAAATGCAAGTTTAACCCCGTTATAATTTACATATGGAAGAAGAGTATTAATATTCAAATATATTGCGTGCGTTCATTTAGAAAGCAAGACGGCTTAATCTATGCGCGCGCGCTTTTATTCAGTAAGCCGTGCAAATTTACCGTTTTGAGCGTTAATATGGTATCGCGTTTTTGTTTTGCATATCATTTACAAACCTGCATAAATATATATTTTTTGCTAAAACTTTCTGTTGAGAATTTTTTAACGATATGTTATAATTAAATGAATATGTGAATGGATATGTATTTTGGAGGGTGTCAGATGAAACTCGGTCTTGATATTGGTTCAACAACCATTAAGTGCGCGGTTCTTGACGACAACAACAAATTAATATACAGCACCTATCAACGACACTATTCTCAAATTACCGAGAAAATCGGCGAAATCCTTTCAACAGTTAAAAACGAGGTTGACGGCGTTGAGAACGCAACCGTTGCTTTGAGCGGAAGCGCGGGAATGGGCGTTGCTGAGAGCTGCGGAATAGATTTTGTTCAGGAGGTGTACGCAACCCGCGTCGCGGCGAACACATTTATTCCGGGAACGGACGTTGTAATCGAGCTCGGCGGAGAGGACGCGAAAATCCTTTTCCTTTCGGGCGGACTTGAGGTCAGAATGAACGGCACCTGCGCGGGCGGTACGGGCGCCTTTATCGACCAGATGGCAACGCTTTTAAACGTGCCGTTGGAGGAGCTTGACGAGCTTGCCAAAAAGCACGAAAAAACCTACACAATCGCCTCGCGGTGCGGTGTTTTTGCGAAAACAGATATTCAACCGCTGTTAAATCAGGGGGCGCGCAAGGCGGATATCGCTGAAAGTATTTTTAACGCCGTCGTTTCGCAGACTGTGGCGGGACTCGCGCAGGGCAGGGAAATCGAGGGACAGGTCGTTTATCTCGGCGGACCTCTGACATTTATGAGCGAGCTTAGAAACTGCTTTGACAAAACTCTAAAAACAAAGGGTATCTGCCCCGAAAATTCGCTTTACTATGTTGCGTGCGGGGCGGCGCTGTGTTCTTCAAAAACTATTGATTTTGATGAAGTAATCGGTAAGGTGAAGAATTATAAAGGCGCGGGAAATTTTGCGTTCAATCCGCCTCTTTTTGAAAACGAGGAGGAATACAATAAATTTATAGAACGCCACAACAAGGCGTACGTTGAAACCAAAGAGCTGAAGGGCTACAAGGGCAGGGCGTATATCGGAATGGATTCCGGCTCGACTACGGTAAAGGCGGTTGTGCTTTCGGAAAACTGCGAACTGCTCTACTCGAAATATATGCAGTCAAAGGGCAATCCCGTTGAGCTTATAAAGAGCTTTTTGGAGGAAGTATACGAGATTAATCCCGAGCTTGACATCGCTTCGTCGGCGGTTACGGGCTACGGCGAGGACATCATTAAAAACGCGTTCTCCGTTGATTACGGCATTGTCGAAACGATTGCCCACTTTACCGCCGCAAAGCATTTTATGCCCGACGTTCAGTTTGTTATCGACATCGGCGGTCAGGATATTAAGTGTTTTAAAATTCACAACGGAACAATCGACAACCTGTTTTTAAACGAGGCGTGCTCATCGGGCTGCGGAAGCTTTTTGCAGACCTTTGCGAACGCTCTCGGATATTCGATTGAGGATTTTGCCAACAAGGGAATTTTTGCAAAGCACCCCGTTGACCTCGGCTCCCGCTGTACCGTGTTTATGAACAGCTCCGTAAAACAGGCGCAAAAGGACGGCGCTACGATTGAGGATATTTCCGCGGGACTTTCGCTTTCCGTAGTAAAAAACGCGCTCTATAAAGTTATAAGGGCAACCTCGCCCGACGAACTGGGACGCAGGGTCGTTGTGCAGGGCGGTACGTTTTTAAACAACGCGGTTTTAAGAGCCTTTGAGCAGGAAATGGGCGTTGAGGTTGTGCGAAGTAACATTGCGGGACTTATGGGAGCGTACGGCGCGGCTCTCTATTCTATGGAAAAGGTTAAGGACAGGGAAAATTCCAAGTCCTCCATAGCTGATAAGGCTTATCTCGATAACTTTGTACATACCATTAAGGTCACAAACTGCGGACTTTGCAACAACAACTGCCGTCTTACAATCAATACATTTTCGGGCGGAAAGAAATTTATCGCGGGCAACCGCTGTGAGCGTCCGATTACTAAAAAGGCGCCGAAAAACGACAGAAATATTTTCTCATATAAGCTTGAGCTTCTCTCGCAGTATAAACCCGTTGAGGGCAGAAGAGGAACAATCGGGATTCCTATGGGACTTAATATGTATGAGCTTTTGCCGTTTTGGTGGAGGTTCTTTACGGAACTCGGATTTAAGGTTGTTCATTCTCCGTACTCAAACAGAAAAATTTATCAAAAGGGACAGCAGACAATTCCGAGCGATACGGTGTGTTTTCCAGCAAAGCTTATGCACGGTCATATTAAGTGGCTTTTGGACGAGGGAATAGAGAATATTTTTTATCCCTGTATGTCCTACAATTTTGACGAGGGACTGGGCGACAATCACTACAACTGCCCCGTAGTCGCGTACTATCCGGAGGTTATAAAAAACAATATGAAGGGTATCCGCGACATAAACTTTATTATGCCCTATCTCGGTATTCACAGACCTAAGGATTTTCCGAAAAAAGCGCTCGAAAGTTTACAGCGTTATTTCCCGAACCTCACCTTAGGCGAGGTGAAAGCGGCGTCAAAGGCGGCGTATAAGGAATATGAAAATTATTTCTCAAAGCTTAGAATACGCGGAGATGAGATTATTAACGAGGCGGAGCAGAACGGCCGTGAGATTATTGTGCTTTCGGGACGGCCGTATCATATCGACCCCGAAATTAACCACGGAATTGATAAGCTTATTTCGGGCTTTAATGTGAGCGTGGTCAGCGAAGATGTAGTCAGCGCACGCGCTCCCGAGTTCCACACGGCGGTTTTGAATCAGTGGACATATCACGCAAGGCTCTACGCCGCGGCGAATTATGTCAGCACACGGGACGATATGCAGCTTGTTCAGCTCGTGTCGTTCGGATGCGGAGTTGACGCGATTACTACCGACGAGGTTCGTGAAATATTAGAGAGAAACAATAAAATTTACACGCAGATTAAGATTGACGAAATCACAAACTTAGGCGCGGTTAAAATAAGAATAAGAAGTCTTTTGTCCGCAATAGGCAGAGAATAGCGCGCCGAAGGAGATTTTTTGATGGCTGAGTTAAAATACGACAAAAACGGCAGACTTCTCTTTACAAAAGAGATGAAAGACGAGGGTTATACAATCCTTGCTCCCTCGATGGCTCCGATACATTTTAATATAGTAAGAAACGTATTCGTTCACTCCGGCTACAAGGTTGAATTTGTTGATACCGCAGGGCCCGAAATTGCGCAGACGGGCTTGAAATATGTGCATAACGACACCTGTTATCCCGCGCTTTTGGTTATCGGACAGCTTATCCACGCTCTGCAGTCGGGCAAATACGACGTTAATAAAACCGCCTTGATGATTACCCAGACGGGCGGAGGATGCCGTGCGAGCAACTATATCTTTCTGCTTAGAAAGGCGCTTAAAAAAGCGGGGTTTGAACAGGTCCCCGTTATCTCGCTTTCAATCGGTATGGAGAAAAATCCGGGCTTTCACCTGACAGTTCCGCTCATAAGGAGAGTTTTGGCGGGACTTGTGTACGGCGACGTGCTTATGCTTTTATCAAATCAGACCAAGCCTTATGAGGTTAACAAGGGCGAGAGTATGAACCTTGTTAACGAGTGGACGAAAAGGCTGACTGATGAATTTGCCAAAGGCGACAGCTACCGCCCGAAGGAGATTGAGGAATACCTCGACAAAATCTGCGAAAGCTTTGCCCGAATTGAGGTCAGAAAAACGCCCAAGGTCAAGGTGGGCGTAGTCGGCGAGATTTATGTAAAGTACGCGCGTCTCGGCAACAACGACCTTGAAAAATTTCTTGCCGACCAGGACTGCGAGGTTAACCTCCCCGGAATTATGGGATTTGCGCTGTTTAAGGTTGACAACAGGCTTGAGGACATAAAGCTTTACGGCGGAAGCAAGGCTAAGTTTCAGGTTTGCTCCGTGCTGTTTAATTACCTTGAAAAGCTTGAAGGTATGATAATAAAATACACGAAAAAGTACGGCTTTACACCGCCGGGAGAGTACGCCCATATTAAAAAGCTTGTAAAGCCCGTAATCGGCTACGGCTCAAAAATGGGTGAGGGCTGGCTTTTAACCGCCGAAATGCTCGAGCTTGCGGAAAGCGGTTATGAAAATATCGTCTGCGCCCAGCCGTTCGGCTGTCTGCCGAATCATATAAACGGCAAGGGAGCGGTACGGAAAATCAAGGAGTTAAATCCGAAAGCCAATATCGTCACGATAGATTACGACCCCGGTGCTCCGAAGGTAAATCAGGAAAACCGAATCAAGCTTATGCTCGCCGTGGGAAAAGAGGAGCTTGAAAAACAGAATAAGTGAAATTATCGCGCAGTTATCACGGCTTTTCATATACCCCTTGCGAGCTTTAGCCTAAAACTGCACTGAAATATAAATTATTTTATTAAAACTAAGCCTGGTCGCCGCCTTTAAGGCGGCGACCGGTTCTCTGTGGTTATATCAACTTATTTTTTATTTGTCTATTTTCATATGATAAATTTAAGAAATACCGCATAAAAACATTCGGGATTTTTATACGGTTTATTCTTTAGTTTTCTGACTGTAAATTAACAGACAAATATATTTTGCGCCCGCTTGAAAAATAAACCGTTTTAAATATTTAAGCATAATTAAAAGCAGAGCAAAAATTAAGTAATACTAACAAAAACTCCTGCCACAATATCATGGCAGGAGTTTTTGTTTTGGAACATTAAATCCTATTTAACTTTAATCTTAATCGTTTTTGTTACGGATTTTGCTTTATATTTTTTAGTGCCTTTCGCCGAAATTTTGACCTTAATTTTATAAGTACCTTTCTTGGTGCCTTTTTTGACTGTTATTTTGCCTGTTTTTGAATTTACGGTCAGACGTTTTGAGGAGGACGCAAGCTTTGAGAATTTTACAGCGCCGTTAGCCTTTTTTACGGTAATCGCCTTTACAGTCACATTTGCTCTTTTGAGTTTTTTGGCTTTCACTGTTTTGTTCTTAGTGCTGACCGCCAATTTGTTAGCTTTTTTAACACTGCTGCGCGCAACAACTGTTACATTCCACCTCTCCGTCATTGGTTCAATGTGACTGCCGCTCCAATCAGTTACAAGCTTATAAGAATAAAGTGTAACAGTTGCCGTTCCGGGGCTAACTCCTAAAAAGTCGCAGTAATTTGAGTTGGTTTTATCAACCCTCAGTTGTACAACCGATGAATTGCTCGTACGCCATGTATATGGAGCGCTTCCTCCTTCGGAATGGTTGCTGTATGAGTAGCGTCCGACTTCGATTGTTTTTGAGCCTCTGTATTCATAGTAAGACGCATGAGCGCCGGATGTAGACACAATTAAAATGCTCGCAAGCATTAAAAGCGATAGAAAGGAACATAAGATTTTTTTGTGTAAGGGATTTTTTAAATTTTGGTTTTCCATTGATAATACCTCCTAAGGGTTTAATTTCAATGACATTATAGCACTCAATTAGTGTACTGTCAACCCTTTTTGTGGTTTTTATTAAAAAAACGACATATTCATTTAAAATTATCATTACGAGGTGATTATATGAAATTTGGAGAAATCCTCAGAGAGCTTTTGGAGGATAACGATATAACTCAAAAAAAATTAGCGAATGATTTAAACATTGCACCGACAACTATCGGCAATTATGTTCGGGGAATACGAGAGCCTGATTTTGAAACTCTTGTTCTATTAGCGTCGTATTTTAATGTAAGCACAGATTATTTGCTCGATTATCATAGAGAAGAAATTGAAAATCATAGGGAAGATGAAATACTCCATATATATCGTCGTTTATCAGAGAGGAAAAAGGATTTTCTGATTGAGGAGGGGAAATTACTTTTAAAATATGATAATCTCTAAGCAATCTCGTAAAAATCAAAAACCGCCGAAATGCTCGAACTTGCGGAAAGCGGTTATGAAAATATCGTCTGCGCCCAGCCGTTCGGCTGTCTGCCGAATCATATTAACGGCAAGGGAGCGGTACGAAAAATCAAGGAGTTAAATCCGAAAGCCAATATCGTCACGATAGATTACGACCCCGGCGCTCCCAAGGTAAATCAGGAAAACCGAATCAAGCTTATGCTTGCTGTGGGAAAAGAGGAGCTTGAAAAACAGAATAAGTAAAAAATAAGGTCGGGTGACACGAGAAAGCGTTGTCACCCGACCAAAATTTATTTTTAATTATAATTCTCTTTTAAGACTTTTAACTACCGATGAAATGTCAGCAAAAAATCTTCCCAGAGTGTATTTCATAAAAAATGTATAGCCACATAAAACAAATAGTACCGCCAAAGCGATATATAACCAAATGTTGAAAATATGAGGGAAGAAAAGGGAAATTAAAATGACAGAAACAGCATATAAAATAAATACAGCAACTGAAATGAAAGCTAAAACTATCATAAAAATTCCGTATCCTTTTAATACACCCGTGTCGTTGTTGTTAATATTATTTTGTACTGATGTCTTATCTGTTGCGGTAGCATAATCATATAAATCCGAGAATGCTTTATAGCGGGCATAGTAAACAATATATGAATAAAATACAGTAAAAAATAAAATAAAAAGAGTTGCTACAGGTATAAAGGGGAAACTATCCTTAAACATAATTGAAATTCCAAACATTACGGCAGTAATGATTAAGTCGTAAATTACAACACATATGCCGAATATTTTATAGATTGGAGAGGGAAGAACGTAAGAAATCTTATTCATTGCTGAATCATTATTGTATTCTATATGTTTTACTATTTTGGTAAATGAGAAAACAGAAGAAAATTCTAAATATCCGACTAAAAAATTTATCAATGCGGATATTAACATTATCGGCTTAATAAAATCTGTCACATTTGAGTAAGCAGAAATATTTGATAGGAGCAAATTATTGTCAATAAAAAGTCCTATAATTGATGAAATAAATCCTATGATAGCAGGGACTAAAATTATAACCGAATATACTTTGTATAATCCTAAACGCTTTTCCAAAAAATAACTCCCTTTCTTTTGTGAAAATAAACCTAAAAATCTTTACCCGTTTGTGATTTTTATGACTATATTATAACAATGATTAACAATATTGTCAATATAAAATTACCAATATAATGTATGTTATTTCTTAATCTTCCCATTATAATAGTAATTGAGGTTGATTTATATGAATTTGGAGAATTTAGGCGCAAGAGTCAGAAAGACGCGTTTGGAAAATGGAATGACGCAGGAGGAGCTTGCCGAAAAAGCGGATATTTCGCTTAATTTTATGAGCCTGATTGAAAACGGAAGAAATATGAGCGTACAGACGCTTGTGAACATAGCGGAGGGATTAGGAGTATCTGTGCAGTATCTGCTATATGATAAGATGGATTTGGAGGAAGACGTAATATCTCAACAGATATTACAGGATATTTCCTCGCTGAGTGAAAATGAAAAAATTTATTTTTTGAATATGATAAAGCAGTATAAACTGCTTAAACATTAAAACCCGATTTGTGTTTGCAAATCGGGTTTTAGTTTTTTATTGTTAAAATGATGTTTATATTTATAAATGCTATGCACCCCAAAAGCATTTGGCTTTTGGGGTGCGTATCTATTTTTTGTTAATCATTTTAAAAATTAACTTGCTTATTATCTTGCTTATTATCTTACGTGTTGGATTAATTTTTAATGTATCTTTGGTTACGGCTTGTTGGTTTATCAGGC
The DNA here is from genome assembly GCA_947627345.1 of uncultured Clostridia bacterium. Lineage (GTDB taxonomy): Bacteria > Bacillota > Clostridia > Oscillospirales > Acutalibacteraceae > Ruminococcoides. Next base: position 13,489 of record CANQVS010000012.1, read on the forward strand.
AAGGTCATTTTAATTAAGCCCGTTTTAATTGCGGGATTAAGATAATTTTTTCTAAGTGTTTCCCTTGATTTGAGATTTAGTTTTTTTAAAATTTCAGCTGTCGTGTATGGAATACCAAATTCCATAACATCAAGCAATCGCTTAACGTATACGCTTAGATGTGCGTTTTCAGGATTAGAAGCCTGCGACAAAATTTCTGAAAGAGTTTCTTCAATCATTTCAAGGATAAATTCAACGAAAAGACTTGAATTACCGTTAGTGTGGCATTTAGCAATTGCGTTATAGTAACCTGTCTGATGTTTTTGTATCTGACTTTCAATAGGAATGAACTGAAAAAGCGGTTTCCATTTTGTGAGTATTGCAGTCTGCCACAGCCTTGCCATACGACCGTTGCCGTCCGAAAACGGATGAATGAAAACAAATTCATAATGAAATACCGAGGATAAAATCAGAGGATGAACGCTGTCTTTTTCTCTGTTCATCCATAAGAATAAATTTTTAATCAAGGACGGGACAAGATGTGCAGGCGGAGCCATAAAAATGCATTTATCGCCGTCAAACACACCTTCCTCTCCGTTTCTGAATCTGCCCGATTCGTTCACAAGCGCATAGGTCATTATTCCGTGAAGTTTATTAAGCTCGTCAATAGAAAAAGGATTTATGTCGGGCAGTTTTTCATAAGCGTCATACGCGTTTTTAACTTCCTGAATTTCCTTTTGAGGACCGAGAACAATACTACCGTTTATAACATCTTTTACCTCAGAGAGAGAAAGGGAGTTTGCCTCAATGGCAAGCGAAGAATGAATTGACTTTATTCTGTTGTTTTTTCTAAGCTGAGGTTTAGATTCAAAATCATTGTAATTACTTATCTTTCCGATTTTTTCCGAAATTGAAGATACCAAACTCAGCATTTTGTTGGAAATAAAAAACGGCGGGGTATATTCAGACATAAAATCAATCCTTTAATTTATTTCAAATTTAGTATAACATTTTTCTTGCGGAATATCAATAACTTGCTTATTATCTTGCGTATTTTCTTGCGTGTTTATTAGATTTTGCTTTGGTATTAAGCTGAAAGGCGAATAAATATTGTATCAAAAACCGCCAACGTATTTACTCAATCAAAAAACTGACATCTCTTTTTAAGAGATGTCAGCATATGATTAGAGTTACTGTATCAAATTTCTAACTTCATACAAATCTGTGCAGACCTCAAAGCACATTTTTCGTATTTCGTCCGTCGGCTCGATTAAATCGGGAACCATAACCGTGACCATTCCCGCGCCGTGGGCGGAACGAATACCGTTAAAGCTGTCCTCCAGGGCGAGGCACTCACGGGGTTTGACGCCGAGTTGTCTACTGGCTTTAAGAAACGGCTCCGGGTCAGGTTTGCCGTTTTTTACGTCCTCGGCGCATATGAGCGCGTCAAAATAATCGAGAACGCCCGCGATTTTTAAAGCGCGCTCGGCGCTTTTTCGGGTCGTTGAGGTCGCAAGAGCGATTTTAATCTTTTTGCGTTTCAGCTCATCTAAAAGCTCAAAAAGTCCGTATTTAACAGGTATTCCGCAATTTTGCGTATACTCCTCAAAGGCGGTCAAACAGTGTTTATGGAATTTGTCAAAATCAAAGTCACTGCCGTACAGTTTTTTAAAAAACAAAGGCAAATCCGCTGTTCGCCTGCCGATTGTCTGTTTGTACTGCTCCAAGCTGAAATCTGCGCCGAAAAATTTCCGCATAATCTTTTTTTGGAGCGTGTAGGTGAGTTTTTCCGTGTCGAACATCAGTCCGTCCATATCGAAAACCGCGCCAAAAATCATAGCTTTTTAAGTTCCTCCACGATTTTCTCAAACTCCATACTGTGGCTTGCCTTTACAAGGACAACATCGCCGTCTTTTACAAGCGATGAAAGTTCTTTAAGCGCCTGCTCCTTAGTTTCAAAATAAATTCCGTTCGCACCGTTCGCAAGCTCTTTTGAAAGCGGGCCTACCGCGATTACCTTGTCGCATTTTTTCGCGTATTCTCCGACTTCAAAATGGAGCGCAAGCTCGTTTTCGCCAAGTTCCTTCATATCGCCCAAAACGGCGACCTTTCTCCCGTCAAAATTCATCAAAGTGTCGATTGAGGCTTTAACGGAGGTAGGGTTTGCGTTGTAGCAGTCGTCAATAATCTTAATTTTTCCCGTATCTATTAAATTGGCACGGCTTCCGACTGTTTTATACGAAGAAATTCCCGCCTTGATTTCATTTTCGGTAAGACCCAGAGAAACTCCGACCGCAGCCGCGGCGAGCGCGTTTGATACCATATACTCGCCGATTGCGGGGATTGTAACAGAGAGACGTTTTCCGCCGAAAATCAAGTCCGCTTCAACGCCCAAAATGCCGTTGTTTTTTATGTTCTTGGCTTTATAGAAGCCGTTATTTATTCCGTAGAAAACAGGGGGCTTTCCCTTGACCTCTTTAACTTTAGAGAGTTTATCGTCGTCGCCGTTTAAGATGACAACTCCGCCGTCGCGAAGATTTTCAAACATTTCGGTCTTTGCCTTAAAAACTCCGTCGCGGTCGCCGAGATTTTCGAGGTGGCAGTCGCCGATAACCGTAATAACCTCGACAGTCGGCTGAACCATTTCGGAAATTCTCGACATTTCGCCGAAGTCGGATATTCCCATTTCAACAACCGCAACCTCCGTTTCATCGTCCATATCGAAGAGGGTAAGCGGAACGCCAAGCTCGTTATTGAGGTTTCCCGAGGTTTTGCAGACGTTGTATTTTTGTGAAAGAACGGAGGCTATCATTTCCTTGGTCGAGGTTTTTCCGACGCTTCCGCTTATTCCGACAATCGGAATATCAAAGAGCAAACGGTACGCTTTTGCGATTTTTTTAACCGCCTGTAAGGTGTTGTCGACAAGAATGTAGGGCTTATCTGCGTTTTCAACGGGTCTTTCGCAGAGAGCGCATATCGCTCCGTTGCCGTAACATTTTTTAATGAAATCGTGCCCGTCAACACGCGCGCCCTTAATCGCGAGAAAAAGCGAATTTTTCTTAATATTTCTGCTGTCGCGTTCGATGGAGCTTACGGGTGCGTCTATTAAATTTTGGTCGCCTACATATGTACCGCCGCACGCTTTTGCAATCTCTTTTAGTGTAAAATGTTTCATCGTTTCACCTGTATTAAGCGGAAAAGAAAATTATTTGTTAAGCGAAAGCTCAACTATTTTTTCGCATAACTCCTTGTAGTCGATACCGACAGCCTCCGCCTCCTGCGGAAGAAGGCTCGTCGGCGTCATTCCGGGGAGCGTATTCGCCTCAAGACAGTACGCATCGCCGTTTTCGTCTAAAATAAAATCAATTCGGGCATACGCGTTCAGGTGAAGAACGTTGAATGCTTTAAGCGCGCTTTCACGCAAGATTTTGTCCTCACGCTCCGTGATTTTCGCGGGACATTTCTCTATGGTAAGACCCGCCTGATATTTGGATTTATAATCGTAAAAGCCCGTAGTCGGGATAATTTCAATCGGAGGAAGAACTTCATCTCCGAGAATACCGACGGAAAACTCGCGGCCGCTTATGAATTGCTCAACGACAATACTGTCTTCATATTTGAAAGCGTCCGCCAATGCCTTTTCAAATTGCTCTCGGTTTTCAGCTTTAGAAATTCCGACACTGCTTCCGCCCGAGCAGGGTTTAATTACGCAGGGAAAATAATTCCAGTCTTGCGTACTATCGTCTTTATTAAAAATTTCGCCTTTCGGAGTCAGGATTTTGTGCTGTTCAAAAAGCGCCTTTGTAATTCCCTTATCCATAGCGAGCGCGGCGGCTAAGAAATCAGCGCCCGTATATTTTATTCCGAGAATATCAAAGGTCGCCTGCAGTTTTCCGTTTTCCCCCTCTCCTCCGTGGAGCGCAAAGAATGTAATATCGGCATAACGGCATATTTCTATAACATTTTTTCCTAAAAAACAGTCGCTTTTGTCCTCTCTCTCAGCCTTGACCGCGTTAATATCGGGAATGTTTTCGGAAACCCCGCTGTTGTCTATTAAATCGGCATTGTCGGAAAACAGCTTTTCGGGAGTACATTCCTTTTCATATCCCATAAAAACGTCAATTAAAACAACGTTGTGTCCCTTTTCTCTTAAAGCGTTTGAAATTTTCGCGCCCGAGGTAATCGCAACGTCGCGCTCGGTGCTGAGCCCGCCCGTAAGTACCGCTATATTCATAAAATCTCATAGCCTTTCAAAAATTTATTCGCCGATAATTTTTATCAGCGCGTGTTTGTTGCGCTTGCCGTCAAGCTCGTAGTAAAAAATTTGCTCCCACGTTCCGAAATCGAGCCTGCCGTCTGTAATCGCACAGACAACCTCACGCCCCATAATTGTGCGCTTTAAATGCGCATCGGCATTGTCCTCAAATCCGTTGTGGTCGTATTGGCTGTAGGGCTTTTCGGGAGCGAGCTTTTCAAGCCAGCGTTCATAATCACGGTGCAAACCGCTTTCATCATCATTTATGAAAACGGACGCGGTAATATTCATCGCGTTTACGAGGACTAAGCCCTCCTTAATTCCGCTTTCGTCAACGGCTTTTTGAACGTCCTCGGTAATTCTTATAATCTCACGCCTTTTCGGGCTGTTAAACCATAATTCTTTTCTGTAGCTTTTCATTTAAAACATTCCCTTATTAAATCCCCAGTTTTCAACTTCCTCAAATTTGACGTAGCAAAAGCTCGGATTTACTCCCGCTTTCTCGTTCAGAATATCGCAGATTTTTGCTGTAAGCTTTTCGTAAGCGTCACGTGTGGATTTTCCAAAAATTTTAACCTCGACAAATGCCGTCGGCTCCTTGTCGCCGTGGAACATCATACTGATTTCGTCCTCGACCGCGCACATAAAATAGCGCGGTGTTTTGCCGGGAAGAAGCGTAATGGATTCAGTAAGGGCAGTTTCAATTTCACTCTTTTCAGACGCGCTTAATTTCGCGGAAGTTTTTACATCAATAAAAGGCATATTTACCCCTCCAAAATTTAAAAGTTTTTCTTTTAACAAAAAGTGCCTGCAACGCAGGTACAGTTAACGGGAGTACAAGCTCCCGCTGAACGAAAGAGAATTCCCCTCGCCGTAAAAGCTCAAAACCTCTTTCTTATGTTATATTTTCACATACTATAGTATATTACTTTGACGTATAAAATTCAAGTTTTTTACATTATAAAATCAATAAAACGGTAACACTATGTCAAAAAGTAAAAAGAAAGCAGACGTTTCGCCTGCTTTCCGTATTAAAGTATTTTTATCAAAGTTTTTCTATTTCATCCGCCGCCTGCTCCATATAATCGCCCTCAAAATCCTCAACTGTTCCGTTGTCGACAGCCTTTGCGAGCTTTGGGTCTATAGGCAGTCTTGCAAGTACCTTTGTGCCGTACTGACGGGCGATTTCGTCAATATTGCTCTCGCCGTAAATATAGTGTTTCGTTTTGCAGTCGGGACACATAAAGTAACTCATATTTTCAACAATTCCGAGAATGGGAATATTCATCATCTGCGCCATTTTTACCGCCTTGGAAACTATCATTGAAACAAGTTCCTGCGGAGATGTTACGATTATAATCGCGTCAACGGGAATACTCTGGAAAACCGTCAGCGCGACGTCGCCTGTTCCCGGAGGCATATCAACAAACATATAGTCCTCGTTCGCCCAAATTACATCGGTCCAAAACTGCTTTACAGTTCCCGAAATAAGCGCGCCTCGCCAGATTACGGGGTCGGTTTCATTTTCAAGCAGAAGATTTATCGACATTATGTCGATACCCGTCTTTGAGGTTTCGGGAAAAATTCCGTCGTCGTTGCCCTTTGCGCGGGTGTGAATATTAAAAGCTTTCGGAATAGACGGACCCGTAATGTCCGCGTCAAGAATCGCGGTCTTTTTACCGCGCCTGTTCATAGTTACCGCCAATGCCGAGGTAACGAGGCTTTTTCCTACTCCTCCCTTACCCGAAATTACGCCGATTACCTTTTTAACCGAGCTGAATTGGTGGAGCTTTTCACGCATATCCTGCGGAGCTGTTCTGCTTGTGCAGTTTTCAGAGCAGGACGAGCAGTTGTTGTCACAACCCATTTATATCATTCCTTTTTTAATTTGTTGTTATTGATGAGATAACCTGATTTGTGAGGTTGGAAAGCGAGGTGTATTTATTCATAGCCGTTTCGTCACTGTCGTCAAACTGAACGTCGCTCGGAGTTACTATTACAACCTTGCTTCCGTCAGAGGCGGTGAGAACTTTCTTAGCGTTTAAATCACCGTAGGAATTGTCGCCCGGCTTAAATGTATAAACCGAAAGGAGCATTCCGCTTCCGTAATTTTTGTAGTTATAAGTTTCATAGTAGGTGACGCAGTTGCCGTTTGTGGTTTCGGTTGTTCCGTCCTCCCACGACTGCGGAACGCTGATGTTGTACGGATTATCGAGAGCTTCGGTTTTTTTCTCGGTTTCGGTTTCCGTTTCAGTTTCCGTTTCGGTAGCCTTTGTGGTCGGGGCTGTTGTCTTCTTTTGGGCGGTTGTCGCCTGTTCGTTTTCCTCAGTCGCGTTAACGCCCAGGTTGTCGAACTCGTTTAGCTTACAGCTTGAAACGGGGAGTTGGTCGTCAATGTTAAAAAGAATTTCCGTAACATAGTAAACGGTGTCGTTTTCTATGATTTTTACGTTGGCAGTGCGGATTTCCTCGCCTGTTGTCTGGAAGAAATAAACGTCCTCTGCATCTGCAGGGATAGTGCATTTCCACATATTTTCATACTCTACGCAGGGAGAACAGCTTTGCTGTTCATCGTTGTTTTTGTATTTGTAGCCTACGCTTACGTCTGCGCCCCAGTTGTAAACAACTCCATCGTTGTCCATTAAGTTTATGTTAACCGAAGGTTTATCAAAATATACGGTAATTTCATCGCCGTTATTCGGGGAGAAAACACCCATTGCAAAGCACGCGCCCACAACTACCGCCGCAACCGCGACAATCGCGACAATTATACCGCAGATTATCGCTGTTTTCTTGGTGTTGTTTTTGCGTTTCTTTTCTGCGTATACGCTTTCATCGTAGAAATAAGGCTCGGCGTTTTTGTCAATAAACGCGTCGTCGTTTTGCTCGTCATACTCGTCATAATAAGGCTGTACAATTTCTTCATCGGAATGGCTGTTTTCATTTTCCGAGGAGTTAGCATTTTCAGCGGAAACAGGTCTTTCAAAGCCGTTGCCTTTTTCAAATTCAGGTTTTGAGGGCGTATACACCTTTTCCGAAATATTCTGTTCCGTATTTACTTCGAGAGATACAGGCTCTCCGCAAACGTAACAGGTCTTGTCGTTTTCTGTCAGATATGCACCGCAATTTGGGCATCTTCTTTTCTCTGTCATAATTTCATAGCCTTTCTGTTTAGTGGACTTTAATCGGTCGCCATCATTGAATCGTCGTCGTCTTCTTTGTCATCGTCTCCCATAGGCTCTGTAGCAGGAGCTTTGGTGGGTTTTACGGTAGGTTTGGTTGTGGCTTTTGTAGGTTTGGCAGTCGCTTTGGTTGCAGGTTTTGTCGCCTTTGTCGCCTTTGTGGGCGCTTTCGTTGCGGGAGTGGTTTCGGCGCGTGTTGCCGGTGGCTCTGTTTCGTCCTGCTCCTCAACATTATTATCATTGTTATTTGCTATTTGAGCTTGAGTTTGAGTTGCAGCGGAAGACGAGGTTGTTTCAGTTGATACGGACGTTGACTCGCTTTCGGAGGGTTGGGCAGAATTTGAACATCCTCTGATTGAGAAGATTGTAACAACTACGATTAAAATAACCGCAATGACAGAAGCTATGATAATAATTATCGGCGCCTTGTTGCTTTTTGTTTTTCCGCGTCCATTATAATCGGAATAGCTGTAGAGGTCAGGCTGTTCCTCAAACGGGTAATCAACGTCAACAGGGGAGTTATCCGCGCCGTTTTGAGAGTCAAAACCATCGCCGTAATCCACCTCTTCGTTTCTTCGCCTTTTTATACTGATTTTTTGTGTATCAAAATCGTCTTTACGGGGCATAAAAACCTCCTGTATTTCAAAATTATTCTAACTTCCATAATACCCCCGAGCTAAAGATTTGTCAAGGAAAATATAAGCTTGCGGAGGAAATGTTTACTGCTTGTTTCTGTTAATAAACAACAATGGGACAGGTTATGATTTTATTTTACAATTTTAAAATTGCCCGTATATTATTTTTATTAATAAACCATTAAATGTTTAAACATTAAATGTTTAAATATAAATACAGGGCAGACAGGAAAACCCGTCTGCCCGAAAGATTAAAAGTTATTCTTCTTCAACAACCGCCGTGCCCTCGACAACAATTTCGTCCACATAGTTTTCATATGTGGGCTGTGCAGGCTCCTGTTTTTCTTCGTCCGCTTCGTTTATATCCGCCTCAAGTCCGCCCTCGAGAACTTCCTTGTCCTCCTCTTTGTCTAAAGGATTTTCATCGTTCTCCGATACGGTTTCAAACCCGCTTATAAAGGTATAGGGAACGCCGTAGCCGAGAGCTATCGCCGCCATAAGCGCAACTGCTCCGTTGCCCGCGTCTGCAACAGCCTCGTGCATCGGAAATCCCGCGATAACATACGAGAGTATTACAAGCAGAGCGGGAATGTCAAGCACGATAAGAGTAACAAGGCTGAAACGCTTTACGGTTTTTCCCTCGCCGACACGCGTAGCGTAGAAAACGAGCAGACCGAAAACCGCGAAAATCACAACCATAAGCAAGCTCTTAATAAGCTCGTCTGTCTGCGTGTTCGCAAAGCTTACGAAGAAATATCCGCAGATTATGTAAGCGATAATCAAAAATGCCGAAAAGAAAAGATTAACCTTTTCGTGAGAAGTAGTTTTTTTGTTCATATTTTCGTTACACCTTTCTGCCCACAAAATAGAGGTTTATTATTTTGATTTTTATTTGGATAAGGAGTTAAAATTTCACGATGCCTTATCGTGGGCGGATAAGGCGTAACGGAAATTCAGAATATTTTTGTTGCCGTTTGTGACAAAAGAGCAGTTATTTCTCCTGATACAACGAGATTTGCTCTATATTTTAAACCGCTTTAAGCGACAGGTTACTGTTTCAGCTTTGCCGCGAGGCATACCCAACCGCCGTCCTCGATATGTTCGATAATATCAAAAGACTTGCCGATTTTTTCTGATACCTCCGCGCCTCGGGAGTCAATAATTCCGCTCATAATATAGACGGTATCGGGATTCATAAATTCCTTAACTCCCTTTGATAAACTTATTATAGCATCTGCAACGATATTTGCAACAATTAAATTGTATTTTCCGCTTACTTTTTGCGTTAAGTCGCCGACAATTGCGGTAAATCGGTCGTCAACCTTGTTGAGCCTTGCGTTTTCGACTGCGGTTTTTACGGCAATTTCGTCAATATCAACGCCGACAGCGCTTTTCGCCCCGAGCAAAAGCGACGCTATAGCGAGTATTCCGCTTCCGCATCCGACATCGAGGACGGTATATTCAGGTTTAATATATTTTTCAATCATTTCAAGGCAGAGCTTGGTGGTTTCGTGGTTTCCTGTTCCGAACGCAAGCCCCGGGTCTATATTTAAAACAACTCTTTCCCCTGCGTCAAAGTCGTCGCGCCACGTCGGGCGGATTAAAATTTTCTGTCCGACGGGAGTGGGGTTAAAGAACTTCTTCCAGTTGTTGCGCCAGTCCTCGTCCATAGTTTTTGAGGTATCGAGCTTGTGCTCTATGCCCTCCGCCGTGTAGCGTTCAGACAGAAAGGCGAGCGCCTCCGCAGGATTTACATCGGGTTCAAGGTAGATATGAATATATGCTTTGCTCCTGTCTTTAGAGAGCAAATCCTCGTCAATAAGGTCGATATGTGCTATATTAAAAACATCCTCCTCAAGCTCTGAGTAATCCTCAATATAGATGCCGTAGGGAACGACCATATTCGCAATATCGCCCGCTTTGTCCGTGTCATTTGAATTTATTGAAATTTTAATTTCCGTCCATTGCGCCATACTATCATCTCATTTCCAAGCTATATTATAAAGCAAAACAAAAAATAAAACAAGTCGGGAGGACGCGGCTGTAATGTCAGACTGTCCTCCCGATTAAATTGCTTGTATATTAAATTGCTTGTATAAAGAAATTTTATTCGCCAAACATCTTCTTTATCTTTTCCTTGAAATTTCTGCGCTTTGCGTAGTTTTTGTCGTTGAGCGACTCGCCAAACTCGTTGACGGCCTTTTTCTGTTTTGAGTTCAGACCGCGGGGAATCTCCACGTTCATCTTAACGTACTGGTCGCCCCTGCCCCTGCCGTTTAAGTGGGGGATACCTTTGCCTTTGAGTTTAAAAACATCTCCCGGCTGTGTCCCCTCGTGTACGGAGTAGCTCACCTTTCCGTCAAGCGTAGGTACGGTTACCTCGGAGCCGAGCATTGCCTGCGCGACCGTGATTGGCATTTCGCACCAGACGTCGTCGCCCCTGCGCTCAAAAATCTCGTGGGGTTTAACCTTTATGAATACATGTAAATCGCCCGCGGGACCGCCGTTGATACCGCTGTTGCCGTGACCGCCGACATTTAAAATCTGTTCGTCCGAAATGCCTGCGGGAATAGTTATGTCTATTTTCTTAGCCGTTTTTTTCCTGCCGTTTCCGTTACAGGATTTGCAGGGGGTATCAATAATTTTACCTTTGCCTCGGCAGACGTCGCACGCGCGCTGAGTCTGAACTACGCCGAAAGGCGAGCGCTGGCTGACGGTAACCCGTCCCGTTCCCGAACACGCCGAACAGGTTCTCGCCTGCGTACCCTTTTGCGCGCCTGTGCCGTGGCAGTCGTCGCAGGTTACTATGTTGTTGTAGGATATAGTTTTTTTACAGCCTTTAGCCGCCTCCTCAAAGGAAATAACAACCTGCGTTTCAACGTCGTTACCTCTTTTCGGAGCGTTGGGATTACTGCGCCGGTTTCCGCCGAAACCGCCGAATCCGCCGAAAAAGCTGTTAAAAATATCTCCGATGTCCATATCCTGCCCGAACGGACTTCCTCCGCCCGCGCCGAAATTCGGGTCAACGCCCGCGTGGCCGTATTGGTCGTAACGCGCGCGCTTTTCGGTATCGGACAGAACCTCGTACGCCTCGTTGATTTCCTTGAATTTTTCTTCGGCAACCTTGTCGCCGGGGTGGAGGTCGGGGTGATACTGCTTAGCGCTTTTTCGGTAAGCTTTTTTTATCTCATCGTCCGAGGCGCCCTTTTGAACGCCGAGGACCTCGTAATAATCTCTCTTATCTGCCATAGTCCCTCCTGAAAAGCTGAAAGTTTACGCAATATAGCAACGCCGACAACAGAGCTGTTCCTTTCAGGGACAGCTCCGTTTTGAATCTTGCTTTTACAGAAACACGGTTTCTATAAATTAAATATCCTGATTATTTATTGTCGTCAACGTCTGTAAAGTCAGCGTCATATACGTTATCCGCGCCCTGTGCGCCCTGCGCACCCTGCGGATTTGCGCCCATATCGGGTCCCGGCTGCGCGCCTTGAGCGCCCTGCGGATTAGCCTGCTGATAGAGCTTTGCGCTTACTTCGTAGAGAGCTTTCTGTAATTCTTCCTTTGCGCCGTCCATCAAAGCCTTGTCGTTCTTTGCGACAGCGTCTTTAAGAGCAGTTGTCTTAGCTGAAATGTTGTCCTTATCAGCCTGTTCAAGCTTGTCGCCGTTTTCGTTGATAAGCTTTTCAGCCTGATATACCATATTTTCAGCCTCGTTTTTAGCGTCAATTTCCTCTCTGCGCTTTTTATCTTCAGCCGCAAACTGTTCCGCTTCCTTGACAGCCTTGTCGATGTCTTCCTTACTCATATTGCCCGAAGAGGAAATGGTGATAGCCTGCTCTCTTCCCGTGCCGAGATCCTTTGCGCTTACGTTAACGATACCGTTCGCGTCTATATCAAAGGTAACCTCAATCTGTGGAACACCGCGCATTGCGGGAGCGATTCCCGTAAGAGCGAAAAGTCCGAGCTGTTTATTGTCGCGCGCGAACTCGCGCTCACCCTGAAGTACGTTAATCTCAACCTGCGTCTGGTTGTCAGCCGCTGTGGAGAAAATCTGGCTCTTTTTAGTCGGTATTGTTGTATTTCTGTCGATAATCTTCGTCATAACTCCGCCCATTGTTTCAACGCCGAGTGAAAGCGGTGTAACATCGAGGAGGAGGAGTCCGTCTACTTCTCCGCCGAGAACTCCTGCCTGAATCGCCGCGCCGATAGCAACGCACTCGTCGGGGTTGATACCCTTGAACGGTTCCTTGCCGATAAGCTTTTTAACCGCGTCCTGTACGGCAGGGATTCTTGAGGAACCGCCGACCATAAGAACCTTGTCGATTTCATTTATCTGTAAGCCCGAGTCGGAAAGAGCGGAACGTACGGGGCCCATAGTCGACTCGACCAAATCAGCGGTCAGCTCGTCAAATTTTGCTCTTGTCAGCGTCAAGTCCATATGCTTGGGACCTGTAGCGTCAGCTGTGATAAACGGAAGATTAATAGCTGTTGAGGTCACTCCCGAAAGCTCAATCTTCGCCTTTTCAGCCGCGTCTTTAAGTCTTTGCATAGCCATTTTATCGGAGCTTAAATCAACTCCGTCCGACGTCTTAAATTCGCTTACCATCCAGTCAATAATTCTCTTGTCAAAGTCGTCGCCGCCAAGACGGTTGTTACCTGCTGTAGCGAGAACTTCCTGAACGCCGTCGCCCATTTCTATAATACTTACGTCAAAAGTACCGCCGCCGAGGTCATAAACCATAACCTTTTGGTCGTTTTCCTTATCTACGCCGTAGGATAAAGCCGCGGCGGTAGGCTCGTTTATAATACGCTTAACGTCAAGACCCGCGATTTTACCCGCGTCCTTTGTAGCCTGACGCTGTGCGTCGGTAAAGTATGCGGGAACCGTGATAACAGCCTGCGTTACCTTATCGCCGAGATAAGCCTCTGCGTCCGCTTTAAGCTTTTGAAGTATCATTGCGGAAATTTCCTGCGGGGTGTAATTCTTTCCGTCAATTGAAACCTTATAAGACGAACCCATTTCTCTTTTGATTGATGAAACTGTCTTGTCGGGGTTTGTGATAGCCTGTCGCTTTGCAACCTGACCTACCATTCTCTCTCCGTCCTTTGAAAACGCTACAACGGACGGTGTTGTTCTTGCGCCCTCCGCGTTAGCGATTACAACCGGCTCTCCGCCTTCGATAACCGCTACGCAGGAGTTTGTTGTACCTAAGTCTATACCTATTGTTTTTGCCATAATAATTTCCATAGCCTTTCTGCCCACAAAGTATAAGTTATTAATTTTCTACAACCTTACCGTGGGCGGATAAGGCGCGTATGAGAATCAGCCGTTGACCGTTGCTCCAAAGGGACAAGCCGGTCGGGCAATATAATTAAATTAGTGTAATTTACACTAATTATCTCCGTGATTTTTTCTATAGAACAAAAAAATATGCTTTCCATAGATTTTTTTGACGGCGCGTGCCGTCAATGTAAATTAAAATGTATTATTTGTTTTATTTAATTGATAAAATCAATCGCAGTTCGCGACCTGCACCATTGCGTGTCGGATAATTTTATCGCCGATTTTGTAGCCCTTTTGGAATACTGCCGATATTTTGTTTTCCTCGAAATCGTCGCTTTCGATTTTAGCGACGGCATTGTGAAGATTCGGGTCGAAATCATCGCCCTGCTCGCAAAATGCCTCGACTTTGAGCTTTTCGAGAGAGGCTTTAAGCTGATTTGATACAAGTTCTATTCCTTTTTTAAATTCCTCAGGCGCGTCCTGAATATTCTGCATAGCAATTGTAAGACTGTCCGCTACGGGCAAAATCTCCTCAACGGCTTTAGCCGTGGCGTCGTCGTAAATGTTTAGCTTTTCGGATGAGGTGCGTTTGCGGTAGTTGTCGTATTCGGCGGCAAGGCGCATACGCTTATCCTTTTCTTCGGCTAAATCTTCCTCCAGCTTTTTGATTTTTTCTTCGGATTTGTCCTTTTTGGTCTTTTTCTTATCGGTTTTTTTCTCTTTTTTTTCTTCCTCAGCCGTTTCCTTTACTGATTCGGAAGTCTTGCTTTTTTCTTCGCTCATATCTTCATCCCTTTCTCACTAACTCGCTTATAAGAGTTGAAACGGTTTTAGCGGTAAATTCTAAAATTGAAACCGTTTTTTTGTAGTCGGTTCTTATCGAGCCGATTAGAGCAAGCGCCCCGGCAGGCTGATTTTCAATCATATACCTCGCGCTTATTAAAGAACTGCGTCTTAAAAGCGCGGATTCATTTTCCCTGCCGATATATATGTTAGTGCCGTCAGGCACATTCTTGAAAAGCTCTTCGCATTTACTGTTGTCGCCGAGAAACTCCAGCACGTTTCTCGCGGAAACAAGGTCGAGGTCGCTTTGGTAAAGTAATTTTGTCGCGCCCTCTGTGTAGATATTAGTTCCCGAAGCCTCTTGGCACGCGTCCATAACCGCATTGAGCATATCGGGCATCAGAAGTCCGAGTTCTCCGAACGATGCCGCAAAGGTCTGCGCAAAAGGCTGATTGACGAAACTGAGCGGTTGACCCGCCAGAGCTTCGTTTAACGAACGGTCAAAGACGTTGAGCATTTCGGGGGTTATTGCGAAGTCGCACCGAAACAGCCTGCTTTTTACCATTCCCGATGAGGTTATCAGAACCGCCATTGAGGTGTAGCGTCCCGTCTGCACAAATTTTATTTTGTAAACTCTCGCGTTTTCTCCGGGAGGAGTTGTAGCGATTGCCGCGGCAAAGAGCAGTTCAGAAAGAATTTTGCATGCGGTTTTTAAAATTTGCTCGGGAGCGTCGCAATAGCTTTGCAGACGGCTTTCGATATACCGCTTCACTCTTTCGTCGGGTTCTTCTGCAACCATAAGGTTATCGACGTAATATCGGTAGCCCTGTTCGGTAGGGATACGTCCTGCTGAGGTGTGGGGCTGAACTAAAAATCCGTTGACGGTTAAGTCGGCAAGCTCGCTGCGTATCGTAGCGGAGCTGACGTTAAGCCCCTCGCCGTTCATCAGTGACTTTGAGCCTATAGGCTCGCCGCACTTGATATAGTTCTCTATGACAGCAGCGAGGATTTTCTGTTTGCGTAAAGCGAGTTCCATAGTTTTTTCTCCTCGTCAGACTGTGTATTCTCCGAGTATATTACTCGTTTTTTTGAAATGTGTTAATAATAAATATCATAAATTAGCACTCAAACATCGAGAGTGCTAATCTCTACAGTATTAATTTAGCATTAAAGTCAAAAAAAGTCAAGGCTATTCATAAAAATTTTTACTGCTTTTCAAAAAAATGCCGTTTCATCTGTTTCTTTTTTGAATTTTTAAATCGTATGATAGCTGATTTTTATTGACTTTACCGCTTTTTATACCTATAATATGTGTCAAAGAGGGTGAATTTATGGATATTAAAGAGATAATGTACCTCGTGCTTTGGGCGGGACTTGCCGTGTATTGTATTTATTCTGCCCGAAAGATAAGCCCCATATTATATATATTGGGCGGTTTTTTTGTGTTTATGTTCGCTTGGTACTTAATAAACGATTTAACCGCGTTTGATATGTTCGGGGGGATGTATAATATAATTTTCAGAGGAATATGTCTTGCTTTTCTCGCCGTACTCGTTATTATATATATAAGGATAAAGAAAAAACCAAAGGAATGATTTTAATTTAATACGGGCTGTAAGATATTATACGGCTTAAATATAATTGATTTTATTAAAAGGAAATTTACAGTTAAATAAAAAATTATTAAAATTTTTAGAAAAATACTTGCATTTTTTGATTATTGATGTTATTATCATATGTACGTGACTAAAGAATTTAAGATTTTTAACTTTTAAGGAGGTGCGACAATGCCTAACATTAAATCAGCTAAAAAGCGCGTTAAGGTTATTGCTACAAAAACAGCTCGGAATAAAGACACAAAGTCTGCACTCAAAACCGCGATTAAAAAGGCTTATATCGCTATTGATTCTAACGCCGATAATAAGGCTGAGGCAGTTAGCTTTGCTGTAAAGAAGATTGACCAGGCTGCGTCTAAGGGTATTCTTCATAAGAATAAGGCAGCAAGAAGCAAGTCAAATCTCGCAAAGCGTCTTAACGCTTCCGCATAATCGAGAAATTTTGAGTTTTGTTCCCGTCCGTTTCGGTCGGGAATTTCTTTTATTTAATGGGAATTAGCTGTTGACTTTTAAAAAAAAACTGTTATTATAAATATAGAATTTAAAACAAATACTAATTAAAAATATACAGATTAATTTTCGGGAGGCTTAATATGGAAAAGAAAGGCAAATTAGGATTTATTATCGGTATTATCTCCTTTGTGGCGGCTATGAGCGCGGCGTTTACTGCGTTCTTTATCGTACGCGAGAAAAAGAAAAAGGACGATGAAGAACTTATGAACTACCTTGATTGTTCTATTGAGTAAAAGTTAAAAACTGTCGGTCGGGTAACACCGGCCGATTTTGTTTGCGCGTTTGTAAGATGATTAAGTAAAAATTGATAAAAATTTGTTGACAAATAATTTGCTTGATATATAATATAGAAAGCTGAATTGAAAACAGGACGTGAAGAAATGAAAAAAACAATTGTTACTATTTTGTGTATTATTTTAACGGTTGGGATAATCGTCGGTCTGCCGATATTATGCGGTAGCAATCCCGAAAAAATCGAAAAGGTTTTCAGCGATACCATAAAATCTCTCGACAACGGAGAGAAGGGACTTAAAGGGTTGTTTACCGAGCAAGCCGTAAACGAGAGTGAACCGGGTAATATAGACGAGGGAATAAGAGAACTTTCAGAGTTTTACAAGGGAAAATCCGTAAAGGTAGAGGACCTCGAAATTTTCCACGAAACACAAAACATATATCGCGCGTACGCTACGGTAACGACCGATGAGGACGAGTATTTTTTGTGTGTTTCGATAACGGGCGCAAGATTAATTGACCCCGTGGGAATAAATCAATTTATAATTGAGAAAAACAAGAATTTTCAAAAGAAACATATTTTGGAGAAAAAAGCCCTTAAAAAATATGAGGGAAAAGCTGATAAATACGGAATTACAATCCGCAGACATAACGACCATAGATAATAAAAAGCAAACTGAAACGCTGTAACGGCCCAAAACCGTTACAGCGATTTTTAATGTTTTTTAAATGTTAAAATGAATGATTTTCTATAAAAAATGCGTTACCCAAACGGGTAACGCATTTGTCGTTAGCAGTAGAAGCCTTTGCTCGCATTTTCTGAAATTATTAATTGCTTTCACCTGTTTTTTCAAGGGCGTTTGTATCCAAAATTAAAATTTTTCCGTACTCCGTTTTTAAAATATTGTCACGTTTAAAACGATTTAAAATTTTGCTGACGGTCACCCTCGATACCCCGACCATTCCCGCTATTTCCTCGTGAGTGAGATTTACGGTTTTTTTGCCGTTGTTGTTTTTGATGTTTTGAGTTAAAAGCTGAGCTATTCTCCCGTCCGCCCTCATAAACGCCATTGAGTCAATCTGGCTCGAAAGCTGGCGGATACGCGTCGCCTGAATTTCAAGAAGTTCGAGCGCAAGCTCGGGATTTTCTCGGATTAAACTGACAAGCTTTCTCTCGTTTACAGCTAAAATCTCAATATTTGTGACGGCGCTCGCAGAGCTTACCCTCGGCATTTTATCGAAAAATGCCGCCTCGCCTAAGATTTCACCGCTTGAGGCGGTCGAAAGAGTTTTTTCCAGCCCATCGGGAGAAGTCATAAATACCTTTACTTTGCCTTTTTTTAAATAATAAAAGCAGTCCGCGCGGTCGCCCTGATGATATATAATTTCTCCTTTGGAGATTTTTCTGACAGGAGTTTCCCGAGAGAAAACAGTCTGCAAATTTTTATGGGAAAAAGAAGTTTTTTCCATTAAGTCCACCCTCGTTAATTTATTATATAAATTGTAGCATAGTTTACAATCTTTTTTCAAGTAAATATGAGATAATATTAAAAATCCAAGGTGAGATTTTATGCGGATTTTATTCGTTACATAAAAATTCGGCGTTATAAAGCTTATTTACGCTTATGATTTAAGGAGGAAAATTACTATGGGAATGACTATGTCACAAAAAATTCTCGCCGCTCACGCGGGACTGCCCGAGGTAAAGGCAGGTCAGCTCATTGAGGCGAAATTGGACTTGGTTCTCGGAAACGACGTTACAACGCCTGTTGCGATAAATGTTTTTGAAGAAAACAACGCGAAATCGGTATTTGACAATACAAAAATCGCGATGATTATGGACCATTTTACTCCGAATAAGGATATTAAAGCGGCGACGCAGGTTAAGCAGGTTCGTGATTTCGCGGACAAATACAATATTACAAATTACCGTGATGTGGGCGAGATGGGAATTGAACACGCCCTTTTGCCTGAAATGGGACTTGTCGGCCCCGGCTGTCTTTGTATCGGAGCGGACTCCCACACCTGTACATACGGCGCTCTCGGAGCGTTTTCAACGGGCGTCGGCTCGACCGATATGTGCGCGGGTATGATAAGCGGAAAGGCGTGGTTTAAGGTTCCGTCCGCAATTAAATTTAATTTAATCGGCAAGCCGAAGGGCTATGTTTCGGGCAAGGACGTTATACTTCATATTATAGGAAAAATCG
The DNA here is from genome assembly GCA_947627345.1 of uncultured Clostridia bacterium. Taxonomy (GTDB): domain Bacteria; phylum Bacillota; class Clostridia; order Oscillospirales; family Acutalibacteraceae; genus Ruminococcoides. Next base: position 32,177 of record CANQVS010000012.1, read on the forward strand.
GAGTTGACGGCGCGCTTTACAAGTCTATGGAGTTTGTCGGCGAGGGAGTTAAGTACCTTAACATTGACGACAGGCTTTGTATCGCCAATATGGCGATTGAGGCGGGGGCTAAAAACGGAATTTTCCCCGTAGACGATATTACCCGCGAATACTGCGACGGACGTTATCAGGGAGTCGCGGTGGAGTATGAGGCGGACGAGGACGCGGTTTATGATGAGGAGTACACTATCGATTTGTCAGCCCTGCGCCCGACTGTTTCATTCCCTCATCTGCCCGAAAACACAAGAACAGTTGATGAAATCGGCGAGAAAGAGGTTAAAATTGACCAGGTGGTTATCGGTTCGTGTACAAACGGACGTATTTCTGATTTGCGCGCGGCCGCCGAGGTGCTCAGGGGCAAAAAGCTTGCGCGCGGTGTACGCTGTATCGTAATCCCCGGTACGCAGAAAATATGGACGCAGGCTATGCATGAGGGACTTTTTGATGTTTTTGTAGAGGCAGGGGCTGTGGTTTCAACTCCTACCTGCGGACCGTGTTTGGGCGGTCATATGGGTATTCTCGCGGCAGGCGAGAGAGCAGTTTCAACAACAAACCGTAACTTTGTGGGACGTATGGGACACGTTGACAGCGAGGTTTACCTCGCCTCACCTGCGGTTGCCGCCGCAAGCGCGGTTACGGGATATATAACAGACCCCGCTAAGGTTTAAGAAGAAAATAGTGTGAAAATTCACACTAATATAATTTTGTATTGTCCGCTCAGTTTGCCGTAAACGGCAGCGAGCGATGGCTAAATCACCATACACGCCTTGTCCGCCCACGAATAAGGCTGTATGAATTTTTAATAACTATTTGTGGGCAGAAAGGCTATGGTGATTACTATGCAGAACGCAAAAGGCAAGGTACATAAATTCGGAGATAACGTGGATACCGACGTAATTATTCCTGCGCGTTATCTTAATACCGCCTCACATAAGGAGCTGGCGGCTCATTGTATGGAGGATATAGACAAGGAATTCGTAAACAAGGTCAACGATGGCGATATTATGGTCGCGGCTAAAAATTTCGGTTGCGGTTCCTCGCGTGAACACGCTCCTATCGCGATTAAAGCAAGCGGAATAAGCTGTGTAATCGCGTCAAGCTTTGCGAGAATTTTTTACCGCAACGCAATTAATATCGGACTTCCGATTGTCGAGTGTCCCGAGGCGGCGGAGGCGATTTCAAACGGTGATATTGTTTCGGTTGATTTTAATACGGGCGTTATTACGGACGAAACTACGGGCGAAAAGTTTCAGGGAGAACCTTTTCCCGAATTTATCCAAAACATAATCGCAAAGGGCGGACTGATTAATTCAATTAAAAATTAAGAATTTTTATATATCCACGTCAGACATTGCAGTTCCTATCGGATAGTTCATCTCCCCCAAACCGTTCTTCCCCTATTTTACTTTGGATGGGGAGGATAGGTTCTGCTGTAGACTTTTTAGATTTTCCACGTCAAATATTGCAGTCCCTATCGGACAATTCATCTCCCCCAAACCGTTCTTCCCCTATTTTACTTTGGATGGAGAGGATAGGTTCTGCTGTAGACTTTTTAGATTTTCCACGTCAAATATTGCAGTCCCTATCGGATAGTTCATCTCCCCCAAACTTTTCTGCCTCTGTCTTATTTTGGATATGGAGGATAGGTTCTGCTGTAGACTAATGAAAAAGGAAACGTATGATAAGAAATTATTAATCCTATCAAACGTTTCCTTTATATTTAACTTAAAAACATAGCAAAAGTTTATTTACATTCCAATTCTTAATTTAATATTTTTGGGCGCTTTTTAAATTAAGAATTAAGAATTAAATTATAGATAACCTTTTAATTCCTTTAAAAATCAAATTTATAGGAAAGTTTCTAAAAAGTTTAAAAGGTCTACAGCAAAATCTGTCCTCCATATCCAAAATAAGACAGAGGCAGAAAAGTTTGGGGGAGATGAACTATCCGAGAGGGACTGTAATGGCTGACGTGGATATATAAAAATTACATCTCAGTTATTATTTCATTTACTGTTTTTCCGGGCGGAATCATCGGAAGTACGTTTGCGTCGGGACTGATTTTGCAGTCGATTACAATAGGTCCGTTCATTTCGACAGCTTTTTTGAGCACGGGCTTTATATCCTCCGCCTTTTCTATTCTCATTCCCGCCACGCCGAACGCCTCGGCTACCTTAACAAAGTCCGTTGCGCGTTTGGGGTCCGTTTGCGAGAATCTGCTTTCGTAGAATAGCTTTTGCCATTGACGAACCATTCCGAGAACCTTGTTGTTCATAACAAGCACAACAATCGGCAGGTCGTAGGATTTAAGCGTTACAAGCTCGTTTAAATTCATATGAAAGCTTCCGTCACCCGTTACGAGAAAAACTTTTTTACGGGGGAACGCGCACTGCGCGCCGATTGACGCGCCCATTCCAAAGCCCATAGTTCCCATACCGCCTGAAGTGAGGAGAGTCCTCGGCTGTTCAAATTTTGAGTATTGAGCAACCCACATCTGATGTTGTCCTACATCGGTAGCAATAATATCCTCGGGGCGTTTAATCTCGTTTAACGCTTCCAAAATATCCTCGGCAACAACGTAGTCCTTGCTTACGGCTTTGGGGGCTTTCTTTTCGGTTTTCCAGATTTCAAGCTGTGCGAGCCATTGAACGTGGCTTTGCTTTTCTATGCAATTGTTAAGTATTTCAAGAACGTCTTTCATATCGCCGATTATGTGATTATCGGTGCGGACGTTTTTGTCAATTTCATTTTCGTCAATGTCGATATGTATAATGTTTGCCTGCGCTCCGAATTTTTCGGGATTGCCCGCAACCCTGTCGGAGAATCTCGCTCCGCAGGCGATAATAAGGTCGCATTTTTCGGTTGCCATACCTGTTTCATAACCGCCGTGCATACCGAGATTTCCCATATTAAGGCGGTGTCCCGCGGGAATACAGCCGAGTCCCATAAGCGAACAGCAAACGGGGGCGTCGATTTTCTCGGCAAATTCGACAAGCTGTTTTGACGCGTTGGAGCTGATAACTCCTCCGCCCGCGTAAATCATCGGGAATTTTGATTTGTTAATTAACTCAACCGCCTGCGAAATTTTCTCCGCGTTATCAACCTCTATGGACTTTTTCTCGGGTGGAGTAAGAGGTTCAAATTCAGTTTTTTGCGCGGTAATATCCTTAGGAACGTCTATTAAAACCGGTCCCTTTCTGCCCTCGTTCGCGAGCATAAAAGCCGTTCTTATAGCGGGAGCCAAATCCTCTATTTTCTTAACAAGGTAACTGCCCTTTGTAATAGGCTTAACGATGTTGACTATATCAACCTCTTGAAAGCTGTCGCGTCCGAGCAAATCGACGTTTACGTTGCCTGTAATAATTACCATAGGGATACTGTCGATGTTAGCGGTTGCGATACCCGTTACCGTGTTGGTGGCTCCGGGGCCCGAAGTAGTCATACATACTCCGACCTTTCCGGTCGCTCTCGCGTAACCGTCGGCCGCGTGGGAGGCGCCCTGTTCGTGGGCTGTCAGAATATGGTTGATTTTATCGCTGTATTTATAAAGCGCATCATATGTATTAAGCGCCGCACCGCCCGGATAGCCGAAAACCGTGTCTACGCCTTGCTCAATAAGACATTCGCAAATAATTTCCGCACCTGTAAGCTGCATTGAAAATTCCCCTATCCTTTTATAAAATTACCTAATAAGTCATTATCTATAATATTTTACAAGAATACAAGTTAAATGTCAAGCAAAACCGCGCCCTTACGCTTTTGTAAAAATAACTAAAATATATTTGTCATTTAAAGTCAATGAGAAAACCAAATATTGGTTTCAATCAATAAAAAACGCATACATATAGTTGTGAACATATTATTTTAAAAATCTGTAAATTAAATTTGCATATATTTTTTAATTAAATAAACCGCAAATATAAAAGCGCGTAAACAGTTGAAAAAACGGCTTACACGCTATTCATTTTATTTCTTGCTCTGTTTCGTCAAACAACGGACTGTCAAAAAACTCCCTGACGGTGATTTGTAATCCGTCGCAGATTTTCTTTATTGATACCACGCCCGGATTTTTGCTTTTTTGATTTAGCATACTGTATATGGTTGACGGAGAAACACCTGAAATATTCGCAAGAGCATTGACGGCAATATCTCTGTCTTTGCAGAGTTCAATTATTCGTTGAGCGACAGCCTCTTTTGTTCTCATAACTTTATCCTTTGCAATTTATCGTAAATAAATTCTACTAAAATTTACGATAAATCGTGTGGGATATATCGCAATTATATAAAATTTATGCTATAATTTACGATATATCCCATAAAGGAGAATGTTATGTTTTTAGTTTATACAGTTTGTTTTTTTGGCCACCGCCGTATTGACGGTTTCCTCACAGTAGAGCAGACAATTGAAGAAGTAATAGAGAAAATACTCACTCACCACGAATATTTGGAGTTCCTTGTAGGGCGGGACGGAGAGTTCGACCAAATAGTTACATCGGCTATTCTCCGTTACAGGAAGCGAATTGATACTGCAAATTGTTCTCTCGTTTGGGTTATGCCTTATATCAAAGCCGATTACGTTCACAATCAGGAAAGTTATGATAACTATTATGATTCCGTTGAAATATGTGAGCAATCCTCTAAGGAGCACCAAAAGTCATCTATCCAAGTTCGCAACAGAGCAATGATTGACCGCTCTGATTTATGTGTTTTCTATGTAAAAGAGAAAAGTGGCGGTGCTTATCAAACTATGAGATATGCAGTTAAAAGGGGTGCAACTATTATTAATTTAGCGGATTCATCACTTGTTTCATTCGACTGAGTTATGTGTTTTATTTTGGAAAATAATCTTATCAATCTAAAAACCTCAGAATAGCTTTGATGGAATTTTCAGCCGCAAAAAATCTGAATTTATCGAAGTCGACGCCCTCGTTAAAATTCAAATCGTCGCTGATTGAGCGGAGAATTGCGAAAGGCACTTTGTTTCGGTAGCAAACGTGGCCGACCGCCCCTCCCTCCATTTCACAGCAGAGAGCGTTAAACTCATTTGCGATGAACTCGCGCTGTTTTAAGGAGGATACAAAAATATCTCCCGTCGCGACTCTGCCCACCATAACGTTTACGCCGAGAGATTTACAGCAGTCGTAAAGCTTTTCGTATGCGGTTTTATCGGCGGGAATATCAATCCGCTTTTCGTCCGTGTACCAGATTTCCCCTCTTGGGTCGCCGAGAGCGGTGCCGTTCATATCGTGTTCAACGCAGTCGCTCGAAATTACAATATCGCCGATTTTAAGTTTTTTTGAAAGACTGCCTGCAATTCCCGAATTTATAATTACATCGGGCTTGTAGTAATCTATCATAATCTGCGTTCCGATTGCGGCGTTGACCTTGCCCACACCGCACTCCGACAGCACAACGTCTTTGTCTTTGATTTTTCCGCTTATAAAGTCAAGTCCCGCGACTGTCTTTATTTTTGGATTTTCCATAGACTGTTTAAGTCCGTCCGCTTCAATTTTGAGCGCGCATATTATTCCTGTCATTTTCAAACTCCTTTGCTGTTGTCGCGTTGTCGTCCATTTCCCCGAGCGCGTACATAATAATTGAAAGGGCAGTTACGGGAGCTGTTTCGGCTCTCAAAATCCGTTTTCCGAGCGTTGCAACCCTTGCGCCGTTTTCAAGTGCGAAATCAACCTCGGATTTTTCAAATCCGCCCTCGCTTCCGATAAAAATTCCGATACTTTTTATGCCTTTTTCCGTTATATTTTTTATGCTTTCTCCGCCCAACTCATAAAAAATTATGTTTCTCTCGTTTTCTTTGCTGTTTTCAACAGCCTTTTTAAAGCTTACTGCCTCGGATATTTCGGGAATAATTCCCCGTCTCGACTGTTGCGCCGCCTCTTTTGCGATTTTTTGCCAGCGGGAAAGCTTTTTTTCGAGGGATTTTTTATTGGGGCGCGATACGCACCTTGAGGAAATTGTCGGAACTATTTTTACGACGCCGAGCTCGACGCATTTTTGAATAATAAATTCCATTTTATCGCCTTTCGGCAAGGCCTGATACAGCGTAATTTTAACATTCGGCTCATTTTCGCAGGGCCTTTTTTTGAGAATTTTTACGTCCACGCTTCCGTCCGAAATATTTTCAATCTCGCAGTCATACTGCATACTTGAAGGGCTGATTAAGGTCAGCTTTTCTCCGATTTTCATTCTTAGACTTTTTGAAATGTGGCGCGCGTTTTCGCCGTTTATATTAAATTTTTTGCCGTTAACTTCTTCGTCAGTAAAAAACCAAGGCATATCATCACCTGCTTTATCTTATCAAATTTAGCTTTATATTGCAATATCCCCGCTGATTGTGGTAGAATAACAGAGAGGTGATTTTATTGGTTAAAATAACCGCAAAGGACTTTAAGAAAATTTTAGACGATGAAAATATAATCGCGGACGAGTTGCAAAACCTCGTTGTGCAGGAGCTTATAAAAAATGAAAAAAAGGTCGCAACAGCGGAAAGCTGTACGGGAGGACTTTTGAGTAAGCGGATTACTGAGGTTCCCGGGGTGAGCAGTGTGTTTGAGTGCGGAGTATGCTCATATGCGAATCGCATAAAAAATAAGGTTTTGGGAGTAAAGAGCGAAACGCTTAAAACGGTCGGAGCGGTTTCTCCCGAAACGGCAAAGCAGATGGCTGTAGGCATAAAATCTCTCGCAAATTCCGATTTTTCCGTTTCCACCACAGGCATCGCAGGTCCGACGGGCGGAAGCGAGGAAAAGCCCGTTGGTCTTGTTTATATAGGCGTTGCGTGCAACTCGGGCGTTGAAGCCGTAAAGGCGGATTTATCCGACGCGCAAAGCGTTAACAGGGAAACCGTAAGAAAGCTTGCGAGCGATGTTGCGCTCTACTGTCTTTTAAAAAAAATAAAAAATGTATGCTGAAAATTTAAAAAATTATTTATAATATGATTAATATGATGAAAATTAAAAAAATTTATTTATAAAAGGCAGGCGTGCGCTGAACCGCCTGCTTTAATTTTGCCGTTTTGCGCTTTTGGCAAATAACTTTGCGTTAGTTGCGTTTAGTAATATTTGTATGTACTAAATTTGTCGAATAAAGTAAAAAGGTATTGATAAATTTTTATTTGTATGTTAGAATTGTATCACTATTATGGGATACGCTGGGTTTTAGAGAAAATGAACTTCAGAATTTAATTAAAAAACCGAAAGGAGTTGAAACTATGTCACGAATGGCCGGAATTTTAATGCCCATTACATCGCTTGCGTCCCCTTACGGTATCGGAACAATTGGTAAGGAGGCGAGGGAATTTGCGGATTTCCTGTCGCAGGCAGGGCAGAAAATTTGGCAGATACTTCCTGCGGGGCCTACAAGCTACGGAGATTCGCCGTATCAGTCGTTTTCAACCTATGCGGGCAATCCTTATATGATTGACCTCGACACTTTGGTTGATGAGGAACTTGTTTCAAAGGAACAGCTTGACGCTATCGACTGGGGCGATAATCCCGAAGAGGTGGATTACGAGAAAATTTACAACAACCGCTTTGTGGTTTTGAAAAAAGCATATGAAACTTACATAGAAGATTATGAACTCGATGTCTTTGAGGAATTTAAAGAAGAAAACGCTCATTGGCTCGATGATTACGCTCTTTATATGGCGGTTAAAAAGAGCTTTGGTATGTCCGCGTGGACCGAATGGCCCGACGAGGCCATTAAAATGCGCAAGCCCGCCGCATTAAGAAAGTATAAGAAGAAGTTAGCTGACGATATTGATTTCTGGAAATGGGTACAGTTCAAGTTTTATGAACAGTGGTACGATTTTAGGGAGTATGTAAACGACTTAGGTATTCAGATTCTCGGAGATATGCCTATTTACGTTGCTATGGACAGCGCCGACACATGGGCTAATCCCGATGTTTTCTGGCTCGATGAAAACAACGAACCCGTTTGCGTTGCGGGATGTCCTCCCGATTATTTCTCGGAAACGGGACAGCTTTGGGGCAACCCCCTGTACGATTGGGAGTACCTGAAGGATACCGATTACGAGTGGTGGTTTAACCGTATTGAGGCGGCCGCCAATCTGTATGACATCACGAGAATTGACCATTTCCGTGCCTTTAACGATTTTTACGCTATACCGTATCCCGCTGAAAATGCGATTGAAGGCGAATGGATGGACGGTCCGGGAATGGATTTCTTCCAAAAAATGAAAGAGGCAATTGGGGATATTCCGATTGTGGCGGAGGACCTCGGAGACCTCTCTCCCGGAGTTAAAAAGCTCCTTAAGGACAGCGGTTATCCGGGAATGAAGGTTCTTGAGTTTGCGTTTGACGGCGATGACGAGAACGATTTTCTCCCTCATAACTTTGAAAACAGCAATTGCGTCGTTTATACAGGCACTCACGATAACGATACGATTATGGGCTGGTACAGCGAGGCTGAGCCAGAAGAAATCGAGTGCGCCGAAGAATATTGTAAAATAGGCGACGACGAAGAATTTAACTGGGGAATAATCCGCACGGCTTACGAAAGCAAGGCCGATTATGCGGTTATACAAATGCAGGATATTTTAGGACTTGGCAGCGAGGCAAGAATGAACATACCCTCAACCCTCGGCGGTAACTGGGTTTGGAGAATTGACGCTGACGCGCTCACGGACAGGCTTGCAGAAAGATTATTATGGATGTCCGATACATACGGACGAATGGAGGATTAACACTATGGGTAATCTAATGGAAGAACTAAAACTTACTTCACAGGCTCTCTATTGCGAGAAGCCCGAAAACCTAACCCCCGCTCAGCTTCATAACGCTCTCGGTAAGGTTGTACAGACCGAAATCGCCGATAATTGGGCAAAGAGCAAGAAAAAACACGCAAGCGGAAGAAGAGCTTATTACTTTTCCGCGGAGTTCCTTATGGGACGTATGATGTATAATAACCTTTACTGCCTTGGAATTTTAGATGAAACTAAGGCTATGTTAAAGAAAAAGGGTATCGACATCAACGTGTTTGAGGAAATTGACGACGCGGCTTTGGGCAACGGAGGTCTCGGACGTCTTGCGGCCTGCTATCTTGATTCAGCGGCTACACAGGAGGTTCCGCTCGACGGCTACGGAATCCGCTATAAGTACGGACTGTTTAAACAGCTTATCGAAAACGGCTATCAGGTAGAAACCGCGGACGACTGGCAGAAGTTTGAGGACCCGTGGTGTATCCGCCGCGAGGACCAGTCAGTTGAGGTTGAATTTAAGGGTCAGACGGTTAAGGCTGTTCCCTACGATATGGCTGTTATCGGCTACGGCACAAAGAATATAAACACCCTGCGACTTTGGCAGGCGGAGGCTGTTGAGGACTTTGACTTTAACGAGTTTAACAATACTCACTACGACAGCGCTGTTCAGGCGAAGAACGATGCGGAAAATATCTCACGCGTGCTTTATCCTAATGACAACTCATATGAGGGCAAGGTTTTAAGACTTAAACAGCAGTATTTCTTCTGCTCGGCTTCTTTGCAGGATATTATGAGAAACTACAAGGAAAAGTACGGCGATGATTTCAGCCACTTTGCAAAGGATTATGCGTTCCAGCTTAACGATACCCACCCTGTGTCGGCTATTCCCGAGCTTGTAAGACTTCTTATGAACGACGGTTTAAGCTTTGACGAGGCGTTTGAGATTGCGCGTAAGACCTGCTCTTATACCAACCACACGGTTTTGGGAGAGGCTCTTGAAAAATGGCACGCTGACCTTATGATGGACGTTGTTCCCGAAATTTATCATATTATCTGCCTTATCGCCAATAAGCTTCAGGAGGAGCTTACCGCTATGGGTATCAGCGATGATATGAAGGCAAGAATGAGAATTGTAGATAATAATACCGTTCATATGGCAAGACTTGCTACCTATGTGTCAACATATGTAAACGGCGTTGCACAGATTCATACCGAAATTCTTAAAGCCGATGTTTTAAAGGATTGGTATCAGGTTTATCCCGAGCGTTTCCAGAATAAGACAAACGGTATTACTCAAAGAAGATGGCTCGGACTTTGCAACCCCGAACTCTCGGATTTTATTACCGAGCGCGTAGGCGACGGCTGGCTTAAAGATTTAAGCAAGCTTTCAAAGCTCAATAAAATGATGGACGATGACACGGTCAAGAAGTTCAACAAGATTAAGGCTAAGAAAAAGAAAGAGCTTGCGGCTTATATCAAAAAAATGGACGGCGTTGACGTTGACCCGACTATGGTATTTGACGTTCAGGTCAAGCGTCTCCACGAGTATAAAAGACAGCTTATCAACGCTTTCTCGATTATGATGATTTACTTTAAGCTTAAAAACGGCGAGCTTAAAAACTGGAACCCGACCTGCTTTATTTTCGGCGCGAAAGCGGCTCCCGGATACGCGCGCGCAAAGGCTATTATTAAGTATATTAATGAGATTGCGAACCTCGTAAACAACGACCCCGATACCAAGGATAAGCTTCAGGTTGTTTACTGTTCCAACTACAACGTAAGCTACGCGGAGAAAATTGTTACAGCGGCGGATATTTCCGAGCAGACATCTCTTGCCGGTACAGAGGCGTCGGGTACGGGTAATATGAAGTTTATGATAAACGGCGCTGTTACTCTCGGTACTTGGGACGGCGCTAATATCGAGATTGCCGAGCAGGCAGGCGTTGAGAACGAGTACATTTTCGGTGCAAGAGTTGAGGAAGTTGAGAGCATTAAGGATACTTATTCCTCACGCTCAATTTACAACTCCGACCCCGAGATAAAGAGGGTTGTGGATACTCTCATTGACGGTACCGTAAGCGATGGCAACGCGCAGGGCGAGGGAAGTTTCTCGGAGCTTTACAAGGCTTTACTTGACGGCGCGTCATGGCACGCTCCCGACCACTATTTCGTACTCTACGATTTAAGAAGCTATCTCGATGCAAAAATTAAGGCAAATTCCGATTACTCAAAGAGAGTGGAATTCGGAAGAAAATGCCTTATGAACGTAGCTAACTCGGGCAAGTTCAGCTCCGACCGCGCTATCCTTGAATATGCTAAGGATTTGTGGCATGTAGACTACAGAGGCAAGAAAAAATAATACAGCTTAAACTTAAACGGCGGTATCTGTTCGGATACCGCCGTTTTTACTAATATTTTTAGACAGTTGTGCACGAGAGAGCAGAACAAAGAACCACCCGCTATGCGTGTGCGCGTGAAAAGTTATACAAAAATTCTCCAGACTGGTAGGATAAGGAAGTTGAAGACTTATTGCAAACAGAAAGGAGAAATTAATGGCAAGTCAATACAATAATTTATCGCACACGAAATGGCTGTGTAAATATCACATAGTAATAGTACCGAAGTATAGACGAAAAAAATCAGTACAAATGAGACATAAGAGAAGTCATAAGAACACTATGTAAATACAAAGGAGTGGAAATACTTGAAAGACATATGATGTCAGACGATGTACATCTGCTTTTTAGCATACAAACCCAAAATAGTGTGTCAAGTTTCATTTAATATCTCAAAGGTAAGAGTGCGCTAATTATGTTTGAAAAACAGGTAAACTTAAAGTATAAATTAGGCAACATACACTTTTGGGCAGAAGGGGAATATGTATCGACAGTTAGACTTAACGAGTCAACAATCAGGGAATACATACAAGACCCAAAAAGCAGATATAGCTTTAGATAAATTAAGCGTAAAAGAATACGAAGACCCCTTTATGAGATAATCCTTTAAGGGGTTACAAATAAGGCAAAAACAATAAAGTTTGAACAAAGTGAAAGCCCGCGCCCTGAGACGCGGGTTAGTAACGGGGCTTATAACCCACGTGTAAACCGCCCGTCTGACGGGTGGTTATGATTTGGTGACAAAATATAAAACCCGGCTCAAAGCTTATGGCTTCGGGCCGGGTTAAATTTATTCTGTTATACTTTCAAAAATGCTTTTTGCCTCTTCCTCGGTTTCGTCAATTTCATCACCGAGGTCATCGCCGACATCAATTTCTTTCGGCTGTTTGCGGTAAAGTATATCGTACATAACGGGAACGATGAACAAGGTCATAATTGTTGAGTAAAGCAAACCTACGCTTACTACAACCGCCATACTGCGCTGTACCGAGTTTCCCGCGTCCTGCGAGAACACCATTACGCTCATTGAGAGAATAGTCGTCAGTGCGGTCATAAGAATCGGGCGCATTCTGGTTTTTCCCGTTTCAATCAGCGCGCGTCTTTTCTCAACCCCGTGCAGTCGGAGCCGATTGACGTAATCGACAAATACTATACCGTTGTTTACAACCGTTCCCATAAGAATCATAAAGCCCATAAGCGACATTGCGGAAATTGTCATTCCGAACAGTCCGAGACCTATCATTCCGCCAGTAAACGCCAGCGGTACGGTGAAGATAACGATAAACGGCGAGAGAAAACTCTGGAACTGCGCGACCATTATAAGATAGATAAGCAAAAATCCGAGCAGAATCGCCTGGAGCATTTGCTTAAGCATATCAGTAGTCTGTATCGAGGAGCCTGCAATTTCAACCTCATATCCCGACGGAGTTTTATAGCTGTCGAGTTTTTTCTGCAATTCTCTCGCAAGCAGTGCGGAGTTGTACTGCTCGCCTGTTTCACCGCTTACGGTTAAATACATACGTTGGTTTTCCCTTGTTATGCTGTCCATAGTGTAGCCGTCCTCGGCGGTTGCAAATTTTGAAAGCGGATAGGTTTTCTTTACGTCCTCGCCCTTGCTGTTTTTTGTTGTCGCCTCAATCGAAAGATTAAGTATGTTGCCGTATGTCAGCTTATCGGTTTTATCGACAATATTAACGTCAACGTCCCTGTCGTCAATTTTCATAGTGAGAGCGTTTTTCTCGGTGGCCGCCTTAGCGGAGATTTGCTGAAAAATCTGTGCGACGGTAAGTCCGTATTCGGCCGCCTTGTTTCTGTTTATATGAAGTCTTAGGGTTTTATCCGCCTCGGTAATGCCGTTTTCGGTATTTTCAACGCCCTTGATGCTTTTCATCATATCCATAACGTCCTCGCTGATGTCGATAAGCTTTTCCTTATCGTCGCCGTATATGTTGACGGTCAGACCCGTATCGGAAAGCGACGACATACTTCCCATAGCGGAGGAGGACGCGGAAATTTCCTTGCATTTGATATTTTTTGTTTTTTCCTCAATTTCCTGCCTGATATGTTTATATTCGTCGGTAGTTTTTATATCGTCATCGGTCAGCACGTTAAAGCTGAACGACGTGTAATTATCGGTAACTCCCGAGCCGATTATACTCGACATAACTCCCGTATTTCCGTCAAGCGCGCTGATTTTTGAGATACCCTTAATGTCCATAAGGGTATCCATAACCTTGTCGGCTGTTTTGTAGGCTTTTTCCTTGGGCGTATCGTCTTCAAGGGTTAAAGTTACCGAAATCTGATTGCTTTCCGTTGTGTCAATCATAACAATTCCCGTGTTAAAGGTCTGGATAATACAGATTACCAAAAGCGCGACCGAAACTATAATTGAAACCGCCTTGTGCCTTAAACAGAGTGAAAGAGCCTTTGCGTAGAAGTTTTTAAGCTTATCAAACCAGTTCTGCTTTCTTTCCCTTGTATTTTTAAGCAGAATACTTCCGAGAGTAGGAACAACGGTAAGCGCCACAAGGAGCGACGCCGTAAGCGCATAGGAAATTGTAAACGCGAACGGAATCAAAAGCTGTGCAATCATTCCCGTGGTGTAAACCATAGGTAAAAATACGCAGATTGTGGTCGCGGTCGAGGCTATTATGGGAGCGGCAACTTGTTTAGCGCCCTGAACCGCCGCCCTTGGCGCGGGTACTCCCCTTTGTCTTAATCTGAAAATATTTTCCATTACAACAACGGAGTTATCGACAAGCATACCTATACTTATACATAATCCCGCAAGCGACATCACGTTAATGTTTATTCCCGTAAAATACATAATAATGAGGGCGAACATTACGCTGAACGGAATGCTGAACGCGACAACAATAGTCGGTTTCACGGATTTTAAGAACAGCGCAAGGATTAAAATTGCGAGCGCCGCGCCCAAAAGGATACTGCTCAAAACCGTGTTTATAATTCTCGCGATATACGAGCCCTGATTCATCATTGTTGTAAAGGAAAGTCCGTCATACTTGTTTTCAAGCTCGCTGAACGCGTTTTGAATTGAGTCGGACACAACGCTTGTGTTCGCCGTGCTTGCCTTGTAAACTGAAATCATAACAGCGTCTTCGCCGTTTACCTTGCTGTATGCCTCTCCGACATTATCAATAACTAAAATGTCCGCCACGTCTTTAAGACGGATTTTTCCAACGCCGTCAAGTTTTGTAAGCACAAGGTTTTTAAGCTGGGAGGGGCTGTCAAAGCTTTCGTTTATCTCAACGAGCCATTGATTGGAGTTTTTATCCTCGACATAGCCCGCGGGCATTGAGAAGTTTTGGGCGCTTATGAGCTGTGAGAGTGTGTCGAGCGATAACAGCGCGTCTATGTTTGAATTTTCTCTTGCGGTCTTGATTGAATTTTCGAGTTTTTTCTCCGCGGATTCAAGCTCCTTTTCCGCCTTTGAAATTTCTGACTTTGCGGAATTTATACCCGCCTGACCTGCGCCGAAAGTCGCCGCCGAGGTAAGGCCTGCCGAGGTCGACTTGGACTGCGCGCCGTCAACGTCCTTGAGCTGTGCGGAAAGCTTTTTGTTTACTGCCTCCTGAGCCTTTATCTCGGTATTAAGATTTGAAACCTCCGTATCAATTTGCGGAATACGAACCTCAATGGCATTATACACCTTTTTAAGATTGTCAAGGCTTAATTTTTCCACTTGAGCGCCGTATCCGATTTTCTTCATCCAATCGACAAATTTGTTAAAATCATCGGGATTTTGCACCGCCTCTTTTACCGAGGACGGAATCTTTATTCCCGCCTGCTGTGAAAGGGGAGAAAGCGACTTGTTTAAATTTTCGAGCGTGGAGTTTAAGGTATTGTATGTGCTTTCAAGCTTGGCATCCTGATAAGCCTTTTTCTCCGCCTCTAAGGCGGCTTTCCCCGCTTTAAGGCTTGTTAAGGCCGAGTCGTACGCCGACTTTGTGGCCTGCGCTTTTGAAAGCTGTGCCGACGCGTCGCCTAATTGTTTGTTCGCCTTTTTCTGTTGCGCTTTAAGCTCGTTTTCGCTGTCCTTTAATTTTCTTTTGCTTTCGCTTAATTCGTTCTTTGATTTTGTAATCTTGTCGTCAGCCTCGCCCAGCTTATCGTTCGTTTTCGCGAGGAGTTTTCCGTTTATTCTGTCAATCTTTTTGCTGTTCAGGCGAATTTCCACGCTGTCCTCGATAAGACCGTTTGCCGATACGCTCGCAACGCCGTCCTGCCTTTCGAGGTAGGGCTTTATTGTTTTTTGCGTAAACTGGGAAAGCTGTTTGATGTCCATATCCTTGCAGTTTACGTTGGCATACATCGTCGCCACCATATCCATACTGACTTCCATAATATTCGGCGTACCGCATTCATCGGGCAAATCAAGGGAGTTAACTGTTTTTGATACGCGTACCAAAGCCGAGTCCATATCGGTATTATCGGCAAAGCTTAACATAACCACCCCATAATTATTAGAAGAGGTGCTGTCGACTTCCTCAACACCGCTTAATGTTCCGAGAGAGCTTTCCATAACCTCTGTAACGTCCTTTTCAACCTTTTCGGGGGAGGCTCCGATTTCGGTTGTAATAACCGCGATGTACGGCAGTTCGAGGTCGGGCAGAAGGTCGGTTTTCATAGAATTAAGACTTACCGCCCCGATTACCAGTACCACAATGACAGCTACTATCATAAAGTACGGTTTTTTTACAAAGAATTTTGTCATCTGAAGCTCATTCCTTCTATATAAATTATAAACTGCATTAGGCATATCTAACCAATTGTAACATACTATAAAATGCAAATCAAGAAATCATATGGGATTTTATCCGTTAAAATGAAAAATCGTTGCAAAATTTTGTGTATGCAACGATTAATTCATTTTCGGATTATCGGTTCTTCCTAAAAGATAGTCTATTGATACGCCGAAGTAATCGGCTAAGATAATCAGCGTTTTGTAGTCCGCCTGACGTGTTTCCGTTTCATAACGGCAGATTGTATTCTGATTCATATTCAAATCGAGCGCAAGGCGCGTCTGCGACAGGTGCCTTTGAAGTCTTAACTCTTTAAGCCGAAAGTTCAATTATAATCACCTCTTGACATTATTATACCGAAATGGTATAATGCAATTATCCCGTTTTGGGATAAAATGTTTGTTCTTAAATAAAATCTCTTGAAAAATATGTAGAACATACGTTATAATCTTGTTACTCTACGTTAGAGTGGCTGTGTGACAGGTTCGTGTCTATCTGTCATCTTCTTTGCGGCCGCGGTTGGTTTTTTTTAAAGAATAAAACTTCGGTTGCGTTTCTTATTTCTTACAAAAGGAGATGAAAAAATGATTTATGTTGAAAACCTGAAAAAGGAATTCAAAAAAGCGATTAAGGAACCAGGCTTAAAGGGGAGCTTAAAATCTTTTATTAAGCCGAAAAATGAAATTATCACAGCAGTAGACGATATTTCCTTTCACGTTTCAAAAGGCGAAATTCTGGGCTTTATCGGCCCGAACGGCGCCGGAAAATCTACCGTGATTAAGATGCTTACGGGTATCTTGACTCCAACCTCCGGAAGATGTGAGATAAACGGTAAAATCCCCTATAAAAACCGTAAAAGTTATGTAAAGGAAATAGGCGTTGTTTTCGGACAGCGCACCCAGCTTTGGTGGGATTTGGCTCTCAGGGAAACCTACACGGTACTGAAAGAAATCTACGAGGTGGACGATGAGAGCTACAAAAAGCGGATGGCGTTTTTAAACGAGGTTCTGGAGCTTGACAGCTTTATCACAAGCCCCGTGAGAACGCTCTCGCTCGGACAGCGTATGCGCGCGGATATAGCCGCGTCGCTTTTGCACAGTCCGAAGGTTTTGTTTCTTGACGAGCCGACAATCGGGCTTGACGTTGTGGTCAAGGACAATATCCGAAAGGCGGTTAAGGCGATTAACGCCGAGGAAAACACGACGGTAATCCTGACGACTCACGACCTTCAGGACGTCGAGAATTTATGCGACCGTATCGTTATGATTGATAAGGGCAACAAGGTGTTTGACGGAGAAATATCAATGCTGAAAACTAAATACGGTCAGTCGCGCGAGATGAAATTTGTACCAGAGGATTTGGACGCGTTTAATAACCTCGATTATTTAGGCGAATTTAATCTTAAAGACAGCGACATCGAGGTTGAAAACGACGGACACACGGTAAGCGTCCGCTTTAACAGCGACGCGGTCAGCGTTGAAAAAATACTCAACTACACTCTCTCCAAAACCCACGTTAAGGATATAAACGTAAAGGACGCGGATATTGAGGAGATAATAAAGGGTATTTACCGCAGTGAGGTGAAGCTCGATGCGTAAAATACTTAAAACCTACAAGCCCTTTACTCACGCGGGTCTTTTAATGGCGGCGCAGTATCGCGCAAACTTTTTCTTCTTTATACTGGGCGATATTTTAATGTGCTTTATAAATTATTTTCTCTGGCACGCGGTTTACAATTCGGGTTCGGCGGAAAGCTTTAAAGGCTTTACCGAGGTTGATATGGTCGTTTATATTTTCATAAGCTTTCTGACAACGACGATAGCCTACTCGGACGGAACATATGCTGTCGGCGAGGAAATCCGTGACGGAACAATCGCTATGCGTATGATTAAGCCGATTCGATTTGAACTTGCGTTTCTCTTTCAGGAGCTTGGAGAGAGAATTATGACGTTGTTTTTGGTGTTTGTTCCCCTTGTTTCGGGAGTTGAAATCTACAAATTCGTTATGACAGGCTCGGTAAGGTTTAATATCGTAAACTTTGTTCTTTATTTTATAAGCCTTACGCTTGCGTATTTAATCAACTTTTATTTCAACGTCTGCTACGGTTATTCGGCGTTCGTGCTGAAAAACCTTTGGGGCTCAAACTTCCTTAAAAACTGTATCGTCGGTTTTCTTTCGGGAACGACTATTCCGCTTGCGTTTTTGCCTCCTGTCGTTTCTGCCGTGCTTAATTTTCTCCCGTTTGCAACGCTTTCGTATATTCCCGTTATGATTTATCTCGGAATGTACGCGCCCGTTCAGATACTTTACAGCTTCGGACTTCAGATTTTTTGGCTCGCGTTTTTTATAGCGCTTCAGCAGATAATTTGGAACGCGAGCATTAAACGTATGAGCGTACAGGGGGGTTGAGTATGAAGGTATTGCATAGAATACGCCGTGTGTTCAAACTTCACCGTATTTTCATAAAGCAGGATTTAAAAAAGCTTATGGAATACAAAATCGACTTTCTGACGGGAGCGCTTGCGCTTTTTATAACACAGGGAATAAATATATTCTTCCTCACGATTATTTTCTCATACATACCTGATTTGGAGGGCTGGACGTTTGACCAGATACTTTTCATATACGGTTTCGCACTTCTGCCGAAAGCGATTGACCACCTTTTTACGGATAATTTGTGGTCTATAGGATATTTCACCGTGAGCAAGGGCGACTTTGACAAGTATCTCACGCGCCCAGTCAGCACGCTGTTTGCCGTTACGGTAGAGAAATTCCAGATTGACGCTTTAGGCGAGCTGGTTGTCGGGATTCTTCTCCTTGCGACAAGTCTGCCAAAGGTAAACTTTAATTTAAGCTTTATAAATGTGCTTTTGTTTATAATATCTGTATTGTTCGCGACCTTTATTTATACGGGAATAAAACTCATTACCGCGTCGGTTGCGTTTTGGACAAAGCGCAGCGGTAACGTAATCCATATGTTTTATATGGTAAACGACTTCGCTAAATATCCTACGACTATTTACAACCGCACGGTGCGCGCGATTATAACCTATATCGTTCCGTTCGCTTTTACGGCGTTCTTCCCCGCGAGCTATTTTATCGTCGGCGGTAATCCGTGGTACAACATAGGCGGTACGGTAGTTATGTCGGCGCTCCTTATGACGGTAGGAATAATTATATGGAATAAAGGCGTAACAGCGTATGAATCAGCGGGAAGTTAAAATTTTAAATTACGGCTTGATTTAATTAAAAGTCGAATTTTGAAAAGCACAGCGGAAAATCCGTTGTGCTTTTTTGTTTACTGATTTTGTACTGTTTTTAAGCTCAATCTATATAAAATGACGAAAAACAACAGGAAAATATTTAAAAAATTTATTTTTTGTCCAAAGATACTTTACTTTTGACTTCAAAAGTGATAAAATTTTATTCGATATAATGTCTATAATAGCATTATTGCGTAATTTTATTAAGGAGGACATTCTAAATGGCAAGAAAAATGAAAACCATGGATGGCAATACCGCCGTCGCTCATGCTTCATATGCGTTTACAGACGTTGCGGCTATCTATCCTATTACACCTTCTTCCGTTATGGCTGACGTTACCGATAACGAGGCCGCTAACGGCAGAACCAACCTTTTCGGTCGTACTGTTCAGGTAACAGAAATGCAGTCCGAGGGTGGCGCGGCAGGCGCGGTTCACGGCTCTCTCGCGGCAGGCGCGCTTACAACTACATACACCGCTTCTCAGGGCTTGCTTCTTATGATTCCTAATATGTATAAGATTGCGGGTGAGCTTCTTCCGGGCGTAATTCACGTTTCCGCCCGTGCGCTCACATCTCACGCGCTCTCTATTTTCGGTGACCATTCCGATATTTACGCTTGTCGTCAGACAGGTTTTGCGATGCTTTGCTCCAACAATCCCCAGGAGTGTATGGATTTAACGGCGGTTGCGCATCTTTCTTCAATTAAGGGCAGAGTTCCTTTCCTACATTTCTTTGATGGATTCAGAACTTCCCATGAGATTCAGAAGATTGGAATTTGGGATTATGAGGACCTTGACGAAATGCTCGACCACGACGCTGTTGAGGCGTTCAGAAGAAGAAGTCTTAACCCCGAGCACCCCGTAACAAGAGGTACCGCTCAAAACGATGACATTTTCTTCCAGGCGAGAGAGGCTTGTAATAAGTACTACGACGCTGTTCCCGAAGTTGTTATCGAATATATGAACAAGGTTAACGCTAAAATCGGCACTAACTATAAACCCTTTAACTACTACGGCGCAGAGGACGCGGAGCACGTTATCGTTGCTATGGGTTCGGTTTGCGACTGTATCGAGGAAGTTGTAGATTACTTAAACGCCGCAGGCGAAAAGGTAGGTCTTTTAAAGGTAAGACTTTACCGTCCGTTCGTTGCGGATTATATGCTCTCCGAGCTTCCGAAAACAGTTAAGACAATATCCGTTCTCGACAGAACAAAGGAACCCGGCTCAATCGGCGAACCGCTTTATCTCGACGTTTTAGCGGCTATCAACGGTTCCGATTTCGCAGGCGTTAAGGTATTTACAGGCCGTTACGGTTTAGGCTCTAAGGATACAACTCCCGCGGATATGATTGCCGTTTACAGAAACGCTCAGTCCGCTTCTCCGAAGAGAAGATTTACGGTAGGTATCGTTGACGACGTTACAAACCTTTCTCTCCCGAGAGCTGAAAACCCCGATACTACACCTAAGGGAACAACTTCCTGTAAGTTCTGGGGTCTCGGCGCTGACGGTACTGTAGGCGCAAACAAAAACTCAATCAAAATCATCGGCGACAACACCGATATGTACGCTCAGGGTTACTTTGCTTACGACTCCAAGAAGTCGGGCGGTCTTACCGTTTCCCACCTGCGTTTCGGCGATACTCCGATTAAATCAACATATTATGTAAGCAAGGCTGACTTTGTTGCCTGCCATAATCCGTCTTATGTTGATAAATACGACATTGTAGACGATTTAAAGGAAGGCGGTTCGTTCCTGCTCAACTGCGCGTGGGATGTTGACGAGCTTTCAAAGCGTCTGCCTGCGAAGATGAAGAAAATTCTCGCTGAAAGAAATATCAATTTCTATACGGTTGACGCTATTAAAATCGGTAAAGAAATCGGTCTTGGAAATCGTGTGAATACAATTTTACAGTCCGCTTTCTTCAAAATTGCCGACATTATCCCCGCTGACCGCGCTAAAGAGCTTATGAAGGCGGCGGCTAAGAAATCCTACCTCAAGAAGGGCCAGGCTATCGTAGATATGAACTACGCGGCTATCGATGCGGGTATGGAAAACTTAAAGAAAGTTGAAATCCCCGCAGACTGGGCAGGCGCTACAGGCGAGGCTAAGTCTGACGCTGTTTCGGGCAAGGGTGAGCTTGTTGATTATGTCAACAACGTACTTAAACCCGTTAACGCTTATAAGGGTAACGAGCTTCCTGTTTCCGCGTTTATGGATTATGTTGACGGCACATGTCCGCAGGGTTCCGCGGCTTATGAGAAACGCGGTATCGCTGTAGATGTTCCTGAGTGGATACCCGAAAACTGTATCCAGTGTAACAAGTGTTCAATGGTTTGTCCTCACGCTGTAATCCGTCCCGTAATTATGACGGACGCTGAGGTTGACGCCGCTCCCGTTGACACTAAGACCGCGGTTGCGACAGGTATGAAAGATTATAAATTTGTTATGACTGTTTCTACTCTCGACTGTACGGGTTGCGGCGCTTGCGCTAACGTATGTCCCGGCAAGAAGGGCGAAAAGGCTCTCGTTATGAAGCCGATTGACAGTCAGAGAAAATATCAGGCTGTATTTGACTACGGCGTAAGCCTTGAGTCTAAGCAGGAGGTTGCGGAGAAGTTCAAGGAAAGCACGGTTAAGGGAAGTCAGTTTAAACAGCCTCTCCTCGAATTCTCGGGCGCTTGCGCAGGCTGTGGAGAAACCCCGTACGCTAAGCTTGTTACTCAGCTTTTCGGTGACAGAATGTTCATCGCAAACGCAACAGGCTGTTCCTCTATCTGGGGCGGTTCGGCTCCCGCTACACCTTATACGGTTAATAAGCTCGGCAGAGGTCCCGCTTGGCAGAACTCCCTGTTTGAAGATAACGCGGAGTTCGGTCTCGGTATGGCTCTCGGTCAGAAAGCTATCCGCAACAGATTAGCTGAATACATTACAGAAATTCAGGATAAGACTTCTAAGGATTCCCTTAAAGAGGCTTGCAGGACATATCTTGATACATTCGACGATTCACTCGCGTCCCGCGCGGCTACCGACGCTCTTATCAGCGAGCTTGAGCAGGCAGACGACGCTGTAGCAGAGCTTGCTGAGAAAACTCTCGTTGACAAGGACGAGCTCGCTAAGAAATCTATGTGGATTTTCGGTGGCGACGGCTGGGCTTATGACATCGGTTTCGGCGGTCTTGACCACGTAATCGCTTCGGGCGAGAATGTAAACATTCTTGTATTTGATACAGAGGTTTACTCCAACACAGGCGGTCAGGCTTCAAAGGCGACTCCTATCGGTTCTGTTGCGCAGTTCGCGGCGGCAGGTAAGTCTGTTAAGAAGAAAGATTTAGCGGCTATCGCTATGAGCTACGGCTACGTTTATGTAGCGCAGGTTGCTATGGGCGCTAACAATAATCAGGTTCTCAAAGCTATGATTGAGGCTGAAAGCTACAACGGACCTTCAATAATTATCGCTTACGCTCCGTGTATCAACCACGGTATCAAGGGCGGTATGGGAATTGCACAGGCTGAAGAGCAGAAAGCTGTTGACGCGGGTTACTGGAACCTCTTCCGCTATGACCCAAGACTTGCCGACGAGGGTAAGAATCCGTTTATTCTCGACTGCAAACCGCCTAAGGCGTCTTACCGCGACTTTATTATGGGCGAGGTTCGTTACAACGCGCTCTCGAGAAAATTCCCTGAAAGAGCTGAAAAACTCTTTGAGGAAGCTGAAACAGTTGCGGAGAAGAAGTACGCTCACCTCGAAAAGCTTGCAAGCTTCGAGGACGCTACCTGATAAATTCACAACTTGTGAACACTCTATAAAACTACGGGCAGTAATTTTACTGCCCGTTTTTTATATCTCCACGTCAAACATTTCAGCTCCTGTCTGACAATTCATCTCCCCCAAACTTTTCTGTCCCTGTTTTGTTTTGGATAGTGCGGACAGATTCTGCTATAAACTTTTTTAGCTTTTCCACATCATTCCGTGCAGTCACTCTCGGACAATTCATATCCCCCAAACTTTTCTGTCCCTGTTTTGTTTTGGATAGTGCGGACAGATTCTGCTATAGACTTTTTAGCTTTTCCACATCATTCCGTGCAGTCCCGCTCTAAAATTCATCTCCCCCAAGCCTTCGTGCCTATGTCTTGTTTTGGATATGGAGGACAGGTTCTGCTGTAGACTTTTTAAACTTTTTAGAAGCTTTTTTCTATCCTGTTTTGGCGTACGACTTCGGTTATACGCTTTTTTATTTTATGAGAAACTGTAAATAGTGTTGTAAAATAAAATTTTTTATGATATTATTTAGGTGCAACATAATTTCAAAAATTTACAAACGAATAAGTGTGTGTTTTTACTTAATAATAGGTAAAAATGCATGCTCTGTTTTTCGTACTTGTTCGTTTGTAAAGCATGTATTGAAATTGTGTTGCAACAATCGGAGCTATGCGTTTTATTGCACAGCACTGAGTGCTGTGCATTTTTTATTTTAAGGGGGTAAATTTTGAAAAGAGCTTTAAAATATATTGTTGTTTTTATAATTTGTTTGTTATGTATAACTGCTGTTATCGCTTACTGTTACAGGGAAACAATCAAGGATTTTTTTATTCCAAAATCAACAGAATCGTACACCTTGGAAACGACAAAATCTGCCCCTGCCCCGAAGAAAACCAAATCAAGTACAAAGTCAAAGAAAAATAAATCTAAGCATAAGAGCAAAAAAGCCTTTAAGAGTAAAATAAGCATTACATACATTCTCAATACACACACGCGACATTTTCACTATAAGGATTGTATCTATGTGGATACAATCGCAGAACATAATACGGAATTTTTCAAAGGAAGCCGTGATGAAATAATCGGGATGGGATTTAAACCCTGCCAAGTATGTACCCCTTAATTTTATATCTCCACGTCAGACATTGCAGTCCCTCTCGGACAATTCATCTCCCCCAGACGTTTGAGGCTCTGTCTTGTTTTGGATATGGAGGACAGGTTCTTTTTTAGATTTTCCACATCATTCCGTGCAGTCCCTCTTTGAAAAGCATATCCCCCAAACTTTCGTGCCTCTGTCTTGTTTTGGATATGGAGGACAGGTTCTTCTATAGACTTTTTTATTATATAAAACGTGTGATAGATATAAAGTTCTATCGGACGTTTTCTTTATATTTTATTAAAAAAACAACACACAAGCTATTTACATTCCAATTCTTAATTCTTAATTTTTTTATATCTCCACGACAGACATTACAGTCCCTCTCGGGCAATTCATCTCCCCCAAATTTTTCTGCCTATGTCTTGTTTTGGATAGAGATGACAGGTTCTGTGGTAGACTTTTTAAACTTTTTAGTAAATTTCCTCTAAATCCGGTTTGAATAGGAAATAAAAGGTTACCTTTAAATCTAATTCTTAATTTTTTATATCTCCACGTCAGACATTACAGTCCCTATCGGACAAACCATATCCCCCAAACGTTTCTGCCTATGTCTTGTTTTGGATAGGGAGGACAGATTCTGCTGTAGACTTTTTAAAAACTTTTTATCTAAATTTAACTTGAAAAAGGATTAAAAGGTTACCTTTACTTTATAACCTTTATATATTGGCAAACATAAAATAATTAGCAATTTTTAATAACAAAAAAATATATACAAAACCGATATTTTATGATACAATTATTCTATACAGACTTTGAGGAGTGGTCTATTGGATATTATCCAAAGCTTTGACTTTTCAATTCTCGATTTTATATACAATAATATACGATGTGATTTTCTCGACCCGATTATGGCGGGCGCGTCATATTTTGCCTCAAATTGTATCGGCTGGATTTTTCTGGGATTTTTACTTTTAATACCTAAGAAAACACGCCCTGCGGCGGCCACTGCCTTAATTGCTATGGCGATCGGAGGGCTTTTCGGAGAGGTTATAATCAAAAATATTGTCTGCCGTATCCGCCCCTATGACACCTATGAGGCTTTTCACTCGGCGGTTATGCCTTTCAGCCTTAACGCGGGCGCGGAAACAAGCTACAGCTTTCCGTCAGGACACACTTGCTGTTCGTTCGCCTCGGCGGTTTCGTATTTTAAAATAGGCAGAAAAGCGGGATTTATCGCGCTTTTTATGGCGGTTATAATCGCGTTTTCAAGATTATATAATTACGTTCACTATCCGACAGACGTCCTCGGCGGAATGTTGCTTGGGATTTGTTCGGGAATGTTTGCGATATATATTTTTAAAAAATATGATTTAGATAAAAAATTATAAAAGTGATTAGAGGTTATTATGGAAAGATTGACGGTAAAAAAACTTTATAATTTAAAGGAAACTATAGCTGAAAGCCTGCTTTCGGGAGTTACATATCCGTGGGAGGCGCTCGCGCTTATAGGTGATTTTATAAAAAAGCTCGGACCGACGCTCGACCCCGATATTTTTGAAAAGAGGGGAGAGGACATCTGGATTGCGAAAAGCGCAAAAATTTTTGATTCAGCCTATCTGCACGGACCTCTTATCATTGACGAAAACGCGGAAGTAAGACAGTGCGCTTTTATAAGAGGAAACGCTATCGTAGGCAAAAATGCGGTTGTCGGAAATTCAACAGAGCTTAAAAACTCAATTTTATTCAACTGCGTGCAGACCCCTCACTACAACTATATAGGGGACAGTATCCTCGGATTTAAATCCCACACGGGCGCGGGGGTAATTACATCGAACCTTAAAAGCGACCGAAGTCTTGTTACCGTTATGCTTGACGGCAAAAAGATTGAAACTGGCGTAAAAAAATTCGGAGCAATGCTCGGCGACAATGTTGAGGTAGGCTGTAATTCCGTACTAAATCCGGGAACGGTTGTCGGAAAAAATACTAACATATATCCGCTTTCTCCCGTTCGGGGTTATGTGCCCGAAAATTCAATTTTTAAATCAAAGGATAATGTTGTTATTAAAAAATAGGAGGAAATTATGAAAAAGCTTATATCAATAATTCTATCAATTTTGATTTTATGCTCCGTAGCAGTAGCCGTTCCCGCGTTTGCCGTGGATAATTCCTACGCAAAGGGAACTAAAATTAAAGTTACCTTTACTGCCGAAGATATTTTAAAACCGTTTACCGCTATGGAGGGTGAGTTGACATTTTCAGACAGCGTAAGCCTTATTGAGAACAGCGTTGAATTTCCGCATATTAACGATATTGAGTTTAATAAAGAGAATAACGGAATTTTATTTAATTCCACCAACCTTGAAAACTATGATATAAAAACGGACAAGGTGGTTTTGAGCGCGCAGTTTGATGTTCTTCAGACTGTAACGGGAGTACCGGCAGAGGCTCAGATTACTGATATTTATTATATTGAGGGAACTGAATTTAAAGAATTTGAAGGATTAACCCTTCCGTATAAATTAAAGGCGGAGATTGAAATTATCAGCGATTCCGAGACTACCGAAAACACAACTGCGACAACTTCTGAAACCTCGTCAACTCAAGGTACGACCTCTGACAGCGGTACGTCTGCTACCCAAACCTCAGAAACGGAAAGCACGGAGGTTACCTCGTCAACTGCTGTAACGACTACCAATTCTACCGATACGGCAGAAACGACAAAAGCGACAGAATCCACGGCTGCTCAAACAGTTCCGAGTACAACCGAATCCAAGGAACAGACAGAAACAACAGTTGCGCCAACAACAGCAACGCCTAAGCCGAAGCCGACACAGCCCACAACAGTTAAGCCCGCAAAGGATTTAGGGGCGGGAGCTGACGAAAAAGCGGTTGATTCAGCAATAAAGACTCTTAAAAACGACAAAGATCCGAAGGGAAGTAAATTTGGTTCGTTAAGAGCAAATGCCGCAAAAACGACAAAGACTTCAATCACGGTAAACTGGACAAAGGTTAAGGGAGCTAAGAAGTACGTTGTATACAGCAACAAGTGCGGTAAGACAAAGGGCAAGATAAACG
>CANQVS010000013.1 GCA_947627345.1 uncultured Clostridia bacterium
TAACGCAAAAGCACTTTTGACAGGCGAGCCTATCAAAAATGCAACCTGCAAGCAGGTTTTGCGCTCTCCGAGGGGCAGGAGCGGCTTTTTGAAAAAAGCCACCTGCACCCTGCAAAAACTTTATCCGTGTCGGTCTGTGTCGATGGTGACGATGTTTTCAGTAGCGCCTAAAACACCGACACGACCGTCACGCATCGTCACGCTGTTCCAGTGTAAGACTTACCCTGCGACCATCGTGACAGCGTTTGTTCTGATAACGGATTTCATACTCATTGAACAAACGCCCCGCATTGATATTCAGCTTCATCGTCAAAGCGTTTGCTTTCATATCAACGCCGAGAAAGTCTACAAGTTCTGTCGGAGTGCCTTGCCATTCTGAATTTCCTCTTGTGACTTTATCAGCGATATTTTCAAGCAACGGATCAGGTGGTTGTTTCCACAGCTCTGTTTCTGTTTTCTCAAGCTCCCATACAAGCGTTTCGGGATTGCGATTCAGATAAATCTTTTGGTCGGGCTGGTCTCTGCCTGATACTTCAAGCGTGGCGGCATTGCTTGTACGCTTTTCTTTCCGAAGAATAAAACCTCCGTCAGCGGCGCCGAGCAATCCGTTAGTTCCTGAAATCATATCAAATTTATCATCGGCATTTTGCTTGCGTGTATGATGAACAAGCAACAGACATATTCCGCAGCTGTCTGCAAACTTTTTAAGCCTTGTGATAATCTCATAATCGTTTGCATAGCTGTAATTATCTCCGCCGACCTCACGCACCTTTTGAAGCGTGTCTATGATAATCAGTTTTGTATCGGGGTGTTCCGCCATAAACCTTGTAAGCTGTTCATCAAGACCGTTTCCAAGCTGGCCTGCTGAAACAGAAAAGTTCAAATTGTCTGTACTTTCCGTTCCAAACATTCGGTACAGCCTTTCCTGTAATCTGTGATAATCATCTTCAAGAGCAAGGTACAGCACGGTTCCTTTTCGGACGGTATAATTCCAAAGCGGCGTACCCGTGCTGATATGATAAGCAAGCTGAGCCATAAGGAAACTCTTGCCCAGCTTCGGAGCTCCTGCAAAAATATATGTGCCAGGGTAGAGTAAGCCGTCAATCAGCGGCGGTTTGCTTTGGTACACGGTGTCGTATAGCTCGCTCATTGAAATTGTTTTGAGATATGACGGGTCTAAGCTTAACATCAAGTCTCTTTGCATTTTCTCAAAACACTTGATATTTTCATCGTTATCGTTTATACTAATGTCAGTACATTTTTGGATTGACTGCTCCGTATCTGTGCCAACAGATACATTCGGAGCGGTCACTTCTTTTTTATCTATCATTCTGATTCCTCCTTTAACCCGCCGAGAATATCGGCTATCAGTTCAATAGTATTAAGTAATTCATCATTCACACCACCGCCGGCTTCAATTCTCTGTAATTCCTGAAGCACAGCGGCAAGTTCATTTTTGAGTGCTTTATACACTCTCGGATTACCTTGAACAATGACATCTCTGTTCATACACTTTCGGTAGCAGTATTCTTGTTTCGGTAAACCTGATAAGGCTACAGCCCTGTTCAGTAGTTCGTTTTCTTCGGGCGATACTCGAAATCCTACGGTTATATTTCTCCAGCGGTTATGTTCGTCTCTGTTTTTTGCTAGCATTTTAAAAATCTCCTTTTCCCAAATCATCTAATTTATTTGCCATTTCGGTTTGCTTTGACGGGAACAGGTGCGCATATCGGTAAGTAACTTCAATGCTTTCGTGTCCGAGCCTGTCCGCAATGGCTAAGGCTGTAAATCCCATTTCAATTAAAAGCGAGACGTGTGAATGTCTTAAATCGTGTATTCTTATGCGCTTCACGCCCGCTTGCTTTGCGCCTCTGTCCATTTCGTGGTGCATATAGCTTTTTGAAACAGGAAAAATTCGGTCATTTTCTCCTGCACCGTAAAACATACCAAGATATTCCTGCATTTCTTCACAAAGAAATTTCGGCATTTTAATCGTGCGGTTGCTTTTCTTTGTCTTAGGCGTAGTGATAACATCTCTGCCTTTTAAACGCTGATAGGATTTGTTAATCGTGACCGTTTCTGCTTTGAAATCAAAATCTTTAGGCGTTAAGGCAAGCATTTCGCCCTCACGGATACCGCACCAATAAAGTATTTCAAAAGCGTAAAACGAAATGGTTTTGTCCATCATCGCTTCGGAAAATTTCTTATATTCCTCCAAAGTCCAGAATTGCATTTCTTTTCGTTCCTCCGTTCCCATATTCCCGGCGATTGCGGCAGGATTGGACTTCAAACCGTAATAGCGTACTGCATGATTAAACAGGGCGCTTAACTGATTATGAACAGTTTTCAGATAGGTTTGCGAATATTTCCTGCCGCTTTTATCGGTAAGTTTTCTGATTTCATTCTGCCATTCGATGATATCCTTTGCGGTAATATCACACAGTCTGCGCTTTGCAAAATACGGCAGGATTTTCTTTTGGATAATGCTTTCCTTTGTGAGCCATGTGTTTTCTTTAAGCCTTGGCTTTATGTCCTTCTCATAAACTTCTGCAAAGCTTTCAAAGCTCATTGTTACATCAGCCTGCTTTTGCATCAGAAACTCTCGTTCCCATTCCTGCGCTTCTCGCTTGGTTGCAAACCCTCGCTTAAATTTCTGCTGTCGTTCGCCTTTCCAGTCTGTATAACGGAACTGCACATACCACGTTCCGTTCTTTTCATTTTTAAATGCCGCCATTTTTAATCGCTCCTTTCGGTTGTTTTAGTTGAATAGAATTTTTCATGAAAGAATTTTCGGTCAATCCTGCCGGGTATTGTTATACATCCGGTTGCCTTTAATTCTTTATTTAATTTGCGTATGAGCTTGTAGGCATATGAAACGGAAACTCCCATTTCTTCCGCAACATCTTTAACACGCAAAAACATTTTGTCAGCCATGTTTATCATCCTTTCTTTCATTTTTTACTTTTATTTAGTGTCGGAGAACTTTCTGACCGCATTCCGATTTGCCCGAGCGGATATGCCATTACCGTGACATAGGACGGTTATTCAGTTGTTACAAATAACCTTAACGCTATTTGCTTAATTATTATACTAAACAAATTCCGTAAAGTCAAGTGGTTTTCGAGAAAATATTTACTTTTTTTGCTTTGGTTATCTTGACATACCTTAACTTGTTATGTTATACTACATTTTAGAAATATGAGAGGAGCATTTTTATGGCTATCGGTGAAAGAATAAGATTCTTTAGGAATTTAAGAGGAATGACTCAAAAATATCTCGGTATGCAAGTCGGTTTTCCTGAAAAGACAGCGGATATTCGTATGGCGCAATATGAATCAGGCTCAAGAACGCCTAAAGCAGATCTTACTAACAACCTTGCTGAAGTATTCGGTATATCCGCAAGCGCTTTAACCGTACCTGACATTGACAGCTATGACGGCTTAATGCACACTTTATTTACTCTTGAAGATTTATACGGACTTAAAATCACCGAGTTTGACGGAGAAGTGTGTCTGCATTTGGACAAGGGTATGGGTACAAATTACATAACGATGTTTGAGATGTTCTCTGCGTGGAAAGAGCAAGCTGAAAAATACAAAAACGGTGAGATTACAAAAGAGGAATACGACCATTGGCGTTATAACTATCCGAAAAATATTAATGAGTGAGGCATATAACTATGTTATATAAATTAAATAAAAATACAAACCGTAATAATTACTCAAAGGTTAAAAGAGTCACACTATCAGATATTGGTTGGAAAGAAAAAGATCTTGAAAAACTTATTTCTAATAATATTCAAGATTTCATTTCTTCAAATGACCTTATGGCTATTTTTACTGAAAGAGCTCGACAAGAAGAGCCCGATATACTTGCCATTGATAAGGAAGGCGATTTATACATATT
Source organism: uncultured Clostridia bacterium (assembly GCA_947627345.1). GTDB lineage: Bacteria > Bacillota > Clostridia > Oscillospirales > Acutalibacteraceae > Ruminococcoides. The sequence goes on from CANQVS010000013.1 coordinate 3,907, forward strand.
TGAACTCAAGCGTTGGTCAGGAAAACAAGAGAATTTATTACAAGTACTCCGATATGGGCAACTGTTCGGAAAAAGTACTTACGATGAATTGAATTGTTTATATCAAAAATATCAGCATAACGAAAAAGTAAACCTTGCACTTGATCATTCTGCCTATTTTCACGGAGACACTTCTAAAATTCTGCCTGACGATAACTTTAACAAGAAGCAACATTTTCTTATTGTTACGAATGGAGTGGATCAAGATACAATAGAATCAATCATCTATTGGAAAAATAATGGACTGAATATAGATGCTATTGTATATTGGGTATTTGAGATTTCAGGTGAATACTACATTGAATTTAATATGTATTCTCAAGCAGAAGACTTTTTGGAATATGAAAACAATTGTTACGTACTCAACACAAATAAACAAAGCAACCCACATTACACAAAAGAAATGATTGACGAACATAAAGCAGCAGCTTACTATCCCGGATGGAGAGAGAAAATTAAAAAATTCCAAAAAGGAGATATCGTATTTTTATATGAAAGCGGTGTTGGTATAAGAGCGTATGGGTATGCAAATGGAATACTAAACAAAAAATCATGCGATGGATACGACGATTACGAATACAATATGAATTTAGAAAATTTTGTTGAGTTGTCTAAACCTATTTCTGCTTCACAAATGAAAGATATTACCGACAGTGGTTTTAATTTTAGGCAAACTATGTTTTCTATTCCTGAAGAAGCCGCAAAAAAGATAGTAAACTATGCGAAAAACAACAATTTGATTTTATAAAGCGAAAAAGGCATTACCGACTGCAAAAGTCAGTAATGCCTTTTTAGAATTTATTAAGATAATTATACCCGCAAACCGCAGGGAATACACAATAAATGCGTTTTGCAGTCTGCTATCATTTTGCTATCAAATTGGAAGTTTAGCGCTCATAAACCCAGTATTTATGCGGGTTTTTGCCGTTTTGGACACTATTCCCACTCAATTGTTCCGGGGGGTTTACTTGTAATGTCGTAAACTACTCTGTTTACATTGGGACATTCGTTTATTATACGGCCGGCCACTCTGGAGAGAACGTCATAGGGGATTTTTGCAAAATCAGCTGTCATAAAATCATCGGTAGTTACTGCGCGGATTGCAATGAGATGGTCGTAGGTTCTATGGTCGCCCATAACGCCTACGGTTTTCACATCGGGCAGAACAGCAAAAAACTGACTTAAATCCTTTTCTAAACCGCTCTTCTTTATTTCGTCACGGAATACTGCGTCCGCATCCTGAAGAATTTTTATTTTTTCCTGCGTTATTTCACCGATTATACGCACACCAAGTCCCGGTCCGGGGAAAGGCTGACGCCACACAAGTTCCCTCGGTATTCCGAGGAGCTCTCCCACCTTGCGGACTTCGTCTTTAAACAGGTCGCAAAGCGGTTCAATTATATCGTTAAATTTTATATCATCGGGCATTTCTACCTTGTTATGGTGGGTTTTTATTTTATCCGCGTCTCCCTTACCGCTTTCGATGCAGTCGGGATAAATTGTACCTTGGGCAAAAAATCCTCCGTCAGCTTCTTCCCTGATTTTATTCCAAAATACATTGTAAAATTCCGTTCCTATTATTTTACGTTTTTTTTCGGGATCCGTAACACCTTTAAGCTTTGATACAAACTCTTCTCCGCAATTTACGCGCACGAATTTCATATCAAAAAGCTTTGTAAACGTATTCTCGACGAAGTCGCCCTCGTCCTTTCTCATAAGCCCTTGGTCGACAAAAACACAAGTCAGCTGATTGCCGACCGCTTTACTTAAAAGCGCCGCAGCAACGGAGGAGTCAACTCCTCCCGAAAGTCCTAAAACAACTTTTTTATCTCCGATTTTTTCTTGAAGCGACTTTACAGTATTTTCAATAAAGCCCTCCATTCTCCAGTCGCCTGAGCATTTACAAACTTTAAATATAAAATTATACAAAAGCTTATTTCCAAATTCAGTGTGTGTAACCTCGGGGTGGAACTGAACGGCATAAATATTTTCATTAACATTTTCCATTGCCGCTACGGGACAATTGTCGCTGTGAGCGGTAATTTCAAAATTCGCGGGTACCTCTATAATTTTATCCGTGTGGCTCATCCAAACGACACTGTCCGGAATGTCGCTGAACAAAATGCTGTTCTTATTATCAACAGTCATTTCGATTTTTCCGTACTCTCGGGTATCGGAGGTTTCAACCTTACCGCCTCGCATCCAGCAGATAAGCTGACATCCGTAACAAATGCCGAGTACGGGAATACCGAGATTTAAAATTTCTTTATCATAATGAGGCGAACTCATATCAAAAACAGAATTCGGACCGCCCGTAAAAATTATACCCTTATAATTTTCTGATTTAATTTCATCAATGCTTGTTGTATAAGGCTTTATTTCAGCGTAAACATTGTGGTCGCGGACGCGTCTGGCAATTAGCTGATTATACTGACCGCCAAAATCCAGAACGAGGATTTTCTCTTTAACTTTGCTCATAACATTCCTTCCTTTCCATTTTTAATAAAACACAGCCTTATCGTATCTGATAAGGCGTGTATGTAAAATTATCTGTAGATTATATCATCTCTTGACGGGCCGTTTGAAACAATCCCGATATGTACTCCAATTTCTTTTTCTGCGAACTCAATATATTCACGACATTCCTTGGGTAAATCCTCATATTTTTTTATTCCCGTAACATCGCATTTCCAGCCTTTAAGCTTTTTAAGTACCGGCTTACATCTTTTTAGCTTTGTAGTACTCGGGAAATAATCAATGATTTCACCGTCAAGCTCATATCCAACACACACGGGAATTTCATCAAGATAGCCGAGAGCGTCAATAACCGTAAACGCAACTGTTGTAGCGCCCTGAACCTGACATCCGTAACGGCTTGCAACGAGGTCGAGCCACCCCATTCTTCTCGGGCGTCCCGTTGTCGCTCCAAACTCTCCGCCGTCACCGCCGAAATTTCTGAGCTTATCAGCCTCCTCGCCGAAAATTTCAGAAACAAACTCACCTGCGCCGACCGCGCTCGAATATGCTTTTACAACCGTTACAACCTCTTTTATTTCATACGGCGGAATACCTGCGCCGACCGCGCCGTAACCGGCAATGGTATTTGACGATGTTACCATAGGATAGATGCCGAAATCGGTATCCTTAAGAGAGCCGAGCTGACCTTCGAGAAGAATATTTTTTCCGTTCGCAATAGCCTCTCTGACAAAACTAAACGAATCGCCTACATACGGAGCAAGTATTTCCTTATACTCCATAAGCTTTGCAAACACATCGTCAACTGAAATTTCTTCTTTATTATATAGATTTTTTAATGTAGCATTTTTAATTTCAACAGCATGAGCGATTTTCTCTTTAAGGCTGTCTACATCATCGTAAAGCTCGTTAATCTGAAATCCGATTTTGCTGTATTTATCTGAATAAAACGGAGCTATACCGCTTTTGGTAGAGCCGAAGGAATTTTTTCCGAGCCTTTCTTCCTCATAGCAGTCAAACGCTACATGATACGGCATTACAATCTGCGCCCTGTCGGAAATAAGGACTTTTGGCGCGGGAACTCCGCGCTGTTCAAGCTCTTTCATTTCCCTAACAAAATTCTCAACACTGAAAGCTACGCCGTTGCCAATTATATTAGTAATATTCTGATGAAACACCCCTGACGGAAGCTGATGAAGCGCAAATTTTCCGTAATTATTAATGATGGTATGACCTGCGTTCGCGCCTCCCTGAAAACGGATTACAACATCGCTGTCATTGGCAAGAACATCGGTAATTTTACCCTTGCCTTCATCGCCCCAGTTGGCGCCTACTATAGCTTTAACCATAATTTTTCTCCTTAGCCTATACGTTTATTTCAGGTTTTTCAGACTCAATATTTTTATATTTATCAAGCACCAAAGCGACTTCCTCTTTTAAGAAATCCTCGGTTTGCTCCTTTGCCCTGCCTGTATATTTTTCAGGTCGCAAAATATTTTCCAAATCCTCAAGAGTTACCCCGAACGCGTCATCGTTCGCGATTCGCTCCAAAAGGTCGTTTTCTCCGCCCTGCTCTTTTATTACCTTAGATGCTTCCATAGAATGCTGACGTATTTTTTCGTGCAGGACCTGTCTGTCAGCTCCTCGGTATTTAACGGCGTCCATCATTATATTTTCCGTAGCCATAAACGGAAGTTCTTTTCTAAGCCTGCTTTCAATTACCTTTGGATAAACAACCAATCCGTCCGCTACATTAGCGTAAAGATTGAGTATTCCGTCAACGGCAAGGAACGCCTCGGGAATACTTAAACGCTTATTTGCGCTGTCGTCAAGAGTACGCTCAAACCATTGCGTTGCTGATGTAAAGTATCCGTTTAAAACATCTACCATAACGTAGCGCGAGAGAGAACCTATACGTTCGCTCCTCATAGGATTGCGCTTATAAGCCATTGCAGAAGAACCAATCTGATTTTTCTCAAACGGCTCTTCGACTTCTTTAAGGTGCTGAAGAAGTCTTATATCATTTGAGAATTTTGAGGCTGACTGTGCGATTCCCGCAAGAACGTTTAAAAATTGAGAATCGACCTTGCGGGAATAGGTCTGTCCCGATACCGCAAAACAGCCCTTGTATCCCATTTTTTTCGCAATCTTTTTATCAAGCGCCTTGCATTTTTCGTGGTTGCCCTCAAAAAGTTCTAAAAAGCTTGCCTGCGTACCCGTTGTACCCTTTGAACCCAAAAGCTTTGCCTTTGAGAGTTGATATTCAACGTCCTCTAAATCAAGCAAAAGGTCCTGAATCCAAAGCGTCGCGCGCTTTCCGACGGTTGTCGGCTGTGCGGGCTGAAAATGTGTAAATCCCAAAGTCGGAAGCGCCTTATATTTATCGGCAAACTTTGAAAGATTTCTTATAACCGTAACGAGTTTGTTTCTTACAATTTTTAACGCCTCGGTCATAATTATAATATCCGTATTATCTCCGACATAGCAGGAAGTCGCTCCTAAATGTATAATACCTTTAGCGTCGGGGCATTGCTGTCCGTAAGCGTAAACGTGGCTCATAACATCGTGTCTTACAAGCTTTTCACGTTCAACAGCAACGTCATAGTTAATATCGTCCTGATGCTCTTTAAGCTGGTCAATTTGAGCCTTTGTTATCGGCAAACCCAACTCCATTTCGGCCTCTGCCAAGGCAATCCATAATTTTCTCCAAGTCCGAAATTTCATATCGGGTGAAAAGATATATTTCATTTCTTTTCCCGAATACCGCGAGGACAAAGGGCTTTCATACACATTTTTACTCATTATTCTTCCTCCTTTGAGGCGCATTTTTTATTTTTATCAAAATTCATACCGCCACGCTCTTTTCCTTTTAAAGTAAGCTTTGTTATCGGAGCGGGATAATTTCCGCTAAAGCACGCGTCGCAGTAACAACCGTTACATTTATAACCAAGCATTTCATCAAGAGAATCGGCGGGCAGATAACCGAGCGAATCCGCACCGCTCAGCTTACAGATTTCTTCAACGGTATGATTAACCGCAATAAGCTCTTCGCGCGAGGGGATATCGGTTCCGTAATAGCAGGGCCACATAAACGGCGGTGAACTTATTCTCATATGAACCTCTTTCGCCCCTGCGCCTCGAAGCATATTTGTTATCCTATCAACTGTTGTACCGCGCACAATACTGTCGTCAATAACAACAACACGCTTGCCTTTTATCATATCACCTATAGGATTGAGCTTAATTCGTACGGATTTCATACGCTCTTTTTGCGATGGTTTAATAAAAGTACGTCCTATGTAGCTGTTCTTTACAATTCCCTTTTCATAAGGAATACCCGATTCTTCAGCGTATCCTATAGCCGCGTCTATTCCCGACTCGGGAACCCCGATTACCAAATCAGCCTCAACTGGAAATTCACGCGCTAAAATACGTCCCGCTTGCTTTCTTGCTTCATAAACGCTTATTCCGTCAATAAAACTGTCGGTTCTTGCAAAATAAATATATTCAAAAACACAAAGACTTTTATTGCATTTTTTCTTAGGCATAATACTCTTTATGCCGTCCTTATCGACAACAACAATCTCCCCCGGCTCTATATCACGAACATACTCGGCTCCGCAGGCGTCGAGCGCGCAGGACTCGCTCGCGAAAACATAGGAATTGTTATATTTTCCCATACAAAGCGGTCTAAAACCGTGGGGGTCGCGGGCAGCAATAAGCTTTGTAGGGCTCATTACAAGCAGTGAATATGCACCCTCAAGATTTTTTACCGCTTCAACTACCGCTTTTTCAGCAGAACCGGAATTGATACGCTCTCTGGCTATCATATAACAAATTACTTCGGAATCAATAGTTGTTTGGAAAATAGCCCCGCGCTTTTCAAGTTCTTTTCTTATTTCTACGGCATTTGTGAGATTACCGTTGTGTGCTACAGCAAGAGTACCTTTAATATAACGCATAACAAGCGGCTGTGCATTTTCAAGCACAGAGCCGCCTGCTGTTGAGTAACGGACGTGGGAAACTGCCATCTGTCCGCTTAAAGAGTCTAATATAGAATTGTTGAAAACCTCCGAAACAAGCCCCATATCCTTGTGATAATTCATAACACCGTCATCGGACACAGCTATACCGCAACTCTCCTGTCCTCGGTGCTGTAAGGCAAGTAAACCGTTATAACACGCATAGGCAGGATTAATCGTACCGTCGCTATATATACCGAAAACTCCGCATTCCTCGTGGAGTCCTTCCTTTGGAAGATTATCAAAGCTAAAATTCAAGGGGTTCACACTCCGTAAAACTAATTTATTCAGCGTAAATACTGATTTATTAGTCAGCAAGACCTACGCGTTTCATCATTTCAGCGTAAGCGTCCTCTACCCCGCCCATATCACGGCGGAAACGGTCCTTGTCAAGCTTTTCATGGGTGTCTACATCCCAGAAACGACAAGTATCGGGGGAAATCTCATCAGCGAGGAGAATTTCTCCCTTATATCGTCCAAACTCAATTTTAAAGTCAATAAGTTCTACCTTAACGCTCTTAAAGAAATCAACCATAACTTCATTAACCTTGTACGCATACTCGGAAATTTTTTCAATTTCTTCCTTTGTTGCCGCACCGATAGCGTAAATCTGGCTGTCGTTAATCATCGGGTCGCCGAGGTCGTCGTCTTTAAGACAAAATTCAAGAGTAGGATTTTTCAACTCATATCCCTCTGGTACTCCGAAACGCTTTGAGAAAGAACCCGCAGCCTTATTGCGGATAATAACTTCAAGAGGAACTATATCTACTTTTTTCATAACGGTATCGCGGTCGTTAAGCTCTTCAACATAGCAGGTGGGCACTCCCTTCGCCTCTAAAAGCTTAAACATAAAGTTGCTCATACGGTTGTTTACAACGCCTTTTCCAACTATCGTACCCTTTTTTTCACCGTTAAATGCTGTTGCATCATCCTTATAGGAAACTATGCAATAGTCTTTATCATCGGTTGCGAATACTTTTTTTGCTTTACCTTCATACATCTGTTCCATTTTTTTCATTTTCAATTCCTCCAAAGTAAAAAAAATAAAAAACTTTCCGTGTATCATTATATAACAAAAGAGATAAACAAACAATTGCATAAAAGAATTAAATTTTATTTTTATACACTTATTTAAAAATTAAGTTTATTAAAGCAAAATATTGTATCTTTTGACAAAAAATTACCACACAATACTCATATAAAATAATAAAATTTTTATTATAAAAATGTTCATTTAAGTATTATTATTTTTAGTGACGGTGCAGGTAACTTATTTTTTCTGAAAAAATTATTCTTTTTATTTAGAAAACGGATTAACGCAAAAAACGATAAACCCGACGGCGGAAAATGCTTAACAGTAGCATTTTCTGCCTTTCAAGTCTGCTAACGGCTGTTTATCAAAAAGGACAGCCGTCCTAAATGGACGGCTGTCCTTTGCTCTGGTGCCGGTGACCGGACTTGAACCGGTACGGTATCGCTACCGGCGGATTTTGAGTCCGCTACGTCTGCCAATTCCATCACACCGGCATATCGGTTGATATTATACTACATTAAACCTAAAAAATCAAGTTGAAATTAAACTATTACAATAAAAGAATATTTTCATACTTTTATGTAAAACCTTGCAATATACTGTAAAATTTGATAAAATAGAAAAAATCTTAGGGGTGAGTTGATGGAGCATAAAAATTTAATTGACCTTGAGTATATGACTAAAGACGAGCTTGAACAGACAATACGACTTGCGGGTGTTATAAAGAGCAGACCTGATGTTTATAAACACGCCTGCGACGGAAAAATTATGGCGACATTATTTTATGAACCGTCCACAAGAACGCAGATGTCTTTTCAGGCGGCAATGTTAAGGCTCGGCGGACAAACTATCGGTTTTGATAATCCGATGAACTCTTCGGTTGCCAAAGGAGAAAACCTTAAAGATACTATTAAAATAATCAGCAGTTACAGCGATATTATCGCTATGAGGCACCCGAGCGAGGGTTCGGCGAAAGCGGCCTCGCTTTACAGCAGTGTTCCTCTGATTAACTGCGGTGACGGCGGACATTTCCACCCCACTCAAACCTTGACGGACGTTATTACTTTGAATTATGAAAAAGGCAGACTTGACAATTTAAAAATCGGTCTTTGCGGTGACCTTCTTAACGGAAGAACCGTCCATTCGCTCATAAAGACTATGAGCCACTTTAAAAATAACAGCTTCATCTTAATTTCCACAAAAGAATTATCAGTACCGCAGTATATAAAAGACATAATGGATAAAGCCGGTTGCGAATATACGGAAATCGACAATCTGCGTGACGCTATATCCGAACTGGACGTTCTTTATATGACGCGTATTCAAAGAGAGAGATTTAAAAGCGAGGAAGAATATCAAAAACAAAAAGGTGTTTTTGTATTAGATACCGAAAAATTATCTTACGCAAAGAAAGATATGATTATACTTCATCCGCTGCCGAGAGTTGATGAAATCGCTATTGATGTGGATATTGACCCGAGAGCCTGCTACTTTAAACAGGCTGAATACGGAATGTACGGAAGAATGGCGCTTATAACCCTGCTTTTAAGAAATGAAGGCGCGTTTTCGTTCAACACGCCCGATCCGATTATAAAAAGCGGTACCGTTTGCAGAAATGAAATATGCATTACGAATGACCCGCAACAGTTTTATCTTCCCAGAAACACATATATCAAAAATAACAAGTTATATTGTGATTATTGCGACGGAGAAATCTCTTAAAATTCTTTAACGAATTTACCGTGCAGATTTTTAAAATCTGCACGGTTTTTTAGATGACTTTTAAGCTTTTATTTAAATGAACGGAGTAAATTATTACTTCCTTTACAGGCAATGATGTCGTTTCTTCCAATGCCGATTTATAAAGCTCCACCTGTTTTCTGTATAATTTTTCTAAATCCGTAATCTCCTTTACCCTATCCGTTTTATAATCAACAATAACAGCCTCTCCGTTTTCGATAAAAACTAAATCAACTGCGCCCTGCATAACAATTTTTTGATTTTTAAATTTGTCGCTAATTTCAGAGTTATAATCTTCAGCGTTTATTTTTACGGTAAACTGATATTCACGGTAAAATTTTTCACTCTTTATAACCCGTTTAATAAGTCCGCCGTTTAAAAAGTTTTCAAGCTTTTCAAAGTCTAAAAGTTCAATTTGGCGCTCGGTTAAAAATCCGTTTTCCTTAAGATTATAAGCCTCACTTTTACAATTTTTTCGGGCATTTGTTAGGTCGCAACATTCCATAAAATTATGAAATGCTGTTCCCCTCTCGACACCGTCGGCTTTATTTTCGTCAACAAACGAGGGTTTTTTGAAAATTTTGTTAAAAATACGGTTATCCTTGTGAGAAAGCTCGGAGGCGCTTACCTTTTGAGGTAAGGTTGATAAGGGGTGATTTTTGTACTTAAAATTAATTCTCTCTTTAAAGCTGTTCAAAAAATCCTCATCGGGCTCAACTTCCTGTATAAATTCATTTTGCTCAGATTTTTCTTTTTTAATATTATTTAAAATTTTCTCATTTATTATTTCAATATTCCACGGTTTACAATTTTCGATGTAGTTAGAATAATCGGGTTCAATGTTTGTTCTTATATTACAGCAAGGATTAGCAAGCGCGCAGGCAAAAAGCCAATCAGAATATGACGAAAGTTTCTTCACCACAAACGGGGAAATCGGAAAACACGGTATTTTGCTTTCAAGCGACTGAATATATTTTTCGGGATTTTTATTGGTCGCTGTTACAATAATCCGCTGTTTTGCCCTTGTTAATGCAACATATAAAACGCGCATTTCCTCCGAAACCATAGACGCTTTCAACATAAGCGAGAGAGCCTTGCGCTGTATTGTATCAAACTTTAAAATATCTTTTTTTATTCGTATACCAACTCCGCAGTCGGCATCAATAACCAAATCCTCAGAAGCGTCGCGCAGATTAAATTCGGTTGACGCACTGCTTATAAAGCATATAGGAAATTCAAGTCCCTTACTTGAGTGAATACTCATAACCTTAACGGCATTTATTGAGCTGTCGCAAACATCTCCGACAGACTTCAAGAATGTTCCGTGCTCTTTTATTCTGTCGATATAATTTATAAAAGCCGTTAATGTTTTATATCCGTTATTTGCATATGAACGAGCATAGTCCTGGAGAAGATAAATATTATTTACATTAAATTTATCGGACGACATCGCTACGCAGTCAAAGCCCGTTAAATCAAGAATAATTCCTATAAGACGGTCAACTGTTGTCGTAACTGAAAGAGTGCGCATTTTATCGAGAAATTCTATAAAATCAACGCACTTTTTATTTTTGCTGTTTTTTACAGCTATATATAAAGGCGATTTTCTGTTTTCAGCTCGAACCAAAGCTATATCGTCAGCCGTAAAGGAAAACATCGGACTCATTAAAACAGACAGCAAAGGAATATCCTGTATAGGATTATCAATTACCCGCAGAAAATTTAATATGATTTTTATTTCCAATGCGTCAAAAAAACTGTTTTTTTCCTGCGAAACCGTTGGTATTGCGTACTGATTAAGAGTATTTACAAAGGTAACCGCACGCCTTGTATCTCCCTTGGGACTTCTTAAAAGAACGGCAATATCACCATAGGTTGCAGTCCTTGTTGCGTCGCCGTCTTTTATCTGCATTTTTTCCTCAAAAATTATTTTGTATATTTTTTCGCAAACCTTTGAAGCCTCTAAAATAAGCTCCGTTTCGTTTTTCTCTTCATTAATATTTGAAGAATTTATAAGCATAAGTTCAAAATCAGGACTGTCGCTTTCGGGATAAGACGCTGAGCATACAAGCTTCTCCTCGTCACCGTATTCCAGTCCGCCTACATCTTCGGACATCAAAGTAGAAAAAATAAAATTACAGGCGTCAGTTATTCCCTTACGGCTCCTAAAATTCCTATCAAGAATTATTTTTGCGGGATAATTATCTGATTTTTCAGAATATGTACTGTATGAATTTTTGTATCCGATAAAAATTTCGGGTCTTGCCTGACGGAAACCGTAAATGCTTTGCTTAACATCTCCAACAACAAAAATGTTGTTTTTATCCCGGCTTACGGCTTTAAAGATTAAATCCTGAACTTCGTTTACATCTTGAAATTCATCAACCATAATTGCGTCGAACATATCGGAAATTTCCTCGGAAATATCCGTATACCGAATCTGTCCGTCAACATTTTCGCAAAGGAGTTTTACCATAAGGCTTTCAACATCAGCAAAATCCAGAATATTCTTTTCTGCTTTTAATGCGGAAAATTCATCTCTGAATTTTAATACGGCTTTAAAAAACATTTTTATAAGAGGATAAAGCTTTTTTGTGTTGCTCTCTATTAAGGCTACATCTTGATAAAACAGCTCGCCCAACTTAGCTGTTTCTTCCTTATAATTAGCTCTTGCAGACTTTATAAGAATCTTATACAAATCATCATTAGAACCCTTTATTGTCGGAAATCTGACAAAAGAATTACTTTCGAGCGCCGATTTAATTTTATCCCAGCTTTTATCTTCAATATATTCGCTTAGAGTAACAAAAAATGTTAAATCCGAATTTAACATATCACGAATTCTGTTGATATCATTTTCTTTTAAAAATTCATCCCGTTCAAGATAATTAAAAGACGCAACAATCAATTCCCTGCAATAGCTTATGCACTGTTTTGCATATTCCAAAATACACTTACAGTACGGAGTTTCTGAAAACGGCATTTTATTATAATAGGAAATCATCTTTTCCGTCCAGTTATCCATAAAAGGAATAGATGTCAGAAAATTATATGTCGTCCAGATGATTTTTTTTAGATTATCATCATTTCTGTATGAGCAAGTAGAATTAACAAGGTCAATAAAATCGGGGTTTTTCTCGCTGTATAACGACTCTAACGTATTATCAAGTGCTTTAGAACGGAGAATATCAAGTTCTCCGTCATCGGCATTTCTGAAATCGCTTTGAATATTAAGCTTATAAAAATACTGACGAACAAATTCAGCGCAAAAACTGTCTATTGTTGAAATTCTCGCACTGTAGAGAAGTTGTTTTTGGCTTAAAAGATATTTATTGTAAGGGTCTTTTCTTAAAAGCTCGTTAATAGCTGTTTCAATTCTATGACGCATTTCAGAGCTTGCGGCGCGGGTAAAGGTGACAATTAACATTCTGTCAATTGAAACGGGATTTTCCGTATCCGTTATAGATTCAATAATGCGCTGAACTAAAACGGCGGTTTTTCCCGAACCTGCCGCGGCGGAAACGAGAACAGAGCCGTTTCTCGCGTTAATAGCATTTTTTTGGGCGTCTGTCCATTTAACATCAGGCATCTGTTTCATCTCCTTTTTCAAGCTTTTGATAAACCTCTTTCGGCGTTGAATCTGTTTTATACTTATAATCGTCATTGTATGTATGACAGCATACGCTATCGTACGGGCAGTAGGCGCATCCGTCAACCAATCCTTTAATCGGAATCGCCTCAATACTTCCGTTTAAAAGCTCCCTGCACATATTTTTTACAGTATTGTCTATGTGTTTAAATATTGTCTGAAACTGCTCAAAGGTAGCGACGGAGTCCGAGTACTTCCCCTCATCGGTTTTTTTGGAAATCTTTATAAATTTACCAAGCTTATCCATATGATTTAAAAGGTCGGCATCGTTTAATAAAAGTCCGTTCATACGAAAATTTTTATCAATTTCAGAAGTTATTTTTTCAGGGTAAATACACTTATCGCCGTCAATATCCTTTGAGGCTGAAGGCATATATAAAACGCCCGAGGGGATAAGCTTTTTTTGATAATAATCTCCCCCGTTTTCTGTTACACACCGCAGATATAAGAGCATTTGAAGATTAATTCCGTAAAGAATTTCAGAGAGTTTAAATTGCTTATTTCCTGTTTTGTAGTCAACTATGCGAATATAACTTTCATCTTCATTCTTGTCTAAAATATCCACACGGTCAATATATCCGTTAACAGATACGCTTGCCCCGTTGTCAATGCCAAGCTTATATGGAGGGATTTTTCCGTCCCTTCCTATTTTCAGTTCAAAATCCGTAGGAACAAAATCAGAATACATAAGCTGGCGGATAAGCTCCTTAACTAATGCGAAAATGTTGATTTTCAGACGTTCAAAGATTGTTTTAAATCTGTCGCTCTTATCCTCAAGTCCTCCAAATGTTTCATCCGCGTATTTTAGCAATATTTTATCAATTGAATTTTTAATTTTGTCATCCGATAAATTGTTTAAATCTGATTTTTTATTTTCATTTAGAAATTTTTCAAGAAAATAATGTACTATGTTTCCAAACTGAATACTGTCAATTGTCGCAGCTTTTCGCTCTTTTGCCCTCAAACCGTAGTTACAAAAATAGCTGAACGCGCAAAGATTGTACTTTTCAATTTGTGAGGCGGAAACATTCATATCCTTATGAAAAAGCTTTTCGGCGATTTTTTTGTCATTAATTCTGTACGGAATGTTTTTAAGCGTATTTTCAACCTTATTTATATTATCAAGATAATCTCTGTCGCCTTTAAAATAGGTTTTTAAAGCGTTTACATACGGTGAATTTTCTCTGTAATTTTTTGATAAATACTCAAAAGCCTGCTTTTTTGAATAAAGCTCGTCGGCTTCGTCAAAATCAGCGGTTGTCGTGTGGTTTCTGTTCGGAAACATTCGGCTGATTTCGTTAAAAATAATTGACGGCTCAAACACCTCCCCCGAAAAATCGGAGGTATAGGCTGTCACAAAAAGTTTTTCACTGCAAGATGTAAGAGCGCAATATACCAGATATTTTTCGTGGCAGGCGAGTTGTTCAAGGCTGTCTGTCAAAGGAACATTATTTTCAATAAGAATACGGCGTTCATTTTCGGAAAATACACCCGCTGTTTTAGGAACCGAGGGAAATTCTCCGTCAACAGCGCCGATTACAAATACCGCTTTCGCATTGCTTAGACGAACACGGTCAGCAACCGCTACGCTTACCTGGTCCTGATAACGAGGTATATCGCTAAGCGTAATATCCGAAAGCTTGTAATCAAGATATTCTTTATATTTTTTCAGCGAAAGACTGCTCTCTCCTATCGTTGCGACAAGCTTTTCGAGGGACTCAATCATAAGATTGTAAACTCTTACTTCCTCGTTTGCCTCAAAAATCATCCCCTGTTTTTCAAGTTTATCGTAAAGCTTATCAACAGAATTTTCAATATCGAAATCAATAATAAGCTTATAAAGCGCTTTTGTAATAGAAGTTCCGTTTGTATTTTTACAAGCGTTTGAAAATTCTATTAGAGGATTAATAACTTTTTTTCTTGTATTTTCAATCTCGCCAAGCTTTTCAATATCACCGTCATTTAAAACTTCAAATCCTGAGGGATTATTTTTAAACTCCTTTTTTAAACCGCTGTTGTCTATATTCCAGACATATATGTAATTTTCAAAATCGGAAAGTTCTGTTTCGGAAATATTAACAAGTCCTGTTTTCAGCATTGACAATATACTGTCCCTGTCGAAGTTATAAATGACCGTTTCTATCGCGGAGCATAAAAACCTTACTACAGGCTCAGTAAAAATATCCTTGGGAATATCCATAAAATACGGAATATCGTACTTTTCAAGGGTGGTATCCAAAATACCGCTATATTTTAAGCTGTCGCGTGTTATAACGGCAATATCGCTGTATTTATATCCTTTTTCTATTACAAGTTTTTTTATTTTTCGCGCGACAAAATCGACCTCGCTTTTTATATCGGAGGCGATATATGTTTCTATATTTTCACTTTTTTCTTTATATACGCAATCATTGTTACGCAAAACATTTTTTTCCAGAAAAGAAATATCAGAATTTAATGAGCGTTTAAATTCATTTAAAATAATATCAGGCTGAATTTTAATTCCATCGTTTTGAGCGATTCGCTTAATCATTTTTCGGGTACGGTTTGTAGTATCAAAAATTTCATTGTTTTTGTCGTTCATATCAATGTTCAGAGTAATATAAAAATCCTTGCATTGATTAAGAATAACCCTTATTATTTCAAGCTGTTGGTATGTAAAACCCGAAAACGAATCAACAACTACAGTATAATTTTCAAATAACCGTTCATTAACTAAAATATCTTTAAGTCTGTTAAGATTATCAAGCGGGTCTACATATGTTTTTTCGAGCAAGGCGTCATAGGCGTTAAGCACAAGAGAGGTTTCATAAAGCTTTAGCCTTAACGTTTCATTTTCAATTTGCTTTGAGGTACTAAGGAGCATATCGCAGGTTATATTATCCTTTTTACATTCCTTTAAAGAATGCAGCATAAGTTCAAGTACAGATTTTCTCAATTTTCCCGAGGTAAACATTTTAAGCTGTTCCTGAACCTCGTCAACAGCTCTGCTCATTATTATTTTTCTTATTCCGTCATCTATAACATTCTCCGGAAGATTTCCCGTTTTTCTGAAAACATAATTAGACAGCCTTGAAAATCCAAAAACAAGAACATCCCTCGATAATTTCGGACCTAAAATATCGAGAAATGTTGTTTCTGTTTCAAATGAACTTTGGTCGGGTACAAGCATAAGAAGTTTCTTTTCTCCGCTTTTGCAAAGCGAAGAAAGTATATTTACGGATTTATAAGTTTTTCCGCTTCCGCTTTTCCCTAAAATAAACTGAAGCATTTTCCCACTTCCAATATAAAGATTACCCTTATTGTAACACAATTAATGTACTATAAAAAGTACTATGAGAATAAAGAGCAGAATTTTTCAAAATATTCTACCGCCTTAAATTTAAATTCGTAGTTACCGTTTGTCATAACTTCGTATTCCTGTTCTGTAGTTTTTTCTTTTAAAGCATTATAATCCGTGCTTGCTCCTATACATAATGACGGATACATTACGCACCACCAATTATGCCCCTCGCCTTTTCCGATTGTAATTCTCAAAGCGTCATAAAACCCCGACGGCATTGTGACATCACCGTAGTATCTGGTATCAAAAAACATATGCTTTATTTCCGCCTTTACAGGGTAGCTGTAGCCGTTGTCATAGACTTCCTTTTGAGCTATATTGGCAATCTTTTGAAGATTTTTTGACGTCAGCTTTTGAGCGTCAATTTGACTTTCGGCATTTAAATACAGAGATTTTGTATACTTTAAAACCTTATCGCGCACTTTAAGCTTTAAATTCTGGTCGGACTTTGAGTCAGAATTCGCGAGGATATGCAGCCTGAAAACTTCATTACTTAAATTTTTACACTGAGCGCTGAAGGGTATCATTGAAAATATAATACATAGTACTGTTGAAATACAAATTGACTTAATTAAATTTTTCATATAAAAAACCTGCCTTAATTCTAAGTAAAAGAATTATTGGCAGGAATTTTATTTTTAATCAATAATTTTACAGCCGTCCTTAACAGGCTCGCAGAGAAAGACGTAATTATACTTCTCCTTTAGCTTTTCCATACATTTTTCAGCTTTTTTAATGTTATTAAAAACACCGAATACAGCGGAACCCGAACCGCTCATACAAGAGCCGAGCGCCTTATTCTTCAGCATTATTTTTTTAATTTCGTTAATACCGTCCAAATTTAATGCAATTTCAAAATCGTTAAGCATTGATGTAGTCACCATCCAAATATCTCGGGCATAAATTGCTTTTACCATTTCCGCGGTAAACTCGGGGTGACTTAAACCTGCTTTGTCAATTCTTGCGTACGCCTCCGCCGTGCTGACGCTGAAATCAGGCTTACAAATAACAATGTTGCATTTAGGCATATTAATCATCTTTTTGAGTGTTGTTCCTGTTCCGCTTGCAAGTTTTGTACCGCCTAAAATGCAAAAGGGAATATCAGCCCCGATTTTTGAACCTATCTCGCAGAGCTCGTCTTCTTTAAGATATGTAGAAAAAAGCTTATTAAGCGCTACGATAACTGCGGCGCCGTCCGCACTTCCGCCTGCAAGACCAGCTTGCGCGGGTATATTTTTTTCTATTGTGATTTTTATACCTGTGTTTTCTGTTTTAGTATATTTAAAAAATGCCTCGGCGCATTTATAGGCAATATTTTTTTTGTTACAGGGAACATCGGGATAGTCGCAGAAAATTTCAATTTCCTTTGTATCCAAAGTTTCAACCGTTACATAATCATAAAGACTAACCGCCTGCATCACCATACTAACGTCGTGATAACCGTCCGCTCTTCGTCGTAGTACGTCAAGAGAAAGATTAATTTTTGCGGGTGCTTTAACCTTTACTTCCATTTTGAATTTCCTCTACAAATTCCTCAATAAGTTTAAGCGCTTTTTTAATATTTTTAAGCGACTGCGCATAGGAAATACGAACAAATCCCTCACCGCATTCACCGAAAGCATTTCCCGGTACTACCGCAACGTGTTTTTCTTTTACCAAACGAGTTGCAAATTCATCGCTTGAAAGTCCCGTTGACTTTATACACGGGAATGTATAAAAAGCCCCCAAAGGCTCAAAGCATTTAAGTCCTATTTCATTTAAACTTCCGACAATTAACCGTCTTCTTATATCATAGTCGCTCTTCATTTCTGCAACATCATTGTCACCGTTTCTGAGAGCCTCAATTGCGGCGTACTGCGCAGTAGTCGGAGAGGACATTATTCCGTATTGGTGGAGTTTTGTAATTTGTTTAATAATCTCACTCGGTCCTAAAGCGTAACCCAGCCTCCAGCCTGTCATTGCAAACGCCTTTGAAAAACCGCTGATTACAACGGTTCTGTCTTTCATACCGTCTATTTCAGCTATGCTTATATGTTTTTTACCGCCGTAAGTGAGTTCCGCGTAAATCTCATCGGAGACAACCATAAGGTCGTTTTTAATGATAACATCGCATATTGCCTCTAAATCCTCACGCTCCATAATCGCGCCTGTAGGATTGTTAGGATACGGCAGGATTAAAAGCTTAGTTTTATTTGTAACAGCCTTTTCAAGCTCGTCTTTTGTTAATTTAAAATTATTTTCGACCTTTGTTTCAATAGTTACAGGAATGCCTCCTGCCATATATGTAAGCGGTTCATAACAAACAAACGCAGGTTGCGGTATTAAAACCTCGTCACCCTTTTCAATAAGCGTTCTCAATACAAGGTCTATCGCCTCGCTCCCTCCGACCGTTACCAAAACATCGGTATCGGCATTATAAGAAACATTAAAACGTCTTTTATAGTAGTTTACTATCTCACGTCGAAGTTCAATAAATCCGCGGTTTGGAGAGTACCACGTTTTTCCTTTTTCAAGTGAATTTATTCCCGCCTGTCTAATATGCCACGGAGTTTGAAAATCCGGCTCGCCGATTGAAAGAGAGATAACGTTGTCCATTTCAACGGCTATATCAAAAAATTTTCTTATTCCCGACGGCTTTACCTGCTTAATTTTATCATTAACAAAATTCTGATAATCAATCACAGGACCATACTCCTCCCATCGGGTTCTTCATCGTCAACAAAACTCATACCGCCGAGTTTATATGTCTTTAGCATAAAGTGCGTGGCTGTTGCGATAACTCCGTCAACACACGAAATTTTGCGGGCTACAAAGGACGCCACGTCCTGCATCGTTTCTCCCTTAACCATTACGGAAAAATCAAACTGTCCTGCCATTAAGTACATCGAGGTAACCTCCTCAAACGCCATAATACGTTTTGCTACCTCGTCAAAGCCTGTTTCTTTCTTCGGAGTTACTTTAAGTTCAATAATAGCCGTTACGCCTGCATCGGGAACCTTTTCCCAGTCCACTATCGCCTGATAGCCCTTGATTACTCCGCTCTGCTCGTACTCTTTAATCTGTGCGTTAATATAATCCTCCGGCTCTCCAAGCATAAGAGCAAGCTCTTTTGGAGTGAAACTGCTGTTTTCGCTCAAAATTTCAAGTAATTTATCCATAATTGCCTCCGATTTCAAGTTTTACTAATCTCTGATTACTCAGAGATTAGTATTAGTTTATTATACTGTCTGCAATGTCGGATTGTCAACCTTGGCTTCAATATCAACACATATTGACGTAGCTATACAAAAAAGCTCGTTGTTATCTCTCATAATATTAAGCTCATAGCCGTTATTTCCCGTAAAATTTCTTCTGTGACTCGCAACGAGCGAATTGTCCGCGTCGATAATGTCAAATGAGTTCGCAATCGTGTCGCCTCTGATAAGCCAGGAATTTCCGAAGAAATAGCACGAGGGTGCAGTTGAACTTGTGTTTATAAAAAATTTAATGTTGTTATTTCCGCAGGAAATCGAATAAGCCTTGAGAGCAGGCAGAGGAAGCCTGTGGATTTTTACAAGAATACGTCCGTTTAAATCGGAAATATAGGTTGTGTTCTTAGAGCCGGTAACGTAATAATTCTCTCTTCCCTGTTCGTTGAAAACCACGAAAAGACTATCTCCGACCGTTTTGTCACGTTTAATATAAAACTTCATAATTATCACCGATAATATTATTAACAAAATAAGTCCGGATATAAGTAAAAAAATATACCGCAAGTTTCCTTACGGTATATTATATATTAAAATTTATTTTTTTACAATACAGTATGTTTAAATTAAATGCTTTGGAATACGGTGTTTTCTAAGCATATAATGGGCTGTCACTAACGGCTCATACTTATTCAGATACACGCTTGTCATTCCCAACATATACCAGAACCAAATTACCATAAAACTCACATCGTAAAGTAAAGCCTTTTCAAAAAGTGAATAAACTAAATATCCGCAACAGAAAGCAAATAAACAGGGTAAAATATCCTGCGAACCCGCGTTTTGCCGTTTAAACAGGTTAAAAACAATATGCTTTCCGAACTTCAAACCCCATATTGCAAATATTAAAAATCCTATTATTCCCGTTGAAACAATAATCGTTAAATAACCGTTGTGAATATCGTTGTTATGGTAGCTTAAACTAAGCGTTCCGTCAAGATATTTCTGGCTGTATTCAACAATATTGCCGTTACTTATACCAAAAATCGGAGAAAGCTCAAAAAGTTTAAAACTCTCTTTAATAAGCTTTAAACGACCACTGTCTATGTTTTTATTTATATGAGAGAAAGTAATTGCCTCTCCGCCGGTGATTTCATTGATATTCGCCACCGCCTGACTGTCAACACTTTGGGGAGATACAAGCTGTGAAAAACCCTTCTGACAAATTGCTCTTACCATAAACGCCGTAGAAATTACATAGACCGCAGCAAATAAAACCGCTAAAGATTTCATTAAAAACTGTTTTTTCTTCATTCTTGCCGAACTTGAAAAGTAAATAAAAATAAGCGTAAAAATTACATAGCAAATAAAAAGAGCAAACGACGCGTTTGAATCGCATAATAAGAGAGAAAATAAATCAACACATAAACATATTGCTATCCAAATTCTGCTTATTCGCGTACGCTTAGCCTGAATGAGAAAATCGGGTTTCATTACAAGATGACAGCAGACTATCGAAACTACGGAAATAAAGCCCAAAATATTCGGGTTTATATATACGCCTGTATAACGGTTTTCGTAAATAATAAATTTTATCCACATCCACTCAAATTTAACTTTCCACATCATCAAAGCAAATCCTATTGCGCCTAAAACGGTTGTGGCGTAAATTATAAATTTACAAACCTTATAAAGTTCTGCTTTAGTATTGAGCTTTTTTTCGGTATGTATTCCGTAAAATATAAAGAAACATATACTTATATGTAAAAGCATTATAATATTATAAATTAAACCCATTGACAAATTTAAAAGCATTGTCAGCAAGTTAATCGCTAAAAATGCTAAAATCCAAAAACCAAATCTTAATCTGTCAAAACAACGTTCACGCCGAATTTTTAAATAAACTAAATAAACTCCCCAAAAAAACAAAAAGACAAGACAAACATATGCTGGAATCTGAACAAAAGCTATATTGCAAAAAAACAGAACTATAATATAACTTATTCTAAACTTAGATGGACTTTTAAGCCTTTCTCCAATTCCTGACATTGTCTCACCTCCCTGATTTCAAATTTAAAATTAGTGAAATACTACTTCCTTAACGGTTTTAAGCATTAAATATAAATCATTTCTAAATCCGAAATTTTTAATATAAAGAAGATTGTAGTGCATCTTTTTCGGAAGAATTATCCCGACATAATCTTCATCAATATTCGTACTGGTCTCAAGCATTCTGTCCTCATTTTTGAATTTGATACTCGCAAGGCTCGTAATTCCCGCAGGCATTAAAAGCGTTGCATACATTTTAGGAGTATAGCGTTTTACATAATCGGGAACCTCGGGACGTGTTCCGACAAAGCTCATATCCCCTTTTAAGACATTAAAAAGCTGAGGAAGCTCGTCAAGTCGGTATTTTCTAAGTATACGCCCGATACGGGTTATTCGCTTATCGTTTCTTGAAGTTACATGAGAACCCATTTTGTCGGCATTTACAACCATTGTTCTGAATTTATAAATTTTAAATTCTTTGTTATATGTCGTAATTCGGATTTGTTTATATAGAACAGGACCCCTGGAGGAAAACTTTACGAATAGTGCGAGAATAATTATGAGCCATGAAAGAATAATAATAAGCAGAAAAGATAAAATTACATCAAAGGTTCTTTTTATTATTATGCTGCTTTTTTTATTTTTAAGTATGTCGTAATATTTTTTTACGTCATCATTTTGAAATTCCTTAGGAAGTTCATCAAAAGAAAGCAACATATTATCCTCCATTTCTTAATTTTGTCTATATTATACAACAATATTCCACGATAATATTCTAACAGATTATAGCTTAAAATATTAAATAATTCAAGTTATTTTTAATAATAAAGTAATTTTATGTAAGAAATGAAAAAAACCGACGGCATAAACCGTCGGCTTTTTAGGTAATTTTATGGAGTAATCAAAACTTTCTCTTCTCGTGTCTTGATTATATTTTATCATAAAATTATAAAATGTCAACAGTTTTTTAAAAATTTTTTTAAAAAAACTATTTATTTCACTAAAACTGACAAATTATTATGCTTGACGAACGTAAACAAGTAGTGTAAAATTAATATAAAGCAATTGGAGATGCAGTTTTATAATGGATAATTCTTTTTCACCCGACCTTATCACTCTGCTTGATGAGAACGGGATAGAACATAATTTTGAAATATTAGATGAAATAGAGGAAAATGACACAAGATACTTTGCTCTTATGCCTGTTTACGAATCGGGAGCTGATATGCTTTCAGACAGCGGAGAGTACACAATTCTTGAAGCGATTGAGGAAAACGGCGAAGAACAACTCGCTGAAATCGAGGATAATGAGTTAAGGTTAAGACTGTCAAAAATTTTTGAGGAACGCTTTAACGATATATTCTACGATTAATTTTCTCATATGTTGACTTAAAGCTACCGATTATATAATTAAATTTTCCTGCCTGATTCGTGTATGCAATTAAAATAACCCTACAACATTTAAATTGGGAGCTTTTCTCTTTTTGCGGTGTGCAGACCTCTCCGTAAGGAACGTTGGGAGTACTAAAACAAAAAGGCGGCACCCACCTGTCCTTTGGTAGGCAGGTTATTAAATATTGCTTTCGGTCAGGCGGGGTTTTATTTTTATTTTGGAGTAATGGAGTATGAAAATTTCTGTATTAGGCACGGGACGCTGGGGCAGTTGTATAGCCTGGTATCTCGATAAAATCGGCAATGAGGTTGTTTCCTGCGGACTTGAAAGCGCACCTGATTTCAAACAACTTTACGAAACACACAAAAATGATTATTTAACTTTTCCGAAATCTATTGAGGTTACCTCAAATCTGGAATACGCAATTGACAGAGCCGAGGTAATTATAATCTCGATTTCTGCCCAGTATCTCAGGGATTATATGAAAAGTATAAGCAAATATGATTTAAAAGGAAAAATCTTTGTGCTTTGTATGAAAGGCGTTGAGGAAAAAACAGGCAAAAGACTTTCCGAGGTAATGGGAGAATTTGTCGATGAAAAACAAACGCCTGTTGCTGTATGGGTCGGTCCCGGACACCCTCAGGATTATGTTCGCGGTATTCCAAACTGTATGGTAATAGACAGTAATAATAAAGAAGTAAAGAAAAAGCTTGTACAAGAATTTTCATCGGATTTAATAAGATTTTACATAGGTACGGATTTAATAGGAAACGAAATAGGAGCCGCGGCAAAAAATGTTGTAGGAATTGCCGCAGGTATGCTTGACGGACTTAATATGTCATCTCTTAAAGGAGCGCTTATGTCGCGCGGAACAAGGGAAATCAGCAGGCTCATTAAGGCCTGCGGAGGGTCTGAAATGAGCGCGTACGGTCTTTGCCATCTCGGGGACTACGAAGCGACGCTGTTTTCACCTTGGAGCCACAACAGAAAATACGGAGAGGACTTTGCGAAGGGTATTAAATTTAATAAGCTTGCGGAGGGAGTTATGACCTCAAAGGCGTTAAAAAAACTTGCCGACGAAAAGGGTGTTGACGTTCCCATCATAACAGGAATTTACAATGTACTTTTTAACGGTAATGAAATTAAAGACGAACTCGGGAAACTGTTTTTAAGAGATGTTAAATCAGAATTTTAATTGGAGGAAAAAATGAAAACTGCGGTCGTTTACTACTCAATGAGCGGAAATTCCGAATTTACTGCTAAAAAAATTTCAGATAAAATCGGTGCGGATTTAATAAAAATCCTGCCTGAAAAAGCATATCCCGACAAGGGAATCCGTAAATTTATATGGGGCGGAAAAAGCGCAGTTATGGGGGATACTCCCAAGCTTCTCCCCTATGAATTTGACGCGGATAAATATGACGAAATTATCTTCGGTTTTCCCGTATGGGCGAGCAGTCCCGCGCCTCCGATAAAAAGCTTTATTAAAGAAAATTTATCAAAAATATCTGATAAGGACTTTTCTGTGTTCGCCTGTTGTATGGGCGGAGGCGCTAAAAAAGCTATTGATAAACTAAAAAGTTATCTTTTTATATCAAATTTTAAGGCTGAACTGACTCTTATTGATCCAAAGGATAAACCGTCAAAAGAAAACGATAAAAAAACAGATGAATTTATATCAAAAATACTTGATTAATAAATTTATTATAATTAATAATTGTATAACAAAAAGCGATGAGATTTTAAAACCTCATCGCTTTTAATTTTAATGTTTATTTTTGAGATTAATACATTCCGCCCATATCGGGTTGAGCCATAGGAGCGGGATTTTCTTCCTTTATGTCAGCTACTAAGGATTCAGTTGTTAAGACCATAGAAGCTACTGAAGAAGCGTTTTGAATAGCCGAACGAGTTACCTTTGCAGGGTCAACTATTCCTGCCTCTACCATATCGGTATATTCTTCTGTAAGAGCGTTGTATCCGTAGCCTACCTTATTAGCCTTTTTGATGTTCTCCACGATTACCGAACCCTCAAGTCCCGCATTAGACGCAATCTGACGTAACGGAGCCTCTAAAGCGCCTAAAACAATCTGCGCGCCTGTCTTTTCATCACCGTCGAGAGTTTCGATATACTTTTCAACTTCGGGAATTGCGTTCATAAGGGCAATTCCGCCGCCTGCTACGATACCTTCTTCCACAGCCGCTTTGGTAGCTGCGAGCGCGTCCTCAATACGAAGCTTCTTTTCTTTCATTTCAATTTCTGTTGCGGCGCCTACTTTGATAACAGCTACTCCTCCCGCAAGCTTTGCAAGACGCTCCTGTAGCTTTTCACGGTCAAAGTCAGAAGTTGTTGTTTCAATCTGAGAACGAATCTGACCTACTCTTGCCTTAATATCGTCTTGGTTTCCTGCTCCGTCAACAATAATTGTGTTTTCCTTATCGACCTTAACCTGACGCGCTGTACCAAGCTGGTCAAGAGTTACGTCTTTAAGTTCAAGTCCGAGTTCGGATGTGATAACAGTACCGCCTGTAAGGGTTGCAATATCCTGCAACATTTCCTTACGTCTGTCGCCAAATCCCGGAGCCTTAACCGCAACGCTGTTTAAAGTTCCGCGGAGTTTGTTAAGTACAAGATTCGTAAGAGCATCGCCCTCAACATCTTCCGCAATTATGAGAAGTTTTTTCCCGCTTTGAGCAACAGGCTCTAAAATCGGGAGAAGTTCCTGAATTGAACTTATTTTCTTATCTGTAATTAGGATAAGCGGTTCTTCAAGCTCTGCTACCATTTTCTCGGTATCGGTTACCATATAAGGAGCAATATATCCTCTGTCGAACATCATACCCTCTACAACCTCGCTGTAGGTTTCAGCGGTTTTGCTCTCCTCTACTGTAATTACACCGTCTGTGCTGACTTTCTCCATCGCTTCGGCAATAAGATTTCCGATAAATTCATCTGCTGAGGATACAGTCGCAACACGGGCGATATCCTTCGTACCGCTTACCTGCTGGCTGTTGTCTTTAAGAGCCTTAACAGCTACGTCAACCGCGTTTGCAATTCCCTTTTTAAGTATCATAGGATTGGCCCCTGCGGTAACATTCTTCATACCGTCTGTAATTAAAGCCTGAGCAAGTAAAGTCGCGGTAGTTGTACCGTCGCCCGCAACATCATTGGTTTTAATTGAAACCTCTTTTACAAGCTGTGCGCCCATATTCTCAAACGGGTCGTCAAGCTCAATTTCCTTTGCGATTGTCACTCCATCGTTTGTAATAAGAGGAGCGCCGAATTTTTTATCAAGAACTACATTTCTGCCTTTAGGTCCCAATGTAATTTTTACTGTATCGGCGAGTTGGTCAATACCGTTTTTAAGAGCTTTACGAGCGTCCTCGCCGTATGCGATTTGTTTAGCCATAATAATTACCTCCGAATTTTAATAAAATAGTTATTCTACTGTAGCAAGAATATCTGACTGACGGACAATTGTGTATTCCTCGCCGTCAAGCTTAACCTCTGTTCCGGCATACTTTGAGGCTATTACCTTGTCGCCTACATTTACATACATATCAACTTTTTCACCGTCAACAACACCGCCGGGTCCTACTGCGACTACAGTAGCGAACTGCGGTTTTTCCTGTGCGGAAGATGTAAGGATAAGTCCTCCGACGGTTTTCTCCTCTGCGTCCTCAACTTTGAGAACAACTCTGTCGAGTAAAGGTTTTACTGTCATATATAATTCCTCCTTAAAATTAACCGATTTACTTAAAATTAGCACTCTGCTTTATTGAGTGCTAATTATATTATAGCCAATATTTGTAAAAAATCAAGTGGATTTTTATTTTTTTGACTTACAAAAATGAAAAATTGTTTATATTTTATACGCTTTTTATACACTTATTTTATAATTATACAAAAGCACCAAAAAATATGGAGTAATTTGTATATTTAAAATTGGCATAAAATCTTGCAATAAAACAATATTTATTATAAAATTAAAAGAAGTAATTAATATAAAATATTAAATATTAAGAATTTTTTCAGCATTTTTGTGGAAAATAAGCTCTTTTTCCTCATCTGAAATATTAAGAGAATCCATAATTTCGACATTCTTTTTGAGCTCGCTCCACGGAAAATCGCTCGCGTATAGGATTTTATCCGCGCCGTGATTTTTGATTATTCTTTCAACCTGTTCTTTTTTCGCCATATTTAAAATTACTGCAAGGTCAAAATAAACAGGCTGTCCGACAAGATATTTTTCAACATCGTCGTACATATCAATTCCGCCCAAGTGAGCAAGAATAATTCTGGGTTGTACGTTTTTATTTTTGCCGTAAAGGCGGTCAAGAAGCTTTCTCGACTGCTTTGGAGGACAATGAACGTCGTCGGGATACGCCACATCAACGCCTGCGTGAATAGTTACATATAAATCAAGCTCGACCGCGGTTTTTATAAGCTCATAATATCTTTCATCTTCGATATACATTTCCTGATAATCGGGATGAAGCTTAATTCCTCTAAAGCCTGATGATTTAATAAATTGTAATTTTTCCTTTATATTTTCACATTCGGGGTGTATTCCGCCGAATGAATAAATATTATCCATCTTATTTAATTCGAGAGCAAAACGGTTTACAGAATCAAATTGAGAGGGCTTTGTGCAAATAGGAAGGACAAGCGCTTTATCGGTTTTTGACGCTTTCATAGCTTTTATAAGGCTGTCAAGCGTCCCGTTTCCGTAAGAATCTATTCCGCCCTTTTCCATTAAATGAAGAATTGTTTTTTCAGCAATTTTATCAGGGAAAACATGGGTATGAAAATCAATAATCACTTTTATTACCTCACATTCTTTTTCATATAATTATATAACCTTGAAGTTAAATATGCAATATAAATTTTAGAACAAACCTTGGGGGTTAATTTATGTCAACAAAAAATAAAAAATTAATGATTGGAAACGAGGCTGTTTCCCGCGGACTTTACGAAGGCGGAGTTAATGTTGTTTCAAGCTATCCGGGAACTCCCTCGACAGAGATTACCGAATTCATCTCAAAATATGATGATGTTTACAGCGAATGGGCTCCGAACGAAAAAGTAGCTATGGAGGTTGCTTTCGGAGCATCTCTTGCGGGCAAGAGAAGTTGCTGTTGTATGAAACACGTCGGACTGAACGTGGCGGCCGACCCGCTGTTCACGCTTTCGTACACGGGAGTTACAGGCGGACTTGTTGTCTGCGTTGCAGACGACCCCGCTATGCATTCAAGCCAGAACGAACAGGACTCCCGCCATTATGCTGTCGCATCTAAAATTCCTATGCTTGAACCCGCTGATTCCGAAGAAGCTTATTTATTCGCGAAAAGCGCTTTTAAACTTTCAGAAGAATACGATACTCCCGTTTTATTCAGAATGTGTACCCGAATGGCTCACTCCCAAAGCATTGTTGAAATCGGGCAAAGAGAAGATTTTAAAGGGTACGAGTACGAGAAAAAGCCTTGGAAATATATTATGACGCCGGGCAACGCTGTTAAACGCCACCCATTCGTTGAAGAACGAACGGAAAAACTTATACAGCTTGCTGAAAACTGTGAGTACAACCGCGTTGAAATTGCTGATACAAAGCTTGGCATTATCACGGCGGGAACATGCTATCAGTATATTAAAGAGGTGTTCGGCGACAGCGTAAGTATCCTTAAAATCGGTATGATTAATCCACTGCCTGTAAAATTAATAAAGGAATTTGCAGAAAAGGTAGACCGACTTGTCGTTGTTGAGGAGCTTGACCCGATTATTGAAACTCACTGCAATAATATCGGAGTTAAGGTTGAGGGTAAAAGTCTGTTTTCTAAAATCGGCGAGTTCAGCCAGCAGACAATACGCGAGGTACTGCTAAACGAAACCGCCGATACAGTTAAAACGGAAACAGAAATTCCCGTAAGGCCTCCCGTTATGTGTTCGGGTTGTCCGCACAGAGGAATGTATTACACGCTCGCTAAAAATAAAATTACTGTTCTCGGCGATATAGGATGTTATACTTTGGGTTCCGCTCCCCCGCTTAACGCGCTCGACTCAACGCTGTGTATGGGCGCGTCGGTCAGCGGACTCCACGGATTTAACAAGGCGTCAAATAATGAAAATAAAACAGTATGCGTCATAGGCGACTCCACATTTATGCACAGCGGTGTTACGGGTCTTATAAATATAGCTTATAATATGTCGAACTCGACTGTAATTGTCCTTGATAACTCAATTACAGGAATGACGGGACATCAACAAAATCCCACAACAGGCTACAATATCAAGGGCGACCCCGCAGGAAAAATTGACCTTGAGGCCTTGTGTCATTCAATCGGAATAAACAGAGTAAGAGTAGTTGACCCGTATAATTTAAAGGAATGTGATAAGGTAGTAAAAGAGGAGCTTTCGGCTGACGAGCCGTCTGTTATTATTTCGAGAAGACCTTGCGTGCTTTTAAAATATGTAAAGCACGAAAAGCCTTTAATTGTTAACGAGGAAAAGTGCAGAGGATGTAAAATGTGTCTAAAGCTCGGTTGTCCGTCAATCAGCTTTAAGGGCAAAAAAGCAGTCATTGACGCAACTCAGTGCGTAGGATGCAACGTATGCTCACAATTATGTCCGTTCGGAGCAATTGAAAGAGAGGTGCAGGAATAATGGCAGTTAGTTTAATGATAGTCGGTGTAGGCGGTCAGGGAAGTTTGCTTGCGAGCAAGCTTTTAGGAAATATATTAACAGCAGAGGGTTATGACGTAAAGGTTTCCGAGGTTCACGGAATGAGCCAGAGAGGCGGAAGCGTTGTTACATATGTTAAATTTGACGAGAAAAAGGTTTATTCACCTATTGTTACCGCAGGAGAGGCGGATTATATTATTTCATTTGAAAAGCTTGAAGCCGCAAGGTACGTTTCTTTCCTGAAAAAAGGCGGAAAAATTATTGTAAACGCACAGCAAATTGACCCTATGCCCGTAATAATCGGCTCTGCTAAGTACCCTGACGAAATATTGGACGAATTAAAAAACAAAGGTGTATTTGTCGATGAGACAGACGCCCTTTCCCTTGCGGAGAAAGCAGGTTCATCAAAGGCGGTTAACATTGTACTGATGGGTAGACTCGCAAAATATCTTAACATTAAATACGATGAGTGGATAAACGCAATTGAAAATACTGTTAAACCTAAATTTGTTGAACTTAATAAAAAGGCGTTTGAACTTGGATATAATTACGGAAAGTAATAATATATAGAAAACGGAGGTAAATCTATGAGTAAATACTTTAGCCCGGAGGTTGAAACGGCTTCAAGAGAAGAGCTCGACAAACTTCAGACCGAAAGGCTTATCGAGCAGGTAAAGCACGTTTACGATAATGTTCCGCTTTACCGCGAGAGAATGGATAAGCTGAAAGTAAAGCCAGAGGATATAAAATCTCTTGACGACTTAAAAAAGCTCCCCTTTACGAGCAAACAGGATTTAAGAGACACTTATCCGTATGGAATGTTTGCCGTTCCGATGTCCGAGGTTACGAGAATCCAAGCGTCAAGCGGTACTACGGGAAAACAGATAGTAGTAGGATATACAGACGATGACCTCGACGTTTGGGATACCTGCTGTGCGCGCCAGCTTGTTGCGGCAGGAGCAACAAAAGAAGATAAAGTTCACGTATCATACGGATACGGTCTTTTTACGGGCGGTTTGGGACTTCACGGTGGTTCGCATAAGCTTGGATGTACGACAATTCCCGTTTCATCGGGAAACACAGCGCGTCAGCTGACTATTATGAAAGACTTCGGCTCTGATGTACTCGGCTGTACCCCGTCGTACGCTATGTATTTGGGCGAGAGCGCCGCGAAAGCAGGAATAGACACAAGTAAACTGCCTCTAAGAATAGGAATTTTCGGCGCTGAACCCTGGACGGAGGAAATGCGCCGAAATATTGAAAAAAGCCTTAACATCAAAGCGTATGATATTTACGGACTAACCGAAATTTGCGGTCCGGGCGTAGCTTACGAATGTGCAGAGCAAAAGGGTATGCACGTTAACGAGGACCATTTTATAATTGAAATTATCGACCCCGAAACGGGAGAACCTAAACCCGACGGCGAAAAGGGCGAGATTGTATTCTCCTGCCTTACTAAAAAAGCGTTCCCGCTTTTAAGATTTAGAACAAAGGACATAGGCATTATTACTCACGAAAAATGCGCCTGCGGACGTACTTTTGTCAGAATGAGCAAACCTCTCGGACGTGTTGACGATATGCTTATCGTCAGAGGAGTTAATCTGTTCCCGAGTCAGATTGAGGCGGTTTTGCTTGGAATGAACCACTCGCCCAACTATCAGATTATTGTTGACAGAAGCGGTAGTCTTGACAGCATTGAGGTAGATATAGAAATGAACGAGGAGCATTTCTCGGACAAAACTTCCGATATAACTAAAATGGAAAAAGACCTTGAAAACGAGTTTAAATCAGCTTTGGGAATCACTCCAAAGGTTAAACTCGTATCGCCAGACACAATTCCCCGCTCCGAGGGAAAGGCCGTCAGAGTTGTTGATAAACGTAAAGTCTACGAAGACAAATAATTTTGAGAAAGGAAAGATTATTATGATTAAACAAATATCTATTTTCGCTTCCAATGAGCCGGGTCAGATCATTAAAGTTACTGACGCGCTTTCCTCTCAAGGTATTGATATTCGGGCTATGTGCGTTGCAGATACGCAGGATTTTGGTATTATACGCCTAATTGTCAGCGACACAATCAAAGCCAAAGAGGCGCTTTCAAGCCATAAATGCGTAGTTTCTACAACGGACGTTTTGGGAATTAAAATTCCCGATAAGACGGGAGCTACAAAAAAACCTCTTGAATTACTCGCGAATAACGGTATAAACATAGACTATATGTATGCGTTCATAACAGTTTCAAAAGAATTTGCTTATCTCGTGCTTAGAGTTCAGGATACGGAAAACGCGGAGAAAATTCTCGCGCAGGCTGGCATTGAGCTTTTAACACAAGAGGAAGTTGAAAATCTGTAAAAATCTAAAAATTTAAAAGGCAAAAATCCTCACAGAGATAGTTTAATCTCTATGAGGATTTTTTATTTTACAACAACATTATTCTCGCCAAGCTGATATTTAAGCTCTTTTATCATTACATCATTAAGACTTACCCACATATTTTCAGGCGCGATAAAATTCTTACCGCTTTCAGTCAAACAGAATACAACGGGAGTTCTCCCTTCAAAAATGTCTATTACTCTGAACGCCTTTTTATAAAGCTCACCGTCAAGACTGTCTATACGAAGATAAAGTCTTTGTTGTTTTTCGGGCTTTTTTTGATTTTGTGTTTTGCTTGAAGATTTTTGAATATTATTTTTGTCAACCGTTCTTATTTCGTTACAGATTATTTTTGGCTCTTCATCTTCTTTCAAGCTTACGGTACCAAAAATCTCCACAACATTTCCCTGCGAAAGAAGTCCTCCGTATTTTGAGAAAACATCGGGGAATACAATCGCCTCAGCAAATCCAAAACGGTCCTCCACAGTAACAAAAGCCATCATACGGTTATTTTTTGTTACCTGATTTTTAAGCTTGGATACTATACACACAATATGGACGGAACTGTTATCCTTATAGATTCTATTATCCTGATTTATAATATCCCCGATTTTATCACATTTAACAGCATTTATAAAATCTTCGTATTCGTCTATCGGGTGACCGCTAAGATACATTCCCGCAACTTCGTTTTCCATAAATAAAAGCTCGTCTTTTGAAAACTCGGGTAAATTAGGAATTTCGGGTTCCGCGGAAGTAGGTGCGCTTTCCCCCGCCATATCAAAGAAAGACATTTGACCTCTGACATTTTTCTTGGTTTCATATTCAAGGTCTGAAATAACAGATTTGCTCATTGTAAGCATCTGCCGTCGGTTAAGTCCGAGAGTATCAAGCGCTCCGCATTTTATCAGACTTTCTATTGCGCGTATATTCATAGATTTACCGTAAATACGCTTGCAAAAATCGTAAAAGCTTTTATATTTTCCAAGCTTTCGCTGTTCAATAATTGTATCTATAAACTGCTTTCCTAAATTTTTTATGGCAAGCAGACCGTATCTTATATTGCTTCCCGAAACGGTAAATCCGTAGGAGCTTGAATTTACATCAGGCGGTAAAACCTGAATTTTAAGATTGTGGCACTCTGCAATATAAACGGCGAGCTTGTTCTGATTATCTAATACGCTTGACAACAGCGACGCCATATACTGCTTGGGATAGTAACATTTAAGCCACGCGGTCTGAAAGCTAACCTTAGCGTAAGCGGTAGCGTGCGATTTGTTGAACGCGTAGGACGCAAAGCTCTCCATTTCATCATAAATTGATTCGGCAGTCTTGCGGTCTATACCTCTGCGCAGACATCCCTCAACAATAACATTTCCGTCATCATCCGAAAGTCCTTCGATAAAAATTTTACGTTCTCTCTCCATAACATCGTGCTTTTTCTTGCTCATTGCACGGCGTACAATATCCGCACGGCCGAGAGAGTAACCCGCAAGCTTTCGCAAAATCTGCATTACCTGCTCCTGATAGACAATACAGCCGTAGGTTACATCTAAAATATCTTCAAGCATCGGATGCTTATAACGTATATGCGATGAATTATGGCGACAGTCAATATATGTCGGAATACTGTCCATAGGGCCTGGACGATACAGGGATATAACCGCGATTAAATCCTCAAAGCAATCGGGTTTAAGCTGTGTAAGAACATTTCTCATACCCTGCGATTCAAACTGAAACACTCCCTCGCTGTTTCCTGATGACATCATTTTATATACGTCAGGGTCGCTCTCGCTTATTTCATCAAGGCTGAAATTCGGATTTGACTCTCTAATCATCTTTACTGTGTCGTCAATAACGGTAAGGTTTCTAAGACCGAGAAAGTCCATTTTCAGAAGTCCCAGTTCCTCCAAAGTGGTCATTGTAAACTGGGTTACTACATTTCCGTCGTTGCATGAAAGCGGAACATAATCGGAAACGGGATTTTCTGTAATAACAACTCCTGCGGCGTGCATTGTTGCGTGGCGAGGCATTCCCTCCAATTGCAAAGCTATATCTATAATACTTTTTGTTTGCGGGTCAGTATCGTATAGATTTTTAAGCTCCGATGAAATTTTAAGCGCCTTTTCAATCGTCATATTCAATTCAAACGGAACAAGTTTTGCAATACGGTCAACCGTACTGTACGGCACCGCCAAGGCTCTGCCGACATCACGAATTGAACCCCTCGCCGCCATTGTACCAAAGGCAATAATCTGGGCAACATGGTCGCTACCGTACTTTTTTATTACATATTCTATAACTTCCTCACGGCGTTTTTTGCAAAAATCAATATCAAAATCAGGCATACTGACACGCTCAGGGTTTAAAAAACGCTCAAAAAGAAGATTATACTTTATCGGGTCAACGTCCGTAATTCCGATACAATACGCGCAAAGCGAGCCTGCGCCCGAACCACGTCCCGGACCAACGGGAATATCGGAGCGTTTGGCAAACTGAACAAAATCATTGACTATTAAATAATAATCAACAAAACCCATACGGTTTATTGTAGAAAGCTCGTATTCGAGCCTGTCGGTCAATGTTTTATCGGGATTTTCACCGTAATGCCTGTACAATCCCTTATAACACTCGTTTCTGAAATATTCAAAATGGTCGACGCCCTCGGGCAAATCAAAGTGAGGGAGTTTTCTTACGCCAAACTCAAATTCAACATTACATCTGTCGGCTATTTTTTGGGTATTGTCAAAAGCCTTTTGATTATCCTTAAACAACGCACGCATTTCTTCTTCGGATTTTAAATAAAACTCGTCCGTTTTAAATTCCATTCTGTTGTCGTCGTTAATTGTTTTATTCGTCTGAATACAAAGAAGAATACTGTGGGTTTTCGCGTCTGATTTCTTTATATAGTGCGAGTCGTTTGTTACGACAAGCTCAGCGCCTATTTCCTCGGAAATACGAATTAAATCGGGATTAATTCTCAGCTGTTCCTCAATTCCGTGATTTTGAAGTTCTATAAAAAAATTACTTCTGCCGAATATTTTCTGATAATAAAGCGCCTTATCCCTTGCGCTGTTATAGTCGCCTTTTAAAAGCTTTTGCGGAATTTCTCCCGCAAGGCAGGCGGAAAGACAAATCAATCCCTCGTGATATTTTTCAAGAAGTTCGTCGTCAATTCTCGGTTTATTATAAAAGCCCTCGGTAAATCCGCAGGAAACAAGCTTGATGAGATTTTGATAACCGATATTATTTTCACAAAGCAACACCATATGATAATACTCCTTATCGTATGCCGCAACCTTATCGAACCTTGTTCTCGGCGCGACGTAAACCTCGCAGCCGATAATAGGTTTTATCCCTTCCTTTTTACACGCACGGTAGAAATCCACAGCGCCGTACATAACGCCATGGTCCGTAATTGCGAGCGCAGTCTGCCCCATTTCTTTTGCTCTTTTCGGAAGTTCTTTTATTCTGCATGCTCCGTCAAGCAGACTGTATTCGCTATGAACGTGTAAATGAACAAATGACATATCAGTTCTCCAAAACTTTAGTGTTTACCGTCCCGTCTTTTAAGGTTAGTTTTAGTATATCGTCTGGTTTTAATTCTTTTGCCGAATTAATTATTTTGCCGTCTTTCTCGGCTATACAGTATCCGCGCCTAAGAACAGACACGGGATTTAAAGCCTCAAGCTTTGCGCCGATAGATTTTATAAGTTCTGTTTTCTCTAAATAAGTCTGATTTACGGAAACCTCAAATCTTTTTGAAAGACCGTCAAGATTTTTGCCGATTTCAAGCAGTTTTTTTTCGGGAGAATTTTCAGATAGTAAGGTTTTCTTTTCCGAAAGATATGCTCTTAATTTTGAAATTTTACTGTCTATAATAGAGGAAATATACTGTCTCTGCGAATTATAATAAGCAACTAATTCTTTTTTATCGGGAACCGCAAGTTCCGCCGCAGCTGAAGGAGTAGGAGCACGTAAATCTGAAACAAAATCACAAATCGTAAAATCAGTTTCGTGTCCTACGGCGGATATTACGGGAATATTTGAGGCATAAATCGCATAGGCGAGATTTTCATCGTTAAATGCCCACAAATCCTCAATCGAACCTCCTCCCCGTCCGATAATTATAACATCGGCGAGGTCATATTCATTAAAAAGATTTACAGCGTTAATAAGTTGAGCGGGAGCCTGCGCCCCCTGAACGAGAACAGGACAAAGCACGATATCAACGCTCGGAAAACGCCTTGTCAAAATATTCCTTATATCCTGAACCGCCGCTCCCGTTGGAGATGTTATCACTCCAACTGTTCGGGGAAATCTCGGAATGGGCTTTTTATTCTCGTCAGAGAAAATCCCTTTCTCTTCAAGTCTCTTTTTAAGCTGTTCAAACGCCAAAGTCAGAGCGCCGATACCGTCAGGCTGCATATCTTCAACATAAATCTGATAATTTCCTGTCGGCTCATACAGCGACACCCTGCAAAGCGCAATTACTTTCATTCCCTCTTCGGGCTTGAATTTTAAATTTCTTGCATTACCTGCAAACATAACCGCTCTTACAACAGAATTTTTGTCCTTTAGAGAAAAATAAATATGACCGCTTTTGTAGTGATCGGTTAAATTACTTATCTCACCTGTCAAAAAAACGCTCGAAAGATGAGGGTCATTGTCAAGAAGCGATTTTACGTAATAATTGAGTTGTGAAACGGATATTATACGCGGTTTGGTAAACTCAGGATTTATCATAAAGTGCCTTTCTATAGGTCAAATACGCGATACCTGCAGCGTTGTCACAGGAGAATTCGGGACTTGCGAAATACGCGCCGTACTTATCCTCAAATGATTTTCGTATTATGGAATTTGACATAACTCCTCCCGCAAAAAGCAGAGGAAGACTGCCATATTTTTCAAGAAGTTTATCCGCCATAAGACTGATTGTGTTTTCTATATACTTTAAACAATAAGCGGATATATATTCTTTTGGAGAATTATTTTCATAAAGATTCTTACAAATATTTTCAATACCGCTTAAACAGCAATTTTCGCCTTTAAGTGTAGGTTTCTTAACCTTTAAAACTCCGTTATATTTAAAAGCGAGTTTTTCAAGCTCTTTACCGCACGGAAAGTTAAGACCGAGCATTACTCCCACTCTGTCAATTGCCTGTCCCGCGTTTAAATCAAGGGTTTTCGCAATTAATTCAAGCTTAAATCCAAATTTATCCGGCTTCGCCAAAACCGCCTCGGTCGTACCGCCACTTACGTGAAATGCTATAAAATTTTCTGAAAATAGTTTTTCTTGTTTACAACTGTAAACAGCCGCGCTGATATGTCCCTCCTGGTGTGAAAACTTATATAAAGGAACATTAAGGGTGGAACTTAAAATTCTTGCGGTATTATGTCCTACTGTAAAGCAAGGCATATAAGAGCCGTCTACGTTACGGGGGCGTGTTGATACCCCGATTGCCTTAATATCGGCGGTATTTATATCTTTTATTAATTCTGTATAAAGAGAATGGAGCTGTGCGGTATGGTGAAAAACCGCGTCACTCTGGCGAAGTCCTATTTCTCCCGATTTTACAGGGAGGAGTTTTTTTCGCTGAACAACCTCTTTTTTATCATCAATCAGAGCAACAGAGGTCGTGTAGTTGCTTGTATCAATTCCGAGATAATACATTTTCACTCTCTTGATATTGCGCCCAAAACGCCGTTTATAAATTTACTTTCGTCTATCGTGTATTTTTTTGCAAGTTCGACAGCCTCGTTTATCGCAACGCTGTCGGGAATTTTTTCATTAAACTTCATTTCATAAACCGCAAGTCTAAGAATTGAAAGACTCGGCTTTGAAATACGTTTCAACGTCCAGCCCTTTTTTAAATGCGACTGTATAAGATTATCTATATATTCAAGTTCACCGTAAACTCCGTTTGCAATTTCTTTTGCGTAATCACTAAAAACAATATCTCGCGATTCCTCAGCATTTTTAATAATGTCATCAATTAAATCATCGTTAAAAAGCTTTTCAAAGATTAAAATAAAGCCCTGTTCCCGCGCCTCAAAGCGTGACAATTTATTTTCCATAATAACCCAACTTTACATTAAAACATTAAAAAAATTATAACACATACATATTTAATTGTAAACTTTTTATAAGGTAAGAAAACATAATTTTACAAAAAAGATAGTTTTGATGCACCATCAAAACTATCCTCAGTTTAATTATCAATAATTTTTGTTCCGCGCTTTGAAAAATATTCGTCAGGTGTTTCCGTTTTATAGATGTCTGGTACAAGAGAATAAATATACTGCGCGTAGGTCAGCTCATTTCCGTCTTTGTCGGTTTTACCCTCACGGTTTTCACTCTCCCAGACCAATTCTGCGCATTTGAAAAGCTCATCGTCAATATAAAAACCGATTTTTTCTTCACGGTATTTTTCAGTAGCGTTAAGATAACCTTTCAGTATCTTCTTCAGCTTAGCAACATCCCCTGCCTCATAAGCCGATTTAATTTTCTCCCTCTTATTTCTAAGGCGGTACCAAATATCTATTCTATCAACACTTCGGCGAGCCCTCATAAAAGTATGCCAGGTTTTGTTTACAGCAGGATTATGGATTTTTCCCATCCAGGTATTGTAGCTGTACTTGCTGTCGGCAATATCAAACAGGGAAACCTCATCGTTCTTAATATAGTCCATATATTCTTCAAAAGGAAGTTCGGTATCATAAATTACGGTTGAACGGTCTGAGCCTAAAATTTCTTCTCTTGACTTTTCGTACCAGCCGTTTCCGAACATTGACTCATAATACTTCTCTTCATCAGCGTAAACATTATATTTTCTGCCCTCAAATTCAACCTCTTTAACATTTTTATACAGGTCAATCGGAAGCTTTATTACATTACTTCTATTGTCCATAAAAGCAAGACAATTTTCCTTTAAATTCTCGTTATTCTTTAATTTTTCTTCAGAAAGAAAACGGGCGCTTGTGTACGGTTTTTTAGCCTTTAAATTTTCGCTTATAATATAATCTATCATTTCCTGCTTAGTCATTTTATGACGTTTAAGCCAACCGTAGTGAATATAGTTTATGTTTTCAAGCTTTATAAGGTGCATTATTAAAGACTTGAATTTTCTATAATGCGTAACTCTTGTAAGAATTTTTAAGAGTATTGCCAATAATACATAAGACTCCTGCTTGTAATTTTGCATCTGAATATAACGCTCTATTCCGCGCACATCGTCTGCGGGTTCAAATTCACGCGTGGGCATAATAGTAACACATATGCCGTTATATTTGTGTCTTTCGGGAGAACTTCCGTCAAAAAATAAAGTAGTTTTGTCCACATAGCGAAACTTTAACATATGGAGGTCGGGGTTGTTTTTCCAATACTCAATAACCCGGGTTTCGCTTAGGTTTTTATTAACATACTTTTCAAGCTTAATGATGTCGTTTAAAGGCATCATCATAGTAAAAAAGCACTGGTCGGCATCAAACTTTTTATGGTCAGAAATATAAGCGGCAGTTAGGTTTGAAACGATATAACTAAGCTTTTCTTTTTTGCATATTTCAATAATTTCGTCCGTAAGAGCAAGAAGCTTTGACTGAACATCTGTCATTTTAAGCACCCCTTTTCTTGCGAATATCCAAATGAAGAAGTCCGTCGTTTGAGTTTTTCATTATGTCATCATAATATTTATCGGCGGTATCCATATCTTTTTTATAGAAAGCGATGTCGCCAAAAGCTTTTTTAAGTCTGAAATTATCGGGGTATTTCTTTATCAGCTCATTTAAAAGCTTTTCGGCTTCTTCAAACTTATTTTGCGCTACTTTAATTTCAGCGTTATATATTTCAAACTCCTTGCAATACGGATATTTTACAACCGCTTCATCAATTAGCTTTTCCGCCTTGTCATATTTTTTATAAAGCATCAAAGCCTTAATTTTACGCGCGGTAAGTACAATATTCCACAGTTCTTTAAACTTATCGTCAGGTTCAAAGCCGTTTGCTTCCCTGACCTTTAAGATTTTACCTGAGGCGGTAAAATTATTACGCGTATAAATAAGATTAAAAATTGCCGCGTAAAAATATTCATCTCCGATGTCGAGATAATTTTCCCAGTAGCGGACGCTCGGTTTCAGCTGTTTGTCATAGTAATCAGAAAAAACATCATCCAGCACCGCGAGCTTTTCGGGCGAAGACGGGTCTAAAAGTGAGTTTAAGTCTAAATTATTTTCCTTGATTTTCTTTTCAATCTTTAAAAGCGCAAGCTTTCCGAGCTTTTCATGGACCAAATCGAGATGCTTGCCGATTTTATAGCCCTCCTCAACAAGAATATGCTTTGCTTTTTGGCGCTCCTTTTTTAGCTTTTTCTCATCAATTATACGCATATAGTCGGAAACATAATCGGCGCAGGAAATGCCTGTATGCGACATTTGAGAATGGCGTTTTCTTAAATCAGGCAGAATATTCCAGTCATCTCCGTAGTAATAAGTCAAAAGCTCTGCATATCGTCCCGAAATCGGGAATTTATGTCCCGCAAAATCGGCGTAATAAACCGTGTCGTAAAACTCTTTCGGGGCTATTGATGTCGGTCCGTATTTGCGCGCTGAGGTTACAATGTAAGTATCGCAATCGTCATAGTGTTTATGGAAAAGCTGTTTTTCAAGCTTTTTAAGGACGCGCTCTTTGCCCATTATTTTTTCCATACGGCGAAATTTATTATACAGCTTCATTTGAGTATCGTTTTTGTATCGGTAATGACGGTAGCTTGAATTTGAATACTCGTCATAGGCAAAGTACAAATCAATCATTTCCTGCTTCTTTACAGGGTCTCCGGGCAATTCAAGAAGATAGAAAACGTCGATACACTGACCGCAAATCGGTTTCCAAAAGGCAAAGTTATTGCTTATTCTGATACTTTCCACGTCGATATAACGACCGAAAACACCGGGGAAATCCCTGTCTATTCTTCCATCGCCGTACACACGCTTAGAGGGGTCAAGCTCTTTTTTGCAAGCATCTACCCATTTATAGTAATTATCCTCCGTCATATTAATATCAATATCATCATCCCAGGGAATAAATCCCTCGTGGCGAACTGCTCCGAGGGTTGTACCGTAGTCGATAAAATATTCTATATCGTATTTTTTGCAGATTGTATCAATTTCAATCAGCAAATTAAGCAAATAATCTTGTGTAGCGTCCATACTTTTTCCTCTTATTCAGCGTTATAAACTAATTTTCCGCTCTTTTCTGTTTCAATAAAACATATCCCTCAAACAAATCCAAGTCTTCCTTGGTTGTAATTTTAATATTTGTCTGACTTCCTTTTGAAAAATAAATCGTTTTTCCCAGCGCGTACATCATAGTTGTAGTATGCGGTTCAACTCTGTCTATTACTCCTGTTTCTACGCCCTCTTTATATAAATCATATACAAATTTATATTTAAAAGCGTGAGGCGAGTTCATACACGCAACCGTATCTCTGTCAATCCATTTTGTTGATTTCGTTTCATCGTCCTTTATTCCCGAAAGCAAAAAGAAATCTGTAGTTGAGATAGCGTTTCCTTTTTCTTTGCATACTTTGATTGCGTCGGAAATAATTTCAGCCTCAACAAACGGCGACGCTCCGAAATGTATCAAAACAATATCGTTATCGTCCGCTTTATCTTTCAGATTATTCACGCCGTTCATAACAGAGCCCTGAAATGTACTTCCGCCTTCGGTTATCCACTTAACCTTTTTTAAGCCGTACCTCTTTACCATTTCTTTAAGATAGTCGATATGACTTTTTACGCAGACAATCTCAATTGCGTCTATTTCAGGGTGGGAATCAAATTTTTCTATAGTGTACGCAAGCACGGGCTTGTCCAAAATTTCTATAAATTGCTTTGGGCGGTCGGCTCCGACTCTTGAACCCACTCCTCCCGCAAGAATTACCGCAATATTCATTACTTTCCAAACTCCCAGTTTTTAAATCTTTCGGGGTGCTCGTACATCTCAAACGCCGCTTTGCAAAAACGTTTGCAGTTTTTATAGGCGGCAAGCATAAAGAACCCGTCATCCTCAAAAATACTTCCTTTAAACAGTCCCCAGGATAGCCAGTAAAGAGAGTCAATTCCGAAATAACCTATATAATGGCGGTACTCTTCAAATGTTAAATCACGTCCAAAATATGCTTTGAGATAACGGTTTACATTAGCGTCATCCAAATCATAGCGTGTTACCATACCTGAAACATCGTTTGCAATATCGGATACCGCGCTGAACTCCCAGTCAATCATATAAATTTCTCCGCTTTTTGTAAACAGATAGTTAGGAGAATAAATATCGCCGTGGCTTAAAACATCAGGAAAATTATCAGCTTTTACATAAACTTTAAGACGGTCTACGTCCGATATAATATCCTTGAATTCTTCAAATAAATCTCCCTTTGTCTTGCAGGCGAGTCCGATAAGACGCTTTGCCTCATCTACACAATCAAAATAACGTACTGTTTCAAACTCGCAGGAATGAAGAATACGAAGATACTCGCAAACCTGTTCGAGCTGTCTGTCGTTGTGTTCAAGGTCGGTTTCAACCGTGTCGTCGATAAAGTGAGAAATTTTCCAGCCCTTTACGTCTATATGGATTAATGTTTTGTCAATTCCAAGTTTCTTAGCCTTATTCTGGGAATAAACCTCGGACTCGCGGTTTATTATATTTTCAGCGCTTCCGCCCGGATGACGGTACACATAGGTTTTACCGTCAACGTCAAACTTAAAGGAA
This sequence comes from uncultured Clostridia bacterium, assembly GCA_947627345.1. Lineage (GTDB taxonomy): Bacteria > Bacillota > Clostridia > Oscillospirales > Acutalibacteraceae > Ruminococcoides. The sequence goes on from CANQVS010000013.1 coordinate 46,655, forward strand.
ACGTTTGTTAATCCCTTTTGTATAATTTCAATATTTTTTATATCGTTAGGTCCGCACTCTAAAACATCGCAGATATTTCTTACAATCTGCGAATCGATATTTAAAAGAAAATCCTTGTCAAACTCTCTAAGGTCTGTAATCGAGTTAAATTCACGGACGTTTTCATCATCATAAAACTTAGCAAACATTGTAAGCTCACGGATATGGCGCGCGTAAAATTCTTCCCAAAACATATTTTGTATGCCGAAATCATTAATCTCTTTTTCCATAAGCTTAACGAACTTTTTGGAAAAGCTCTCGCTGAAAAACGCGTGTCCTATCATACAATTGGAGTTTCCCTTTCCAACGTGAAAATCGGTAATTACGCCGATATCGCTTATATCTACGGCAAACTCACGAAATTCACCCGATTTATATGTGCATGCTCTGTATGAATTTTCAGGTTCTTCAAGAAAAGGGTTGTCCACAAAATAATGGTCGGAACAGCAGATATAGGAATTTTTCAAAACATCTTTAACCGCGTACAGAGAATTAATATTACCCTTATTGTTAAAAGTATTATTAATTACAAAATTTACACCGTATTTTTCCTCAAGATAAAAGAATTTTTCTTTCATATAACCCACTACGAGGTAAATTTCGTTAACTCCGGCTTCTCTCAATTGATTAATTTGGCGCTCGATAAGCACTTCGCCCTGTACTTTAAATAAGCCTTTCGGCATTTCATATGTTAACGGAGCAAATCTTTGAGAACGTCCCGCCGCTAAAATAATTGCGTTATCAACCTTCATAGTCCGACCTCCGACAATGTAAAATATATTTCATATTATTTTACACTATATTCCATCAATATTCAATTCTTTTTACAAGAATGTAATAAAAAAGTGAGGGCAAAAGCCCTCACGCTGTCAAACGGTTACTATTGTGATTTTATCAAATCCTATATTCGCAACAGATTGTACAGTTGATTTTACAAGAATCGGTTTCATTTTCTTTAGCTCTTTCTTTAAAACAGTAACTGTACATCCGCTTTCGTTTATGTAGCACAGACAATTTGAAAATCCCTTTGCTTTCAGAGTTGTTTCAATAGTGTCCTGAAGTGTAAAATTCTTTATAACTCCTGCTACATTCGACTGAGCCTCGGTTTTTTCCCCTTCAGAGGAAGAATCCACATCTAAAACCTCCGACGCGGTATCTATAATTTTATCCTGCGTCGTGTCACGAGTTGTTTTTGCAGACGCGAAAAACTGCTTTTGCTTTTTTGTAAGCTTTGGTGATTCTTTCACCTTATTATTTGATGTCTTCTTTGCGGCGGATGTAGCAACGGTTGCATTGACAAATTTACTCTCTCCCAAAGTTTTTGATACCGCTTGAGGTGTTGAAAGACTCCAGTTAAGATATACCGCTGCGCCGAGAGCAACTACAAGAGTTGCCGCCAAAAACTGTTTTTTAAACTTTTTCATAATTTACCTCTATTCTTCTAATTTTGTTACACATACTTTAGCCGCTGAAATATTCAGGGCTTTTGTTACTATTTCGGTTACACGAGCAACTACAACGGAATCATCACCTCCGCTGCAGGCGACGACTATGCCTCTGATTTTCGGTTCTATCTCTTTTGTTTTTGTTGAACTGTTTTGCAGGTATACGCCCTCAACGGAATTTTCAATCGTTAAAAGCACAGATGCGTTTCCGACGCCCTCTACCATTGAGAGCATTTCGGTTATGGAACTTTGCATTTGCTCCTTATATTCGGAAACATTGTTTGATATGCCGTTCCCCTCGGGCAATTCAAAAAAAGATGAGAGAAATATCAAAGCGATTCCGAGCACACCGCTTATTATAATTATTCGTTTTATTTTTTCATCAGCAAAAAGTCGTTTAAAATCCGGCTTTTTCATTTTCACGTCACCAACAATTCAGGAGTAGTTTCAAATTTAGTTTCGGTAAGAGATATTATATCGGAACTGTTTTTAACTTCGCTTTTATCAATATATATGCAGATACGTTCTATATATATTCCCGATTTATCGCTTGAATTAAGAGTTATTTCGGCGGTTTTAACCTTATAGCCCTTACTTAGAAGATATGAAACGAGGGAACTTTCAAGCTTCGACTTCGTTTCGGTTAAAAGCGCTTTTTCATAGGCTTCGTCGGCAGATGCCGAAAACTCATCATTAAGCTTCGGTATATCAAAATCAATCGTAAAACCAGATACCGCGTTCTTTATCGGAACAATCATACAGCACAGAATAAAAACGCCGATAACCGCATTCATAACACGTTTTGTACTTCCCTGCGGTACTATTACGGTTACAAGCGAGCAGGCTATCGCTACGGCGCAAATCACGGCTGTTACGGAAGCAACGGCGCTCATCCCCAACCTCCTAACAAAATTACAACTGCGGTAGAGATAATAAAAATTGACATTATGCAGAGGATAACCGCAAAAATCGTAGTTACTACGGTATTTACCGCCTCAAGCAAAAAACAGGGTTCTCTAAGTCCCATTACCTCGCCTACGGTTTTTGAGAGTCCAAGGGTTAAAATCCAGAAAACCGACTGCAAAACAGTTGGAAGATAAACAGCGATTAATGCTATAATCGCAATTATTCCGACTCCCGATTTTAAAAGTCCGAAAGAACCTTGTACGGTTCTGTATGCCTCTGAAAGCGCGGAGCCTACAATCGGAACAAAGCTTGACAGAGAAAACCTTACGGCGCGCGATGAAACGCTGTCAGCCCCCATTGAGATTATTTGCTTAAAACCTAAAACCGCGGTAAAAATGCTCATTGAAAAAGCGAGTATCCATTTTGTAATTTTTGAAATATAGCGTACAATTCCGCTTAAATTTATATTGGGTGAAACTGAGGACGCCACGCTTACGGCAAGAAATATTTTCATAAAAGGAGCAATAATGTCAGAGGCAATACGGGTAACCGCCTGTCCAGAAAAAAGCATAATGCTGTAGTAGCCTGCACCGCTTGCTATCTGACCCGATATGCTCATAGCAAGAACCATAAGAGGTATGTACGAAAGCATAAAATTCGCAGAAATTTTTATAACTTCTACGGCGGAAGTTATAAAACCTGTCAGCGGAATTACTAATGCAACACTTATACAAAGCGTTACGCAGATTGACAACACAGGCTGCAAGCTTCCTTCAAGAGTGGTTTTAACACCGTATAAAATTGAGTATAAAAGTATTATAGCTATTACTGCGGTAAATGCTTTAAGAGGGGTTTTGCTCTGCTCTCCCGCTGTATTTAAAACTTCCGACAATATATTACTCAGGCTTAAATTTTCAAGAGCGGAATAATCGAATCCGTCAAGTCCAATATCATTTAAGGATTTTTTTGTATCGTCAGGCAAAGAATCCAAAGCCTCATCAGCTTTATATTCCTTTATAAAGTCGTTATATGTATCGGCACTTGCGGGAAAAACGGACATCATAACTATGAAGAAAACGAAAACAAAAACTAATATTTTTTTCATACTCCGCCTCCCGCAAGAGAAAGCACGGTACTTAAAACGTCTTTGTAAAGGGGAATTGCCGTTACAAGAACGAGCACTTTTCCCGCAATTGAAATATTGTTGGCGAGGGCACGCTGTCCTGCGTCAACACAACAGTCAACAGCAAACTCACTTATAAAGCAAAGACCGATTACCTTTAATAAAATTGTCACATATGAGAACTCGACAGAAGCAGTCGAAAGGATATTTCGCACTGTTTCAAAAAGAGAAGAAATATTAAGTAAAACGGACAGGAAAATTATAATACAACCGATTACGGTTATTATAAACGCAATCTCGGAATTGTACCGTCGTATTGAAATTGACAATACAGCCGTTAAAATTCCGACAAAACAAATGGCAAGAATATTCATTAAAGCCCGAAAAGCTGTTTAATTGTGCCGAAAAGATTGCTTATCTGGGTCACAAGCATTGAAAGAACAACAATTAAACCCGCTAAAGTTGTCAACATTGCCTGTTCCTCGCGGCCGCTCCTTATCAGCAGTTGGTTTAAAACCGCAACAATTATTCCGATTGCGGCAATTTTAAATATCATATCTACGTCCATATTTTCCAGTCCTTTTTTTATAATAACAATAGTGCAACAGCCAAGCCCGCAAACAGTCCGAGGAGCTTTGAAAGCTTGGATTTTTGATTTAATTCTAAATTAGAATTATCTAAATTCGATTTAATCAGCTCCTTATATAAATTTATATGGTTTAGCTGTCCCTCTATATCGGTTGTTCCGAGCATACGTCCGAACTCATACAACAAGTTATAATCATCTTTTTTCAAAGCATAGGATTTCGGAATATTTTCTATACAGTCAGCCCAGTAAGATGAAAAGCTGTCGCAGGTATCCCTTGCAAAAATTTTTGATATAAAATCAGGCGAGCAAGATTTTACGAGGGGGATAATTTCACTGCTGTTGTATCTTATATTTGTTTCCAAAGTCGATAGAAAATCCCTAAACGAGGCTAAAAAATCACGTCTCAGCTTTAATCTCAAACTAAAATAATATCCTACAAAAAAACAGCATAATACAATTAATATAATTCCTATGTATTTAAGCATAAAGCTCTTCTCCGTTTAAAATCTCACAAACTTGTCCGACTTCTTTCCTGTCTTTTAAAAATACAAATGTGTTAAAACATTTGCTTTCCACAAGCGGTTTTAACGACGGTTTGTTTAAAAGCTCAAATCTGTCTTTACAATGGGCGGAAGCAATTACAGACGCTCCGCTCTTTAAAGCGTTTTCAATCGGGATACAGTCGCCCTCGCCTATTTCATCGCAGATAATAATATCGGGCGACATACACCTGACGGCGTGTTCAAATCCGTCGCGTTTACTGTAGGAGGTGAAAACATCCGATAAACCGATATCAAACTGCGCCTCACCCCTGTAGCAGGAGGCAAGCTCACATCTGGTATCCACCACGGAAACTTTATTATCAAACGATAATATACGGGCTAAATCACGCAGAATTGTCGTTTTACCGCTACAGGGCGCACCGCAAATTAAAACTCCTTTATGTATATCTTTTATTTTTTCAATTAAAGGTTTTGAACAATCAATTACTTCGCTTGCGATACGGATATTAATTGAGCTTATATCACGGATATTGTAAATTATACCCTCCTTATTAAGAGCAGTTCCGCAAATTCCCGCGCGGTTACCGCCGTATAAAGTAATAAATCCGTTTACAATTTCATTCTGCTTTGAATATACGGAGAAGTTGCAGATATTTGAAAATGTTTCGTTTATATCGGGTTTTGTTACTTTAATTAAATTACTTTGATAATCTGCGGTAAGTTTAAAATTTTCCGCTATAAAAAAGCGGTTATCAGGAGTGTATAAGGTAAGCGGTTTATTAACCCGCAGATGAATTTCCTGAATATTATCAGGTAATTTCGTAACATTACTTACGGCATTTCTTAATGCGAACGGTAAAGAAGCCAAAGCGTTTTTTAAATTCTTTATATAGTTCATAGTAAGATATATGTGGACAGGCAAAAAAATATGCCTTATAAAAAGGCATAAAAAAGGCGATGAAAACCATCGCCTGAAAATTTATAAATTATTTTATTAACGCTAAAAATTCTTCCTCTGAAATAACTGTTACTCCGAGGCTTTGAGCCTTAGTGAGCTTTGAACCCGCAGACTCTCCGGCAAGAACAAAATCGGTTTTTTTGCTTACTGATGAAGATGTCTTTCCGCCGTTATCTTCAATTAGCTTTGACGCTTCCTTGCGCGACATAGTGGGTAATGTGCCTGTTAAAACAAAGGTTTTTCCCTCAAAAACTCCGTCTTCTTTCTTGACTTCGGCAGGGGTCATTTTCAGCCCGAGAGTTTTTAACTCATCAATAAGACTGCGTGTGCTTTCAAGTGAAAAGTATTGCGCAACACTTTGCGCCATAATATCTCCAAAGCCGTCTATCGAATTGATTTCATCGGCGCTTGCGTTCATAACATCGTCAATTGTCGGAAATTTTCCGCATAAAAGCTGTGCGGCCTTTAAACCTATATGAGGTATTCCCAAAGCGTAAATCAATCTGTAAAGCTCGTTATCCTTAGTTTTTTCAATCGCATTTATAAGATTTTTCGCCGACTTTTCTTTCTTTTTATCAAGTAATAGAATATCCTCAAATTTTAGCCTGTATAAATCCGCAGGTGATTTTATCATCTCAGCGTCTGCAAGCTGTTCCAAAACCGCCGGTCCCAATCCCTCAATATCCATAGCGTCACGGCTGACAAAATGTATAAGGTGCCGCATAAGCTGTGCGGGACAGTCGGTATTCGTGCATCGTACGGCCGCCTCTCCCTCCGCTCTGGTTACGGGGCTTGAACAAGATGGACAAAGCTTTGGAAATTCAAACGGCTTTGAATTTTCACCGTGTTTAGTTACCGAAAGCACCTCGGGAATAATTTCACCGGCTTTACGGATTAAAACCCTGTCGCCGACGCAAATTTCCTTTTCTGTTATAAAATCAATATTGTGGAGCGTCGCGCGTGATACGGTTGTTCCCGCTAAAAGCACAGGCTCAAAAATTCCGACAGGAGTTAAAACTCCTGTTCTTCCGACATTTATCTCAACGGATAAAAGAGTAGTTTCCTTTTCCTCGGGCGGATATTTATATGCCTCCGCCCAGCGCGGAAATTTCGCTGTTGAACCTAATCTCTCCCGCATATTAAAGTCGTCAACCTTTACTACTGCTCCGTCTATGGCAAAGCTGTAGCTTCCCCTGTTATCTCCGATTTTATTTATCTCCGCGATAACATCTTCAATATTATCAAACGATTTATAAAATGCCACGGGAATTCCAAGAGATTTTATATAATCAAGCGACTGCTCGTGACTGTTTAAATCTTTTCCCTCAATCTGCTGGATATTAAATATAAAAATATCCAGATTGCGCTGTGCAGTTATACCGCTGTCCTTTTGGCGCAGGGAACCCGCCGCGGCGTTTCTGGGATTCTTAAAGGTTTTTTCTTCCTTTTCTTCCTGCCGTTTTGTAAGCTGTGAAAAGCTTTCAAACGACATATACACCTCGCCCCTCAATTCCAAATAGCGCGGGGCGTTTTCAAGCCTATGAGGGAGCGATTTTATTGTCAGTATATTATCCGTTACATCCTCGCCCGTTATACCGTCGCCTCTCGTTGAGGCTCTGGATAAAACGCCGTCCACATATTCTACAGAAACGGAAAGCCCGTCAATTTTAGGCTCTACCACATATTTCGGATTGCCGACAGTCTCTCTGACCTTTCTGTCAAAATCACGAAGTTCATCGAATGAAAAGCTGTCGTGTAAACTCGCCATCTGCACGGTATGAGTAACCGGGGAAAATTTTTCTCCCGCCTGTCCTCCGACCTTTACTGTAGGCGAATCAGGTGTTATAAGCTCGGGAAACCGTGCCTCAATATCCTCAAGCTCACGCATCATTTTATCGTAAGAAAAGTCGTCAATTTCGGGATTATCCTGATTATAATACAGGTCGCTGTGATATTTCAGTTCAGCTCTGAGCTTTTCAGCCCTGTTTTTTGCTTCGTCGAGTAACATTAAATCACCTGTTGTTTATAGCTGATGTGCCTTTTTCTCTTATAAAGGTTGACTCCAAATCCGCTAAATGAAGCTTTACCGCGAGCGGATACATATTATAAGCCTGGGAAATTGTACCGCTGTTTTTGTCGCCGAATTCTCCCATATGCCAACGGATAGCCATAGCCTCGTCAAGACGCAAGCGCATAAAACGCTCTATTAAAAAAACCGACTTCTCTCCGTGGCCGAACGGAAAACGGTCGTCAACCGCAAAGTAAGGAACCTTTTCCCAACGCCCCGTTTCCTCGTTTTTTACGTTTCGTGAGCTGACTTTATAAAACTGCGCTTTGCATAAATCGTGGAGCAAAGCGCAGATTGCAAAACTCTCGGCGCTGTCGGTCTCCTCATCGAAGTGTTTCTCTACCATAGTATTATATACACTTACGGAGTGCTTAACCAAACCGTTTTCACAAGCGCAGTGATACCTTGTGCTTGCTGGAGCCGTAAAGAAATCCGTAGTTTCTATCCACTCCAAAAGCTTGTCGCTTCCCTCTCTTGTAATATTCTCTGTATAAATCTTTATAAATTCTTCTTTAGCGGTCATTTTTTACACCTCACATCAGGTTTTTATCATATACGGCTCTTTCCCCTCCGATAAATTTCGGACGGGTCCGAGCGCATATTACGTTCGCCTCACCGATTTTATTATTTTCCATTTTAAGCGGAACGGCTACCTCTTTAAGGTGCATACCGATAAGCGTTCCGCCAATATCAACCCCCGCGTCGGCTCTTATATGCTCAACGAGTACGGGTGAGTTGAAAAGTCTGTAGGCTGTTGTAGCGCTGCTTCCTCCCGCTTTTGGCTGTGGGATTGCGTTTACGGCCTCAAGATTATGCTTTTCGGCATATTCTTTTTCCACTACCAAAGCACGTCCTAAATGCTCGCAGCATTGCGCGGCTAAATAAATTCCTTTTTCTTTCAAATAAGGATAAAAAGCGCTGTACATAGCCTCGGCGCAATCATACATTGAATTTGTTCCGATAAGAGAGCCTGTTACAACGCTTGTAGAACAGCCGAGAACTATTATATCTCCGCTTTTTAATTTTGATTTTTCAACAAGTTCATTAAAAACGTTATAAGTTTGAGTTTTTATTTCATCATACATTTTTCTCACCAAAGCTTATTATACAATGAAATTTAGGAAAATAAAAGTATTTTCTAAAATTTTGTGGCTCTACAATAAATTTTGGGACAACAAATAAAGTCTGCATAATAAAAAGTAGAGTGGTTTGTTTGACATTAGATACTCCTTTCTGTCCGCAATAAGGTTTAAAACTCCTTATTTAACGGATTGGAGAATTTTTGTGTATCTTTCAGTTCACACTCGTATAGAAAGATGTTGTCTGTCTTTCTCTCTTGAGTAGAACAGATATTAAAAGTAAAGTGCGGAAGGCAATAGCCTTCCGCACGAAAAATTTTATGGTCTTTTATTTTTAAGATTACCTTACTCTAACCTTAATCTTAGCCGTTACGCCGTTTTGAGCGTACGCGTAAATATAACACGTACCCTTCTTCTTGGCTTTAATCTTACCCTTACTTGAAACAGTCGCAATAGATTTATTTGATGACTCAAACGCAATCTTGCGGTGTTTCTTAACCTTGAGTTTCTTACTCTCGGCTTTAAGTTTGGTCTTGATTGTAAAGGTTTTGCCCTTCTTTATTGTCTTTGTACTCTTAGAGTTTGTGATTATAACCTTTTTGGTATTACCTACTTTTCCGCCCTTTGTCGCTACATGGATAGTCTTGGAGGTAGCAACTACCTTGCCGTTTTTATCCAAAGCTACTACGAGGAACTTGTAATACTTACCTTTCTTGAGTTTATTATAGGTAAATGATTTTTTTGTCGTAATCTTAATTCTCTTGTAGAGTTTACCGCATCGGTTGCCGTAAATCACAAATTTTTTAGTTTTTCCGGGTTTCTTAAAGGATATCTTAATAGAATTCTTCGTTGTTTTGCTATTCTTAACCTGAAGAAGATTAAATGTACTACCCTTGGGGTCTTTATCATTCTTAGATTTAATGATAGTCTGTTCGGCCTTTTTACCGTCCGTACCCGCTCCAATGTTCAAAGCAAGCTTTGGAATCGTTCTTGTTTCCTTATAAAAACACTTTGAGCAACTCCTCGTCTGCTCGCCTTTCGCTTTGTCGGTTGGTTCTTTTGTCGTTTTCCAACTGCCAAAGCTATGACCTGTAGCCTTAATATCACGAGTTTCTTTCTTTTGGCATACTGAGCAGGTGCGTGTTTCCGTTCCGTTCTCAGTGCAGGTTGGTGCTTTAGTTTGAATCCAACTGCCATAGGTATGGTTATCGTTCTTTGCTATAGCTTCGTTCTTGGTCGCACCGCAATTGTCAAGACAGGTATAGAGCATATTGCCCGTTTCATTGCAGTTCGGGGCTTTTGTCTGTTGACCGCTGTCCCAACGGTGCGCTCTTGTTTCAACATTACCGCAGACTGAACATATGCAAGTATGATTTTCGTCGTCCTTTTTGATATAGGAGTCGTAAGAATGAGTCGCACAATTGATTTTAACGGATTGTGACGATGTTAAGTTTATAATTTCGTTTGAACCGTTTACAGCAACAACCTTGACGCTTACCGTCTGCATATCAACGGAGGCTGTTTTCGCCTTTAATACGATTTTAATCAAATCCCCGTTAACATCTGACGGCTTTTCATATGTCAGTACGCCGTTGTTGTTTTCAAGATTAAAATCTTTCGTGGAATAATCGGTTTTTAACCAATCGCCCGATACAATCTCAAAATTATCGCCGTATGTTACATCAACTTTGACCGAGGTAACATCGCTGTTACATCCGCTGACATTCACGGTAAACTCAATATTACCGTCAACCGTTGCGGTCGTTGCGCCGTTAAGGGTGACAACGGTATTGTCAGGCTTTGTTTGAACTGTAAGCGCCTCGCTCTTATCGGAAGCGTATTGAGTATCGGTTTCTTTCATTCTCTGATAGAAACTGTATTCCGTGTTCGGCTCTAAGTCGGTAAATTCGGGGCTGTCCTGCCATATGATACCGTCTTTACTGTACTCGCAACCGACAACCGCCTTTAATGTAACACTTCTGTCAGTTACAGTTTCAACTGTTGGTTTAGCAGGTGCTGAAACTGCGGACTTTTTGGTGGTTACCGTAAGCGCCTCGCTCTTATCGGAAGCATATTGAGTATTGGTTTCTTTCATTCTCTGATAGAAACTGTATTCCGTGTTCGGCTCTAAGTCGGTAAATTCGGGGCTGTCCTGCCATA